>JAVBNM010000020.1:0-94353 GCA_031551565.1 Desulfovibrionaceae bacterium | reverse complement strand
GGCGATCGCCCTGACGGTTCCCCTCCCCCAGTCTGTCTGCCGCCTGTCCCCGTTTGTGAGATATTTGGGTTGACTCCTTGATAAATATTTAAAATACGGGTAACAGACGAACGATGTTTCCACGGCGAATCCTTTTTTTAGCGCCCGCCCAGACCGTCACTCGGATTTTTCCGGAACTCCGCGACGCGGGTTTTGAGGTGGGTATTGCTGAAAATGTGAAGGGCGCCTCGGCTTTTTTCCGCAAAGGTATGCCGGGCGTCATCTTTTCGCGTCCCTCGCTGCCTGGGTACAAGGCGGTGGATTTGCTGGCCGTGGGCCGCGATGACCCGAATTTCCCGCCGGTCATCGTCTTTTCCGAGCGGGCAACGCCCGAGGAAGCCACCAGCATGCTTGAGATGGGGGCCAAGGATTATTGGCCCGAGCCTTTGAGCTTTGAGAAAATCTCGGCCTGTTTTCCGTCCAGGCGTGCCCCCCATCCGGCCCCATCCTCTTCCACTCTTGGCGGAAGAACCGCCGCGTCAAAGGGGCCGCGCATTGTCGGCACAAATGAAAAAATGGCCAGGGTTCTGGCGCTTGCCAGGCAGGTGGCCAAATCCAAGGCGACCGTGCTTATTTCCGGAGAATCGGGCACGGGCAAGGAGATGTTCGCCAGATTTCTGCACACCCACAGCGACAGGGCGGACAATCCGTTTGTCGCGGTCAACTGCGCCGCCTTGCCCGAACACCTTTTGGAGAGCGAGCTGTTCGGCCACGAAAAGGGCGCTTTTACCGGGGCCATCGGGCGGAAACTGGGTAAATTCGAATTGGCCTCAACCGGAACCTTGCTTTTAGATGAAATTTCTGAGATGGACCTTGGCTTGCAGGCGAAGCTTCTGCGTGTTTTGCAAGAGGGCGAGATTGACCGGGTTGGCGGCACCGAGACCGTCAAGGTCGATGTCCGCGTGCTGGCGACAACCAACCGCGATCTGGAGGGATGGGTTGAGCAGGGCAAATTCCGGCAGGATCTTTTTTTCCGTCTGAACGTCATACCGCTGCGCCTTCCGTCTTTGAAAGAGCGCGGGGATGACGTGCTTGATCTGGCCGCATTTTTCATTGACATGTATGTGCGCGATTATGGGCTCTCCCCAACCGGCCTTACGCAGGAGGCCGTGGATTGGTTGAAGTCCTACTCCTGGCCCGGCAACGTGCGCGAATTGCAGAACCTCATGGAAAGGGCAGTGCTTTTGTGCGGCGGGCGGCCGATTACCCCGCGCCATTTCCTGCTTGAGGGCGATGAATGGCCCTTGTTCCTGGATGACGAGGCGGCTGCCGGGGCTGATTTTGTCCCTGCCGGCGCAGCGACTTTGGCAAAAGCGGCTGTCGCGGAACCCGCTGGCGGAGCGCTTAAAGCAGCAGGGATGTCCGGGGAGCCGGCTTCGTCCGGCGGCCCAGACGCCGTTTCCGGGGCGCCCGCAGTCCAGGGAGGCGGGCAGGACTTTGAAGGCGCTGTCATCCCCTTGCACGAAATGGAGCGGATCATGATCCTCAAAGGCCTTGAACAGACGAGCGGAAACCGCACTCAGGCCGCCGAGCTTTTGGGCATTTCGGTCCGCACTCTGCGAAACAAGCTCAACGAATACCGGATGACGGGGCTTGGGGTCGATTAGGCGCTCTTGCAGCTTTAAAGCCCGCGTCCGTTCTGAACTTACCTACCGCAAACACTTTTTGGAGTAATGCAGATGCTTGGCAATATCAGAAACAACGCCACCTCTTTTGGCGTGAAGATCATTTTCGGTCTTATCATCATTGTTTTCATCTTCTGGGGAGTCGGCAACATCCGTTCATCGTCTTCGTCCACAGTGGCGGAAGTCAACGGTGGAGCCATAACCCAGCAGGAGTTTGCCGAGCGTTACAATTACCTGGTAAAGACCGAAAACGCCGACAACCCGGCAGTCACCTTTCAGAACGCGCCGGAGTTTGGCCTGGTTCAGGTGGCCTTACAGGAGCTTGTTCTTGAAAAATTGACTGATCAAATCTGCTCCAAGCTTGAAATATTCGTATCCGGAGCCGAACTTAAGGCCGCCCTTGCGCCCAACCCCGTGTTTCATGACAAGCACGGAAAGTTCAGCAACGAGATATATGAAAACTGGCTGGCCGAGCGCAAAATTTTGATGGGCAAATTTGAAGCGGATCAGATTAAACGCCTGCGCGACATCAAACTCAGGACCTATCTTGGCTTGAGTGTCGGCGTGACCGATGAAGAGGCCAGATCTCTTTACAGCTTCTCCCGCGAGGAGCGGGTCGCCGAATACGCCCTTTTCCCGATTAGCCAGTATGAGGGCGAGGTCAACCCGACGCCTGAGCAGGTTAAGGCTTTTTACGAGGCCAACCAGGCGGCCTTCAACCGCCCGGCGCTTCTTGACGTCTCCTACGTCCACATCAGCCCGGCCAAGCTGGCCGCTTCCTATGAAGCGAGCGAGGACGAGGCCAGGGCCTATTATGAGAGCGAGAAGGAAGGACGGTTCGCCCACAAGGAGCGGGTGAAGCTCAGCCAGATTCTGATCAAGGCCCCGGCTGAAATGGAAGGGCAGGAGATTGACGCGGAAGAGGTGGAAAAGGCCAGGGGCAAGGCGCTTGATGTGCTGGCGAAAGTCGGGTCCGGAACCGCCTTTGCTGAAGCCGCCGCCACATATTCCGACGACAAGACCTCAGCCGGGAATGGCGGTGAAATGGGCTGGGCGGAAGTCGGCTCCATGCCCCAGATCCTTGAGCAGGCCGTGGCCGGCCTGAAAAAGGGCGAGGTCAGCGAACCTATCCGCACTGTCTTTGGTTTTCACCTGGTAAAGGTCGAAGATCGCCAGGAAGCGGGCATATCCTCATTTGAAGACGCCCGGGCCGAAATAAACGCAGCTTTGGGCGAGAAAAAGGCCGTAGCCTCCTTTGACGCCACCAGGCAGGAGGCGGAAGACTTCATCATCGACGCCCCCACCCTTGAAGCTGTGGCGGAAAAATTCAAATTGCAGATTGAGAACAGCGGCCAGGTGACTGAAGATGTGCTGGCCGAGAGCCTGAAGCTGCCCAAGGGCTCCTTGCAGGCGGTAAGGGACACCGCCGCCGGCACAATCGTGCCCGTGCCTCTTGATGCCGCTGACGGCTTTGTCATCGTCAAAGTCAACCAGTATCAGGTCGCCGGCGTTGCCCCGATGGAAGAGGTCGCCCCTCAGATCATCACGGCCATAAAGCGTCAGGAAGCCGCGTCCAAGGCCAACGAAAAGGCTGCTGAAGCCATTGCCGGTTTCAAGGGACACGAAACCCCTGAATCCTGGGCCGGAAAGCTTGTGAAGTCCGAACCCTTCAGACGCGATCAACAAGTTCCCGGGCTTTCGAGTTCGCAGGCCCTGAGCAGCGCCATGTTCGCCTCCAACCCCGGCGAGTGGATCGGCAACGTCTTTTCCACGGCCGAAGGCGCGGTCATTGCCCGTGTGGACGAGATTATTGCGGTCAGCGACGCGGAATGGGAAGGAGTGGCCGAGACCATGAAAGCCCAACTTCTGCGCAACAGGCAGGAAGAGGCCTACCGCCTTTTCATGTCCGAGCTTTTCGACAAGTCAGAAATCACCCAAAACCCGGAAGCCATCGAAGCCGTGGTCAAGCACCTGGCCGAACAGGTCACTCCGGCTCCGAAAATGTAAGCAGTGGGTGGGGCGAAGATCCGGGGGAGAAAGCCGACAGGGTGATTGCCTTGATGGCCGCTGGCGCAGGCTCTGTGTTTTCTCCTCCGGCCCTTGCTTTCCTTGCCCGTTTTGGCGGGGTGATTCAACAGCCGATAATTCTGCGAGATATGTTATATCAGTGTATTGCGCATGGGAATGCCCGTTCTGACTGCGCGATTGCTGAGACAGGAGGAATGAATAATGCTCAACGTCAGGTCCGCTATCCTTCCGGCTCTTTTTTTTTAATCTCTTTATGCTCTGCCCCTGCCGCCCTTGCGGCTGAGTCCGGCGGGGTAACTATCGGCTTTGTCTACGAATCTCCGGTGGGAGACGCCGGCTGGTCTTTTTCCCACGAAGCTGCCAGGCGGGTGCTGTCGTCGAGTCCCGGCGTTACCGCGCATTTCGTTGAAAGTGTGCCTGACGGCTTTGATGCCGAGCGGGTTATTGAAGCCATGGCCCGCAAGGGGTACAATATCATTATCACGGCCAGCCGTATCTTTGCCGACGAGACCCTCAGGGTGGCCGCCAAATATCCCGATACCACATTTTTGAACTGCGCCGGCGACGAAACCGCGCCCAACGCGAGCGTCTACTTCGGGCGCATGTATCAGGCCAGATATCTGACCGGCATGGTGGCCGGGGCCATGACCAAAAGCAACGTCATCGGCTATGTGGCCGCTTACCCCATCCCGGAAGTAATTCGCGGGCTCAACGCCTTCACTCTGGGGGCGCGCGCCGTGAACCCCAAGGCTCGCGTGAAGGTTACCTGGACTAATGCATGGTATGCCCCGGCTGTTGAAAAATCCGCCGCCCTTGGCCTCATAAAGGAAAAAGCCGACGTTGTCGCCTATCACCAGGACACCCCGAGCGCCCAGGAAGCGGCTGCGGAAAAGGGCGTCTACGCCATAGGCTACAACGCGGACATGTCCCTTCTCTATCCAAAGACCCAGCTTGTCGCCGCTGTTTGGAACTGGTATCCGTTTTACAATGAAATGCTCTCCCGTTACCGCAAGGGGCAGTGGGTTTCCGGCGACTACTGGCTTGGAATGGAAAGCGGCCTTGTGGATATCACCGCTTTTTCTCCGCTGGTTCCGGAAAAAACCAGAAATCTTGTTTTGAGCCGAAAGGCCGAGATCACATCCGGAGCCTACAAAGTATTCCAGGGTCCGGTTCGCGACACTGAGGGCCGCCTGCGCATAGCCGATTCGGAAGTTCCTTCCGACGCCGAGCTTAAAGCAATGGACTGGCTGGTGGAAGGAGTGTACTAAATTACGGTTCTGGTTCCCATTGTTGTGCGGTTTCTTGCGGCGATGGGTATTTTGCGTACGTTTTGCTGGATATTGAGCTTGTATGCTTCGAAAGCTTGAAGATAAAAAAAAGCGCATCGCACAGGTGAAAGGCGTAAGCTCTGTGACCTGGGCCGGATTCTGGGTCAACGCGGCCCTTGGCGCTTTTAAAATTTTGATTGGCTTTTTGAGCAACAGCCGCGCTCTCGTCGCCGACGGGGTACACAGCCTGAGCGACATGGCCAGCGATGTGGGCATTCTGGTCGGAGTGCGCTATTGGTCGGCTCCGCCAGACGCCAAATTCCCTTACGGCAGATATCGCCTTGAATCCATGATATCTTTGTCAATCGGCGTCATCCTGGCCTTTGCCGGGGCAGGCGTCATCTGGGATGCGGCGGCCATGCTCTTTGAACCAAGGTCCGGGCAGGCCGGGAATATCTGGGCGCTTATGCTGTGCCTTGTTTCCATGGCCTTGAAGGAATGGCTGTACCGCTGGACAATGCGCCGGGGCATTGAGCTCAATTCGGCCGCTGTGCAGGCCAACGCCAAGGATCATCGCTCCGACGCCATATCATCCATTCCCACCGCTCTTGGCATAGCTGTTTCCCTCTGGTTTCCTTCCTTGTCACACATCGATCTGATAGCGGCGCTGATTGTCGGGCTGTTTATTCTTTATTCGGCCTGGGAAATATGCCTGCCTGCCACGCTTACCCTGCTTGATCGGGGCGCCGACAAGGCCCTGGTGGAAAAAATCAAGAAAATTTCCTTGCGCGTCAACGGCGTCAAGGGTATTCACGACCTGCGCACCCGCTACATGGGCATGGCGCTGCAAGTCGACATGCATGTGGCCGTTGCTGACTCCATGACCGTTACCGAGGCCAACCGCATCGCCCATGAGCTGGAAGATCTGCTGTGTTCAGACGAGGCGGCCGGGGAAATCGGAGTCACCATTTATGACGTTCTGGTCCATGTCGATCCCTGGGTGGCGCGCGCTGAAGTGAGATAGCCAAAGCGTCGGGCCGGGGGATTCCTCCGTCAACCACATCTCTTAAATATTGCTGAACTGAAGAATGAATATATTGGAAAACATGCCTTCTCCCGGCGACTTTAAGGTCACGGCAACGGACGGCGCGGCCCGTAGCGGCATCCTGCACACGGCTCACGGCGCGGTGCGCACGCCGATTTTTATGCCTGTCGGCACGGTCGGCAGCGTCAAGGCCATTGCTCCGGACGACCTTGATGCCCTTGGGGCTGAAATCATCCTTGGCAACACCTACCACCTTTACCTGCGCCCCGGCGACGAGCTTGTGGCCAGAAGGGGCGGACTGCACGGCTTTAACGCCTGGGACAAGCCAATCCTGACCGACAGCGGCGGATATCAGGTATTCAGCTTGTCCGAACTCAGAAAGATCCGCGAGGAGGGCGTTGAATTCCGCTCCCATCTTGACGGCTCAAAGCATCTGTTCACACCGGAAAAGGTCGTTGACATCCAGTTGAACCTCAACTCCGACATCATGATGGTCCTTGATGAATGTGTGCCATACGGGGCGGACCATGATTACACCGCGAAATCCATCGGCCTGACCACCCGCTGGGCGGTTCGCTCGCTTGACTACTATTCCGGAATACGCCGGGCCAATCTCATGTTCGCCATCACCCAGGGGGGGACCTTCACGGATCTGCGCACGGAGTCAATCCGTCAGTTGTCGGAATACGATTTTGACGGTTTTGCCATTGGCGGGCTTTCCGTCGGCGAGCCGAAGGCCGAGATGTACGCTTTGATGGCCCACACAGCGCCCCTTCTGCCTGCCGGCAAGCCGCGGTATCTGATGGGCGTGGGAACGCCCTATGACATCGTCAAGGGCATCTCAATGGGCATTGACATGTTCGACTGCGTCCTGCCGACCCGAAACGCCAGAAACGGCACCCTCTATACCTCGCTCGGCAAGATAAACATAAAGCGCAAGGAATACGCCGAGGATGACGGACCGCTCGATCCGGCCTGCTCTTGCTATACCTGCCGGACGTTTTCACGCGCCTATCTGCGCCATCTCTACACCTCCGGGGAATTGCTGAGCTACAGGCTGAACTCCCTGCACAACCTGACCTATTTTCTGGATTTGGTGCGCGGGGCCAGGGAAGCTGTCGAGAACGGCCGGTTCGCCGCCTTCATGGCCAAGGTTGCCGCTGCATATCCCGACGAGGCCGCGTTATAGCCAGCCTGCTTTTTTTCTTTGACAAGTCTTTGGAATTTCCCTGGAAACATACCCTTGTTCCGGCGAGGATAAGGCCTTATTCCCAGGCGGGGTCAACAAACCGCCGCCACTTACCATTAATTTAACGTTTGCCCCTGACTGTTGCCGTGCATGCTTCATGTTCGCGCAGCCAGGTTATATGGCAGAAATACAAAGGAGGCGTAATGCCAACAGCTACAGGAGAATATTTGGGCGGCCTTCGCATGTCCCTTACCCACACCGCCAGCGGAGCCACGATCAACACAGACGCTCCGGTGGACAACCACGGCAGGGGAGAGGCCTTTTCTCCGACCGACCTGGTCGCAGCGGCCCTTGGCTCCTGCGCCCTGACGATCATGGGCATTTACGCCGAAAACCACGGGCTTGATATTACCGGCGCAAAACTTGAGACAACCAAGACAATGGGAAAGGAACCCCGTCGGATTTCGGCAATTGACGTCGTCATCACCATCCCTGACCGCAGTTTTACCCGGGAGCAGAAAAAATCTTTGGAAAGAGCGGCCCTGGCCTGCCCTGTTCACAAAACTCTGCACCCGGACACGGTCCAAAATTTCATCTTCAACTGGCTGTAGGCAGCCCGACGGTGGCTCCAGGAAGAGCCCGCGCATGTCGGTTTTACCGCCGCAGGTGTGTCCCGCACTTTGCGCTTGATGGTTTTTGGGCTTTGGCGTATGCAGAAAGTGACGAATATTCAGGAGGACGGCATGCGTCGCGCTTTGGAGAAAATGGCCAAACAACTCAATGCGTATGATGAGGACTCGCTCATGTCGCTTTGGGAGGAGTATGCCGCTCAGACCGGCGATTTTGAGCCGACCAAACGCTGGGAGGAGGCCGTGCTGGTTTTCTGCCTGTTGCAGGCGGTTCATTGGAAAAACCAGCTCTTCAATTACAATATGGTGTCAACGGCCAAGCCTGATCCTGACCGGAGCAGTCATCCGGCCAACCCTTGGCTTATCCCGCTTGACAAGAAAAAGCCGGTAAATGAGGAAGCCAGGCCCAAGGCGAAGATCCTGCCATTCTTCCGCAAGGCGGATGATGACTGCTGATTTGCTTTGAACGGCCGCGCAAGATGTTGCGCCTGTTTTCAGTGACGCACTTAATTTGATTCAACATAGCGCCCCACGAACGGGTTCAGGTGGGGCAGAGGTCTGGGGGAGGGGAATCTCAGGGGGCAGTCGCCCTTTGGGTTCCCCTCTCTCAGGCTTCACCCCGGAAGGAAATATATGTCTAATTTGATTATTATTGGCGCGCAGTGGGGAGACGAGGGCAAGGGAAAGATTGTGGACCTGCTTTCGCCGGATATTTCCCTGATAGTTCGTTTCCAGGGCGGCAACAATGCCGGACACACGGTCATTGTCGGCGGCAAGAAGTATATTCTGCACCTTATCCCTTCCGGGATCCTCCATCCGGACAAGATCTGCGCCATCGGCAACGGCGTGGTCCTTGACCCGGCGGTATTTCTTGAGGAAATAGAGGCCCTTGAGGCGCAGGGCATAGATATGTCGCCCGGCCGGCTCAAGATTTCGTATAAAACGCATCTGATCATGCCTTATCACAAGGTTCTGGACAGGGCGCGCGAGGAAAGCAAGACCGACGACAAGATCGGCACAACTGGCCGGGGCATAGGCCCGTGCTATGAGGACAAGGCCATCCGCATCGGCGTGCGCGCCTGCGATCTGGCCGACCTTGATCTCCTGCGCAAGAAAGTGGCCCGCGCGCTGCCGGAAAAAAACACCCTGCTCTTTAACTGTTATGGCCGCCAGCCCCTCACCGTTGAAGACGTGATGAAGGAAATGGAGCCGATCGCCGAACGCCTTGTGCCCTACCTGGCCGATGTAAGCACGGTGATTGACGATTGCCTGAAGTCCAAAGGGCGGATCATGTTCGAGGGCGCTCAAGGTCTGCATCTTGACGTTGACCACGGAACCTATCCATTCGTCACCTCATCGAATACTTCTTCCGGCAACGCCTCTGTCGGCGCCGGGATTGCCCCTTCCAAGCTCGGCCGGGTCGTGGGCATTGTGAAGGCCTACACCACCCGCGTCGGCTCCGGGCCTTTCCCCACCGAGCTTAACGACGCCACCGGCAAGTATATGCAGACAAAAGGCGCTGAATTCGGTTCAACCACGGGGCGCACCAGGCGCTGCGGATGGCTTGATCTCGCTCTCTTGCGCGAGACCGTCCGTCTCTGCGGGGTCACGGAAATAGCGCTGACCAAGCTCGATGTTCTGTCAGGCCTTTCGGAACTGCTCGTCTGCACGTCATATGAATATGAGGGCCGGAACATTCTTTACCCGCCCCAGATGGAAAATGGTTTGAGCCATGTGAGCCCGATCTACGAGAAACTCCACGGCTGGGCCGAGGACATTGAAAACATGAAGTCATACGACCAACTCCCCAAAGCCGCTCGAGATTATATAGCCCGAATTGAAGAAGCGGCCGGCGTGCCCGTGACCATAGTTTCCGTGGGCCCGGCCCGCGAGCAGACGATAATGCGCTAGGAATGGATGAGGCTGTCCCGGGGCGGCCTTGCAATGGTGTGGCGAAAGGTGCGTGAACGCGATAGTTAATTGGCTATGAGGGATGTCCTTCATGAGAAAAACCCCAGCTAAAAGCGCAAAGCAGTCCAGGGTCGCGGCTTCGCCGGGCGAGGCCGGGCAGTCCGCAGCCGTTCAGGCGAAGGGCGATAACGAGGTTGAATCTCTTCCTGATGAAGAGAGGATTCAGGCGCTCTTCACGGCAAATCTTGCATTTTCCAGTTTGCCCGATTGTCTTCGAGTCAAGGGATTTTTAGACGGGCTATCCGCGCATCCCCCCCAAGTGCTTTTGCTCGAAGGCGGGGATGTTGCGTTGCGCCTTGCCGCCGCCGATTACTGGGGCATGCTGCTCAACTGCACCGGCGGCAGCGGGGCGGCGGCCTTGCCGGGCCTGGAAATTCAGGCGGCAAAACCCTGCCGCAAATGCGCCTGCTGCCGCGGCGTTATTGCCAGAATGCACCGCGATGTGTTTTTTTTCGACGGAACCGCCCAGAGCATCAAGATTGACGAGGTGCGTTCCCTTTTGCCTTTTTTAGGCGAGCCGCCGCGCGAATCGGCCAAACGTATTGTCGTTTTCGCGGAAGCTCAGTCCTTGGGAGAAGCCGCGGCCAACGCCCTCCTGAAGTCGCTTGAAGAGCCGAAGCCGCACACCTGTTTCGTCCTGACGGCTCCGCAAAGGGAACGGCTGCTGCCCACGCTCGTTTCGCGAAGCTTTGTGCTGACCCTTCCCTGGAGCATGTCCAAAGAGGGCCGGGATGACGAACTCGCCCCCTGGCACGCGGCTCTCTATTCATTCGCCACCGAGGGCACGGCCTGGTTTTCCAGAACATCATCCAGGGGAGCGGTGGACGCAAAACTGGCCGAAAATATCTGCTCTCTTTGCGACCGGGCGCTGTCATCCGCGATCCTGTCCCGGCAGACCCGACGGCGGCCACCCCAGGGCCTGCCGGAACTCTTCTCCCGGCAGCCGGAGAGCGCCCTGCGCTTCATCAACGAAGCCCTGGCCGAATGCCGCGAAAGTCTTTTTTATGGAGTCAATCCTGCTGTGGTGCTTGACTGGCTGGCCACTAGAATTTTCCTGATCACCAGGAGCCTGCCGGCTGGCTGAGGGGGTATTTTAGACCATTTTTGCGAGTGCCTTTTTTGCGCGACGGGCCTGCCGACAAGGGCCGAGCGCTGCGAAAAAAAATGCCTGTGCCCGAAGTTTTCGCTTGCCAAAGACCCGGGTAGAGTATAATTACACCCGAATGCCGAGGTGGTGGAACTGGTAGACACGCTATCTTGAGGGGGTAGTGCCCTAGTGGTGTAAGGGTTCGAGTCCCTTCCTCGGCACCACAAAAGAATATAAAGGCTTCTTGGAAATTCCAAGGAGCCTTTTTTATGCTTTTCACAGGTGGTTGCCCGTGTGAACTGCGGCAAGAGCCGCTAGCCCCGGCCTGATTGACAGTAGTTTTAGCGGTCTGTATGGTCAAAAAATGAGGGCAAGGCGCTGTTCATGCCGTTGGATGCCAAAATTAAAAACGAGGTGTCTTCATGAAAAAAATTTCGACGTTGTTTTTGTGCGCTTTCATGCTGCTTGCGGCGGCATGGACGGCATGCGCTGATGACGGTTTGGTCGGCTTATGGCGCTATGAGTATAATGACCATGTCGTCCTTTTCAATTTTATGGCGGACGGCACCTATCAGGAGATAATAAGCACAAACGACGAGCAGGGCCAAGTAATGAACGGCAAATACAAGGTCTCGGGCAACGAGCTTTTAATAACTGATAATGCATTTAAAGGACAACTGATCGGCGATTTTTCGTATACTTTTAAAGTTGCCGGCGACAAGGCCACGCTGGGCGAGTATGAATGCGTCCGCATACCCGAGAGCTATGTTGAATTCTTGCTCGCGAACCCATACGCGTCGTATACCCCCAAAACCTTGGTTGATTTTGCCCCGACCAAGGCTCTGCGGTATCTGAAAGTGGCTATCGAGCAACGCATACCTCACGGATATTACCTCAAAGATGAAGACTATAAGACACAAGACGCGGAATACTTAAAAAACGATGACGACGTTTATCTGCTTGGAACGTCAATCGAGCAGATTCGCGGTGGAGTTGTTTATTGCTTCGATTTCAGCGCCCACAGATTGTTTGGCGGACGCGCTATAGTATTTGGCGACGGCGCGGTTGTATTTGACTCTGACGATACTTACACCGACTACGCATATCTTTTTCCTTTCCAGATTCAGATATCGGGCGGCAACTAAGCTTGTGGGAAACAACCCAATAACGGCATTGCAGTAACAGGAAAGACCAAAAAACGATGACGTTGCCGGTGGCCGGTGGCCTTGCGGAGCAGGCTGATACAAGCTTTTGCCCGTTAGGTCGGCTTGTTGATAGGAAATTTCAGCACGTTTGTGTGCGACTGTTTTTAATAATCAAAAGTGTTGCTTGCTATCTTAGAGCTTTTTTTCGGCGCCGCAAATTTTAAGACCGCAACGGACTGTTGCGGTCTTTTTTTAGTCGCAAACGGCAGTTTGCTATGCGGAAAAGTAAAAAGTCACAAAATGCTAAGTCAATATAAACACATACAGTTTATTGGTCATATACGAGGCTCTTGATTTTTTAGGCAATAGTTTCAGATACTTCTATGTATTGCTGTTGACACACACATGTTTTGCGGGTATTTTTCTAGCAAAACTGTTTTATGGGATGATGCTCCAATATTGTAATTATATTGGCGGGGTATAAAGGCCTGACTGTTTTTTCGAGGTGTCGCATGCCGTTTTTCGCTCACAGTATTTATGGAAAAGCGCATGACAAGTGGCATGCTTTGCGTGAGCATCTTGAAAGTACGGCACAGCAGGCCGGTGAATTCGCCGATGCTTTCTCTGGTCGTGAATGGGGAGGGTTGTGTGGTCTTTTGCATGATCTGGGCAAATATTCCCTTGCCTTCCAAAAACGCCTGGAAGGCGGAAAATCGGTGGATCATTCCTTGGCCGGGGCTTTGGTGGCCATATCTTACTTGCAGAGTCGACGGCTTGGCGGTTTGGCTAACACATTGGCGCATGTCATTTCCGGACACCACACCGGTTTGGCTGACGGCGTCTCCGGAGAAAGCGACAGCGTCAGCCTAAGGGATCGTTTGACCGCGGGCGGTAAAATCCCGGATTATTCCGCGTGGAAGACTGAAATTCAGTTGCCGCAAAGCTCTCCGGCGTTGCCCCATTTCCCGAAAACTGATCAATCGTCTTTGGCCTTCAGCTTGTGTTTTTGGGCGCGCATGCTTTACTCCTGCCTGGTGGACGCTGATTTCCTTGATACAGAAGCCTTTTTGCAACCTGAAAAAGCCGCTTTGCGCAAAGGTTATCCACCGCTTGAAGATCTGCGCGCGGCTTTAAATTCGCACATGGAGCGATTGTCGGACCGGGCCAAGCCCGGCAAGGTCAATGCGCAGCGCGCCAAAGTGCTGGATGCTTGCCGCCGGGCAGCCTTGCTTGAGCGAGGGTTGTTTTCTCTGACCGTGCCCACTGGCGGCGGCAAGACGCTTTCCTCCCTGGCTTTCGCCCTTGATCATGCTGCCCGGCATTCTTTACGGCGCGTTATTTACGTAATCCCCTACACCAGCATCATCGAGCAGACCGCCGAGGTCTTTCGCGCGGCTTTTGGGCCGGACTTGGCAAATGCTGTTGTTGAACATCATTCAAACGTTGCGGAAAAGGAGCAAAAAAATTCCGAAGATGCGGATTGGAATGAAGACGCCCGCACCCTGGCCTTTGAAAACTGGGATGCGCCGATCATCGTGACCACTGCCGTGCAATTCTTTGAGTCGTTGTTCGCGGCCCGTTCTTCGCGTTGCCGCAAGCTGCACCGCATTGCGGGCAGCGTGGTGGTGCTTGACGAGGCGCAGACCATGCCCACGCGGCTGTTTCGGCCGTGCCTGGCGGCAATTAATGAGCTGGCCGGGATGTATAATGCTTCGATCGTGCTTTGCACGGCGACCCAGCCGGAAGTTGGAGTACAGCCCTGGAATCGCAACGGCCTGGAAAACGTGCGGGAAATTGCGCCTGACGTGCCTAAGCTTTTTCAGGAACTGGAGCGGGTAGCTATTGAATTTATAGGTGAAATGAAGGAGCCAGAGTTGGCGTCCAGGGTAAACGGGCACGAGCGCGCGTTGTGTATCGTCAACACCAGGGCCCAGGCCCGTGATTTGTTTGAATTGCTGTGCGCTTCCGTTCAGGGCTCAAAAGCGCTTTTCCACTTGAGTACCTGGATGTGTCCGGCGCACCGCAAGGTCGTGTTGAAGCAAATCAAAGATATGTTGCTCGATCCGGTTTCGCCGCCCATGCTGTTGGTGGCGACGTCTCTTATAGAGGCAGGCGTGGATCAGGATTGGCCGGTGGTTTACCGGGCCATGACCGGCCTGGATTCCATCGCCCAGGCCGCTGGCCGCTGCAATCGGGAAGGGCGGTTGGAGCGCGGGCAGACTTTTGTTTTTGACTTGCCAGGAAAAGCATGCGGCGAGCAGGACCGCCGCCGGAGCGCCGCCGAAAGCGTAAAGCGGTCCGGCTTGCCTGTTCTTTCTCCAAAGGCCACAGCCTTGTATTTTAGGGAACTGCACTCAATTGAGGGCGCCGCTGGGCTGGACAAATTTTTAATTCTGGATCGGGTGGAAGGGCACGCGGAGCAAGGGCTCTTTCCTTTCCGCAGTCTGGCGCGGGATTTCCGCTTTATTGAGGATTACGAGTTGCCCTTGCTCATCCCCTACAACGCCGAGGCCAGAAAGGCCATGGATCTCTTGCGCGCCGGCGAAGCTGATCGCAACCTTTACCGGCGGCTGCAACAATGGACCGTGGGGGTTCCGGAAAAGGCCATGCGGGCCATGCTGGGCAAGAGCGTTAGAGAGATAGGCTTTGCCGGCCAATACTATGAGTTGATCAATGAAGATCTCTACACCGGCTTGAAAGGAGAAGGGCGAAACAAGCCGGCTTTGGGCCTGGACTTGCGCAATCCCGTGTTTCGGGAGGTGGAAGGCTTGATGTTTTGAGCTCGATGGGTATCTCGCCGAGAATAGTCGGCATGCATCCTTAAGGAGGTGCCAATGTATGGAGTGCGTCTGAGGATATTTGGAGAGTACGCCTGCTTTACCCGGCCGGAAATGAAAAGCGAGCGCGTGTCGTACGATGTGCCGACTCCTTCGGCCGTGCGGGGCATACTCGAAGCCGTTCACTGGAAACCGGCCATCACCTGGCTGGTGGACGCCGTGCATGTGATGCGGCCAATCAGGTTTGAAAATATTCGCCGCAATGAGCTGGGCGGCAAGGTTCCCGCCGGGACGGTTCGCGGTGTCATGAAAAATGGCGGCGAGCTCCCGGCGGTTTTCATTGAGGACGACCGGCAGCAGCGGGCCGCCATGGTGTTGAAGGACGTGGAATACTATGTGGAAGCCCATTTTGAGCTGACGGACCAGGCCGGGGACGGCGATTCTCCCGGCAAGCACCTGGACATATTTAACCGACGCCTGACCAAGGGGCAGGTTTACCACCGGCCCTGTCTGGGGTGCCGGGAATTTCCGGCCCATGTGGAACCGGTTGTCGACATCCCGGCATCCGGCATTGCAGACAGTCCGGACGGCAACCGCGATCTGGGCTGGATGCTTTACGATCTGGACTACGGCGACAATTATGCGCCCATGTTCTTTCGGGCGAAATTGGAACGTGGGGTCATGCGCGTGCCCGCCCCGGATTCTCCGGAGGTGCGCCGATGATCCTGCAATCTTTATTCAGCTATTATCAACGCTTGTCCGATATGAAGGGTTCTGATGTCGCGCCGGAAGGTTTTGCGCCGCAGGCGATCAGTTTTGCCCTGCAACTAAACGAGGATGGCGAACTGCTGGATATAATTGACCTGCGGGAACCAGCCGCCAAAGGAAAAAGACTGGTTGGCCGCAGGATGATAGTGCCTTCGCTGGGAAAACCCCGTTCAGTAAATATTGAGCCGAACTTTCTTTGGGATGGCACCGGCTATGTGTTGGGCCGCGATGACAAGGGCAAGCCCGAGCGTGCCGCCAATTGCCGTGAAGCTTTCAGGAAACTGCATGAAAATTTGCTGGGGGCCAGGGATGTTCCTGAAGCCAGGGCCTTGCTGCGCTTCCTGCAATCCATGCCGCTTGAAGACTCGCGCATAGAGGAGAAATGGCCTGATCTGGCCGTGGCTAACCTGGTGTTCCGGGTAGGACAAGCTTTTTTGCACGAAATACCCGCTCTGCGTGCCGTCTGGGAAAATAGCGTAAGTGGGGAAGGGCGTAGCGGGCAAACAGAAAAGGGAAAAGGCGGCGGAAAAAGCGGGAAAAAAGCAGGTGGTAATAACGTCCGAAGCCAAGGCGTCTGCCTGGTGAGTGGAGCGCGCGCGGACATTGCCGAATTGCACCCGCCCATCAAAGGCGTTGTTGGAGCGCCTCCGACCGGCGCTGCACTGTGTTCCTACAACCTGCAAGCCTTTCAGTCGTTTGGCAAGGAACAGAATCTGAACGGTCCGGTAAGCAAGAGCGCGGCCTTTGCTTATACCACCGCCTTGAATTATTTGCTTAACCGCCCCGCGCAAAGGCTATGTTTTGGCGCAGCTACGGTGCTTTGTTGGGCCGAACGAGCTTCGCCTTTAGAAGGCAACCTTTTCACATTGTTCAGCGGGTCTGATCCGGCGCCGGGAGCGGCGCCGGATACTTTGAGCGCGCAGGAGCGGGCTGGCATACTGCGTCGCCTCGGGCAAGGTTTTTCCGTGCCCAAAGCTTGGCCGGAAATTGACCCGCAGGTGCGCCTGTATGTGCTGGCACTCAAGCCGAGCACTGCCCGCCTTTCAGTCGGCTTTTTCCTGCACGGAGCGGCCGCTGATTTTCTTGAACGCATTAATAATTATTACAAAAGTCTGTCCATCAGCCGCCGTTTTGACAGCGAACCGGAGTTTCCTTCGGTCTGGCAAGTCGCTCATGCCGTACTCGGTCCGCGTAAAAAAGCGAAAGACATTGAACGGCTCGGCCAGGATTTGCTCCAGGCCGCTTTATCCGGACAGGGCTATCCTGCGTATCTTCTTCCCATGTGTTTGCAGCGCCTTCGCTCAGGCGAGGATCTCACGTCCGTGCGGGCCGGTCTTATTAAAGCCATGCTGATTCGTAATTATTCCCATGAGGAGGATCTTATGTCTCTGAACCCCGATCATCCGAGCCCGGCCTATCAACTCGGGCGGCTGTTCGCCCTGTTGGTGGGCGTGCAACGCAAAGCTATTGGCCAGAATATTAACGCGGATGTGCGCGATAAATATTATGGCGCAGCCTCAGCCACGCCGGCCGTGGTTTTTCCCTTGTTGCTGCGCAATGCCCAGAATCACATCAGCAAGGCCAAAGCCTATGGCTATGACAAGCTGATCCGTGACGTGCTTGAGCATATCGATAACGAATTCCCCCCGCATCTCGATTTGCAGGCCCAGGGTCTTTTCGCTCTTGGCTACTACCATCAGCGGGCTGAAAAAGCGTTTAAATCGGACGAAGACGCCGCGTCAGAAGCAGTTGCCAACGTCTAACACCAAATAATAAGCCGCAAGGAGAGAATAATGAGCGCCATCAAGAACCGTTACGATTTTGTGCTGCTTTTTGACGTGGAAAACGGCAACCCCAACGGCGACCCCGATGCCGGCAACATGCCGCGCATTGACCCGGAAACCGGTCAAGGCATCATTACTGACGTTTGCCTGAAGCGCAAGGTGCGCAATTTTGTGGATCTGACCATGTCTGGCAGCGTTGGCTATGACATCTATGTCAGGGAAAAGGCCATCTTGAACCAGCAACACGAGCGCGCCTATAAGGCTAAAGGCCTTGACTCCTCTAAGGATAAAGCTAAATCCGGCGATATTGAGCAAGCCCGTCTTTGGATGTGCGAGAACTTTTACGATGTGCGTACCTTTGGCGCGGTCATGAGTACGGGCGTTAACTGCGGTCAGGTTCGCGGTCCGGTGCAGCTTGCTTTCGCTAAAAGCCAGGATCCGGTGGTGCCTCGTGAAATTACCGTAACCCGAATGGCAGTTACTACTGAAAAAGAAGCAGAAGCGCAGAAGGGTGATAATCGAACCATGGGCCACAAGTTTATCATTCCATATGCCCTGTATCGGGCGCATGGCTTTATTTCCGCCCCTCTGGCCGAACGGACCGGTTTTTCTGATTCGGATCTCGCCTTATTCTGGCAGGCCTTGCAAAACATGTTTGAGCATGATCGCTCGGCCAGCCGGGGAGAAATGGCCGCCCGCAAGCTTTTTCTCTTCAAGCATGCGGACAGGTTGGGAAATGCGCCGGCGCATGTGCTTTTTGAGCGCATTGCGGTCAAACGGGAGTTCAGCGGTCAAACGCCGCCGCGCAAGTATGCCGACTACCAGGTAAGCGTAAGCAAGGCAAATATGCCGGATGGTGTTGAACTAATAGAATTATTATAATTTGATGGGGTGCGCCATGTACTCCGAAGACTCTTTCATTCCTATTTCCGCTTTGCAGCACTATATTTACTGCCCCCGGCAGTGTGCCCTTATCCATCTGGATCAGATCTGGGCGGAGAATGCGTTCACTGCCGAAGGGCGGCTGCTGCACGAGCGGGCCGATAGCGGCCGGACCGAGACGCGGGGCGAGGTCAAGACGGCGACCGGACTTTTGCTGTGTTCGCGCGAACTCGGGCTGAGCGGCAAGGCTGATGTTGTGGAGTTTCGCCGCCAGGATGGCGTTTGGCGGCCTTACCCGGTTGAATATAAGCGCGGCCGCCCTAAGGCGCATGCTGCTGACAAGGTGCAACTTTGCGCTCAGGCTATCTGCCTGGAGGAAGTGCTCGGCCTGCCGATTCCTGAAGGGGCGTTGTTTTATGGTAAAACGCGGCGCAGGCAGGTGGTGTCTTTTGATAATGCCCTGCGCGAAGAGGTGCGGCGAATAGCTTTGGCGACGCATGAATTGTTGCGCCGGGGCGTTGCTCCACCGCCAGAGGCAGATGAGCGTTGCGCTGCCTGCTCATTGGCGGAAGACTGCCTGCCCAGGGCCTTTGGGCGGCGTTCTGCTTCGGTTTACCTGGAATCGCTACGGGAGGTTGAATGAAACAACACTTAAACACCCTGTACGTCACCACACAGGAAAGCTACCTGGCCAAAGATGGGGAATGTGTTGCCGTGCATCATGGCGGCAGCCTCAAAGGCAAGGTGCCTATCCACACATTGGGCGGGCTTGTGCTGTTCGGTCAGGTTTCATGCAGTCCTTTTCTGCTCGGGCATTGCGCGGAAAAGAACGTGGCCGTTTCCTGGCTTACTGAAAACGGACGCTTTCTCGCTTCTATGCACGGCCCGGTGCGTGGCAACGTGCTCCTGCGACGCGAGCAGTACCGCAAGGCTGACAGCCAGGAAATCTCCGCCGAAATTGCCAGGGCGATCACCATCGGCAAGATTGCTAACTGTCGCACAATCTTGCTGCGCACAGCCCGTGAACGCCCTGCCCCCGGTCTTGATGCGGCCTGCACCCGCCTGAACGCCTGCATGGCAAGACTTAAGCCGGGGCTGCCGTTGGATGTTGTTCGAGGAGTGGAAGGCGAGGCCGCCAACGCTTATTTTGGCGCATTTCATTTGTTGATAAGCAACTCTGATCCAGCCTTTCGTTTTTCGGGTCGCAACCGTCGCCCGCCTCTTGATCCGGTAAACTGTCTTCTTTCATTTTTGTACACGCTGCTGGCACATGACATACGCAGCGCGCTGGAAAGTTGCGGTCTGGATCCGGCTGTGGGTTTTCTGCATCGAGACAGGCCTGGTCGGCCGAGTCTTGCTCTGGATATGATGGAGGAGTTTCGTCCCTATCTTGCCGACAGACTGGTCTGCACCATGATAAATCGTGGGCAGGTCAAGGCCGGCGGATTTACGAAGACTGAATCCGGCGCCGTCATTATGAGTGAAGCCACCCGCAAGGAGGTTATTGTGGCCTGGCAGGAACGCAAACGAGAGGAGGTGGAGCATCCTTTCCTTCGGGAGCGGATGCCAGTTGGCATTTTGTGGCATAATCAGGCCCGGTTGTTATCCAGGCATATACGCGGCGATTTGGATGCGTATCCGCCTTTTGTCATAAGGTGAATGCCATGATGGTCTTAATTAGCTATGATGTTAACACACAAGACTCGGCTGGAAAAAAACGCCTGCGCAAGATTGCGAAGCATTGCGAGAACTGGGGACAGCGTGTGCAGTTTTCCGTATTCGAGTGCCTGGTGAACCCGGCCCAGTGGACCGCCTTGCGGTCTAAGTTGGCGGAATGTATGGATGTGGAGAAAGACAGCCTACGATTTTACTATTTGGGAGCAAACTGGAAAAACAGAGTAGAGCATGTGGGAGCAAAAAAGGCTTATGACCCACAAGGTACACTTATAATTTAATAGCCCATTGCGGAATCTCTTGCGAGGATCATAAGTACACATCAGTTGCCCGGTAGGTTCTCGATATTCGCATCGCCACGATGTTGCTATTAAAAATTTATATTGAGGGTACATTGTTGTTCGTTTGCACTTGCGGCGTGCAGCACTCTCGTGCGCTTGTGTTTAACATCTTTGATTTTAATATTAAAAACAGATAGCAGTCGCGTCCTCACGGGCGCGTGGATTGAAACCTTCATACTTCCCTTACCCCTCCCCGCTTATTTGGGTCGCGTCCTCACGGGCGCGTGGATTGAAACTGATTTCCCCTGCCGGAGCGTTAAATTCCTCACGGTCGCGTCCTCACGGGCGCGTGGATTGAAACTGGGCACGGGCGATAAGGCGCTCAAATCTTCCCTGTCGCGTCCTCACGGGCGCGTGGATTGAAACACAGCTTACCCGCTGCCGGTGACGCCCACGGTTGTCGCGTCCTCACGGGCGCGTGGATTGAAACCAGGAGCGCGTAATAAGACTCCGCCTTGGCTCCGGTCGCGTCCTCACGGGCGCGTGGATTGAAACCGAACACAGGATCACCCTTGGCGCTGAGTGTGCCGGAGTCGCGTCCTCACGGGCGCGTGGATTGAAACGTTAAAGGCCTCTCATACATGGAGGCCTTTTCTATGGTCGCGTCCTCACGGGCGCGTGGATTGAAACGGCCAAGGCGACGGCCGGCAAATCCCCCAGGGCGCGTCGCGTCCTCACGGGCGCGTGGATTGAAACTTGCAACAGCAGCCTGGCCGCCTCCACGCCGCTGGTCGCGTCCTCACGGGCGCGTGGATTGAAACATGTTTTCTGACTATCCCACTCGAACGCGAAAAAGTCGCGTCCTCACGGGCGCGTGGATTGAAACATCGCCATCACCGAAGATATAGCCAGGGGAACGGTCGCGTCCTCACGGGCGCGTGGATTGAAACTTTTTTAAAGTCCTTCGCTAACTGCCCGCCCTGGTCGCGTCCTCACGGGCGCGTGGATTGAAACCGGCCGAGGTGTTTGTAAATGATAAAATAGCCCGTCGCGTCCTCACGGGCGCGTGGATTGAAACTCCAGCTTCACAGAAGGATTTTCAAACAGTATCGGTCGCGTCCTCACGGGCGCGTGGATTGAAACACCTACGGAGATACGAAAAAGTGAAACCGCGGATGTCGCGTCCTCACGGGCGCGTGGATTGAAACACACCGCCTTGACATCAGGGCGGCTTTGTGTTGCGTCGCGTCCTCACGGGCGCGTGGATTGAAACAAGTCAAGGCCGCCGGTCGACCAGTTGCCGATGAGGTCGCGTCCTCACGGGCGCGTGGATTGAAACCTGGAAGCCGGAGGTGTTGCTGTCGCTGGAGTCAGTCGCCTCCTCACGGGCGCGTGGATTGAAACTGAACACCGAAGATATCACCTGGCGCAACGCCACGTCGCGTCCTCACGGGCGCGTGGATTGAAACATGGCATTAAACCGCAACAGCTTCGGTGGTCAAAAGTCGCGTCCTCACGGGCGCGTGGATTGAAACTTTTTCAACGGCAACGCCGGAACCATCACCGTTGAAGTCGCGCCCTTCGCTGGCGTGTGGATTGAAAAGCAGAACGCTAGTTTAGCTTTTCCAGGCAAGATATCTTCCTCTCAGGTGTACTGGTCACTAAAGGCCCCGGAGACGGGAAGGGGCTGGGCAAACGAATGCTGATGCGCCATATTGGCAGGGCAGGGTGGTTGTTGTATTTACTGGCAAAGTTCGCCGATGGGGCGCTGTGGTCCAAGCGGTGGTCCAACCGAGGGGGACTCTTGGTGTTTTTGTTTATCATTGTGCGAGTTTAGACCAGAGGAGCCCAAGGAGAGAGTCTCTTTCGCTCGCCGTACTCTTTGCGCCAGATGTAATGGGCCTGCTCCATCATCGTGATTTTGCGGCAGCCGGTACAATGCTTTCGCCTTGGGAAACCAGAATCTCAACCTGGCGGAGTTTAAAGATAGTCTGTTCAGCAGCGAATGTTTTCCGGCCCATGGCTAACCTTAACTTTAAGGTGGACCAGTTTTTTGGCGGCAGGTCAAAGTGGGATCTTCCCGGCTTTAAGTCCGAGCCTTTCAGGTTTTGGGCATCGAAAAGATGGCAGGCGAAATCTTGCTGTCGGGGTCGCCACATATTTGGTGAATATGGCATGTTTTTCAGATGGTTATCCAATATGCTTGCTTGGCCAGGCGGGCAGTTTCAAAAAAAATGAAAAAAAAACTCAATTCAGTGCAAATTGCACTGTCCGCGAGGCATCAAATCTATTATTTATAGTTGAAAGTTTTTTTCTTGTTAACGTGCGAGCTTGCTTGCGTACTTAAAAAAAATAGCTCCGTTTGCTGCGGGGTCTACAAAGTTCACATTGCTGAGGGGCCGGGCCAAAAGAAGTTGCAGCCAGTCGTTAAAACAGGCTTTCTGCCATTGTTCGTCTAGGAGTAAGCCAAACATTATAAGTGAGTTGATGACCATGACGAGTTTTGAAGAAATCAGTGGTTTGAAGGGGCAGGTGTTTAATATTCAGCGTTATTCCACGCACGACGGGCCTGGAATACGCACGGTTGTCTTTTTGAAGGGGTGCCCGCTGCGCTGCTTCTGGTGCCAGAATCCCGAGTCGCAGAAGATGGAGCCCGTGCTCCTCTACAAGCGGGATCGTTGCACCGCGTGCGGTCGTTGCATTCCGGTTTGTCCAACCAAGGCCAACAGCATGGTCGACGGCGTGCTCAAGTTCGACCGTTCGCTTTGCATCGCCTGTGGAGCCTGCGTCCCCGTATGCCTTCCCGAGGCGCGTGTTCTTCAGGGCGCGACCATGACCGTGGCTCAGGTTATGACCCAGGTCAACAGAGACTCCAATATGTTTGACAACTCCGGCGGCGGCCTCACTATCTCGGGCGGCGACTGCGAAATGCAGCCGGAGTTTACGGTCGCTCTTTTGAGGTCCGCCCATTACTTCGGTTACAATACCTGCGTTGAGATTACCGGGGCTTTCCCTTGGAAAATCGTCAAGATGATCGCTGACCACAGCGATTTCATTCTCTTTGACCTTAAGCACATGGACGACGCAAAGCACATAGCCGGCACCAAGGTGTCCAACAAGCTGGTGCTGGAAAACGCGAAGAAGCTGGTTGAGGAAGGCAAGAAGATGTACTTCAGAACCCCGCTCATCCCCGGCTTCAATGACAGCGTCGAGGACGTCAGGGCCATCGCGAGCTTCGTGAAGCACGAACTTGGGCTTGATCCCACCAAGAGCCTGGAACTGCTCGCCTATAACACTTTGGGCGAAGAGAAGTACGCCCGCATGGATTTCGAGGGCGAACACCCGAGCTTCAAGCGTCAGTCTAATGAGCATCTGCAGGAACTTCACGACTGTGTTGCGAAGGTCTGAGTTGCTCTGAAGAGTGTTGACTGAATCGGAAAAAAGGATTATATCTAAACAGGAACACAGGCTTCCTTATTATCAGGCAGAGCAATGTGTTTATAAAATTTCCCGTACAGATGTGAAAGCCGCAAGCAACTGTGTGGGCTGTGTGTCGGCCAAGGCATAAGCCAGAAAGACGTTGATTGGATTTTGGCTATTCCCCGGTATAGGGGAAAAGGCTTTGCGCCATAAACCCTAACTTTTGGAGAAAAGTACATGAAGACAGGAACCTATCAAGAGTTCAAAGAAAAAACACGTGGCGCTACTATTTGGGATCGTCTTAACCCCATGCGCTACACGCAGAAGATTTCTCTTTGGCGCGCCCAGCTCCTGACCGACGCTTACAAAGAGTTTGAAGGCTATTCCTTCAACCGTAAGCGTGGTCTGGCGATCAGGTCAGTCCTCAACAAGATGCCGATCTACATTGACGACCACCAACTCCTCTGCGGCGACTTCTGTGCGAAGCCCATGGGCCCCGAATGGCACCCCGACCTGGCCGGCACCTGGCTGGGCGACTACGCCGACAAATACGGCGTGAAAGGCAACGGCACCTTCTTCCAGTTTGAGAACGAAGAAGAAGCTCAACAAGCCAGAGACCTCTCCGACTTCTGGCGCAGAATCGGCGGCAAAGAAATCTGGCAAATGTACCTGGGCCCCGAGCATGCCAAATTCGAGCACGAAATCGGCGAAGCCGGCTCCTGGCTCATCAACACCGTTTCTGAAATGTTCGCCGAAAAGTGCTGGACCGTGCCCGATGTCGGTCCCCGCATCATCCAAAAAGGCATCCGCGGCCTGCTCGCCGAAGTCGAAGAAGCTCAAAAAGGCTTCATGTGCATCACCGACGACGACTATCGCGCCCACGAGTTCTGGATCGGCCTCACCGAAATGCTGAAAGGCGCCATCGAGTACGCCAACCGCTACGCCGACCTCGCCGCCAAAATGGCCGCCGAGTGCACCTGCCCGAAGCGTAAAGCCGAACTCGAAGAAATGTCCCGCGTTTGCCGCAAGGTTCCCGAGTATCCTGCCGAAACCTTCCAAGAAGCTCTGCAGTCCCTCTACTTCGGCATCCTCTGGATCTACTATGACACCCGTACCTTCGGCATGGGCTACGGCCGCGTCGACCAGTTCCTCTATCCCGGCTATGTGAACTCCAAAGCCGCCGGCATGGACGACGAGTATGCGCTGCAACTGCTTGAGTGCTTCCGCGTAAAAATCATGGGCAAGCGCCAGTTCTGGCCTGACGTTATGGTTCCGAACCTGACCGCCGAATCCCACTTCCACAACTGTATCGTCGGCGGCGTTCACCCCGAAAACGGCCAAGACGCGACCAACGAACTGTCCTATCTCTGGATTAAAGCCGCCACCCGCGTCAAAACCACGCACCCGACCCTGTCCGTGCGCTGGCACCCGACCATCGACAGAAAGTTCATGGACTACGCTCTGGAAGTTGTTGCTCTGGGCATGGGCTTCCCCGCCTTCTTCAACGACCAGTCCAGCATCCAGTACCTGCTGTCCCGCGGCTTCAACCTGCAGCAATCCCGTGACTACGCCATCGGCGGCTGCGTGCTGCACTGCGTGCCCGGCACCCAGAGCGTCGTATGGCCCCTGGTTATGAACTGCGGCAAGATGCTCGAACTGACCATCCATGACGGCCTTGACACCATCCGGAACATCAACTGGGGTCCCAAGACCGGCGGTCTGAAGAACATGAAGAGCTTCGACGAGCTCGTGGAAGCCTACACCGCCGTGTGGACCCACTGGGCGAACATCGGCACCAAGAGTGGCCGTCAGTGCCGCCTCCAGCACTTGGAGTCCTTCCCTGACATCGCTATCTCCGCCTTCACCGATGGCTGTATCGAGCGCGGCAAAGTCTGCTCCATCGGCGGCGCGAAATACGACGTCAACTGCCAGTACATCGTGCCGGTCGGCGTTCAGGACGTTGGTAACGACCTGTACACCCTGAAGTATCACGTCTTCTGCGACAACCCGATCTGTACCCCGGCTGAACTGCAAGACGCTCTGATCAAGAACTGGGAAGGCTACGAAGAACTGCGCGCCAAGATGATCGCCCTGCCGAAGTTCGGCAACGACATCCCCGAAGTTGACGACATGCTGAACCTGTCCTACCAGATCGTTAAGGACATCTGGTTCAAGCAGCCCGCCAACTACGCCGGCCACTACGAAGTAGCTCCTCACTCCATCGGCTTCCACGCCGGTTGCGGCGCCAAAACCGGCGCTCTGCCGAGCGGCCGTGTAGCGAGAGTCGCGATGGCCGACGGCGCGGTATCCCCGGTTCAGGGCACCGACATCAGCGGTCCTTCCGCTCTGATCAACTCTGCCGGCCGTATCGACCAAGTCGAACTGTATGGCGTTCTGTTCAACATGCGCTTCACCCCGCAGTCCCTGAAGTCTGAATCTGGCCGCGCCAACCTGCGCGCCCTTATTAAGACCTACTTCGGCGACTACAACGGCAAGCACATCCAGTTCAACGTCATCAGCCGTGAAATGATGCTGAACGCTAAGAGAGAGCCCGAGAAGTATCGCGACCTTATCGTTCGCGTCGCTGGTTACAGCGCTTACTGGGCCGACCTTAGCCCGGTCGCTCACGACGAACTGATTCTCCGCTCCGAAAACGAGTGGGAATTGTAAGAAAGTAAGGATTACGCAGGGGGCGGCTAACGCTGCCCTCTGCAGCAGTCCTGAAAGTGGTTATAGGCAGGGGATGACATCTTTTTGATGTCGTCCCCTGTGCATTTTTAGTATGCTCAAGCCGCGGTTGCTATCGAAGCTGATCGATATGCCCAAAAGAAATTTCCGAACACGCCACAAATATTGTATTGACACTGAAAATCAACCTTGGATATTGTTCTTCCAAATAACAGATAAAAGCGCGGCACTGCTGGTTCGTGAGATTGTCACAAGCAGACTGTGCCGTAGATACTCTGGATATTCTGTGCTGGTGAGTGACATGGGCTGCCTGCGCTTCTTTTAGGCGCAAGGGAGCGCTGTTGAGCCAGGACAGGTGCAGTTAAACCGGCCTGCCTGGGTGTGTTGGTTAGGAGACAGTGTGCGCTCCCGCCTGTACGGCCAGGAAAGGTGAAATCTGCATTTTGCGGAGAGAGGCCGGGATACTTAGTGAAATGCCTCGCATTCTAAGGATGTTTTTGCTTAGACTTTGAGATGTCCTTTTCTTCTAGACACGTTCTTGACAGACATGTTTTTACTCAAACACCGGAAAAACTTGGTGCCCTTCGCGCAAGTTGAGCTTAAAGGAACTGTTAACGGTTTTGGCATGTCTTTCTGGTCCACAGCGGGTATTTTATCTGTGGCGTAATGCGCTGGTGAAAACAGATGGCGTGCTGCTTGCCGACATCGACCACTTCATGTGCGGGCTAAGGCGCATGGTCGTATTCGGAAAAAGACCCAAAGTACAACTTTCGACATAAATCAAACTTTTTTGTCTGCCGGCATCTCCATCAGGGTAGGCCTTGCGGCCGGCGTTGAAGAGGGCAGGGGTGGCGGCAAGGTCTGCATTATGTTGGGCAGGGCGGCTAACCCGCCGTGTTTTGCAGTTGCTCTCTTCAAAAAACATCCAACTGCATGGCAAGGCCGGGCGTTGCAGCATGTTGGTAGTGAACAAAACAGTTAAGCCGTTATTCTAAAATAACAATGGACTGTGTTTTAATATGACCTTGGATATTTATTCCCATTTATCGAATGATTACATACAAGGCTTGCCGCAGGTAACATTCGAAAAAAAAGATATAATATTTCCATCTGAGTCTATTACCATTATTCCCATTTATTATATTTTGGAAGGGTTTGTTTCTGTTTTCACGCACGCGATAAACGGCAGATGTTTTTTGGTCGATGAGCTTGAAAAAGGTGAGTTTATCGGTAAATTCTCGCAAATGCGAAAGCAGAACTTTCACAGCTCCGCTGTCGCAATGACCGCATGCAGGCTGCTTGATCTGACCAAGGACAAAGAAAAACTATTTCAAGACCCAAGATTCAGCCTGTTTTTTAATACCAAGACGACTGACAGACTCTATCGCATGCATAAATTGCTGATGGCGAGGAATTTGTTCAGTGCTGAAGAATTATTGGCACATTGTTTTCTTGAACTTAGCAAGAATGAAGACAGCTTTGCGGCGGACGATGAATATGTTTGCCAGAAAATAAATATAAGCAAAAGAAATTATTTTTACCTTCTCAAAAAACTACGCTCCAAGGAAATCATATTCAGAAAAGGGAAAAAAGTAACTATCCTGAATAAGAAGGAGCTGATCAAAACGGCTTTAAGCGTTACTGAATATATGAAAAACAAGATATAGGCGCTTAATCTCAGAAGCGGGGTGAGCCTTAAACAGATTTGCTCTGCTTTTTCATGGGGCTGCGGCTAACTATTTAAACAAATGCTTGCTGGCGCATTGCGATCGCCAGCAAGTATTTGTTTTAAAAGCAGATATAAGAGCGAGAGTGATGGCTGCCGCGTTTTATACGCAATTTACCGTTCCCCTTGCCCACAGAGCCCGAACGCGTACAGCTTGCCCGGACTTGTTGGTGAAGAGGACATGGCCATTTTCAAGTCCGTGGAGAAATACGTCACGGGTGATCAGCACGTCCTGCCGACAGTATTGTTCGATGAGGTCCAAACGGCCCTCCTTCCACCAGCGCAGGGCCATCAGACCGTCGGCTGATTTTTTGCTGTTCAGGGTGGCGCGGGCGATGTTGTCCAGGGAAACGCGGTAGGAAAGTTGCTTGTGGATGAGGGCGAGCATATCCACAGTAGGCAGTTTGCTGAGGTCGAACGGCTGCACATGCGGAGCCAGCACGGCGTAGTCGAAGCGGATGATGTTGAATCCGACGACCAGCGGCGCTGTTTGCAGGCGGGGAAGCATCTCCTTGAGACGGTCCTGGGTGTAACTGTGAAATTGGTCGTCCCTTGAGTCGTAAAGCACGGCAATGCTGACGCCCATTTTGCCGGGGTTGTGCCAGCCTCCGGCCTCCTGCGCCGAGCGGCGGGTTTCAATGTCCAGGACAACGAAGTCAGTGGGCTTTCCGGGAACGGAAGAGGGCAAGCTTTCGTCTGCCGTTTTTCGGGAGACGGTCCGAGTTGCTTTTTGTCCTGAATTTGGCTGGCCGGGGCAAAGGGGCAACTCAGCGTTGCTTGCGGCCGGCGCATAGCCGCTGCCGCCATTTTGCTCATTTGCGCAGCTCCCGTCGCCTGCCGGACCGTCTTCAGCGAAATGCCGTGGGGAATTGCCTGCGGATGACGCCGAATACAGTTCGTGGTCTGATTCGCTTTCCCCCTCCATCTTCAATGCGGCGCTTTCGCTGGCGCCAAGATCCTCCGGCGCGCTCCATATCGGCTCTCCCCGGCACTCCGGCATATGAAGCAGCAGGGCCAACGCCCCTTCCTTATCTATGGGCCGGTTGCCGGAACCGCACTTGGGCGAATGCACACAGGACGGGCAGCCTAGTTCGCATTTACAGTCTTTGACCACGTCCAGAGTGCGGGCAAAAAGCGTCTCGGCATCGTGAAAGGCCGCCAGGCAAAGGCCGGCCCCGCCGGGCATGCCGTCGTAGACGAAGATGGTCGGAGCGCCGGTTTGGGGATGCATGGGGGTCGAGATGCCGCCGAGATCGTTGCGATCGGTCATGACCAGCAGGGGAAGAATGCCGATAATGGCGTGTTCAAGGGCGTGGATCGCGCCCATGAAATGCATGAGGGCATCCTCAAGCCTTTGCTGAGAGGCCCTCGGTATCATGAACCAAAAGCCTTGCGTCTCAAATACCTGTGGGGGGAAATCGAGTGGAACGACGCCCAGAAGCTGGCTGGTGTTCAGGGCGCGTTTTTCATAACCGGTCACATGCTCGGTGACGCGCAGCCGGCCAAGGGCCATACTTACACCGCAGACTTGCCGTATTTTCTCAACTGAGAGAATTTCCGTGCTTTTGCGGCTTCTTGAGCGGGTATGCCAGGGCGGTCTGTTCTGCCTGGCCCTGGCCCGGCCTGAACCAAGGTCAAGGTCGATGATTTCATAATGTCGGCCACGGTGAATGTAGACCGCGCCAGGATGGGTCTCGCGCATGGCCCGGTGGGCGTCCACGCTGCCGATGATTTGGCCGGACTCGTCTTCAATTGCGATGGCCATGCCGCTGCCGCGCAGATCGACGTGGCGCTGGGGCCGTTTGCGGGCAGCCACAAGCTCGCGACCATCAGCCGAACGCAAGAGTTCGCCGCGCCGTTCAAGCTCGGCCGCTACCAGGCCGGGCACTCCGGACAGCCATTTGACGTCCTCTGGCCGGTCTTGGCAAAGGGGCAGCTCAGCCGCCGCGCATTCCAGATGCCGGGCCAGAATAACCGGGTTGTCAGGGTTAAGGACGGCCTTTTCCGGCGGGCGGGAGAAAAAGTCATCGGCGTGGCGGACGATGTATTGATCCAGGGCATCCTCCTGCGCGATCAGGGCGACGCAGGATTCCCTGCGCGAGCGCCCGACTCTGCCGCCGCGTTGAAGGGTGGACATGACAGTGCCAGGATAGCCCACCAGGATGCAGAGGTCCAGGCCGCCGATGTCGATGCCAAGCTCAAGGGCGCTGGTCGAGATGACGGCCAAAAGCTCGCCGGAGGCCATTTTAGATTCGATCTGGCGGCGCTCTTCAGGAAGATATCCGGCCCGATAGGCGCTGATTTTACCCGCATGGCCGGATTTTTCCGAGGCCCAGAGGCTGACAAGCTCCGTCATGCGCCTTGACTGGCAATAGACGATGGTCCGCATGCCGCGTTTCAGGGCTGAACGCAAAAGGCGGATCGCGCAGGTGGCTGGGCTGTCTTCCGGGTTGATGAAGATAAAATGGCGTTTGCCCTGCGGAGCGCCGCTTTCAAGGATCGGCACAGCCTCAAGGCCGGTGAGCTTTCGGGCCAGTTCAACCGGGTTGCCAAGGGTGGCCGAACAAAGGGCGAATGCCGGGCTGGCCCCGTAAAGAGCGGCCACGCGCAAAAGCCGCCGGAATACCTGGGCCATGTGCGCCCCGAACAGGCCCCGGTAGGTGTGGGCCTCGTCCACTACCACCAGCGAAAGCCCGGCGAATAGCGCGCTCCAGAGATGGTGGTGGGGCAGTATGCCAAGATGAAGCATCTCGGGATTGGTGAACAGAACCGAAGGCGGTTCCTTGCGGATTTTGGCCCGGAAGTGGGTGGTGGTGTCGCCGTCGTAAACCGCGGCGGTTGGGCCTGTGCCTCTTGGCCAGGCCGAAGTCAGAGCGGTGAAGGCGCCGAGTTGATCCTGGGCCAGGGCCTTTAGGGGGAAGAGGTAAATGGCCTTTGAATCCGGGTCTGCTAAAAAGCGCTCAAGCGTCGGCAGGTTGTAGATGATCGATTTTCCGCTCGCCGTGGGCGTTGCCACGACCGTGTGCCGGCCGATGCGCAGATGGTTGACAGCCTCGGCCTGATGCGAATACAGCGAGGCAATTCCTTGCTCGTTCAGGATGTTTTTGACAGCCGCGGGCCATGGTCTGGCCGGTTCCGCGAATTTGGCTTCGCTTTCCGGCAAAACCCGGTGAGAGGTGACCTGGGGAGAGAGCCTTGGGTCGGCCAGCAGTGCGGCCACATAATCGGCTACAGCATCAGGGGCCGCGCTTTCAGCGTTTGGCCTTTGGACTGGAGAGCGGGCTTTGCGCCGGACAACGGTCCCTTTTTCGGGGTGCGCCCCTGGCTGGGCCTTGCGGCGCGGCCTGGTCCGCTTGTCCGTGGTTTCCGGGGAAGTTTCTTCGGTATAGGGGGCGATGGCTTAATCCTCCATCGTCAGGTAGACCTTCATGATCACCTTTAGTCCGAACCCGGGGAAGTTCACCTTGCATTTGTCCGGCGGGATATGCTGGACGATTTTGCCGCGCCCGAATATCCGATGGGTGCAGTAGCCGCACTCTCCGGGCAGGGAGCGCGGCCTTGGAGCGGGATCCGGCGCGTCGTCGTGCGTGGTGTCACGTGTGTTGCCGGATAATCCGCGGCCGAGGGCTGGCCGGGACGGCTTGTGGTCCTGTGGCGCATCGTCCGGCGGAAAAGGATCGTAGTCTTCACCGGCGCGTTTCCCGGCAGGGGGGGGCGCGTTTTTCGCTCTAAGTTCCGGGCCGTTCCATGCGTTGCCAAGACCACGGGCGGAAGGAATTTTGTTTTTTTCCACCAATCCGCCGGTATAGCTCTCCTGCCATTCGGTATAAAGCGACGGATCAAGCTCGCGCACGAAGGGGCTTGGCGTCGCCGGGATGGTGCCACCCGCCGAGCGGTCATAGAGGCTGGACGGAACGAAAAGGTCCAGGCTGTCTTTGGCCCTGGTACAGGCCACATACATCAGCCGCCGCTCTTCCTCGTAATCTTCGGCCCTGGACAGGGCGTGGCGGGAAGGGAAACGTTCCTCGACCAGGTCGATCAGGATGACCGCCGACCACTCCAGGCCCTTGGCCGAGTGGACGGTTGAAAGCACGATGCCTTCCTCTTCGTATTCCTCGTGTTCCGGTTCGTTCAGGGAAAGGTCGGCCACCAGCAGGTCGAGTTCGGAATAGCCGGAGGCGATCTGGACGATTTCCTCAAGTCCTTGCAGGCGTCTGGGGTAGTCGTCCGGGTACTTTTCCTCCAGCTTGGGCTGGTAGTGGTCGATGATTCTGGAAAGCAACCGGTCCGGAGCGCATGTTTCGGCCCGCAGGGTGTCGAGGAACAGCAGATCGGCCTTAAGGTCATCAAAGCGGGCCAGAGCCTTGTTGAGCTTTTCGGAGTCCCCTGCCGCTGTCAGTTGGTAAATTTTAAGGCAAGTCTTGGCCCCGACCCCCTTGGTCAGTTCGGCCACCCTGGCAAAGGCGGTGTAGTCGAGCGGGTTAAGGCACAGGCGGGCGTAGCTCAAGACGTCTTTGACGTGCGCGGCCTCGGTATATTTTATCCCGCCGTATTTGCGAAAGCGAATCCCCATTTTGTTCAGGTTGAGCTCAATGTGGTAGGAATGGAACCCGGCTCTGAATAAAACCGCGATCTCTCCCGCCGGATAGGTCCGCAAAAGTTCGGCCACCCGGGCGACCACGAGGTTTGACTGTGTGAGATCCGAAAGGGGACGGATGACGTTGGGTTTCAGCCCGCCCTCGCGCATGGTGTAAAGGTGTTTGGCAAACCCTTCACCGGCCCTGTCCATGACCGCGTTGGCCAGATCCAGAACAAACTTTGTGGAACGGTAGTTTTCTTCAAGCCTGACGATCCGCGCGCTCGGATAGTAGTCCGGAAAACGCAGGATGTTGCGGACATCCGCCCCGCGAAAGGCATAGATGGACTGGGCATCGTCGCCTACGGCCATGATGTTGCACGATCCCTGGCCGGATGTGGCCGTTTTTTGCCGGCAATATTGGCCATCGGCAACGGGCCGGCCCTGCCCATTGATTTCAGCGTCGGCACCGCCGTCGGAGACTTGCTTGACCTTGGCGGTTTCTTTGCCGTTTCCGTCAGACGCGTCATTCCCAAGTTCCAGGTCCCCTCCAGCCGCGCTTCCGGCCAGACGTCTGGCAATCCTGGCCTGGACCGGGTTGGTGTCCTGATACTCGTCGACCATGATGTATTTGTGACGCGCCCGGCACCAGTCCAGCACAGCCGGGCGTCTGGCCAGGGCATGGTCCAGCTCGAACAAGAGGTCGTCGTAATCCAGCAATCCCTTTTCCCGCTTGAAGACGGCGTATGCCTTGCCAAGTTCCTGCAGCGCATCGCAGTGGGGCATGAGGTGCCATGCTTCCTGGCGCAGGATGTCCTCCAGGGGTTTTTCCTTGTTCCTGGCCTTGCTCAAAAAACCGTGAGCTGTCTGGTTTTTGGGAAAGCTTTTCTCTCCCTTTCCAATGCCGGCAGCCTCGCGGCAATGCTGAAGGGCCGAGATGATGTCGTGGCTGTCCATGACGGATACGCCTTCAGGGTATCCTTCGGGCCGAAATATGCGCAGGATGGAGTAAGCGAAACTGTGAAAGGTGCCGCCGTGGGCTCCGGATATGTCCACTCCGCGCGAAAAGCGCTCAGTATCCTGGTTTATGCCGCCGCCAAGATCATACAATTCGGGCATGGAACGCTTTCCCAGCAATGCTGCCGCCCGTGAGAGCATCTCTTTGGCCGCCTTGCGGGTGAAAGTCAGCAGCAGGATTGAGGAGGCCGGAATTCCGGACTCCACCAGGTAGGCCAGCCGGTAGACGATTGTCCTGGTTTTGCCGCTGCCAGCGCCGGCAATAACCAGCACCGGCCCGTCCACAGTGCTGGCCGCCTCGAACTGGGCCTTGTTAAGTTCACGCGAATAGTCAATCATAGGTCAAAAACAGATACTGCTTTGCCACAGATATGTCCACACCCTGCTGAAATGAATCCCCGAGGCGAATGCTGCGAGCAGGCGCTGGCAGGCCTGTATTTGGGGTGCTATTAGCGGCGAGCGCTATATCCCTTTGTGACTTGCCGCGTTTTGATGTATAAAATAAAAATGCATGGCAGTTCTGTTGTGTGCAGGTTAATATTGGGCAGTTGTGTTTTTGGCATGTAACCGGAGAGTTGATATGAAAAACGTACTGGTGATTACCGGCAGCCCCCGCAAGGGCGGCAACAGCGAACTTTTGGCCGACGCATTCATCAAGGGCGCCAAGGGCGCCGGGCATAACGTCGTCAAATTTGAGGCGGCATTCGACACGTCCGGCGGCTGCAAGGCCTGCGGAAAATGCTGGAGCAGCGGGGAGCCTTGCGCCTTTCCGGACGGATTCAACAAAATGGCCCCAGACCTGGAAAAGGCCGACGTGGTGGTCTTCGCCAGCCCGTTGTATTGGTTTGGCTTTTCCGGGCAGCTTAAAAACATGATTGACAAATTTTATTCATATGCCGGTCCCGCCTGCCCTCGCCCGCTCAAACCCAAACAGGCCGTTCTTCTGATGTGCGCCGCTGCTCCGGCGCCCGGGGTATTTAGCGGCGCTCATGCGACATACAAAAACATGCTCGGATATCTTAAATGGTCTGATGGCGGGATGTTCAGTGTAAACGGAGTCCATAATCCTGGCGATATCAGCAAAACCTCATATCTGGCCGAGGCTGAAAATCTGGGCGCCAAGCTGTAGACGGTCCGCCAGGCCTTGTTAAAAAAGCGGGAGTTGTCTGCAACTCCCGCTTTTTGCTTTCAAATGAAAACTGGAAAATATCAGGATTTAAAGTTCAAAATTTGCCGTTTCAGCCAATTGGCCCAGTCATCAACACCTTGGCCTGTTTTGGCCGAGATAGGGAAGATGGCTATGCCGGGGTTGAGGGCCAGCGTCCGTTCCCGCACGGCCTTGATATCAAAATCAAAATAAGGCATGCAATCTATCTTGTTGATGATCAAGGCGTCCACCTTTGAAAACATAAGTGGATATTTGAGCGGCTTGTCGTCGCCCTCCGGCACGCTCAAAATCATCGCGCTTCTGGCCGCGCCGGTATCAAAGTCGGCAGGGCAGATCAGGTTGCCGATATTTTCAAGGATTACGAGGTCAAATCCCTTGTCACCCAGCTCTTCGATTCCCCGGCGGGTCATGTCCGCATCAAGATGGCACATGCCGCCTGTGTGAAGTTGCAAGACTTCCACTCCGGCAGCGGCGACGGTTTCGGCATCCACGCAGGAATCAATATCCGCCTCAAGCACACCGATCTTCAAGTCCCCTGAAAGGCGCTCAATGGTCCGCAGCACCGTGCTTGTCTTGCCCGACCCCGGGGAAGACATCAGGTTGAGCAAAAAAGTCCCGCGTGACTTAAGTTCCTCACGCAGTTTTTTCGCTCTCAAGTCGTTGTTTTCAAAGACGCTTTTTTTGATATGGATGATTCGCACGTCCGAACGCTCCCTTACGCCACGCCCTTGACTTCAATTTCTTTGATCAGCACGTCCTTGCCGCCGAGCAGATCCCACAGTCGACTGCGGCAGGATGGGCAATAGAATTTTTCTTTGGCCAGGTTGAAGACTTTTCCGCATTTCACGCAAACGGCGTTGGCCGGGAGTATTTCAATCTCGAGCTCGGAACCTTCCAGCAGAGTGTTTTCAACAGCGGCCGGGTAACAGACGCGCACGGCCTCGGGGATGACGGCGCTGGCCTCCCCGATCTGCAAGACCAGTTTGGTCACTTTTTCCGCCTTGTTGGCCCTGGCGCATTCAACCGCTATTTGAACCAGCTCGAGGACCACTCCCATTTCATGCATGACGTGCCGCGCTATCCGTTCTTCTTCTTTTCAGCCAAGCGCTCGGCCCTGGCGTTTATGTAGTCCAAGAACCTGGTATACCCCTCGTGATGCGTTTTGGCTGGGGGGTATTCCTTGGCCTTGACCAGTTTGATGGCGTCAAATTGACACTGGACGGAGCAGGCCCCGCAGCCGGCGCAGAGCCGGGCGTCGACCACGGCCGGGCCGTCGCCCATATACGGCCGTTTTTCCCGGTAGGAGTCGTCCCACTTGTCTTTTGTCCATTCGGTGTCAAATGGTGTATCCGGTGTCAGGCAGGATGTTTCGGGGTCGATGCCCAGGCTGAGGGCTTTCATCTGGCATGCTCTGACGCATTGGCCGCATTTTTGGCATTTCCCGGGGTCGATTTCGGCAACATAGCTTGACCTCACCACGCCGTTCGGAATTTTATACTGCGTGGCCGCCCGCAGAGACAGGCAGCAACAGCCGCAGCAACTGCAAATATAAGATGACCATCCCGTCCCTTCATTGTTGAAGACCTGATGGATGAGGCCGGCCTTGCTTGTCCGTTCGAGCAGTTCGAGTACTTCTCTTTTGTTGATCTTGCGGGAACGCCCGGTGCGGATGTAGTAGTCGGCGTAAGGGCCAATCTGGATGCAGCAGCCCATTTCATGGCCGCAGGCCTCGCCCAGTTCGCCCTTGGCCGCGCGGCACAGGCAGTCGCAGACGGCGTAAAGCTCGCTCTTTTCCAGGTAGATGGCTATTTCGTCAAAGGATGCCCGGCGGGGGTCGGCCGCAATGGACTTTGCTACGGGAATGACGCGCATGTTGCTGCTTCCCGGCGGGATGTCGGGCAGAATGTTGAGGGCGTGCTCGTCTCTCATCTCGTCCAGCCACCTGGCGATGTCGCTGTCCATGATGTCGCGCCGCATGAGAAATTCAACGATGCCCGGCGCCTGTGGGACAAGGTTGTAACGCAGAACGCCGTTTTTGGGCAGCGAGATGATGACGCCGCGGTCCGCCAGCCTCTCCAGGGCGGTCTCGACCTTTAAGAGCGGTTGCTTGAGCTTGTCGGCCAGCTCCTTGGCGCTGATTGGCGTTGTGTCAAGCTGCAGGGCATACCAGATTTCATCGCTAGTGACGAGCTTGCCGAGGATTTTGATAAAGGGACGGTCCGGCCTGTACGGCCTGACCCACATGCTTTTGAATACCCGGTCAAGATAGTTGGCGAAGCGGCAATAATTGTCCATGAAAACAACTCCTTGGCGCAGCAAGCGACAACCGTGCTCACAGCCGCTTTTAGCTGATAATGCGGAAAAAAGTCAGCCGGTCTGCCATTCAGCGGCTGTGGGTTATCTTCACCCAGGCGCCGGGATTTGTCCAGCCATTTGAACTGGCGCCAAACTGGACTTAGCCCTCATTAATCCGCCTGCTGCAAAGCCGCTCTTTTCCGTCTGCCTGCGTCGCAATGAGAAAATTGACCTTGCTCCTTGCCAGCCGAAAAAGCCCGGCTTTTCGCGGACGGCGGATTAGTGCGGGCTGAGCCTAAGTAGGCCAGCTTTTTTTTGGGAAACGGCCAATAAGGGGCAGAGGGTGCGGGGGCAAAGCCTTACTTGGCGGGCCGTTTGCTTTGATTGTAATTTTGTTGGTTGACAGGGTAAGCCGTCAAGGGGCCGGCGCGAGGAACGCTGCTTGTGGAAAGAATCTGTCTTTTCTGGCTCCCCTATCGGTATTAATTGTTAATATTGTTAATTGCAAAACCAGCCGTTTTGGTGCATGCTTTATCTGTAGCACTTAACCGCATGCGGCCCTCATTGGGGGGCTGCGCTATCCGGGCCCGTGGTTGGGCGGCCCGGTCGCGGCTTGGCCGGGCTCCGGACGGATTAAGGTGAGGAGGGGGAGGATTCGCGGACTTTGCGCCGCTGGCACCTCTGGCACCAGGTGGTTTTCCTCCCCCAAGTCTCCCGGCGATGCGATTTCCCTTCCTTTGCATACCCCATTTCTTGGGGATTTGTTTTTTAGAGAACCACGGAAATGATATATGAATATGGCCTGGCCAAGGGCGCAAGGCTTGTATGTCCTGATATGTTCAGCGGCGCCCGCAGGTTTCATGCTCTTGGCAGAGTGTGAAATCTTTAATACGGGATAGCCGGGAGTGGCCGCGTATTTCTAAAACAAAACCGCCCCGGATTTTCCAGGGCGGCGAATAAACTTGGAATTCAAGTAAAAACGCGCGTATTATTTCACTGATTCTTTCAGGACTTTGCCAGGAGTGAACTTCACAGCTTTGCTGGCGGGGATTGAGATTTCTTTGCCGGTGCGGGGGTTGCGGCCTTTACGCGCTGCGCGCTCGGTAACTTTGAAACTGCCGAATCCGGTAAAGGTTACCGTTTCGCCGGATTTCAGCGCCTCGGTGAGCGTGCAGATGACGGCTTCCAGAGCGGCTTCCGCTTGTACTTTTGTGGAAAGGCCGGCCTTGGCGTGAATTTTTTGAACCAGTTCAGCTTTAGTCATTACTTATTCTCCATGAGAAAGTGATTGTCGCGTTGCACGGGAGTGCGCAACCGCAGGTGTAAAAGTCGTACCAGCAGGGTGTTACAAAGCTTGGCGCTCTTGTCAACAGTAAATTGTCACTTTGTCCTTATAAACTTCACTTTTACAGGACACCAGGATGCTGGACAAACTAAAGCACACGACAAGGTCGCCAGAAATATTGATTGCTGCAACATACCAGCAACAAGGTGCGAAGGGAAGAGCTATTCGGCCAAGAAACCGGCAAAAGGGAAAAAACATATAAAACAAGCAGGGTGATTTGCGAACCGCTCACAAATCACCCTGGAATATGCTTGCAAAAGGAAGGAAGGTACTTCTACTATAGCAACACATGTGCCATTTTATTTTTATTTTTTTAAAACAGCATGTTATGCTGCGGTGGTTGCCGCCTGGATCGGGCGACGGCCAGTAATTTCTGAGGAAGGGTGTAACATTTTAAACTTGTTACTTCCCAGCAAGGTTGTCCAGATGGATTAGCGTGACTGCAGGCTTGGGCACGCTAATTTTCCCATCACGCAGCACGCTGAAATAATTGTTTATTTAGTTTGGAGTGACACTGTCTTGCCGCGTCAAGATTTTTGCAGTTTTGGCACGCTGAATATTGATTTTTTTATTTTGGCGCGTCCAGCATGCGGTCGGTCATTTGCCGGCAGCCTGTCAGGCGTCGTTGTTCTGGTCCTGGAGGATATCTTCGTCGCTGGCGGAGGGGAGAGTGATGGAGACGAGGCCGCCTCCGCCGGAAGCGTTGCCAAGCGCAAGGCTGCCGCCGTGGCTCAGCAGGATGCTGCTGACGATCGGCAGTCCGAGGCCTGTGCCGTCATCCTTGGTGGTGAAAAACGGATCGAGGTATTGGTTGAGTTTATGCTGGTCAAAGCCCGGTCCTGAATCTTTAATGGTCATGACCACGGTCTTGCTTTTGCCGGTCTTTTCGGTGATGTCAACGTTGATGAGCCCCTTGCTGCCAATGGCCTGTATGGCGTTTGAGAGAATGTTGTAGATGGCGCGGTACAGGAGATCCTTGTCGCCGTTGACCAGATAGCACACATCAAGCGGATGGATGGCGATGGCTTCGATTTCTCTGGATTTAAATTCATGCTCGAGGAAGATGAGCGCCTGCCTGACGATCTGGGCCAGGTCGACTATTCCCATGCTCAAGGGTTTTGGCTTTGCGTAATCAAGAAAATCGCTGACAGTTTGCGACAGACGCTTTGACTCGTCATAGATGGCTTGGAGGATCCGGGAGCCGACCGGATCAGTGCCTGGCCGTTTGAGCAAAAGTTCGGCGCTTGAGCGGATGATGCCAAGCGGGTTTCTGATCTCATGGGCGATGCTGGCCACGACGCGGCCCATGCTGGCCAATTTTTCGTGTTGATGCAGTTCGCGCAAAAGGCGCTGCTCCTGGGCAACGCGCTGGGCCATGCCGTGGTCGGCGCGGCGGATAAAGAACAGGAGCATAAGAAAGAGCGCGAGGGAAGAGACGAGCGTTACGCCCAAAATGCCCCATTGAAAGCCGATGACGTCTTCCATGTCATCGGTGATGTCTTGAGTGAACTCAAGTACGCCCATGATTGGGCCGGATTCTCCGGAGGACGGGACGCGGTTTTCGATGCGCAGCGGGTATGTAGTCCGCAGCGTGAAGGTGCCGCTGTCCAGGGAGACCATGAAAAAGGCCTGCCAAAGCGGCATGGCGGAGTCCAGGGTGAAGATCGGCTGATCGCCCATGGTGGCGTCCATAACCGGCTGGGTGGCGAGGTCGCTGCGGCCGAGTTCCCATTGATTTATGGCGTATGTGACGATGCCGCCGTATCCGTAAATGCGCAGATTCTCCACATGCAGCCCGTGGATGATGGACTGCACAACCTGATCAAGGGCTTCGTACTGCACAGGCTGGCGCAGGGCAATGCGCCTGAAGCGCAAGACCGTGGGCAGTGTGAAGCGCCTGTAGATCTGGTTATTAAGGTTTTCAGCCATCAAGCCGGCAAAGCTGCGCTGCTTTGCCAGCAGGGTTTCCCTCACTTCGTTGCCGATAAGGATTGTGAGCACTGCTGACAAAATAAGGACCAGCACCAAAGAAACCCAGGCCAGCGACCGGGCAAACCCCAGCTTCTGGCGGGAAACCTCAGGATGCTCAAGGGCGCTGGCCACTACGCCGTCAGCCTGCTTATTCACCTGCATTGCTCCATAACTGATTGGCGATCCGCATAATTAGCAACAAAAGCATCCTGCGCAAAAAGGCAGTATTTTAAATTCGGCACAAAAGGTTCTCCCCCAAAAGCGCGCAACAGGGGAGGCATTTAGGCCTTGGCATCTTTCATGGTCTGCCTGGCGGCTTTAAGGATGTTGTCCACTGTAAAGCCGAAGTAATCGTAGACGACCTTGCCGGGAGCGGATTCGCCGAACGTGGTCATGCCCACGACCGCGCCGTCCAGTCCGACGTATTTGCGCCACCAGTCTGTGGAGGCGGCTTCCACGGCCACCCGGGCTCTGACGGTGTGAGGCAGGACAGACTCGCGCCATTCGCGGTCCTGGGCATCAAAGATCTCGGCGCAGGGCACGGATACCACTCTGGCCTTGACGTCTTTCTTTTCCAGAGCGTCGGCGGCTTCAAGGGCCAGAGACACTTCCGAGCCGCTGGCCAGGAGGATTATATCGGGCTGGCCTTTGCAATCCTTGAGGATGTAAGCTCCCCTGCTGATGCAGTCGATGGTGTGCCCTTTTCTGGGCAAAACAGGCAGGTTCTGCCTTGAGAGGACAAGACAGGTAGGGCCGTCCTTGCGCTGCATGGCCGACTTCCAGGCAGCGGCGGTCTCTACAGAGTCAGCCGGGCGCCAAAGATGCATGCCGGGGATGAGCCTGAGGCCGGCTATTTGTTCGACTGGCTGGTGGGTCGGGCCGTCCTCGCCGACCATGATGGAATCGTGGGTCAAAACCCAGACGACCCGCTGCTTCATGAGCGAGGCCATGCGGATGGCGTTTTTGGCGTAATCGGAAAAAACCAGGAAGGTGCCGGCATAAGGGATGAAGCCGCCGTGCAGGGCCATGCCGTTCATCATGGCGCCCATGGCAAACTCGCGCACGCCGTAAAATACATAACGCCCGGTGAAGTCGCGGGGCGAGATGCCCGGGCAGTTGTTCCAGCGCGTGCCCACAGAGCCGGTAAGGTCGGCTGAGCCGCCGAGCAACTCGGGAGTGGCCGGGGCGATTTCGTCCAGGGTCTGCTTGGAGGATATCCTGCTGGCCGTGCTGCCGCCGGCATCCTGCTGGGCCTTGGTGAAGTCATCGATAAGCTTTTCAAACCCGCCAGGGAGTTCCCCGCTCATCCGTCGCTTGAACTCGGCGGCAAGATCTGGAAATTCATTGGCATATTTGGCAAAGAGCGTCTCCCAGCGCTTCTCCGCGCTCTTGCCCTTTTTGCGGGCATCCCAGGCGTCTTTGACATTCGCCGGGATTTCAAAGGGCGGATACTTCCAGTTCAGGTTGCGCCGGGCGGTGGCTATTTCTTCCTCGCCAAGCGGGGAGCCGTGGCTGGCCGAGCTTCCGGCCTTGGTCGGAGCGCCTTTGGCGATGGTCGTCCGGCAGCAGATGAGCGTGGGCTTGTCCTTGACCTTTCTGGCTTTGGCAATGGCCTTTTTCAGGGCCTCCGGGTCGTGGCCGTCCACATTGGGTATGACGTGCCAGCCATAGGCTTCAAAGCGCTTCGGCGTGTTGTCGGCGAACCAGTTTTCAACCTTGCCGTCAATGGAAATGCCGTTATCGTCCCACAGGGCGATGAGCTTGCCAAGGCCCAGCGTTCCGGCGAGTGAGCAGGCCTCGTGCGACAGGCCCTCCATCATGCAGCCGTCACCCATGAAAACATAGGTGTAATGGTCGACAATGGGGTAATCCTCTGTGTTGAACTCGGCAGCCAGCAAACTTTCGGCCAGGGCCATGCCCACAGCGCCCGCGATTCCCTGTCCGAGCGGGCCGGAGGTCATCTCGACGCCGGGGGTCAGCCCGTATTCCGGGTGGCCTGGAGTTTTCGAGTGGATTTGCCTGAAGGCCTTGATGTCGTCCACCGAGAGGTCATATCCGGAAAGATGCAAAACCGAGTACAGCAGCATGGAGGCATGCCCGTTTGAAAGCACGAAGCGATCCCGGTCGCACCATTTGGGGTTGGCCGGGTTATGCTTTAAAAAATCGTTCCAGAGGACCGTGGCCATCTCGGCCATGCCCATCGGCGCGCCGGGGTGGCCGGACTTGGCTTTTTCAACAGCATCCATTGAGAGAAAGCGCACTGCGTTTGCAAGTTCCTGGAATTTGGACATGGCATGCTCCTTATGCCGCCGGTGCCGTGGCAGCCTGTGGTTTAAGCCCGATAAATAGAATCAAAACAGCCCCGCACAACAACGCAGGACTGTATTTTATCTGCGTTTCAAAGTCTTGGCCGGGCGTCTGCCGGACGCCTCGGCCTTTGCCGCGGCATCAGCAAACCCCGCCGCCCGCTCGGCATAGGGGGGATGTTTGAAGAAAGCCGAACCAGAAACAAGCACGTTCGCACCGGCCTCAACCAGAGACCCGGTGTTGCCCAGGCCAACCCCGCCGTCGACCTGGATCAGCGCGCCTGACCCGGCTTCTTTCAGCATCGCGTCCAACCGCTTGATCTTTGCCAGGCTGTTCTGGATGAACCCCTGGCCCCCGAATCCCGGGTTGACGCTCATGATCAGCACCAGATCCAGCAGATCCAGCACATTCTCAAGCACGCACAAGGGCGTGGAGGGATTCAACGAAACACCGGCGTGCATACCCCGCTTTCTGATCTCGTTTAACGTGCGGTCAAGATGATAGCCGGTCTCTGCGTGTACCACAAGCAAATCCGCCCCGGCATCGGCAAATTCCTCAATGTACCTTCCGGGCTCGACAATCATCAGATGCACGTCAAAAAAAAGTCTGCTCGCCTTGCGCAAACGGCCAATCACCGGCGGCCCGAAAGTGATGTTGGGTACAAACATCCCATCCATGACGTCCCAATGCACCCACTCAATACCGGCCCCCTCAAGGGCCTTGAGCTCGCTTTCCAAATTTCCAAAATCCGACGAAAGCAAAGAGGGCGACAATATCATAAAATCTCCTGAGCGGTTAAATGGCGGGCATCAATCGCTTGTTCTGGTTTCTTTCAGGAAATCGGCCAGGCGGGACAGCTCCCTGGCAATTTCGCGCAGCAAGAGCTTATACTCATTGACGGTGTGGTCCGGCGGCAACTCCGGCCCGTTTTTTTGCGTTTTGCCGTTCCCCGGCAAAGAGGACCCGGAGGAAGGTAACGGGTGGCTGATGCCGGCGCGGCTGTGTCCGCCCAATGGCGATTTTGGAATGGGGTGTTTTGGATCTTGCTCTTTTGCGCCTGTGAGGGCGGCGCTTTCCATATTTGTTTGGCCGATTACGCCAGCCTCGGGTGATGCCGGGTGGAAGTTTCGGATTTCGCGCTGCCCGCGCTGGTCCTGCGGCATGAGCGGCTCTTGGGAGTTTTGGGCAATCAGGGTTTTGACGGCATCCAACGTGCGCTGCGCTGACGCCCGGACAGGCGGGACGTTTTCTGAATCGTCCAACTCGGCATCCGGCGTGAAGTCGTCTTCATTTGCATCATCAGCCTTGGCGGCTCCGCCCGCTCCGCGCTCTCTTGCGATTTTGCGCGCCTCGCTTTCGGCCAGGGCCTTTCTAGCCCCTTCTATGGTCAGGCCGCGATCGTGCAAAAGATGCCGGATGCGGCGCAAAAGCGAGACATCTTCCTCAGAGTAGAGCCGCTGCCCTTTTTCGGTCCGCAACGGCTTTATCTGGCTAAACTCGGTCTCCCAAAAACGCAGCACATACGTCTTTAAGTTCAGCAGCGCCGCCGCTTCCCCTATTTTGTATGTGCGCATGCAAGACTCCCGGCGGATTTAAAATCTGTTCACCGAAACCAGTTTCCACCACGCAACGCTATCCAGCGTCACGCCTGTTCTTTCCGTCATGCCCCAGTCCTCACATTCACTCCACACACAAAAAAAGGGTAAAGGAGGGAGGGGGTCTGGGGGAGGGGACCATCAGGGCAATCGCCCTGTTGGTCCCCTCCCCCAGCGCTTACACCCTCAGGTCCAGGGCCTTCGGCAAAGATTGTGCCACGAGGTCACGCTGTTTGTCTACCTCGGTGTCGGTCAGGGTGCGTTCGGCATGGCGGAAGGTCAGCCGGTAGGTAAGGCGTTTTTTGTCATCGTCCTTGGGGGCATAGCAGTCTATGAGGCTGACGTCCTGGAGGAGGGAGAGCTTTAGCTTGGCGATCTCGGCCAGGATTTGGGCGCTGGTTACAGACGGCGCTGCCGCAAAGGTGATGTCGCGGCGGATCGGCGGGTATACCGGCAGCGGGCTGAACTTCACGGTGTGGGCCAGGTAAAGCCGGCGCAGGAGGTTGAGGTCAAGTTCGGCCAGCCAGACCGGTTTTTTGGCGTGAAAGGCGTGGGCCATGGCCGGCTTGAGGCGGCCGATGTAGCCAAGAACCTGGTTGCCGATAACGATGCTCACACAGGGGGAGACAAAACCTTGGGCGGCCGAGGTCTGGTAATCGGCGTTTGGCAGGTCGAGGGAGCGGAGCAGATGCTCGACGATGCCCTTGGCGTCCTGGTAGTCCATATCCTCCTGGAAGTTGGGCCAGAGGCGGTCGTGGCGCTGGCCGTAAAGGCAGATGGCGAAGTGCGGGACTTCGCGGGCCGTTGTCTCGGACGACGCGTCGGCGGTGAAGGCGCAGGCGATTTCAAAGAGGCGGACGCCGGGACAGCCCTGGGCCAGGTTGTTGCGCAGGGACTGCAGAAGGCCGGGAGCCAGGACCGGACGCAGGACGTTGAGTTCGTCGCTCAAGGGGTTTTGCAGGTACATGCGGCCTTGTTCCGGCAACTCGAGGTGGTCGAGATCCTTCTGGCCGACGAAGCTGTAGTTGATGGCCTCGTTCAGGCCGAGGCCGGCGGCCCAATTTTTGATTTTCAGGCGGAAATCGTGACCGGAGAAGGCGGCGCCGGAATGGCCCGGGTCCGGGGTGATGGCCGGGAGCACAGGCGGGATCTTGTCCACGCCGTAGATTCTGGCCACTTCCTCAATGAGGTCGGCCTCGCGGGTCAGGTCCGGACGCCAGCTTGGCGGGGTGACGTCCCAGGCCTGGCCTGGCTTTGATTTCAGGGCGCAGCCAAGGCCGGTCAGGGTCTTTTCGCAAAAGGCGGTTTCAAGGGGAACACCGAGAAGGTCTTCGGCCCGGGACTGGCGCAGATTTACGCAGACCGGGGCAAAAGGTTTGGGTTCGTCGCAAACGACGCCCGCGCGGACCGTGCCGCCGGCCACCTCGGCGATCATGGCAGCGGCCCGGTTCATGGCCAGGGTGCAGCCTTGTTGGTCCACGCACCGTTCAAAGCGGTAGGCCGCCTCGGAGTGCAGGGCCAGGCGCTTGGAGGTGAAGCGGATGTTGCTCGGCGAGAAAATGGCCGCTTCGAGAAATACCCGGCTGGTCTTGGCCGTGACTTCTGAGTTGAGCCCGCCCATCACCCCGCCAAGGGCGATTGCCCGCTCGGCGTCGCGGATGGTGATGTCGCGGGCGAGCAGCTTGCGTTCCTGGCCGTCCAGGGTTGTGAATATTTCGCCAACGCCGGCGCATTCTACTTTAATGAGCCCGCCGCGAAGAAGATCCAGGTCAAATGCGTGCAGGGGCTGGCCAAGCTCCATAAGCACATAGTTGGTAACGTCCACAATATTGGAGATGGGCCGCACGCCGATCGATTGCAGACGGTAGCGCAGCCAGGCCGGGCTCTTGCCGGGTTTGACCCCTTCGATAATCCTGCCCTGATAAAGCGGACAGAGGTCGCCGGAAGCGACTTTTATTTTGAGTTCTGAGTTGGAGTCGCGGCCGGATTCAGTCAGTTTGAACGAGGGCATGGTCAGCGGCAGGTTCAAAGCCACGGCCGCGTCTCGGGCAATGCCGAGAACCGAGAGGCAGTCTCCCCGGTTGGGAGTGATGGCCACGTCCAGGACGTCGAAGTCGATGCCCAGATAATCGACCAGGCTTTTGCCGACAGGGGCGCCGGCGTCAAGCACCATGATGCCTTCATGGTCTTCGGACAGCCCAAGTTCCCGCTCGGAGCAGATCATCCCGTGCGATGGCGCTCCCCTGAGCTTGGCCTTTTTGATCAAGAGCCCCCCCGGCATGGTCACGCCGACCTTGGCCACGGGGACTTTCTGTCCCAGAGCGACGTTGGGCGCGCCGCAGACGATGTCCAGGATTTCGTCCCCGACGTCCACCCGGCAGACAGACAGCTTGTCCGCCTCCGGGTGCTTGGCGCATTCAACGACATGGCCGATGACAATTGGTTTCACGGCTTCAAAGGGCCTGTGCAGGCCGTCGAGTTCAAGGCCGACCATGGTCAGTTTGTCGCCGAGTTCCTCGGCTGTGCCGGCAAAGGGCACAAATTCGCGCAACCAGGAAAGATTAAGAAGCATGGATATCTCCGGCTATTATTGGCTTAACTGCTTGAAAATTGCTGATATATCAGGAAAATTGGGACAAAAAGCGCAAATCGTTCTCAAAGAACATGCGCAGATCCCCGATCCCGTATTTGAGCATGGCCACGCGCTCAACTCCCAGGCCAAAGGCGAACCCGGTGCATTCGTCGGGGTTGAAGCCGACCTTGGCGAACACGGCCGGGTCGATCATTCCGGAGCCTAGGATTTCAAGCCAGCCGGTCGTCTTGCAGACCCGGCAGGGCTCGGAGCCGATCCGGCCCTTGGCGCCGCAGATGATGCAGGAAATATCGACTTCGACGCTCGGCTCGGTGAACGGGAAAAAGCTGGGGCGAAAGCGCACCTTGACCGAATCGCCGAAAAGTTTTTGCACAAAGGCGGTGAGCGTGCCGCGCAGATGCGTCAGGCTGACCTTTTTATCCACAAGCAACCCCTCGATCTGGTGGAACATCGGCGTATGGGTCAGATCCGAATCCCGGCGGTAGACCTTGCCGGGCGCGATCACCGCCAGCGGCGGCCTGCCCTTGGCCAACATGGACCTGACCTGCATGGGCGAAGTGTGGGTGCGCAGGACGATGCCGTCCGACATGTACAGGGTGTCCTGCATGTCTCTGGCCGGGTGGTCGTGGGGAAAGTTCAGGGCCTCGAAGTTGTTGAAGTCCGTTTCAACCTCCGGCCCGGAAATAACCTCATAGCCGAGATTGGTGAATACCTGGCAGATCTCTTCCATGACCAGGGTGATTGGATGCAAAGTACCCTGCCAGGGCAGCCTGCCCGGCAGCGTGGGATCGAACGAGGCTTGCGAGGCCGCCTCGCTCAAAGCCAGAAGCTCGGCCTTCTTGGCGTCAAACAGCTCGTTCAAACGGTTTTTGACCCCGTTCGCGGCTTTGCCGAAAGCCGGCCTTTCAGAAGGCTCCAACTCGGGCAGCCTGCTCATGAGCTGGGCCAGCCGGCCCTTTCTGCCGAGAAAGGCGATATCGAGTTCTTCCAGGGCCTGCATGCTGGAAACGCCGACCAGCGCCTTTTCAAACTCCGGCGCCAAAAATTCCAATTGCTCGCAAAGATTCATGAAAAAGCCTCAGGGACGGGTTTGGGCCGGACTAGCCGGGCGAATTATCAGGATGAACTCAAGACGGTCGCATCAAACAGCGGAACGCGGAAGCTACATTATTTGAAACTCTCCGGACTGTAAAACGATTTTTGATGCAGAGGCGAAGCGGGGCGGCAGAGCGAGAGGGGCGCCATCGCTCAAATTTGGCGGCATCAGCAGGCGATATGCGGCAGATTGCATTACGGGAAACGCAACGCCCGCGTCCGTATGCCGGGCGAGCGGCTTTCTGGGTCACACCCCCGGGCTGATTGTCAACATGGGCTGATTTAGGTTTTTTGTCCGTTTTTTGTTGTCAGAACGCGCGTCGTTTGTTACAGCATTCGGACCCGGCAAAGCCGGGAATTTTTTCCCAGGCGGAGGAAACGTATGCCTACAACTTCAGAACACGATGCTGGCCTTGACAACGATCTTTGTTTCGAAAGCGCCCTTGAAAATTACCTCAACCCCGATTTCGGCGATTTGGAAGAAGGTTCCATCGTCAAGGGCGAAGTAGTCCGGATTGACAACGACAACATCCTTGTTGACGTCAACTTCAAGTCCGAAGGACAGATCCCGGCATCCGAATTTCGCGACTCTTCCGGAAACATCACAGTTTCCGTAGGAGACAAGATCGACGTTTTTGTCGCCCGCAAAAACGAAATGGAAGGGACCATCTCCCTCTCCTATGAAAAGGCCAAAAGAATGCAGCTCTTTGATCAACTCGAAGAGGTGCAGGAAAAAGAGGGCATCTGCAAAGGCCGGATTCTCCGCCGCATCAAAGGCGGCTACACAGTCGATCTGGGAGGCGTCGACGCCTTTTTGCCCGGTTCGCATGTCGATCTGCGCCCCGTGCCCGACATGGACGCGCTGGTTGACCAGGAATACGAGTTCCGCATCCTCAAGATCAACCGCCGCCGCAGCAATGTGATTGTTTCCCGCCGTGTTCTGCTCGAAGAGGAACGTGATTCCAAGCGCCAGGATCTCCTCTGCGTACTCAATGAAGAGCAGGTTGTCGTCGGCCGCGTCAAGAACATCACCGAATACGGGGTGTTCGTCGATCTCGGCGGCCTTGACGGGCTTTTGCACATTACCGACATGTCCTGGAAGCGCATCCGCCATCCCAAGGAAATGGTTTCCATGGGGCAGGAGCTTGAACTCAAGGTTCTTTCGTTCGACAAAGACAATCAGAAGGTTTCTCTCGGCCTCAAGCAGCTCGTGTCCGATCCCTGGCAGGATATTACCGCCAAGTTCCCGTCCGGAGCGAAGCTCTCCGGCAAGGTCACCAATCTGGTCGACTACGGCGCGTTCGTTGAGCTTGAAGCCGGCGTCGAAGGCCTTGTGCACATTTCTGAAATGTCCTGGGCCAGAAAGCTGCGTCATCCTTCCCAGATGGTAAAGGTGGGCGAAGAGGTTGAAGTTATCATCCTCGGCGTCGATCAAGACAAAAAGCGCATCTCCCTTGGCATGAAGCAGGTCCATCCCAACCCCTGGGAAGTTGTGGCCGAGAAGTTCCCCGAAGGCACCGTGCTTGAAGGCGCCATCAAGAACATCACCGAATTCGGCATGTTCATCGGCATTGAAGACGGCATCGACGGCCTGATTCACGTCTCGGACATCAGTTGGACCAAAAAAATCCGCCACCCGAACGAGGTCTACCAAGTCGGCGACGTTGTTCAGGCCAAGGTGCTTACCGTTGACCAGGAAAACGAGAAGTTCACCCTGGGCATCAAACAACTCGTTGATGACCCCTGGGCCTATGTGCCGTCCAAATACCCGGCCGGCTCCCTGATTGAAGGCGTGATCACCAACATCACCGACTTTGGCGTGTTCGTCGAAGTGGAAGAAGGCATTGAAGGCCTGGTGCATGTATCCGAAATCAGCAACAAGAAGATCAAGTCCCCTTCCGAACTGTTCAAGGAAGGGGTTACCCTGCAAGCCAAAGTCATCCACGTCTCCGCCGAAGAACGCCGCCTGGGCCTCTCCATCAAGCAGATGAAAGATGACGAAGAGCGCAAAAAGCCCAAAGAATTCCGCTCCACCTCCAGCGGAGAAGCCGCCGGCCAAAGCCTTGGCGATCTCCTCAAGCAAAAACTGGAAGAAGACGGCGAACTGGAAAGCTAGTCGCTTAAGCTGAAGACAGTCCGAAGAAGGGAACCCAGGGCAATCGCCCTGATGGTTCCCTTCTCTTTTGCGGGATATTTTGGGGCGGCACTGCTGTTTTTAGCGGGATTACGAGCGAGCCGGACGAATATGTCCGGCTCTTTCGCTTGCATGCGGTCAAGCAGTTGCATTGGCCGCTTGGCGTCTTGGGGGTATTGGGCGGCTAATCGTCCCTGAGAATCGCGAGCCTGCGAATAAACGCAAGCCCAAAAAAAACTCCCTACCCCACAACAAGGGTAAAGGAGGGAAGGGGGTCTGGGGGAAGGGAACCATCAGGGCAACCGCCCTGTTGGCTCCCTTCCCCCAGTCTGTCTGTCGCCTGACCCTAGACGGTTATCAGGAAGACTCCGTCCTGGCCGTCGTGTTCGACCATGCGGACGTCTACCATGTCCTCTCTTTGGGTTGGGATTTTGAGGGAGGTGTAGTCGGGATGGATTGGGAGCTCGCGGTGTCCCCGGTCCACAAGCGCGTAGAGTTCCACTTTGCGGGGTCTTCCGAAATCGACGAGAGCGCCAAGGGCTGCCCTGATGGTGCGGCCGCTGAAGATTACGTCGTCGATGAGGACGACGTTCTTTCCTTCTATGGATACCGGCAGATTTGTTTCCGCCACTTGGGGCTTTGGCCCGGTGGTGGTCCAGTCGTCGCGGTAAAGGGTTATGTCGAGGCTTCCGCAGGGGATGTTTTTGCCGAAGCGCTGGTTGAGCATGGAGGCCACGCGTCTGGCGATATCGACGCCGCGGCGTTGAATGCCGACCAGGACCAGGTTTTCGCAGTTGCCGTAGTTTTGCGACAGGGTTTGCGAAAAACCGGCCAGGGCGTCGGCCAGTTGTTGCTTTGTCATGAGCGTTTGCGAATTGAGCATGCGAACCTCCCGGAACTGTCCGGCTTTTTGGCGGGCGCATTGGGCCTGGGCGCGGACAGAGAAAATATTTTTTATATCATAGCCTGATTCAGATTCGGGCGCAATAAGCGGGGGAAAGGATAGGCTCAACTGGCAAAGCGTTTGAGCGGCAAAACCGGGTCTGCGGGGCTGAAGGCGGGCGCTGCGGCTGTTTTGCCGCATCTCCGCTTCCTGATAATGTTGACAAATGCTTCTTATATACTTAACAGTTTAGCGCGGACAACAGCGCGTGGCGTCGCCTTCGCGTGTTGTCGGTAGCGTGATCGCCTTTGACTGATTCTTCTGCGTGCCGGATGTCCGGCAGGCATTTATAAAATGGAGTAACCGGATGTTTGATCTTGAGATAACTGAATCTGCCCTTAAGGGCCTGAACGAGTATTTTTCTGAAAACGAAAAAAGCACCATGCGCATTTTTCTGACCCACGGAGGATGCAGCGGACCCTGTCTGGCACTTGGTCTTGATGACCCGGCCGACCAGGATCTGGTGGTTGAAAAGAACGGATATAAATTCTGCATGGCCAAAGACCTGAAGGATGCGGCTGGCGCTGTTTCCATTGATTCCAACGGCATGGGTTTTATGGTCCTGTCCGAGAACTCCTTTGGCGGCGGAGGCTGCGGCAACTGCGCCGGCAGTTGCGGCGGCGGAGGCTGCGGCGACGAATAGACTCAGAGCCGTCTGTTTGCTTGAGCAGTTGTTTTGAAATTCGCGGATTCCGATCCGGCCGGCGGCTGGATCGGAATCTTGTTTAAAAGAACAACTTGATTGCGCCGAGAATTTTCGCGGGCGGAAAATCAACGGGCCGGGCTGAATTAGCGCTGAGCGTGGTTTTTACCGTCAAACATTTATATGGAAACCGTCATGACCTTGTTTTCGGATAGCGGCGCGGGCTACGCCAAACTCAACCTTTGGGCCGTGATCCTCTCGGCCGGGCAGGGGAGCCGTTTTTCCTCCGGTGACGGGAAGTTGCCCAAGCAATTTGTTGATTGCCTGGGCAAGCCGCTTTTCTGGCACGCGGCCCGCAATATGGCTGGCTGTGCGCCGCTTTGCGGGCTGGTCTTTGTCTTTCCAGACGATCCCATAGCGGAAAAGCAGGAGCTTTTGGAACGATACGCCGAGTTGCTGCGGGAAATTGACCCGCGCAACGAGTTGGGGCTTGAGCGCAGGATCGCGATCGGCGGACGGGACAGACGGGATTCGTCCCTGGCCGGGGTGCGCGCTTTGCCGTCATCCTGCAAGGCTGTTCTCATTCACGACGCGGCCAGACCAAATGTCAGCCCTGAACTGGCCATGCGGGTGGCGCAAGCCCTGCTTGACGGCCATGCGGCCGTGGTTCCCGGCCTGCCCGTTACCGACACGGTCAAGCGCTGCGACGCGGGCTCGTTCGTGACCCGGACGGTTGACCGGGAAGGTCTTTATGCCATACAAACTCCGCAGGGTTTTTATGTTGAACCGCTGCTTCTGGCGCATGAAAAGGCCAGGAGCGGCTCCTGGGAAGTCACCGACGACGCCATGATCATGGAAAAGGCGGGTTTTGCTGTCATTGTGGTCAAGGGCGATCCGGACAATATCAAAATCACCTACCGGGAAGATTTGCGGATGCTTTACAGCCGGGCGGGAGCGTCACTCATGGATGCGGGCGGATGCGCCTATGGGAAGGCCGGGGGGCTTGTCCCCTGCACCGGCTTTGGGTATGACGTGCACCGCTACGGCGGCGGGCGGCCGTTCGTTCTCGGCGGCGTGCCCATTGCCACAGACATCACGGTGTCTGCGCACTCTGACGGCGACACGCTTTTGCACGCCCTGGTGGACGCCTTGCTTGGTCTTGCCGGCGCAGGCGACATCGGCCGCCTGTTTCCGGATACGGACGAGACCTACGCCAATATGGAGAGCGGGATATTCTTGGCCGAAGCCTTGTCTCTGTGCCGGGAAAAAGGCATCATCCTCACCCATGCGGACGTCACGGTCATCGCTCAGGTTCCGCGCCTGGCCCCGCATCGTGAGAACATATCCGCCAATCTGGCCAAGCTGATGCAATTGCCCAAACACGCGGTTAATGTTAAAGCTACGACCGAAGAAGGCCTTGGTTTTACCGGCGAGAAGAAGGGCATCAAAGTTGTGGCCGTTGTGTCCGGCCTGCGGCCGGGTGGAATCTGACGCGCGGCGCAACGTCTGGGATGCCGCAATGTCAGGGAGTGACAGTAATCGATAACTTTCAATCAAGCTCAATCTATGGACGACTTCAGCAAAGACGTTAAGGACGGCCACTATTCGGCCCACCCCGGAAAATGGGACAGTTCCGATCCGGCCGACTGTCCGTGGCTGAACAGCTACGACGACTGCGTGCCTCGCTCTCTCAATTACGCCAAGGTTCCCTTGTTTCACTGGGTTGACGAAACAGCCAGGCTCGCTCCGCGGACTGTGGCCTGTCAATTCATGAATACGAAAATGACTTATGCCAAGCTGCAGAGGGACGCGGAGATAATTGCCGCCAATTTGCGCTCCTTTGGCGTAAAGCCCGGCGACCGGGTGGGGATCATGCTGCCGAACCTGCCCCAGGTCATCCAGGCCTTCTGGGGAGTGCTCAAAGCCGGGGCGATTGTGGTGATGATCAACCCGCTGTACATGGAAAAGGAACTGACCTATCAAATCCATGATTCCGAGATTTCCCACCTCATCACTATAGATCTTTGCTGGCCCAAGCTGGAACAGTTGCGCGCAACGCTCGGGGTGAAGCACTTCTTCATCACCACGATAGCCGACGGCCTGGGCTTTCCGCTCAATCTGCTGCAAAGGTTCAACGCATGGCGGGAAGGTTCGATAAAGAATGTGCCCTTTGATCAGCGCACGGTCCTGAAGTTCTCCACCCTGCTGGAGGGCAAGGAACGGTACAGCCACGCGATTGGCGATCCGGAGGAGACCCTGGCTCTCCTTCAATACACCGGCGGCACCACCGGGGCCTCGAAAGGGGTCATGCTTACCCATTTCAACCTTGGGGCCAACATCCAGCAGACCAAGGCGGCTTTGCCGTGCCTGGCCGAAGTTCCCCACCACGTTCTGATTGCGGTGGTGCCCTTCTTCCACGTATACGGACTGACCACCTGCATACTTTTGCCGACCATTCTGCGTTCGCGGGTCGTGCCTATCCCGAGGTTTTCCCCGCCGGAACTGCTCAAGGCCGTTTCCAAATACAAGGGCACCCTTCTGCCCGGCGCGCCGTCGGTCTATTTGTCTCTTTTGCAGCAGAAAAACCTCGGCAAATACGATCTGTCAAATCTGCAGTGCTGCATATCAGGATCCGCGCCCATGCCCGCGGCCTATTTCCCAAAGATCAAAAAGGAGCTTGGCGCGATTCTCATCGAGGGCTACGGCCTGACCGAGGCCTCGCCCATCACCCACCTGAATTCCGCGCTTGGCAGGCAGAAGATCGGCTCCATCGGCCTGCCCTTTCCCGACACCGACGCCCGCATTGTGGACATGGAGGTGGGCACCGTTCCCTTGCCGCCTGGCAAGGTTGGCGAACTTATCCTGCGCGGTCCCCAGATCATGCGCGGCTACTGGAACAGGCCGGACGACACGGCCAGCACCCTGCGCAACGGCTGGCTCTATACCGGCGACATCGCCGTGATGGACGAGGAAGGATATTTCACGATTGTCGACCGCAAGAAAGACATGGTTCTGGTTGGCGGCTATAACGTGGCTCCGCGCGAGATCGACGAGGTCTTGCACGAGCATCCCAAGATCGCCGACGCTGTGGCCGTAGGCATCCCCCACCCGACCAGGGGCGAGAGCATCAAGGCATACGTGGTCCTTAAGCCGGGCGAGAGCATGGAAAAGTCCGAGGTAATAGCCTGGTGCAGGCAGCGCCTGGCGAACTACAAGGTTCCCAGGCAGGTTGAGTTCAGGGATGCCCTGCCCAAGAGCGTTGTCGGCAAGATCCTGCGGCGCATGCTGCTTTCCGAGGAACTGGAAAAGCGGGACAAAAAGAAGGCCGACCGCCTGGAAGCCGGGGCAGCGCAGCATGACGATACAGATTCCCCTGACGGCAACGGCCTATGACGGCTCTGACCGGAACGGCTTGCGCTCAAGGGCCCGTGCCGGCTCCAGCGTCCGCAGTCGGCGGGCCGATCTGGATTAACGCCGGCGAGCTGTCCGGCGACATTCACGGCGCGTTGCTGCTCAAAGCTTTGCAAAAGCTTGTTCCGTCCTTGTCATTCACCGGCATGGGCGGGCCGCATCTTCGCGAAGCAGGCCTGGACGCGCTTTTTCGGGTCGAGGATCTGTCCGTTATGGGGCTGACCGAGGTTCTTGGGCACATTCCGAAAATTCTGCGCATCATCAAGGGCATCGCGCGCGAGATGCAAAGAGTCCGTCCGCGCGCCCTTGTCGTCATCGACGCCCCGGATTTCAACTTCAGGGTGATCAAGGCGGCCGCCAAACTGGGCATTCCGGTCTATTACTACATCAGCCCAAAGGTATGGGCCTGGCGGCAGGGGCGGGTCCAGTTCATCAAAAAGCACGTCCGCAAGGTGATTTCAATCCTTCCTTTTGAGGTGGAGTTTTACCGGCAGTTCGGCATGGATATCGACTATGTGGGCAATCCGCTCATTGACATGCTTGATATTCCGGGCCTTGAGGAGATCTCTCCTGACCCGGCCCTGATCGGCTTTCTGCCCGGCAGCCGCAAGAAGGAAATCAGCTCGCTCATGCCTGAATTTGCCAGGGCGGCGTCCATTCTCAAGGAAAAGCTTCCAGGGCTGAAATTCGCCTGCGGCCGCGCCCCGAACGTCAGCCCAGACTACCTGATGTCTTTTTGGAACAGCGACATCGAACTCGAAATGGCGGAGCCGGAAAACCGCTATGCCTTCATGCGCCGCGCCGAGCTGCTTGTCGCCGCTTCCGGAACGGTCACGCTGGAAAGCGCCATCCTGGGCACGCCCACCATCGCCGCATACAAGGTTTCGGCCCTGTCCTACTTCATCGGCAAGCGCCTCGTCCGCATCCCCTACATGAGCCTGGCCAACCTTATCCTCAACCGGGAAGTTTTGCCCGAGTACCTCCAGTCCGACAGCGACGGCCCGTCTCTGGCCAAAAGGGCTCTTGACTGGCTTTTGCCTGAAGGCCGTCCGGCTCTTGCCGAAACCCGCCGGTCCCTGGCTGCCCTGCGCCAGCTCCTCGGCCCACCAGGCGCCCCGGAAAGAGCCGCCCGGGTGATTCTGGACGATCTTTCGTAAGGAGGGCGGTTTTATATGAACCGGGCTTTCGCATCTGCCGCATTGAAGAGCGCGTCACGAGCTGTTGTTGCTGGAATTGGCGCCTTAACAGCGGATGCTGTTGCATGATTATTGAATTATTGCGGACAGTCTGTTTTTGAGATATTCGCAATACTGGCGAGTCGGCCTGGGTAATCCTGTCTGAATTATTCTTTTTTTACGCTAAAATACCACCTTGCGTACTACCACTTCGAGAGGCATATGCCCGTTAGCTCATTTTCCACACTGACCCTTGGCCATTTGCTTGAGCAAGGCGCCGCCAAGTTTGGAGATCACGCCGCGCTGGCCTGGCCGGACGGCTCTTTTGTTTCCTACATGGAGCTTTTAAAATCAGCGCGCGAGCTTGGCGCCGTCCTGTCCGGCCATGGCCTCGCAACGGGCGATACAGTGGCCATTTTGGCGGAAAATTCGCCCAACTGGGTGATCGCCTATTTCGCCATCACGGCCATGGGGGCTGTGGCCGTGCCGATTTTGACTGAATTTCATGGCGACGCCGTTGCGCATATCCTCAGGCATTCCGAGTCAAAGGCGGTTTTTGTCTCTCAAAAGCTGCTCTCAAAAATTGAGGATATGGAGTTCACTCCGGCTCCGATTTTGTTCGGCATTGAGACCTTTGAGCCCATTGACAGGGAAGTGCGGCCGGAAGGCTTTCAGGGCCTGAAAAATACCGGCCTCACGGAACTGAAAAAGTGGCGGGACGCGGCTGCGGGTTTGGGCAAGACAGCGCCGTCCGGGCCGGGTGAGGACGACCTGGCGGCGATAGTTTATACATCCGGCACCATGGGCCATTCAAAGGCCGTCATGCTCAGCCATAAAAACATCGTTTTTGATGCGGCCTCGGTTCACAGTATAGTCCAGATCGGCAAGGGCGATCGCCTTTTATCCATACTGCCCCTGCCGCATACCTATGAGTGTACTTTGGGCCTTGCGCTGCCGTTGCTGCATGGGGCCACCATCCACTACATGGACAAGCCGCCCACCGCGAGGGCTCTGCAGCCGGTTTTGCAAAAAGTGAAGCCGACGGTCATGCTGACCGTGCCGCTGGTTATGGAGAAAATCTACAAAACCAGGCTGCTGCCCAAGTTCACCGGGAGCCGGCTTATGCGCGCGCTGTACAAGATTCCATTTTTTCGGAAAAGGATACACAGATCTGCCTGCAAAAAGCTAATTGAGTTCTTCGGCGGGCATCTTAGGCTAATGCCCTTTGGTGGCGCGCCGATCGCCCAAGATGTGGAGGCCTTCATGCTTGAGGCGGGTTTTCCTTACGCGGTCGGCTACGGTCTGACCGAGGCCGCGCCGATTGTCAGCGGAACCGGCCCGGGCAACACCCGGTTGTTCAGCGTGGGCTATGCCCTGCCCGGCATGAAAGCCAGGATTGCCTCGCCAGAGGCCGGCGGCCACGGCGAGATCGAAGTTACAGGCCCCAACGTCATGCGTGGCTATTTCAAGGATCCGCAAAGGACGGCCGAGACCTTCACCAGTGACGGATGGCTGAAAACCGGCGACCTGGGCTGCATTGACGAAGACGGCTATATATTCATCAAGGGCCGGTGCAAAAACGTTATCCTTGGCCCGAGCGGCGAGAATATATACCCGGAAGAGATCGAGTCCGTATTTTTCGCATCTGCTTGCGTGCTGGAGGTCTTGGTCTATGAGTTTGAAGGCAAGGTCGCTGCCAAGGTTCACCTTGATGCGAATGCCGTAGATGAGCTCTACGGCGGTTTGCCAGACGATCAGCTCGCCGGCAAGATCCTTGACCTGTTGGAAGAAATACGCCAGGAGGTCAACTCCAAGGTTTCGTCATTTGCCCGCGTGCATAAGGTGTTTGAACAGAAAGAACCCTTCGAGAAGACCCCGACTCAGAAAATCAAACGCTACCTGTACGTCGAAAGCCTGTCCCTTGCTTGATTCTGCCAATAGAAAGTGGGGCTTCCTAGCCTTATTCGTAAATCTTCCTATTAACACTGTACAAACCCGCGCATTGGGCATATACTCATAGTTGAGTAAAACAGTCACCATCTGCGCGGAATGTGTGGTCAGATACTTCCCGTAAAGTCACAATGGGAATATGTCCGACGCCATCGGCAACAACTCGCGCAGATTCAACCAATGAGGTAAACTGGCCGTTGCCGCCATAGCAGATGCAATCGATACAGGAGAATACAATGTCACTCAAAAATGCTCAAACCGCCGATTTTCTTAGGAGCGCTTTCGGCGGCGAGTCTATGGCCCACATGCGCTATCTGATCTGGGCCGAGCATGCCACAAATAAGGGCTATCCCAATATCGGCAAGCTGTTTCATGCCATTGCCCACGCCGAGCAGGTTCACGCCCATAACCACTTCAAAGTGCTCAAGGACATGACCGGCGGTTTCAAAGTGGACGCCGGCGGAGAATTCGGCCTGCAAAGCGTGTCGGAAAATTTGGCCTGGGCCATGGAAGGCGAGCTTGGCGAAGTGAACCAGATGTATCCTGCATACTTGGCTGTGGCCGAGTTGCAGGGCGAAAAAGACGCCATCCGGTCCTTCCACTACGCCCTGGAAGCGGAAAAAATCCACGCCGCGATGTTTGGTCAGGCCCGCGACCATGCCTTGAAAGAAAAAGACATGCCGCTCGGCGAGGACAAGATTTACATCTGCCCGGTCTGCGGCTTCACCCATATCGGCGATCCGCCCTCTTACTGCCCGGTCTGCAAGGTAAAGAGCAGCCTGTTTGCAGCGTTTTAAGATCTGAAAGAGGGAACCTCAAGGGAAAACGCCATTGGGGTTCCCTCCTTCAGTCCCGTTTTATTCGGCAATTCAGGCGGCACGGCCAGAGCAGGCCGTGCCGCCATTTTTTTGGGAGGGATGGGGTGGTCACGGGCAATGAGGGGCATAAATAAGTCCGCCAAACAGGGCGCAAGCAAAACATGCGAGCCGCAACTTGCGCGGTGGCGCGCTCGTAGGAGCAGGCCTCATGCCGGGCGAAGCTGGTGAAGCTATTTTCGGCTGATGAAATTCTGTAATTCCTTTTTTTCCTCTTCAAGGCCTGGAGCGCCCAAAAAGGCGTTTGCCAGCCGCTTGCCCGCTTCGACCGCGGGCTGGTCAACAGGGTTTATGCCGAGCAACCAGCCGGTTATGAGGGTGGAGGCCATGAGAACGCCCATGAGCCTGCCCGCCTGGTATTCGCCGGAGTTTTCCAGGTGCAGGTGCAACAGGGGGACGTCTGATTTAAGCATGGCCATGCGGGTGCCGATGCTTTCGGCTTCCAGCAGGTCGCCGAAGCGCTTGCCGGCCAGGAAAGACCACTCTCCCGGAAGCTTGTCCGGAAACTGGGCGCCTTTGGGCTGGTCGGCGGTGATGAAGAAGCAGGCCTTGTCTTTTTGTCCATCAAGGAACATCTGCAAAAGCGAGTGCTGATCCGTCACGCCCACCGCCGGCACGGGCATGCTGCCCTTGCCGTTTTTGCCGAGGCTTTCGGCCCACAACTGGGCGAACCAGGCGCCGAAGTAGTTCCAGGCCGGCACATATGAAAAGAATATCAATTGAGAGTAGCCCCTGGCCATGAGTTCGGCGTTCCAGACCGCCATCTTCCACGCCGGATGGGAGGCCAGGTTGTCCGGATTCTGGACGATGGCCATGTTGGCCTCGATCGCGCCCCTCATAAGCTCTTTCCAGTCCATTCCCATAAAAGCGGCCGGAAGCATGCCCACGGCGGAAAATACGGAATACCTGCCGCCCAGGAGCGCCGGTATGGGCAAAGCGGCCAGGTTGTAGAGGATGGCGTCGCTGCGAAGCATGCCTTTGCGAGCGTCGGTGACGACGATCAGGTGTTTTTGCCAGGCGGCGGGCAGCTTGTCCTGAAGCCATTTTTTTACGATGAAATACTGGGCCAGGGTCTCGATGGTCCCGCCGGACTTTGAAACCACGACACACACGGTGTCAGCGGGATCAAGCCTGTCCAGCCAGGCGTCAAGGCCTGAGGCGTCCACATTGTCGGCTATCCACAGCCAGGGGCCGTCGTGTCCGGGGCGGTCCTGAGCCGGGAAAAAGGCCTTTTGCAACGCCCTGGCCCCCAAGGCAGAGCCGCCGATGCCCAGCAGGACCATGTGCCTGTAGCCGGAGATTTTTTCAAGAACCTCGGGCAGTTCTTCCAGCAGGCTTTGCGCGAAGTCCATGTCAATGCTCGGAAGATTTCCGCTGGATATTTCATCCGACAACTTCTGCGTTATCTCAGGCAGCCGGCCATTGGCGAACGGGCATGACGCAAGGTTCAGTCCGCTCAAACGGCCGGTAAACGCGTGGGACCAATCAAATTCGTTATACATGCGCCGCTCTCTCGGTAAATATTTCAGGTCTTAAAAATTATCATCCATTCACAAAGGATCCTGACGCCGTCCGCCCGGCGTTTGGGGGCAGGCATGGCCGTCTCGGACAAAGCTTCAAGAGGGTAAACCCAGGAACCCCGGAGCCTTTGACTACGGGATCTGCACATTCAATGTATCGACTATTGCGGAAAAAGCAAAGCAACATTGAGCAAAATCGTAAGGCACGCTTCGGTGCTTTTGCTGCCCAGGCCGTGGGCGGCCGGCACTTATTTTTTCACTCCCCGCGGCGCCGCCGGCCGGGCGCAAACCGGAATGGAGCAGGCTCACCTTACGGGGGCCAGCATGGCGGCTGACGCCCTGTCCATAGTATCAAACCAGTCGGTTTCCAGGGGGTCAATAAGGATGACCTTGCCCTTTATGGCCTGCGCCAGCGCCCTGGCTTGCGCCGCCGGGTATTCCGGAGGGGCAAGCACCGTTTTTATCCCATTTGCCCGGCACAGGCTGGCGCAGGCGGCAACGGCTTCGTTTGAGGTATCCGCATACGCCTGGGAGGCATAATAAACCTTCAATTCATAATGTGTTGTGAAGTAATGCCAGCTTGGCGTGAGATCCAGCAGGAAACGCTGCTCTTCGGGCAGCCCGTCAAGCCGTTGCCTTACTTCCCGGTCCATGCGTTCGACATCGGCGTCCAGGAGTGCGGCGTTACGGTAGAATAATTCTTTTTTTTCCGGCATTTCCTCTGACAGCCACCTGGCGAAGACTTCGATCATATGGCGGACGTTGTCCGGAGACATCCAGACGTGCTGGTTTCGGCTCCTTGCCCGGATCGTGCCGCGCTGCCCCATAACACCCCTGTTGCGGTGCCTTGTTCCGCCAAACGACTGGACGACCCATAAGCCGTCGTAACGGCTGACCAGCATGCTGGCCAGTCTGCTTTCAAAAGGAAAGCCTATGACGAAATATGCAGTTGATCCGGCCGCGACATCCACATCGTCAAGGCAGGCGCTGTAGGTTAGAGGGTTGGAGCCGGCGCCGAGAACCGTGTTGACCGTCACCTCGGGGCCGCCGATACGCTCGACCAGAAATTTCTGTGGGGGAATGCTCACTGAAATTTTGCAGATTGCGCCTGCTGCGGTTGGCGAAATTGAGTGAAATATAAAAACAAAAAAATAAACCAGTATATTGTCTCTCATATAAATCCCTTTCACTGCATGCATGTAGGCATGGCAGCTCCAAGGTTTAAATCCGTGTCTTTCCGTTTTGATGCTTTCTTCAAACGCCCGGCCAAGGCAATCGCCTGTCCCAATGCAACGGGATGCCTGTACCCTTGCGGAAACTATGACCGGGCGCAATGTAAAACTACCACAAATATTGAGTGGCCGTGTATTATATAGCGATTTTCTTTTATCATACTGCGGTACAGTTATAGCGCAATTAGCACATCGCGCGGTGAATGGTGGGCATGCCCGGCAGCGGTTGTCGGAATAACAGGACGGTTTGCGCTGCCTTTAACACTATCAGGCGCGTTTGACCGGTATGTTTGGTAGTTTTGGCGCGGGCCGGACGGGTGGCGCGGTGGCCGATAAAACTTTCAAATCGCGTTTGCCTGGATTGACCAGCCCGGATATAAGGTTTATTACTTGACAGTTCAAAGCCGTTGGACTTTGCGACGCATTTCGCAAGCCGTCCCGTCTGGCGCAAGAGCGCAGCGGGTACAGGATCTTAAAGGAGTAAACAATGAATGAGACCAAGCCGCGTATTTTTGGCAAGCTAGCCGCATTGAGCCTTATCTTGATAGCCTGTGCCGGCCTTTTTTCCTGCGCCTCGGATGACGGCGGCAGCGTGACCGAGACCCCGTCCGGTTACATGCCAAGACAACTGCCCTACGGCATCAGCATTTCCATGCCGGAGGACTGGCAAGTGATCAGGGCCGCAGATCCTTCCGTAGTCACCAAGGGCCAGCTCGACAGCCAGGTCGCCAAAGACGAAAAAGTCGTTTTGCTGGAGATGAAGCGTCTGGCCAATAATGAGCTGGGAATGGACGGCACCCTGGCCGTGGTGTTGCTCAATGCATCCAAAAATTTCCCGCCTGAGGCCGAGATGCGAAGCATCACCCAGGAGCAGCTTGACCAGATCGCCCAAAACTTCCTCAGGAACGACCAACAGGCGGCGGCACGGCAGAATCAGCAGTCGCCGCTCATCTCGGTCAGGGTGACCAAGACCGAGATATCCGGGTACATGGCCCTGGTAAGGCGCTTGCGCGGAAAGGGCAAAACGGGCGAAGTCACCGCGCTTGAGTGGTACGTCTACCTGCCCGGTGGAACCGGCATGCTGATCAGGGGAACCGGCGAACTGACCTCGCCGGGTATCGAAACCATCTTTGAGAGAATCGCCAATTCCGTGAAAGTACAGCCTTAATCTCGGCTTGGCGCAAAAATGCGGGTTAGCGGACCATTGGGGCAACCGCCCCGGTGGTCCGCTAACTCAATTGGGCCCCGCCTTTATCTGCCCTTCTTCACGGGCGCATGTTTGCCGCAACAGACGCGCAAACAGCGCCTGTTTTATTTTTTCCAGTCACAATACGGGATGATGGCCAGCCTGGAGTTATAATATCTGACGTCGCCGCTGACCTCCTGCCCGGCCCAGTCCGGCAGATCAAAGGCCTGGCTCTCGCTTTCCAGTTCCAGCTCAATTAGGATCAACCCCTCATTTTGCCCCATGAATTCATCAACGCTCCAGCATAACCCGCCAAAATCAATGTGGTACCGGCATTTTTCGATGAGCGGCGGATCGGCCAGCTCCTTGAGCATCTGGGAGGCGTCATCAAGCGGTATCTCGTAATCGAATTCGCTTCGGGACATCCCTTTGGACGGCCCCTTGATGGTCAAAAAACCCCTGCCGCCCATAATGCGGACCCGAACCGTCCTGTCCATGGATTTGTTGAGATAACCCTGGCAGCAGTATTCGCCCTCGCCTGCGACCGACCTCCAGGCGTCGTTTCTGGCCAAAAACTTGCGTTCTATTTCAATCCCCATTGCATCTCCCTGCGTTATCCTTCTCAGGATACTTCAAAACCGCGCGGCGTAAAAGCAATAAGCCGAGTCAAGCCGCAGTTTATAAGCCTAAAGTACGAAACCCGGACCTTGGCCCCATCTTTTTGTGCCTGAAAAAAAAAGCCCGGCGCTGGGCCGGGCTGGTGGCAGGTGTGCGGATTAGAGGTCCGGGTAGACCTTCATCAGGTCTTCCACGCTGTCGCGCTTTCTGATCAGCCTGGCTGCCCCGCTCGACTCGATCAAAACTTCGGCCGGGCGCAGGCGCTGGTTGTAATTGGAACTCATGCTGTGGCCGTAGGCGCCGGCGTCGAGCATGGCGGCCACGTCCCCGATATATATTTCGGGCAAATTGCGCCCCTTGGCTATGATATCGCCTGTTTCGCAAATGTTTCCGGCGATTGTCTGCTCGATGACCGGGCGGTTGAGGCCTGGCTTGCCGAAGATCTCCACGTCGTGGAAAGACTCATACATCGCGGGCCTGATCAGGGTGTTAAAGCCAAGGTCTGTCCCGGCGTAGCGGGTGGCGCCGTTGTTTTTCACGGCATGGACCCTGCCGAGCAGGATGCCGCATTCGGCTGCGATATAGCGGCCCGGCTCAATGACGAACTTGCCTGCATAGTTGTGTTTGTTTTTCCAGGATAGCAAAAGGTCGGTGAATTTGGCGGAGAGGTCGGCGATATCCAGGCGGGGCTGGTTCTCATATTTTCTGTAGGGGATGCCAAAACCGCCGCCGAAATCGATGATCGTGATGCCCGGGAATTCCTCGGCCGTTTCCAGGAGCCAGGAGGCGGCGGCAAGATATGGGGCCGCATCCATGAACAGGGAGCCCACATGCTGGTTAAGGCCCTGCAGGGTCAGATTGTGGCGGGCCAGGATCGCGCGCATCTCCTTGAAATCTTCGGGGGATACGGCGAATTTGGTATCCTTTCCGGCGGTGACCACTTTCTGATGATGCCCGGCGCCAATGCCGGGGTTGACCCTGACAACCACCTTGCCGCCGGGATTGACGCGGCCGAAGGAGTCGAGTTGGGCGAGAGAGTCGACGCTGACAAAGTTGCTTTCTCTTGCGGCAATTCCCAGCTCTTCTTCCGAAATATTGTTGGAAACATAGCTGATTTTGTCTTTGGTAAAACCGGCGGCCTTGACCATGGCCAATTCGCCGGGGCTCATGGCGTCGGCATGCAGGCCTTGGTCTTTGATTATTCTCAAGAGATGGGGGTTGGGGTTGGCCTTGGTGGAATAGCTGACCACAAAAGAGGGATCCTTGAACAGGGATTTCATGTCATCGCAACGCGCGCGCAGCACACTCTCGCTGTAGACATAAAGCGGACTGCCGTATGCGGCGACGAGGTCAAGGGGATCGTTCGGCCCGAAGAAACTCAGATTGTCGGTGTAAGAAGAGCGGATGCCGGCCATGGTTCCTTTCCAATTCATTTGTGCCAAAAGGCGTTAAACTGTGCGGTCCTGGAAATGGCTGGCGGCAGGCCCGGTAGTGGGACGTTTGTGCGGCCAGCGCGGAGAGACACGATATTTCTCATGTTTATCATGGCCTGACAAGTAAAAAAGAGGCATATTCTGCTGTGTGCCTGCCGAACCGAGCTGTGGTTTTCTTCCAAAAAACCTGTTTTTATTTTGATCTTGCATATTAAACAATGTATATTTCTAACAAACCCGCGGCGACCGAGCGTTGGCGCAGGTGTTTCGATGCATCGCGGTGCGCTTTTTCTGGCACTGCCAAACTATTCAAGCACTCAAGCAAGGAGGGTGTTATGGCTAAAAAATGTTTAACCGTTCTCTTTACCCTGTGCCTGGCTGTGGCCTGCTTAGGATTCGCGGCAAACACCAGGGCCGCCTCCGAAAGCCCGGTGCCTGAGAGTCTCGGGATCAGCCTCAAGGACTGGAAAGATGATTCCAAAGAGACAAAGGGCGCCTTCCTGGCGGGTTTTATCTACGCGATCGAGCTTGAAAGGCACTGGCAAGGCTCATCTCCGCCGCCGTTCAAGCAAAGCCTCGTTCCGGTTTGGTCAAAAGGGTTTGCCGACACCAGCATCCCCGAGATCATCGCAAGGCTGGACAAATATGCCGCCGATAATCCGGGTGATAAGGACCGTTCTGTCGTCGAGGTGCTGTGGTTCCTCTATGCCCAACCCCATATCAAGGAACACCTGCCCCGTCGCACTAAGTAGCCGTGGCCGGAATCGTCAAGGAGCATGTATATGAAAAAGCGTTTTATGGTATTGTTACTGTCCTCCAGTCTGTTTTTGCCGGCCGTTGCCTGCACGAACATGAACAAAACGCAGCAGGGCACTCTTAGCGGCGGAGTCGTCGGCGCTTTGGGCGGAGCTGGCATCAGCGCTATTGCCGGAGGAAGCGGCACCACCGGAGCCCTTATCGGCGGGGCTGTCGGCGCTGTGGCCGGGGCCATCTACGGCCATAACCAAGAAAAATAGCCGGGCCTGGCTGCCGGGCCTGTAATAATGGCCCGGCAGCCAGCCGCTCTCCATGCGTGCCTGTTTTTTCGAGCAGCAGCGCGTTCGTGCCGCGTTTCGGCGGCTTTCAGGCATGCGTGCCGGCCGTCGTTTGTAAAATAGAAACCCCTGCCTTGTCTCACAGCGCCCGGAGCAAAGCGCGCTCCCGGACATTCCAGCAGTAAATCCTTCACCTTGCCGCGCGCCAGCATCCGTAGTATGGCTGGCTGAAACCTGTCGCTGGCGGCGCTGTCCCGGCCTGCCCGTAATCCTTGTTTCGGCGTGTGGCCACTGCCTGGATTCTATGGCGACATCCATTACAATCCAGGCCGGGCGAAAATTTGTTGCGACTGTGGAGCTGTTATGCGCGGGAAGTTTTTATCACGGCGCGGCCAGACAATCTGCGCGTTCTGCCTTTTGGCGCTGTTCGCCTTTTCCGCCTGCCCGGGCAAAGGCGCGGGTTCTTCCATAAGAGTCGACAGCGAGAACCGGCTGCGTGAAAAGAAGGAAAGGGAAAGAGCGGCGCGCCTGGCCGCCGCCGGTCGCGCCGGTCGGCCTGTGACGTCCGGGAGGGCCGATGGGGAAAAAGCGCCCAGGCCCGTTGAACCCGCAAGAACCCCAGAGCCGGCAAGGCCCGCCCCGAATTTGGGAGCAAAGAGCCAGCCCCAGCATAAAAAACAGCCCAAGGGTCCAAAGGCAAATAACCCCCGGGGTTCCTCAAGTGCGCAGATTCAGAGCCCTGACGGGGTCACCGCCGCGCTGCTCATGGCCGGAGGCCTGGAGGAGGCCGACAGAAAACCCATATATCAAAGCGGCTACTACTCCGGAGGCTATCCCCCGGCAGGCGAGGGCGTTTGCACGGACGTCATCTGGAGGGCCTACAGGTATGCGGGTTATGATCTCAAGGCGAACATGGATGCCGACATCAGGGCCAATCCGTCAGCCTATCCAAGGGTTGGCGGCAAGCCTGACGCCAACATAGATTTCAGGCGGGTGCCAAACCAGCGTGTATTCTTCGCCCGTCACGGGCAGAGCCTGACAACCAAGTTCATCCCGCATGACAAAGCCAATATGGCCCAGTGGCGCCCGGGCGATCTGGTAAGTTTCCAACAGCCGGATCACATTGCCATTATCTCCGACAAGCGCAATGCGAGCGGCTATCCATACCTCATTCACAACGACGGCCCTTGGGCCTCGGAAGGGGATGACTGGGAAGCTTGGTCCGCCAGGGGCATCACCGGGCATTACAGGTTTCTGGGCAAGTAGCCGCAATGCCTGCTCGCCCTCTCAGCTTTTTTATCTTTCGAAGAGCAGATCCAGGGTGCGGCCGATTTCGGCCTTGTAGGCGCTAATGTCCAGATCCGGGTTGACGGCGTAGCGGAAGGTGCAGCTATTGAGCAGGGAGAGGACCAGTTCCATGCGCAGCGTGACTTCCAGGGGCGTCCACTCAGGCTTGTAGGCCGTGCATTTTTCCACTAGGAAGCGGCGCACGTTCGCATCGTAGGCGAGTATGGCCTGCGTGATTTTGTCATTTCTGCCGATTTCGGCCAAGACGTCGTGGATCAGGGATACCTGGGCGATTGTCAGCCCTTTCTTGTAGTCGCTTTCCAGGGATGCCTTCAGCGCCTCGACAAAGTTTTGTTCCGATTCGGAGGCCTGGGCGAGGAGGGCAAGGAATTCGTTGACCTGCCTTTCGACCAGGGCGCAGATGATCATCTCCTTGCCTTCAAAGTAGTTGTATATGTGGCCGACGCTCATGGAAGCCGCTTTGGAAATCTCGGCCATGCTGGTCACATGAAAACCGGATTTCAAAAAACAGGCCTCGGCAGCGTCAAGAACCTGTTTGCGCCGTCTTTCCGCCCTTTGCTCGGCGGGCGTCTTTTTATAGTTCTCATTCATTTTGCACCTATTCAATCCGCTTTTTTTCTGTGAAGACGCGCCGGACAACGACGAAGAAAACAGGAATGAAGTAGATCCCGAGGAATGTAGTTGTCAGCATGCCGCCGACAATGGCTATGCCAATGGCGGTTTGGCTGCCGGCGCCCGCTCCGGTGGCGATGGCCAGAGGCAAGGTGCCGAGGATGGTCGTCATGGAGGTCATGATGATCGGCCTGAAACGCAGCTTGCTGGCCTGGATGGCAGCGTCTATAATGCTTTCTCCGCCTTCCTGCAATGATTTTGCGAATTCGACGATCAGGATGGCGTTTTTGGCCACAAGGCCGACTACACATAAAAATCCCACCTGGAAGTACACGCCGTTATACTTGCCGAAAAGGTAGGATGCAAACTGAACGCCGATGATGCCGATGGGCACGACCAGCATGATGGCGATAGGCACTGACCAGCTTTCGTAAAGGGCGGCCAGACAGAGGAATACCACCACCACGGAGATGGAATAGAGCATCAGGGTTTGGTCTCCGGCCTGGCGTTCCTGCAGAGAAATGCCGGTCCACTCCATGCCTATCCCGTTCGGGAGGCGCGAAGCGATTTCTTCCACAACCCGCATGGCGTCGCCGGTGCTCTTTCCCGGCGCGGGTTCGCCGACGATGTTGATGGAAGGCAGGCCGTTGTAACGCTCAAGCCTGGGAGAGCCCATGACCCAACGCTGGGTTGAGAAGGCCGAGAAAGGCACCATTTCGTTGGTGTCGCTGCGCACATACCACCTGCTTATGTCTTCCGGGAGCATGCGGCCCCAGTCTTCGGACTGGATATAGACCCTTTTGATTCGCCCCTTGTCCAGAAAGTCGTTGATGTATACCCCTCCCCAGCCGGTTTGCAGAGTGTCGTTGATGTCGGCAAGCGAGACTCCCAGGGCGCTGGCCTTGGGTTTGTCCACATCCACCTTGTACTGGGTGGCGTCGTCCTGCCCGTTTGGGCGAACGGCGCGCAAGGATGAGGAGAATTCAGGAGAATAGGCCAAGGCCATGAATATGTTTCTGGCTTCCAGCAGGGCCTCGTGGCCGAGGCCGCCCCTGTCCTGCAACTGGAACTCAAAACCGCTGCTGGTGCTAAGTTCTGTGACCGCCGGGGGCACAATGGTATAGACCGTGGCGTCGTGAATTTTGCCAAGGTTGCGCATGGCCCTGTCGGCTATTGCCCTGGCGCTGCTGCTGCCGTCTCTTTCATCCCATGGCTTTAAGCTGATGAAACCAAAGGCGTTGTTCTGCGAGGTGCCGGCATAACTGAAGCCGACAACGCCGAACATCGACTGCACGCCACCCTTTTCCTCTTCCAGGAAGTAATTTTCGACCTGCTCCAACACCGCCAGGGTTCTTTCCTGGGTGGCGCCAGGCGGCAACTGGATGCTCACCATCAAAATGCCCTGATCCTCCTCCGGCAAAAAACCGGTGGGTATTACCCTGAAAAACAGGACGACCATGGCAACAGCAAGCGCATAGACGCCCAGCACGATGACGCGCCTTTTCACCACATGGGTGACCTGCCGTTCATATTTGTCGCCCATTCGCTGGAACAGGCGGTTGAACCAGCCCAGAAAACCTGCCTGGGTGAGGGTGTACCCTTTCGGCGCTTGCTTGAGCAGGGTCGCGCACAGTGCAGGGGTAAAGGACAGGGCCGTGAACAGGGCAAGGCCCATGGTGCCGACAATGGTCAGAGAAAACTGCCTGTAGATCGCCCCGGTCGATCCGCCGAAAAAGGCCATGGGAACGAAGACCGCCATGATGACAAGACTGGTGCCGACAATGGCGCCGCCCAACTGGTCCATTGACTTTCGGGCGGATTCAAGCGGCGTGAGCCCTTCCTCGCTCATCAGGCGCTCGACGTTTTCCACTATGACAATGGCGTCGTCGACCAGCAGGCCGATGGCCAGAACCAGGCCGAACATCGTCAGTGTGTTGATTGAGAAGCCGAAGGCCGCAAAGACCCCGAAGGTTCCCAAAAGCACCACCGGCACAGCCAGGGTAGGAATGAGGGTTGCCCGGAAGTTCTGCAGGAACAGGTACATGACCAGGAAAACGAGCACGATCGCCGTAATCAGAGTTACGACCACTTCTTTGATGGACAATTTGACAAACGGGGTGGTGTCATAGGGGAACTCATAGGTCAGCCCGGGCGGGAAGAATTCGGCGTACTCCTTGAGCTTTGCCTTGACCGCCTCGGCGGTGTCCAGGGCGTTGGCGTCGGAGGCCAGCGTTATGGCCAGACCAAAGGCGGGCCGGGTGTTGTGCCGGGAGATGCTGCTGTAACTTTCCAGCCCCATCTCCATGCGGGCCACGTCGCCAAGCTTCAAGGCCGAGCCGTCCTTGTTCACGCGCAGGAGGATGTTTTCAAAGTCCTTGACGGTCTGGAGGCGGTCCTGCACGTTGATGGTCGCGTTAAGTTCCTGGCCTTTCGTTGACGGGGCGCCGCCGAGCTGGCCGGCCGAGACCTGGACGTTTTGCTCGCGCACGGCCTTTTTTATGTCGGCGACCGTCAGCGAATAGTTGACCAATTTATCCGGATTGACCCATATGCGCATGGCCCGCGGCGAACCGAAGGTCTGCAACTGGCCGACGCCCGATACACGGGCCAGGCCGTCTCTGATGTTCGAGGTGACGTAGTCGCCGACTTCCCCACCGGTCATGCTGCCGTCTTCAGAGATAAACGCCACGACCATGAGGAAGGTGGTGCGCCCCTTGCCGACCGTAACTCCCTGTTGCTGGACTTCTATGGGCAAGAGCGGCATGGCCAGTTGCAGTTTGTTCTGTGCCTGGACCTGGGCGATGTTCGGGTCGGTGCCGGCCGCGAAGGTAAGGTCGACCTGGGCGGTGCCTGACGACTCGCTTTTTGATGTCATATAGAGCAGGCCGTCAAGACCGTTCATGTTCTGCTCGATCGGCTGGGTTACCGAGGTATCCAGAGTTTCGGCTGATGCGCCTGGATATGTGGCCTTGATGCTGACCTGGGGCAGGGCGATGGCCGGATATTGGGCCACCGGCAGGGTCAGGACAGCCAACAGGCCGGCGAGCATGATCAGGATGGAGACAACCCAGGCGAAAATCGGCCTGTCTATGAAAAAGCGTGGCATAACTTGGACCGTACCATTGTAAATTGGTTATAACGCCAGCCGCGCGTCAGGTCCGCTGCGGCTGTTTTCGGAAAAGTCCGGCCGACGTCCCGGAAAGGCGTTCTGATATCTGATTGTTGGCAAAGATCTGACTTGGGACCGGGCGCTGCCCGCATCCGGCGGAAACAAACTTGCCGCGGGCGCTGGGCGCTGCTGAGAGCGCCTGTTTTCATATCCGCTAATTTGCTTTGCCGGAGCGTTCCCGGCCTGACGCGGACTGGCTGAGCAGCCCATTGCCGTTCTCGGCGTTTTTTTCTTTGGCCTGGGAATTGCCCGAGCCCTCGGCGGCCTTGGTTTTGCCTTCCTGCTTTTGCTGAGCCACCGGCGAGTCTTTTTCTATCGGCGTAACGACCGGGGCCGGGGCTCCGCGCATGAAGCGCACCCTTTGCCTGCCTTCGACAATCACCCGTTCTTCGGGGTTCAGCCCGCTTTCCAGAAGCCAGGTCGAGCCGATTGCCCTGGGTGCGTTTACAGGACGGTTCTCGACGGAATTGTCTTCCTTGACCACCATGACGGTGGCATTTCCGTTGGCATCGCGAACCAGGGCTTGCTGCGGCACGAGAAGGGCTTCGGGCTTTTTGCCGGTTTCAACGATGGTGCGCACATACATGCCAGGCAGAAGGTCCAGGTCCGGATTGGGGAAAATAGCCCGCAAGGTGACGGAACCGGTGCTCTGGTTGACGGTCACGTCGGAGAACTGCAACTGTCCTTCATGGCCGTAGATGGTGCCGTCCTCAAGGATGAGGCGCACGCTGGCCTGGTCGGGGTTGGCCCTTTCAAGACGGCCCGCAGCCAGCTCGCGCCTGAGCTTCATCATGTCGACGCTTGACTGGGTTACGTCGACATAGATCGGGTCAAGCTGCTGGACGACGGCCAGGGGCATTGCCTGGTTGGCGGTAACCAGCGCGCCCGGCGTCACGCTTGACTTGCCGATCCGTCCGCTGATCGGAGCCAGGACGTTGGTTCTTTCAAACTGGATTTCGGCATTTTCGAGTTCGGCCTTGGCCATTGCCACGTCGGCCCTGGCTTGCTTCAGGGCGGCTACGGCGTCGTCGTAGGTCTGCTGTCCGACTGATTTGGTCACCAGCATTTTGCGGTACCGTTCGGCGCGCAGTTCCTCTGTCACAACGTTGGCTTCGGCCCTTTGAAGAGAGGCGCTGGCGCTGTTGAGCCTGGCCTGGTAGATGTCGGGGTCGATCTTGTAGAGGGGCACGTTCATATTGACGTCACCGCCCTCGGTGAACAGCCGCTTCAAGATAATCCCGTCCACCTGGGGACGGACTTCGGCGACAAGATAGGCTGACGTGCGCCCGCTAAGCTCGGTTGTCAGAGTGACCGGCTGCGGTTTGATCGTAACCACGACCACCTCGGGGGCGGCGCCGACAGCCGCCGGGGCCTGGGGTTTTGAGTCGCACCCCGCCAAAAACCAGCATGCGGCAAAAACCGACAAGAGAGTGAGGAGGGTGTGAACGCCTTTGTTGGTCCTCATAGACTGCTCCTTGACGCTTGGACTGCGTGAAACACGAAGAACGGCCGGCAGGCTGCCATCCGCGTTTGTTTTTATGTTGGGTGGGTGGCTCTTCAGAAATGGACCCGGCGCCAGGAGCCCTCTTGGGCAACTGCCGGCCATTGTTAAGAAGCCGGACGCAACGCCGTGAAAAATCAGCACGCCATTTCTAACAGCACTTTCAGACAGGATTTAGAATGATCGTTCATTCTTTGTCAATCATTTTTGGCATGAGCATTCATTTTTCGTCAGCCGTTTCTGGCGCGGCCCAGAGCCTGCAAGAATCTTTTCGGGTTTGATTTCGCCTGTACCCTGTATTCGTAGACGTCCAGCACATGCCAGCCAGGCGGAAGCGTCTGGCCGACAGGCTCATTTGCGAGCAGAACGCAGCATCCTTCAGGGGTCAGAAAATCACGGATGAACGGCAAAAGCTTTTCCCAGGGCATGAACGCCCGGCTCAAGATCAGATCGGCCGGCTCGAGTCCGGCCAGGCATTCCTCGGCGCGTCCGTGCAGAACTTCGACCCCGGGCAACGGGCATGTGGCCAGGAAGGCGCGCATGAAGCCGGCTCTTTTTTCCCTGGCTTCGACCAGGGCGTAGCGTCCCAACTGCCAGAGCATGCGCAGGGGTATGCCAGGCAGGCCCGCCCCGGCTCCCAGATCTCGGCAGACCGGCTTTGCCGGCAGGCCGGGGATCCTTCTGATAAAGCCGTCCAGGTGAAAGCTGTCGACGATCAGCGTATGCAGGATATCCTGCCATCTGCCGGGCCCGACCAGGTTCATCACCCTGTTCCACTTTGTCAGGGCGTTCAGGTAGGAAGCGAGATTGGCAATGACTGCCGGGGGCAGATCAAAGCCGGATTTTCGGCATTCTTCGCCAACGTCTTTGGCTGATATGCTGGTGTTCACGGTCATTGTTTCCTTTGGGGTGGCGGCTTGCCTGGCGATGGCCACGCGGCCAGACAAATTACCCCAAACGGGAAAAGCAGGCAAACGAAAAGGCCTGCCGCCGCATCTTCCCGGGCGCCCGCATTTCGCCCGATAAAGAAAAACGTCACTTCTTACTTTATATTTCAAAGGAAAGAATGTATATTCAGATAGCTATATGTGTGTTTGCTCGCGTGCAAGTTTTGGGTAAGCTTTTCGTTATTGCCGCGTTATTTCGGCTTGGCCGGCGCAGCCCGCGTTTTCTTCAATCAAAGGGCAAGCGAACCGCTTATGTTTGTTGAGGATGCATTATGACCATCCGGGTACGTTTGACTTTGGCATTCGCCATTTGTCTGCTTGTTTTCTTCGCCGGCATTTGCGGGGTCTCGTACTTTTATCTTAAGGACATCTCTGAAAAGAGCTTCTCCGCCCAGGCTCACAGCCACTTGAAGGGAGTGGAGGAAAGGATCGAGACCTTCATTGAGCCTGCGGAAATGAGCCTGCGCTACCTTGCTTCCACTGATTTGCTTCGCGGATCCATGGGTAAGCTGACAAGTTATGTGGACACCACCGAGCAGACATACTTGTATTACGCCAACCTCACGCCTCACGAGCAGCTCCTGTACCGGGAGTTTATGATCGAAAAACGGTCAAACTCCAACTATGACCTGGTTTTCATGGCCAACATGGACGGCCAGTATACGCAGGCGCCGGAAGGGCGGTACAAAAACCCCGGTTATGACCCCCGCAAACGCCCCTGGTTTGCCGAGTTCATGGAAGACCCGAATGAGATTACCGTCAGCGACCCTTACCGGACCACCGGGGCGGACATTGTGTGCAGCATCATGGCCAAGACCTTTGACAAAGAGGGGCGCCCTCTGGGCATGGTGGGCATTGATTACAAACTGGACGGGCTGACTGCGGATATCGGCACCCGTCGCATCCTTGAAACCGGTCGGGTGATCCTTCTCAATCGCGTCGGCGATGCGCTGACCGGGGAGTTCGACAAAGACGGCCAGGGTTCCTCCGAAGTCAAGAAGCAAGGGATAGAGGCGCAGGTGGCCTCCCGGCCCGACGGGGCGTTTTTCATAACCCAGGCCGACGGCAAAGAAAAGTATGTGGTCAGCTACACTCTGGACCGCCTGGGGTGGAAGCTGGCCGTGGTTTTCGATCGGTCCGAGGTTATGCATACAAGCCTTCTTTTTCTGCGGATGCTGATGATCTGCGGAGTCTTGTCCTTTGTTGTGGCCCTGTTGCTCAGTATGGGCATTGCCCGGTCGGTGACGTATCCGATTGAGCGACTGATCGAGGCTTCGTTGATCATTTCCAAGGGCGAATATGAGACATCCGAGAAGATCCGGAACGACCTCAAGGAAAAGATGGCCGTGAAAGGATCCGGCGAAACCCGGTTGCTGGCCGAGGCCTTGCGCTCTCTCATCGCCACTTTGCAGGAGCGTGTCGAGGCTGCGGAGTTGGCCAATAAGACCAAAAGTGAATTTCTGGCCAACATGAGCCATGAGATCCGCACGCCCATGAACGCGATCATCGGGCTTACCCGGATGTTGCTCAAAACCGATCTGGACGATCGGCAGGCGGACTACGCCGCCAAGGTGCAGCGCTCGGCTGTGGCCCTGCTTGGCCTGCTCAACGACATTCTCGATTTTTCCAAGATAGAAGCCGGAAAAATGGACTTGGACATCCACCCCTTCCTGCTCAGAGAGACGCTTGATGACATCTCGGTGTTCTTTCAGGAACAAATCTGGCAAACCGGCGTGCCCTTGCGCTTTAATCTGCATTTTGACGAAACGCTTCAGGTTGTCGGCGATCCCTTGCGCCTGCGGCAGGTATTCATCAATCTTGTGGGCAACTCCTTCAAGTTCACCAAGCAAGGCTTCATCACTGTCTCCGGCGAAATCGAAAGCGAGGATGCTGAACAAATCACAATGGCCTTTGTCGTCCGGGATACAGGCATAGGCATGCCCAAGGGGCGTTCCGAAGAGATGTTTGACGCGTTTTCCCAGGCAGACTCTTCCACCACGAAGAAATATGGCGGTACCGGCCTTGGCCTGCCCATAACCAAGAGGCTGGTCGAAATGATGGGCGGCCGGATAACCATCGACTCTGAGGAAGGGGTAGGCACAGCGGTTTCCTTTACCTGTGTTTTTGAAAAGGTCGCCGGGCAGGCTGAGGAAAGTCCGCTTTTTTCTCCGAAAGCCGATGGATTCATCCGGGCCAAGGAAGTGCTGCGCAGAAAGGGCCAGAACGCGCCGCGCGTCCTTTTGGTCGAGGACAATGAAATAAATATGGAAATCGCCGTTGAACTCCTGGCCGAGGTCGGAGTCAGGATCACGACCGCCTCCAACGGGGAAGAGGCCCTGGAGCGGATAGCCGAAGCCGCGCATCAGGCGCACTCCCCGGTTTTCGATCTTGTCCTGATGGATATCCAGATGCCTGTCATGGACGGCCTTGAAGCTACCCGCCGGATCCGGGCCAATCCCGAATACGCCAGGCTGCCGATTGTGGCCATGACCGCATTCGCCATGCACGAGGAACGGCAGCGCTGTTTTGACGCCGGCATGAGCGCGCACATGGCCAAACCCATTGACGTTGACGAGCTTGGAAAAATTCTGCTTCAGTTTTTGGCTTAGAGCCCATCTCATAATCAAATCCTGCTGCAGAATCAGCCTGCGGCAGGATTTGAATTTGATTGCGGGGCGGGTTCCGGCTTGGGGGGGCGCGCCGTCAATTTATGAGGGGGGACGTCCTTCCGCTCTGGCCGCTTTCAGGGCCTGCAGCGACTCTTTCGCCTGATAGCTGCTGCGCACCAGCGGGGCGGAAAAGACGTGGGCTATGCCGAGTTCCCTGCCAAAGGCGGCATAGGACTTGAACACATCCGGATGCACATAGCGTTCTACTGGAGGATGAAGCTTGCCGGGCCTCATATATTGCCCGATGGTGACGATGCCGCAGCCCGCTTTTTTCAGGTCAACGATAACCTCCCGGACCTGATCGTCCGTTTCTCCGATACCCACCATAAATCCGCTCTTGGCGGGCATTCCCGTCGCTCTGACCCTTCGCAGCAGTTCGAGGCTTTGCCGGTAATCCGCCTGGGGCCGTACGCGCCGGTAAAGCGCTGGGTGCGTTTCCACATTGTGGTTGACGACGTCGGGACGCGCCGCGATGACTCGTTCAAGCGCCTTTGCGTTGCCTTTGAAGTCCGGGATCAGCACTTCGATGGTGCTTTCAGGCAGCGCCGACCGAACTGCCTCTATGGTGGCGGCGAAATGGGCGGAGCCGCCGTCCGGCAGATCATCCCTGGTAACGGATGTCACCACCACATGCGCGAGCCCGAGCGTAGCCGCGGCCTTGGCGACGCGGGATGGTTCGGTGGGGTCGAGCGGCCCGGGGGTGCCAGGCTCAATGTTGCAAAAGGCGCAGTTGCGGGTGCAGGTTGCTCCCATGATCATGAATGTGGCTGTGCCGCAACTGAAACATTCGTGAATGTTCGGGCACTTGGCTGCCTGGCAGACCGTGGCGAGCTTGAGATCGCTCATCAGGTCTTTTGTCCCAAAAAAGGCGCGCGCGGCCGGCAGGGGGCGGCGGAGCCAGGGCGGCAGCCTGAGGGGATGTTCGGAAGACGAGGCATCGCCACGCGCGTCGGTGAAATACTCAGGCATCGGCGCACTCCTTGCTTACGCACTCAAGAAAAGCGCCGCTAAAGGCGCGCTTGACGTCGGCCATGCTGATATCGTCGCGGCCCAGTTCCAGGTGCAGCGAGGTGGCGCGCACGCCGGACAGGCCGCAGGGCGTTACCATGTCGAAGAGGGAAAGATCCTTCGCAACATTCAGCGCAAGGCCGTGGCTTGTAACCCAGCGTTTGACGGCAATGCCGATAGAGCAGATTTTGCGCCCTTCAATCCAGACGCCGGGGCGCCCGTCCATGCGTCCTGCCGCAAGGCCGAAAACCGCCAGGGTGCGGATGACGCACTCTTCCATATCATTGAAAAAGCGATGCAGCCCCCCCGGCCGTTTGTCGATGCGCATGATCGGATAAGCCACAAGTTGGCCCGGAAAGTGGCAGGTGATGTTGCCCCCCCTGCTGCTTTGCGCGACCGTAACGCCATGTTGCTCGAAGTAAGACCTGCCAAAGGGCAGGTTTTCTTCACCGCCGTTGCGTCCAAAGGTGATGACAGGAGGATGCTCGAGCAGAAAAAGCGTGCCGGGCGCGCCATTCCGCACTCTGGCTTCTTCTTCCTCCTGCAGGCGAAGGGCATCGCCGTAAGCGACAAGTCCAAGATCTACGATGTTCATGGGGGCAAGATATACGCCTCGACGCGACTTCCGTCAAACCGGATTCATGCCGCCCGTGACAATCTGCCTTTGCAGCCGGTCCAGACCGCATCCGGCTCTTTACCCTTGCTTTTCAGGTGGTTTGCTGTCATGACTCCGGCATGACGAAGCCGCTCAAAATCATACAGGTCATCAACGTGCGCTGGTTCAACGCCACGGCGTGGTATGCCGTTTACCTGGGCAAGCTGCTTAAAGAGGCCGGGCATGAGAGTCTGATTCTGGCTCTCCCGGGAACCCATCCTTGCAAAAAGGCCGAGGAGTGGGGGCTTGATGTGCGCGCGCGCGATCTGAACAGGGCCAGTCCGGCCGCTTTGGCCGGAAATATGGCGTTCATCCGGCGGCTTGTCGGCGGTTTCAGGCCTGACGTCATCAACTGCCACCGGGGGGAAAGCTTCATCCTGTGGGGCCTGTTGCGCAAGATGCGGGGCGACTTCGCCCTGGTCAGGACCAGGGGCGATCAACGGCCGCCTTCCGGGGGCGTGTTCAACCGTTGGCTTCACGGCGGACTTTCCGACGCGGTCATTGCCACAAACTCGGCCATGTCCGCGCATATGCGGCGGCGGCTGGACATCCCGGACGAAAGACTCCACACCATAATCGGCGGGGTTGACCGGGAACTGTTCAGGTTCTGCCCTGCAGGCCGGGAGCAGATGCGCCGGGGGCTTGGCTTTGGTGACCAGGACTTTGTCATTGGCCTGCTCGGCCGCTTTGACCCGGTCAAGGGACACTTCGGTTTGCTTGAGGCAGCCGCCAGGGTGCTTCCCTGCCTGTCCCCTGAAAGGGCGCGCCGGGTGAAGCTTCTCTTTGTGGGGCGCGAGGCCAACATACCTGTTTCCTCCCTTCTTGGCCGCGCCGAGGCCTTGGGTCTTGCCGACAGGCTGCGAATTATAACCGACTGCCCCGACATTTCCGCCTGCATCAGCGCATTTGATGCGGGCGTGGTCAATTCTCTGGGGTCTGAGGCAATTGCCAGGGCCGCTCTTGAGATCATGAGCTGCAAGATTCCCCTGGCCGGGACCACGGTTGGCGTTATGCCCGATCTCTTGCCGGTCGAAGCCCTTGTCCGGCCTGGAGATGAGGGGGAGCTGTCCAAAATGTTGGGCCGCCTGATTGAGGAGCCGGATTTTCGTTCCCGGCTGCAAGATGACGCGCGGCAACGCATGGATGGTTTAAGCAGCGAAGCCTTTCTCGGCAAAACCCTTGAGGTGTACAGGAAGGCTCTGGCCCGCGCTGGCGGCCGGGCGCTGTAAAATACCGTCCCCAAAACAGCCGTCTCGCGTCACAAACAGGCGGCCGCGTCTGAAAAATATCCACCTTCACCCTGAAACAACCTGTTGCGGATAAATCAGCGGACGAACAAGATGAAAATTTTTGCCAGCGATAACAATTCAGGCGTACATCCCCGCATTTTCGAGGCCATGCGAAAGGCAGGCGAGGGGAGGGTGCAAGCCTACGGCGATGATGAGTGGACCGCCAGGGCCGACGCTGCCGTCAAGCGTCTCTTGGGCCAGAACGCGCGTTCCTGGTTTGTCTTTCTCGGCACGGCCGCCAACGTTCTTGGCCTGCAAAGCATGCTCAAACCCTGGGAAGCCGCGATCTGCGCCGCGTCAGCCCATATCAATACCGATGAATGCGGAGCGGCTGAGGCCGTTGTCGGCTGCAAGCTCCTCTTGACCGAGGGCGACAACGGCAAGGTCTGCCTTGACGCCTGCCGCAAGATGTTGTGGATGCGATCAGACGTGCATCATGTTTACCCGCGCGTTCTTTCCATAACCCAGAGTACCGAGTGCGGCACTGTCTACGGTTTGGAAGAATTGCGAGATATCAAGGAATTTTGCCGGGAAAACGATCTTTACCTGCATGTGGACGGAGCGCGCATTACCAACGCGGTGGCCCATCTGGGAATTTCCCTGGCCGAGTTCGCCGAGGTTTCAGGCGCGGACGTAATCTCTTTCGGAGGCACTAAAAACGGACTGATGTTTGGTGAAATGGTCGTCTTTCTCAACCCGGAACTCGGCCGCGACTTTCCCCGCATCCGCAAGCAAAACATGCAGCTTTTGTCAAAGATGCGCTTTCTGTCGTCCCAGTTCGTCGAATATCTGGATAACGGGCTCTGGCTCGAAAACGCCACCTGGGCCAACAATATGGCCGTTTTGTTGCGTGACCGCATCACCCCGCTTGATCATGTCAAGCTCTGTTTCCCTGTGCAGAGCAACGCGGTGTTCGCCCGTCTTCCGCGAAAAGCTATTGATAAGCTGCTGCAAAAATACTTGTTCTATATAATCGACGAAGCCGACTCCCCCGCATACCCGGCCGGATGGCCCATGATCCGCCTGATGACTTCATTCAATACCTCCAGGGAGGAAGTCGAGGATCTGGCCGACGCCATTGCCAAGGCAGGGTGAAAGTCTTTATATATGTCGCCAACTAAAAGATTTTCCACCAAGAGTTTTCCTGGTACAGTGCGAAGGCCGGGATTGGCGCGGCTATTTTTACGCGCCCCGAAGATTGAACATTACAACCACGAAACGAAACGCCAAAGACGCCAGGGCAAGGATAATCCAAGGGCGCGAGTTCCCCGCCGGACACCAAGGCAGCCATGTCTTTAAGCCCGGCCAGACAGCGTCCCGGCGCCCTGCAGGCAAGGAGGAAATCATGGCCGTGTTGAAGATGTCTGACCTTGAGTTGAGCAACAAGCGGGTCTTGATCAGAGAAGATTTGAACGCCCCGGTCAAAAACGGCGAGGTGACCAGCGACGCCAGGCTCAGGGCCTGCATCCCGACCATCATGCTGGCCAAAAAGGCCAACGCGGCCACCATGCTCATGTCGCACCTGGGCAGGCCGACCGAGGGCGAATACAGCGAGGAAAACTCCCTGGCCCCGGTCGCCAGACGCCTGAGCGAACTGCTCGGCTTTGAGGTGCCGTTGGTCAAGGATTATCTTGACGGCGTCAAAGTCGGGCCTGGCCAGGTAGTCCTTTGTGAGAACGTGCGTTTCAACAAGGGCGAGAAGAAAAACGACCCCGAACTTGGTAAAAAATACGCCGCCCTGTGCGACATTTTCGTCATGGACGCCTTTGCCACCGCCCATCGCGCCGAGGCCTCGACCAGCGCGGTTGCCGAGTTCGCCCCCAAAGCCTGCGCCGGACTGCTCCTGGATGCCGAGCTTAACGCCCTGCGCACAAGCATTGTCGACGCAAAGAGGCCTCTCGTCGCCATCCTCGGAGGCTCCAAGGTCTCAACCAAGCTTATCGTCCTTGAAACGCTTTGCCAAAGGGTCGACACCATGATTGTCGGCGGCGGCATCGCCAACAACTTTCTCAAGGCCGCCGGCAAGGAAGTCGGCGCCTCACTCTACGAGCCGGATCTCGTCGGCGAGGCGTCCAGGCTGGTCGATATAGCCAAAAAGCACAACGCCACCATTCCCATCCCTCTTGATGTGGTTGTCGCCGCAAAGCTCAGCGCCGACAGCCCGGCCGCCGTCAAGGACGCCGACGCCGTCTCCGCGGCTGACATGATTCTTGATATCGGCCCGAAAACCAGTGCGGCATATGCCGAAATCATCGCGCAGGCCGGCACGATTATCTGGAACGGACCGGTCGGAGCCTTTGAAATAGACCAGTTCGGCAACGGAACCAAAGCGATAGCCGAAGCCGTGGCCAATTCAAAAGCCTTTTCCCTGGCCGGAGGCGGGGACACCCTGGCCGCCCTTGACAAGTATGGTCTGGGCGATAAAATATCCTACCTCTCCACCGGCGGAGGGGCCTTCCTGGAATTTCTGGAAGGCAAAACCCTGCCAGCCGTCGAAGTTCTCGAAAAGCGCGCCAAGGGGTAAGGAGGCAGGCAGCCCGGCGGGGAAGGAACCGACAGGGCCGTTGCCCTGACAGCCAGCGGTCACAGGCTTTGCGTCCCCCTTCCCCTCAGCCTCCCTTTTTCTCCTTTGCGTGTCTTTTGAGAGCGGTTTGAAATATTGGGCGGTTTTGCTTGCTGATTTTGGCGCTGCCCTGGCCGGACGATCCTGAGCATTTAAGGAAGATGCAGAACATGAATGACGATTTTTCCCGCAAAGAATCTCCCTGGCCGCATTCGGACAGGGATGGCGGCGATGTGCGCAGGCTGCCGCAAGACGGTGATGCGCCAGGCCAGCAAGCAGGCAGTCAGGCCGAGTGCGGCAGCAGCCCAGGCGGCGCACACGAAGAACGCCGATCCGGACCGCAGATGCCGGAAGGCTTCGGGCATCACGGCCGCGGCCAGGCAGACGGGCGCTGTCATGGCCAGGGCCACGGGCATGGGCGCGCACACTGTTGCGGATGCTATTGCGACTGCGGGAATCACGCGCATGGCCATGATTCGAGCCAGGGAGGTTCTCCCGGCCCTGCCTCGGGAAATCCGGTATTCAAAGGCCAGGGGAGCGCTCAAGGGCAGGGAGCGCCTTATTACATCCTGGTTCCCGGCGGCCCGGAGGGCATCGACTGGCCGAAGGGACTGCTCAAAAAACCGTTTCGCAAGCGCCGGCCCTTCATTTTTTGGGGCGGGCTCACCATCATCGCCCTGATTGTCTTCCAGGTCGTAAGCGGCTGGTTGTCCGGCGCGCGCGAGACATCCGCGCCCAAACTGGCGATTATCAACGTTGACGGCATGATTGTCGACTCCACAGACGTGGTTAACTGGATCCAAACCGTTCAGGGCGACGACACCTACAAGGGCGCCGTGCTGCGCATCAACTCCCCCGGTGGAGGCGTTGCGGCCTCGCAGGAAATATACCAGGCCGTCAAGCGCCTTAACGCCAGCAAGCCCGTGGTGGCCTCCATGGGCGACGTGGCCGCGTCCGGCGGTTTCTATGCGGCAATGGGAGCGCGGGAGGTTTACGCCAATTCTTCGACGCTCACCGCCAGCATAGGCGTTTTGCTTGAGTTGCCGAATATCGAGAAGCTTATGGATACGATCGGCATCTCAAGGCGCACACTGACCACCGGCAGGCTGAAAGACGCAGGTTCCTCCATGCGCCCGCTTTCCAGGGAGGAGGAAGCCTATTTCATGGAACTTATAAATGATATGTACGAAGTATTCCTGGAAGCTGTGGCTGAAAACCGCAAAATTCCCATCGAGAAGGTGCGTCAGCTTGCCGACGGCCGCGCCATGACAGGCCGGCAGGCCATGAAGGCCGGACTTGTCGACAAAATGGGCGACCTGCACGACGCCACCAGGCGTCTGGCCGAGTTGTGCCATGTGTCTTTGGCCGACATAACCCTGGTTCAAGGCCCGGAACGTCCTGAAACCTTTTTCAGAAGTCTGCTGGGAGTGTTTTTCGACCTGCGCTCCATCGTTGAAGCCGAAACCCGCCAGGCCAGATTCATGTATTATTAGGTGCAGCGGCTCAACAGGTTGTCCGCTCTGCCTTCAATCGGCAAGGTGGAGTCACGCCCGGCGGCAAGCCGAAACATAGTCTCGCTGACTCTCTTCCCCGATTCCCTCTATCGTCTTCTCCGCCTGCTTGCTTTTTATTGGCAAATGCAGTAAGTGCCTAATGTTTGAAAGCAATTGGCCTGGATTTATGTTCCGGCAACTGCTTCGGGTATCTTTTGTATATTTCTTGTGTAGTTCTCTGTCATGCTTTCACGTATGTCCCGAGTGACAAATTCACTGTGCGCTTATCTTTTATACTGTATTGTTTGCCGACTATTGATGCGGCGTTGGCTTTCTCCCTTGCGTTTTACCCTGCCATGCGAATTGCCGCGCCCTCTTTCGTGCCGGAACAACTCGTTTTTTAGGAGTCATTATGCGTATCAGGACTAGGCTTGTCGTGATGCTGGTGCCGGTGGTTGTGATCCTGCTGGTGCTCCTGGAGGTTTACGCCCAGATACACGCCCGCTCCGAAGCCTGGGAAAAAGCCCGGGCTGAGGCTGAAGCCATCGCCCGGAAGCATTCCAGCGAGGTGCAGATGCAGATGGTGACGGGCGTCAGGTATGTTGAGTCCCTGGCGGCCTCCGGCCAGTATCTTTTCGATTCCCAGGCAAGCAGAGAGACGCTGAGCGGCATAGTGAAGCACGCGGTCGCTTCCGAGCCCAGCATACTTGGCATGGGTCTTCTCTTTGAGGATTTCGACGGCAAAAATGCGGACAACGTCAATACTGGAACAGGCAGTTCCGCCGGGCAGTACGGGGGCTATTACGCCCACGGCAAATCGGGCCTGGAGTTTTCCCAGTTGGACTTCGAACAGGAAAATTATTACCAGGGCATGAAAAGGGCGGGAAAAACGTTTTTGACCGAGCCGTTTTTCGATCCGGTAAACGAGACTCTCATGGTCAGCCTGACCAGCCCGATAACGCGCGACAACCGGATTGTGGGCGGGGCGGTGGCCGACATGTCCCTGGATGGGATTTCAACGCTTTTGACCAACCTTCGTCCGTTCGAAACTGGCTATACTTTCGTCGTTTCAGACAAGGGAGCTGTCATCGGCCACCAGGATCCGGCAAACCAGGGCAGGCAGGTCACCGAGCTTTCAACGTCCGCCAGTCCGGCGGAACTTCAATCCGGATTGATCGGAAAAGTTCCCTTTACAACGCTCAGCACATCCACCGCGGACCACTCCGATGTTCTGACGGTGTATGTGCCGTTTTCATTCCTTGAGGGGAGCGAACCCTGGTATTTTGCCGTGGTGGTGCCGGTTTCCAGCATCCTGGCCGGAGCCGACAACGCGCTTTACCAAAGCGTGGCCATTTGCCTGGCGGGCATAGTTCTCGCTGTAATAGTCATTTTCCTGATCGCCAACTCCATTGCCAGGCCGCTTGGAACGATGGCCGCTTTCGCCGGGCAGGTCGCAAGCGGAAAGCACGAAGGAAGCGTGGATACAAGGGGATTTACCGGCGAACTGTTCGCCCTGCACACCGCCCTGGAAGGCATGTTGACTTCACTGCTTAAAACCATGCAGGAAGCCAATGAAAGCAGGCGCGCGGCAGAAGAAGGGCTGGCCCAGGCCCAGGCCGCCTCGGAAGCGGCCGGGAAGGCGCAGCAGGCCGCCGAGGCTGGCAGGCTGAGGCTTTTGCAAACCGCCGAGCAAGTTGATGCGCTGGTTGGCCGCCTTTCCTCGTCTACGGAAGAGCTTTCAGCCCAGGTTGAGCAGTCCAGCGCCGGCGCGGTCCAGCAGCGCGAGCTTGTGAACAGCGCGGCTACCGCTATGGAAGAAATGAATCTCACGGTGCTGGAAGTGGCCAGAAACTCCGGCGACGCCTCAATGGGTTCGGAAAAGGCCAAAAGTGTGGCGGACCAAGGCGCGCTCATTGTCAAAAGCTCTATCCAGGCCATTGCTTCTGTGCAGAAAGACATCTTTGCCCTGCACAAGGAAATGGAAGGACTGGGCGCCCAGGCCCAAGCCATCGGCAATATCATGACAGTAATTTCCGATATTGCCGACCAGACCAACCTGCTGGCCTTGAACGCGGCCATAGAAGCGGCGCGGGCCGGCGATGCCGGGCGCGGTTTCGCTGTGGTGGCCGATGAGGTTCGCAAGTTGGCCGAAAAAACCATGACCGCAACGCAGGAAGTGGGCAAAGCCATCGGCGGCGTGCAGCAAGGCACCCAGCGCAGCATCAGCGCCGTGACCCAGACCGTCGCCAACCTGGACAACGCCACCGGTCTTGTGAACCAATCCGGCGAATCCTTGCGAAACATAGTGAATGAATCGGTAGCGGTGGCCGACCAGGTGCGCGGCATCGCCACGGCGGCCGAGGAGCAGTCGGCCACCAGCTCCGAAATATCCAATTCCCTCAGCTACATCAGCAGCAGCGCGGATGAGAGCGCCACCGCCATGGAGCATTCGGCCCGCGCGGTCTCCGAACTGGTGCGTCAGACGACTGAACTGCAAAGGATTGTGCAGGGGTTGCGCGACTAGTTTCGCGAACCTTCCTGATATTCTCATGACACGCAACAGGGCGCGTCGGTGCCGGTTCGGACGGCGTCGACGCGCCCTTGACGGTGCCGCACCCAATGCTCTTTTTTTTGATTCTCACCCGCTCTGCGTGACGGCGCAACTTGAGCGACAGCATCTTTTTCGCGCACTTGCGCTTGATTGGAAAAGGTCGTATTTACAGAGCGCCTGAAAGCTGTTAGCCTCTGGAATGGATGCTGGCGGCGGTCTTTTTCCGAATTTTGTCAGTGCTTTCAACTTCCAACAGCGGGGCATTTCAAGGAGGATTTGCATGAAACTTGCCAACCGAGTCGAGCAGCTCAAACCTTCCGCAACTTTGACGATCAGCGCCAAGGCGCAGGAACTTAAAGCAAAAGGGAAGGATATTCTGAGCCTCTCCGTGGGCGAGCCTGATTTCCCCACCCCTGAACATATTTGCAAAGCCGCCAAGGTGGCTATAGACGCCGGGTTTACACGGTACACCCCGGTGCCTGGCATTCCCGAGCTAAGGCAGGCTGTATGCACTTATTTTCATAAATTTTACGGTGTCAAAGCTGAGCCGGAAAACGTCATCATTTCCAATGGCGGCAAACAGTGCCTTTACAATTTGTGCCAGGCCCTGCTTAACCCGGGCGATGAGGTGCTGGTCCCTGCTCCTTATTGGGTAACTTATCCGCCTATTGTCGAACTGGCTGAGGCAAAGCCGGTGATTGTCCCGACCAGTGCGGAGAATGATTTTAAAATCAGCGTCGAAGATCTGGACCGGCACCTCACGCCAAAGACCAAACTGCTTTTCCTCAACTCGCCCTCCAATCCTACCGGCGCCTGCTACACCATGGCGGAATTGGAAGTTATCGCCCAGTGGGCTGTCGACAAAAAAGTCATCGTTATATCTGACGAAATTTACGACCGGCTTGTCTATGACCATGATTCGACAAGTCTTTGCCATTGGTGGAAGAAATACCCGGAATACTTCGTTATCGTCAACGGAGTCGCCAAGACCTTTGCCATGACCGGCTGGCGCGTCGGCTACGCCATAGCGGCCCCGCACCTGATCAAGGCCATGTCAAGGTTGCAGGGGCAGTCCACCTCAAACGTCTGCTCCATATCCCAACGCGCGGCCATCGCGGCCCTGACCGAGGAATTTACGCCCATTGAGGCAATGCGCCTGGCCTTTGAGCGCCGCCGGGACATCGCCTATAGCGCCATATCCAGTTGGCCCGACGTGCTGTGTCCCAAGCCGTCCGGCGCGTTTTACGTCTTTCCTGACGTTCACAGGCATTACAACGGCAAGTATCCCGATTCCACGACACTTTGCCGCTACCTGCTCGAAGAAGCGGGGGTGGCGGTAGTGCCTGGCGTGGCTTTCGGCGAGGACAAATGCATCCGCATTTCTTACGCGGTCAGCGACGAGGTGCTGCTCAAGGCCTTGAACAAGATCGCAAGAGTCCTCTTCAAAAAGTAACCACCGCGGGACGCAAATAACCAATGCCGCAGATGCGCGCCTGTCCAGCGCGCATCTGCGGCTCAGTTGCCAGGGGGAATGTCGCATTTTCAGCGCATCCCTGAAGCGTCAAAGCATGTCCGCAGAAGACGGGTAAAGGAAGGAGGGGTCTGGGGGAGGAAACCGTCAAGGCGAAGCCCTGACGGTTTCCTCCCCCAGGGCTTCGCCCCGGCCTTCATATTAAATGGAGTGAATATCATGTCGGTTCCCGAAGCATTGTACCGCACGCCGGAGATAGACCGCATTACCGAAGAACTTTGCTGCCCGGAAAAGGCCATGTTTTTTCAGGCCAGGCCAGACTCCTTCATGCCGTCATTGCCGGTGTTGCAGGAGCTTATGCAGAGACTGCGTTCGGCCTTGTTCCCCGGCTATTTTGACAAGCGCAGGATTGAAAAGGCCTCTTTGCGCTACCACCTTTCGGCCAACATCGACACTGTTTACCGAATGCTCAAGGAGCAGATCCGTCTTGGTATCTGCTTTGACTGCGTGGACATGGACTACCATTGCGCCAAGTGCAACCGCGAGTCTGCCGACAAGGCCCTGGCTTTTTTGAACGAGCTGCCTGCCATTCGCGATCAGCTCGCCTCGGACGTCAAGGCCGCCTATGAGGGGGATCCGGCCGCCAAAAGCCCGAGCGAAGCCATCTTCTGCTATCCCTCGATAACGACCATGACCCACCACCGTATCGCCCACGCCCTTTACCGGCTCAACGTGCCGTTAATCCCCCGGATAATCAGCGAGATGGCCCATTCAGCGACCGGGATTGACATTCACCCCGGCGCGCAGATTGGGGACGAGTTTTTCATCGATCACGGCACGGGGGTTGTTATCGGCGAGACCTGCATAATCGGCAGGGGCTGCCGCCTTTACCAGGGCGTGACGCTCGGAGCCCTTTCCTTCCCCAAGGACGGCAGCGGCGTTCTGGTAAAAGGCAGAGACAGGCATCCGATCCTTGAGGACGGCGTCACTGTGTACGCCGGGGCGACCATCCTGGGACGCATCACCATCGGGCAGCGCAGCATCATCGGCGGCAACGTCTGGCTGACAGACAGCGTGCCGCCCAATTCCCGCATTGTGCAGCAACGCTCAACGCCGGCGGAGAACAACGGAAAGATTATCGGTAAGCATTGACCCGCTGTTCAGGCCTGCCCCGGATGCGGATCAAGGGTTACACCTCATTACATGACAAAAAGAAGAAAGGATTCACTGTGATGCGCGAAGTCGTATATTTTATTGAAGGTGACGGCATCGGGCCGGAAATTTGGAACGCGGCCCAGCCGATTCTGGACAAGGCCGTGGAAAAGGCCTATGGAGCGGCTCGCTCCATTGAATGGCGCGAGTTGCTGGCCGGCGAAAAAGCCATGGCCGAAACCGGCGAGCTTTTGCCCCAGGCCACTTTGGACGCTCTGAAAGGGGCCAGCCTGGCCATCAAAGGCCCCTTGGCCACGCCGGTAGGCACCGGGTTTCGCAGTCTGAACGTGACTTTGCGCCAGGTATTTGACCTCTACGCCTGTATCAGGCCGGTCAAGTATTTCAACGGCATCCAGTCTCCGGTCAAGCATCCCGAATATGTTGACATGGTCATCTTCCGGGAAAACACCGAAGATCTCTACCTGGGCATAGAATTTGCCGCAAACAGCGACAAGGCCCGCAAGCTGGTGGAATTTCTGCGCGAGGAGCTGGGCGTTACCCTTGACCCGGCCACGGCGCTTGGCATCAAGCCCATGTCTGAAAGAAAGTCAAAGCGCCTGATCCGCAAGGCCATCCAGTATGCCATAAGCACAGGCCGCGATTCCGTGACCCTGATGCACAAGGGCAATATCATGAAATACACTGAGGGCGCGTTCCGGGAATGGGGCTATGAACTGGCCCGCGGCGAGTTCGCCGCCCAGTGTACCACCGAGGAAGAGTCCGCGCCGGGCAAAATCATCATCAAGGATCGCATCGCCGACTATCTCTTCCAGGCCATTCAGACCAGGCCGCGTGAGTTTAGCGTGATCGCCGCTCCCAATCTGAACGGCGACTCTATTTCCGACGCCCTGGCCGCCCAGGTCGGCGGACTTGGCATGGCCCCCGGCGTAAATATGTCGGACGAACTGGCATTTTTCGAGGCCACTCACGGCACCGCCCCGCGCATGGTCGGCCAGGATTCCGCCAATCCTTCGAGCCTGCTCCTCTCCGGGGCCATGATGCTCGAGCACATGGGCTGGACCGAAGCCGCTCAAAAAATCCACGGCGCCATGAACACGGTCCTCGCCAACAAAACCGTGACCAAAGACCTGGCTTCCCAAATGGAAAACGCCACCACCGTGGGCTGCCGCCAATTCTCCGACCTCCTCGGACAGGCTCTGTAAGGCCGGGGGAGGGGAACACAGAGCCTGTGCCCGCGGCCATCGGGGCAATAGCTATGTTGGTTCCCCTCCTCCAGACCGCCTCCCTTCCTTTACCCGTTTTTTGAATGGCGCCCCTGGATTGCAGCGCCTCCTTTTGCCATCTTCTTTTCCCTCGGATACTGCGCGTGTTTTGCGTAGCCGGCGTTCTTTACTTTTCGGGAATGCTGCTTATTTTTTGCGGTATACGCGTTGACAAGCGCCGCATGCCGTGTTCTGCTTTTGCAGACTGACTGTTCCCGAAGGCTGCCTTTCCTCCGCGCGTAATTCCTGCGCGGCCAAAGCGGCCGCCCTGACGTCAAGAAAGACGCCGCGTAAAGGCGTCTTGACCTGACTTGTGAGGATGCTTTGATGGAATCCATCCTGAAAACAGTGTTGCTTGCGGCAAGCGTGATCTTTCTGCTGCTGTTCGCTCCTGATGCCGCGCATGCCTGGGGGCCCGGCGTGCATATGGTCACAGGCAACTGGATCCTGCAAAGCGCCTCGGTTCTCCCTCAGGCCGTGGCCGTGACGATTCTCGGCAATACCGAGCAGTTCTTCCACGGCATTCTCTGCGCCGACATATTCATAGGCAAGGGCAGCCGCGCTCGTGAAGGCCACAGCCACAACTGGGCAATAGGCTTTGAACTGCTGGAACGCGCCACAGTTACCCGGAAGGACCACAAGCTGGCTTACGCCTACGGATACCTGTCCCACCTGGCCGCTGACATCGTGGCCCACAATGTATTTGTCCCCGGCCTTTTCCACACGGCGCCCGGTTCTGAAAAAATGGCCCATGTGTTTCTTGAGGCCCAGGCCGACCGCCTCCTTGACTGGGACAGCGTACACGCCCAAAGCGTGTTTGAGTGCAGAAACAGCGTGCTGGCCCGCAACATGCTCAGGCAGTCCATGTGTCAGACGTGCCTGCCCTTTAATCTGAAAACATTTATTTTCAAAAAAAGCATAGCCCTGGCCGGAAGCCGCGCCTGGCGAGCGTCGCTCGGCCTGGTGGACAGCCGCGCCCTGCTGCAGGAAAGGATGGCCGTGTTCACCAGGCTTCTCAGGGTCAGCACAGTCGCCGCAATCAGCTTGCTCAGCGACGGCTGCTCCTCGCCGGTCGCTTCTTTGGATCCAATCGGCGCCGAGGCGCTGGCCATGGCCGGGGAACAAAGGCAATCGAAAGTCAACCTGCTTGGGTCCGTCAAGGACAGGCTGTTGCAGGCGCTTCCCGGCAAGAGCAAGGGCAACGGCAACGGTTCAGAAAACATGATGGCGAAGCTTCAAATGCCGGAAGCTCTGGACAGCCTCGACCGTGAGTTCAGTCAACGGTTAAGGCGTCCCGGCAGCGGTTCAGCGCCCTGACGCAGCATCGTGGAAAAATGAGCCGCTATCCGCATCTTCCAAGGCTTGCGTAAAGTCAATTGACTGGTTATGCTTGCGATCGTAGACATGTAGTCTGCAATCCGGCTCCTGCGCTCTGTTTTATGCTCAAAAGTTGCCGGGCAAAGGCCTGTTTCACACCCGACAACCAACCGAGAATGTTATGAGTAACTTAACCCCAGCAGCAAACTCCGTCAGTTCCGGCTCTTTTGAAACATATTTGCGCAGGGTGACGCCTCTGGCTTTTGCGCTGGCGCTGATATTCTGCCTTTGGCTCATTCCTGGCGCGTCGGCGGCCGAAGATGCCGCCCGCGAGATTGCCGCGGAAAACCCTTCTGAAGCCCAACTCAAAGAGATGGCCGTCGAGGTGTCAAAAATCATGGGCCGTGACATCTCGCCGGAGGAATTGCAGAAGCGGATTAAAGATCTTGAAAAAAACCGTGGCAAAGGGCGCGGTTTCTGGCCTTCTCCCATTCTGCCGGGCAAGATTCCCCCCTTTCATGACTATCTTTCCTTCATGGACTGCGAGGTTCGCTGCCACCAGAGTACCGTATCCTGGACAATTCTCCTGACCGCCACCCCGGAAGTCATGGACAAGTGGATCAAGGACTGCGAGGTGGCCGGCCTTAACCACAGCGATGCCCTGAAGATGATCGCCAAGGGCAATATCGTCGTCAAATACGATCGGTCCGAAAAAGCTCCGGCCGCCGAGGGCGAAAACGCGTTTTTCATCAAGCTGGAAATTGTGGCCACCTACGACCTCTGGCCGCCCGAATTCGCCGCCGTCTTCCCGCGTTATGAAAGCAGCGGCGGATTGCTTCAGGCCTTTGTGTCGGAAGTTGACGGCGTGCCCCGCCTGACCAGGGTGTATGTTTGCGAGAACCCAATCGGCGCTTCGCTGGACGACTATAAGAAAGTTCTCAGCAAGCAGGGTTTTGAGGTCACAGAAATCGGCGGAGAAAAATGCCTCGCCAGAGGAGATTTGCTTTACGTTGGCGACCACCGGGATGAAAACGGCCTTTTGACCATGGAGTGGACCATAACCCAACCCGGCAAACTGAAAAAATAACAGGCAGCCGACAGGCCCCTCCCTGTTTTGCCCTTTTTCATCTGTGGCGTGTTGTGCGGGGATTGGCGGCGTGGCGCGCGGTTCACTGGGAATATTCATAAAGCGGCATCAGGGTAACCTCCTTGATGCCGCTTTTCGGTTGTTGCCGTGGGTTGTTTTATGCGGCGCAATATCGCGCCGCTTCTGGAACTGGTGGAGGTCAGTTTTTCCGGGAAGCGATGGTCCACATGGATTGCTCGTTGACGTAATATACTGGGATATAGTGATGAATGTCATCAAAGTTGACAATCGAGTCTGACAGGTTGTCAAGGGTCAGCGTGTTGTTTCCGGCTTGCGCCAGAAGAACGGCATGGCCTTTTCTGCGGCGCTTGTCCCACACCGCCGCCACGCGCAACAAGTCGGCCCGGACGCCGAGGCAGCGCAGGGCGTAATACTTGGCGATGGCGTAATCTTCGCAGTCTCCTGAATATTGCATGAACTCCGCCGGGGTGGCCCAATGGTCATCAATATCCCAGACATCCTGATCTTTCGTGTATGGCCAGGAGTTAAAAAAAACGTTCACGGCAGAGAGGAGTTCGGTATAGAGCGGTGTTGCGGAAAAGGCTGGTGCGACCACAGGCCTGGGGTTGTTTCCGGGTTCATCTTCTTTTGTGGAGCCGGGCAGGTTGACCGGCAGACCGGCGTCTTTTGCCAACTCTACAATTTCGCGCCATCTTTTCATTTTTACGGGATCAAGCCTGGCTTCAAAAGCATCAGGAAAAGACGGGGATGTTTTTTCAGAATCGCGCACCCGCTCCCATTTCGGCAGTCTTTTTACAGCGCCTTCAACATCCGGCCTTGGACGGGGAAGGGGGGCGCATGCGGCCATCCCGGCCAGAACGCTCAATGCAGCCAGGCTCAAGATGTACTGCACGATTTTTAAAGCCGCTGGTTTCATAAGAGGTTCCTTGGCTGCCAGGTAAATTAAAACAGGCGCGCAAAATGGGCAAGTTAATCCGCCCGGTCAGTCGGCGTATGTATTGACTCCTGGATTGCGCCTAAAATACAATCCAAGGTCCGGTATGTGCCGTTGGCCGCGACAAGGCGGCGAGGGTGGCGGAGAAGATGAATGTAAAAGGCTCCAAGCAAGGCGGGTGACATGGTTCAAGGCAAGATTGCCGGGAAGCGAGGCGAGGCTGGCGGCTCGGCGGTTCCGAGCCTGCTTGAGATGGGGCGCGTCTATGTCAGGACGGCGCTGGAGAGTCTCAGCGCCGGCGGGCTGCCGCTGCTCGCGGTTGACGCCACCTGTGGAAACGGCCACGACGCCCTTTTTCTGGCCCGGTGCCTGAATGATATTTCCAGAAAAATGGCGGATGGCGCTTGCGGTGGGGTCATTGCCTTTGACGTTCAACAGCCTGCGCTTGAAAACGCCAGCCGTCTTCTTGCCGGCGAGGGTCTTTCTTCTTTGGTCAAATTGATTCACGCCGGGCATGAGACTCTGGAGAACCATCTGGCCCCGGACGCTCCCTCAGTCGCCGCCGCCATGTTCAACTTGGGCTACCTGCCGGGTAGCGACAAATCCGTCGTCACCAGGGCGTCTTCCACGCTATGCTGCCTTGAAACGCTCAAACGCGGCCTTTTGCCCGGCGGGTTGATATTGGCTCATTGTTACGCCGGGCATTCCGGGGGTGAAGAGGAGACGGAAAAAGTCGGCGCCTGGTTTGCCGAGCTGCCCTACGCTGACTGGGTTGTCGGCGCATATGCCGTTTGCAACAAGCCAAGGAACAGCGAACGTCTGTTTTTGGCCGGGAAAAGACGCAATTAGAGCGGACGGGCTTTTTCAAAAGTTACCAGCTCCGCAATTGTTCGTCCTCAAATCTTTGCCGCGGCGATTTCGCTGGAGAGCAAAGCTCGGCTAGCCAGACGCCAGCCTGGCGGGCAGCCTGACGCTGCGGGCCAGACCGCCCGCTGGCCGGTTTTGCCGTCCGCCAATCAAGCGCTGTAAAGCGCGGTTGCTCCAATGTCAGCAGCGGCCTGGTTCCAAGCCGCAACTATTAATCCATACCCGGGACCGCATTTTCAACAACGATTAATCCATACCCCTGCATTGCATCTTCAACGCCACCCCCCAAAAAAACGGGTAAAGGAGGGGGAGGG
>JAVBNM010000003.1:0-113031 GCA_031551565.1 Desulfovibrionaceae bacterium | reverse complement strand
TAACGCGAAAGGCAAGCCAAACGCGAAAAGTTTCAAACAGAAAGTAAGATTCAACTAGATCAACTCTAGCTGATTCTCTTTATCACTCTCCTCAATCTCACTCTTCACTTGTCAAAGAACCAAACAATCGGAGGACCGATTAAAAAGGAACCTGCGGTTCCCTTTTTTTTGCGCCCCATTCGTCAGCGCAGAAGCGGAATATGCTCCGGGTCGGAAATAAAGTCAAGCCGTTTTTTGAAAAAAGATAATATTTTTTCTTTTTCGCAATAACGCGCTGTTTTCAAAGACTTTTCACAAAGGCGTTTCAGCGCACCCTCAAACCCGCCAGGCGGCTAAACGCATTTCGATCCGAGCACGGCTCCGAGGCCGGAGTCGTGCTCGGATCGAAATGAAATTAAGATTAAACCAGGTCAGCCCAAACTCTGACAGCTTTGGTCGGGCAGTTCTTCACGCAGGTTCTGCAACCAATGCAGTCGCCGCCCCTGGCCGGATTGCTCTTTCCGCCTTCCATGTCAAAAACCTTTTTGGGGCAATTAGCCGCACACTTGCCACAACCAACGCACTTTTCGCTTTCAACTGCAACAACAAACATGAAAAAATCCTCGTTTTGTTTTGCAGTCCCGGCACCTTGCAGATAATCCGGGACCAGTAACAATAGATTAAATAAACCTGCCAATAACTAGCCTGGCAAACGTACCCGTCGACACCAAGCATCTTTGCCTCTTAACACAAACATTTCTGTTTATAAAGCATCTTTTTTAAAAAAAATCATTTTTTCTCCCGGCCCTCTTTGCCCACGCGCGCCAAGGGCTGAGCCTAAGCAGGCGCCCTAAAAATTCATTTCGATCCGGCTGCAAAGCCGGATCGAAATGAGGGCTTGGTTCAAACTGAGTCAGAGAGTTGACTGAATGGGCAAAAACCAACGACCACCTGGTTTAGGCAGCTTTTTTAAGCAGGTCTCGCAAAACCGACGCAACTATATTTTCTGGACCATAATCGCGCTGACCGGGCAGTTCTTAACACAGGTCATACAACCGATGCAATTTTCCGGTCTGTACCGACGGGTGGATGGATTCTTGGACGGACCGAACCATCCGAAAACTTCTTTCGGGCAGTTCTCCACGCATCTACCACAGCCTATACACTTGTAACCATCAACGACGATTGAAAAATCCTTCTCCATGAGAAATCCTCCTGATAGTGCGTCCTCAGTACCTGCCATAGCCCAAGGGCGCTGTTCGTGAAGGGGATAAGGCCTGCCAATAACAGTCCTGAATAAGAGCAATCTCATCTCCAGGCTTTGTTTACAAACTATCATAAATAATTTGAATGCTGAACCCCTTTTGCAGAATAAATTATTAAATTTTTCTTTTTGCTCCTTTACCGCAATACCCCCGGAAACGCCGCTTTGGCGCTGGCGCCATCCCTTGCCAGGCTTATCAACTCAGGGCTAGCCTCGCTTTCAAGCTCTGGACCTCATCCATGAATTAGTTTACGAACGAACAATGCATGAGTTGTCTATAGCAGAAAGCCTGATGAGCATTGTCAGAGAGGAAATGGCCAAACACGGGGCCAGGCGCCTGGTTGCCGTGCATATTTGCTACGGAGCCTTGTCGCATGTCATACCGGAAGCTATGGATATGGCTTTTGAGGTCACCAATGCCGGAACAGAGTACGAAGACGCAAAACTTGTGATGCGTATGGAGCCGGCTGTCTTGTTGTGCAAAAAATGCGGGCTTGAGTTCACGCCCAAAAACACGCGCGGCCGTTTTGAGGCCTGCCCAAAATGCGGCAACGAGCAAGGGCATTCTGTTGTAAGTGGTAAATCGCTGTTTATTGAAAACTTGGAGGTTGAGTAGCCGTGGAAATCCCTGTTGAACGTAATATTCTTGAGATCAATAACGAGAAGGCTGCTGAACTCCGTAAGTTGTTTGGAAAGCACAAAATCCTGGTGATCAACATGATCAGTTCGCCGGGAGCGGGAAAGACTACCCTTTTAGAAAAAACCCTGGTCAGCCTCAGGAACAAGTTCAACATCGCGGTTATTGAGGGCGACTTGCAGACCGACAACGACGCTCGCCGTATCGAGGCCACGGGCGCCAAGGCCGTGCAGATCAACACGCATGGCGGATGTCACCTGAACGCCAAAATGATCGAGGATGTTCTGCCGAACTTTGACCTGGAAAACCTGGATATCCTTGTCATCGAAAACGTCGGCAACCTGGTCTGCCCTGTCGAGTTTGACTGCGGCGAAAACCATCAGGTGGCCATTTTGAGCGTCACAGAGGGTGACGACAAGCCGGAAAAATACCCCCTGCTGTTCAGCCAGTCTGCCGCGATGCTTCTGAACAAGATAGATTTGCTTCCGTATGTCGATTTTTCCGTGGAGCGGGCCATCGGCCATGCCCGGAGGCTCAATGATGATTTGCGGGTGTTTGAAATCTCCTGCACAAAAGGTACCGGCCTGGAGGCGTGGTATGACTGGCTTTGCGAGGCCAGAAAGGCTGTCCTTTAAGCTGCTGACCAGCGCTGCCCGGTTCATGAGCCGCGCTGCCGGCAAGGGACTGGGCAGCGCGGCTCGGAATCAGGCGGATATGTAAATGACTGACGACATTAACACCCCCTTCAAGGCCCTCGCGGACAAACTCTTTCCTGGCAAGAAAAAGGAAAAAGACGCAGGCGCCCCAAAGTCACCGGGCCTTCCTTGCTCTCCTGTGGCCCCCGATCACTCCGGCGCTTTCGGAGCAAAGCTCCACAAGCCCGCCAAACAGGCTGAAGCAAGCTCGCAAATCGAGGAGGATGATGCCGACCAGAATCTGTTTCTTGACGCCGTTAGCAGGGTAAAGAAACTGGGACGCGGAACGGCCAAAGCGGGAAACCGCGGCTCAACGCTGGCCGATGACGCTTCATCTGGCTTTGCCCTTCTCGCCGGGCTCTTGCCCTCAACGAAAAAGCGCAGCAAACGTTCCGACAAGCGCCAAAACAAATCAATTTCCGCGTTCCCCGCGCCCGGAGCGCAGCTTTCCGATCCGTCCCCGCCCCGTGCCGATGATCCACTGCCCCATGAAATCATGAGGGATGTCCGCCACCGCCCCGCGCACACCTTCAGCGCTGCGAAATCAGCCTCGCACGACAGTACGCAGCGCGGGAAATCACCGGCGGTTCCACCAGGGCTGACCCCGCAATCCCAGGTCAAACCTCAGCGTCAAGCCAACCCTCGAACCCCGGTCTCAATGGTGCTGGCAGACGAAGCCGCGTTCAGCGCCTACATGCTCGCTGCTGACGACAAGCCACAGCCCGAATCAGAGGCAAAAAATCCCGAACTGGCCCTCTTTGAAAAAGCCATGCATGATGTGGCCCCGATATCAGCCAAAGGCAGGGAGCTTTCCCCTGACGCCGTACCGGGCAAAAAGACGCCGGACAAAGATCCCGCCCAGGCCCTGCGCGACTTCATGGCCGGAAAGCTTGAATTCGCCCTGCATCACACCGATGAATACCTTGAAGGTTTTGTGGTCGGCGTCGACCCCATGGTCATAAACAAGCTCCGTGCCGGAGAGTACAGCCCCGAGGCCCACCTCGACCTGCACGGCCAAAACGCCGACCAGGCCTTCAATGCCCTTTTCTGGTTCATTAAAAGCGCTTACCAGCGCAATCTGCGGACGCTTCTCATCGTCACCGGCAGAGGAAAAAACTCCCCGGACGGCATCGGCATTCTGCGAATGCAAATCCGCAACTGGCTGACAAAAGATCCGTTCAAGCGCGTCGTTCTGGCCTTTTGCACCGCCAAACCAAGCGACGGAGGCCCCGGAGCCATCTACGTGCTCCTGCGAAAATACAAAAAGGGCCAAGGCAAAATCATCTGGGAAAGAACCGCCACCGACGACGACCTCTTTGCCGGCGATTGACAGCCACCCTCTTCCTTCCTATCCATTTTTATTTGGAACTTGAAATTATTTAGCTGCTGATGCCATATTAATGACACTATACTGCTGTTGTTAAAAAGAGGGTTGATCATGCCTGGAAAATATCTTGAACAAGTCGCCAAAAGAGACCAAACCGTTAACCTATTGTTCAATTTTATCGGCGCCAGACTGAATTTCGCCAGAGACGGCGAATCCGGCATATCTATGCCCGTGACAGGCAATCTGAGCCAGGGAGGAAAGATGGTCGCCGGAGGGATCCTCGCCACTTTGGCCGACGAGGCCATGGCCCATGCCGTGCTGTCATTGCTGCCCGAAGGGCATTTCGCGGTTACGGCGGAGATGAACATACGTTATCTGCGAAGTTCCTCGCCGGACGACGCGGAAGAACTTACAGCACGGGCGAAGGTGCTCAAAAACGGAAGGGCGCTTTGCTTTGCCGAGGCGAGCGTGATTGACGGGCAGGACAGGCTGTTGGCCACGGCCGGAGCAACCTTTTATGTGGTGCGCCCCGAGAAGAAAGAGGAAAGATAAACAAAACCCCAGCCAATGATGCTTCTCCCGGCTGGCGCGCTTGCAAGATCAATCCGCCGGGGTCTTGCTTCTCATTATTACCGAAGGAAGGCCGTGCCGTTCAAGGTTTGCCCGCAAAACGCGCGTATCCTCAGGGGTTCCCTTGAAAGACACCAGAACCTTGAACCAGTTCGTGCCTTTTGCCGAAGTTTTTTCCACTGAAGCCTTGATGCCGTCTCCCTTCAACCTGGCGGACAAGGCCGCCGCCTGGTCTTCAGCCTTGAAGGCCGCGACCTGATAGACATAGTTATGGACACCGTCAGACTGGCGGCTGGCCTGCACGGCTGCGGATGAGGGAGCGGCAGAAGGCGTCTGCGCCTGCGGTCTTGCAGCCGGCCGGGGCTGATGTTGGGACGGCGCCTTGGGAGAGTCCGTTCTTACGGACGTATCCTTAGTGGGTCGCGCCTGGGCCAACGGCTTGTCCTCCGGCCTGGACTTGCCCTTCGCAGTCGCTCCGCTGCCTTCAAGCAGCACCTGGCCTGTTTGCTCGGCCCCGATCATGGCCCCGTCGCGCAAGGAACCCACAGCGCCACGGCTGACGCCCATGCCATCCCCGCCGCGGTTATCGTCAGCGCCTTTTCTCTGGCCGGACGCCGAAGAGCCGTACTCGCGCACCTCTATCTTCTGCCGCGTCCCTGAACCGGAGTCTCTTTCCGCAATCCCCGAGCGAGGCATTATTCTGTCGAGTTCGGCGATCTTGGCGGTCGGGTTCTGTCCGCGCCCGATAATCACGCCAAGAATAAACACCCAGACAAACCCGGACAACAGCACCAGCATGCTAAAGAAAAACGCCGGCACACCCATGCGGAGAGTGACTGTACGCTTGTCTTTCCTGGGTGCGCCGCCGGGAGCGCCTTTAGCGCCGCCCTGACCGCCGCCGCCCTGGCCGCCACCCTGGCCGCCACCTTGACCGCCACCGCCCTGCCCCTGTTGTTTCTGCTGTCCATTACTCATAAAATTGCCGTCCAAGTCAGCACTTTAGCGTTAACTGCACAAACAAACGCCTCGCCCCGGTGATAATAAGCGCTCCCCCGTGAGGTACGGCCAAGGCGGAGGGGAAATCACCTTAATTCACTGCCGCATAAGCCAGTTGACGCCCCGAGAGGTTGCCCGGTCTGGCCTGTTTTGCCATGACTGCCCTTAAATTCCAGCGAACAAAACGCCAAAGCAGCATGCGTCAATTAAAAAACCTTAACCGACTGGCATGCCGGACTATTTACTCGGACTTTACATGCTCTCAGGAGCGGATACGCCTAATAGCTCCAGGCCGTTGGCGATGGTCTGCCCCACGGCGCGGATCAGGCGCAACCTGGCCGAGGTGAGGCTGTCGGCCTCTGATCCGAGGATGGTATGCACGCTGTAGTAGCGGTGCAGGAGCCCGGCCAGGTCCATCAGGTAATAGCTGATGAAGTGCGTGGCCAGATTTCCGGCCGCGTCCTCGACCACGAGCGGAAAGCGGTCCAGCATGCGCAAAAGATCCAGCTCTTCCTCCTGCTGCAGGAGCGAGAGATCTCCGGCCCCGTCAACCACCACGCCTCTTTCCCCGGCCCGGCGCAGGACCGCCTTGACTCTGGCGTGCGCGTACTGAACGTAATAGACCGGGTTGTCCAGGGTGCGCTGCTTGGCCAGTTCCAGGTCGAAATCGAGCTTGCTGTCGCTTTTGCGCGACAGGAACATAAATCTGGCCGCGTCAGCGCCGACCTCCTTGATGACGTCCGCCAGAGTCTCGTACTGGCCGGCCCTGGTGGACATGGCGATTTGCTCGCCGTCCCTGAGCAGGTTGACGAGCTGCACGAGAATGACGTCAAAGTCCGGATCGGGCCGGCCGATGGAATTCACGGCCGCGCGCATTCTGGGGATGTAGCCGTGATGGTCCGCTCCCCATATGTCGATGCACCAGCCGTATCCGCGCTCGTATTTGTCGGCGTGATAGGCGATGTCGGAGGCGAAATAGGTCAGGCTGCCGTCGGACTTGCGCAGCACCCGGTCTTTGTCGTCCCCGTAATCCGTGGTGCGGAACCAGAGCGCCCCGTCGTCCTCGTAGGCGATGCCGGATTCCTCGAGCCTTTGCAGGGTCTTCTCCACCCGCCCGCTGTTGACGAGGCTGAGTTCGGAGAACCAGACATCGTGGCGGACGTGAAAGTCTCTTAGATCCTGCTTGATCTCGTCGAAGATGACCTGCATCCCGTGCCGGTAACAGGCGTCCATGCCTTCATCCTCGGGCAGGCCGGTCAGGCCGGGGTCGGCCGCGAGCATTTCCCGGGCGATGTCGGTAATGTATTCCCCCTGGTAGCAGTCTTCGGGGAACTGTCCGGCACACTTGCCGTCAAGCCGCAGGGCCCGCAGCCATATGGAGCGGCCCAGGGTGTGCATCTGCTTGCCGGCGTCGTTGATGTAGTATTCGGCCGTGGTGTCGTAACCGGCGAATTTCAAAATCCGGACCAGGCTGTCGCCGATGGCCGCGCCGCGTCCGTGGCCGATATGCAGCGGGCCGGTCGGGTTGGCCGAAACGTACTCGACATTGACTTTTTTGCCGCCGCCTTTGGCGGACGAGCCGTACGCCGCGCCCAGGCTATCGACCAGGGAGACTGTTTCCTGCCAGAATCCGGGGGAAAAGGTGACGTTGATGAATCCGGGACCGGCTATCTCCACCGTGGCAATATGCTCGGAAGCGGCGTTCAAGGCGGCGGCCAGTTCTTCGGCCAGGGCCCTGGGAGGTTTTTTGGCCTCCTTGGCCAGGACCAGGGCCACGTTGACCGCCAGATCGCCGAACTGCTTGTCCTTGGGCGGCTCGATGGTGGTCTTTGCCGGAAAGGCGTAGCCCATGTCTGATACGATTGTCCTCAAAAGCTGTTCAAGATGCTCGATAGCCCGCATTTTTCGCCCTGTATCGCCTTTTGCGGCAAACCGCCGGTTTTGGCTCAGCCCTTTGCCAAAGGCCGAATGGAATTGATGGAATAGAGGAAGCAACTGCCAAGCGGAACGCCCGGAGAGGCCTGTTGCATGATCGGCGTTCACCGTAGCCGATTTTTTCCACGCTGAAAAGCGTTCTTTGTTGTGCCGGGACAGGAAAACATCAGGCCGGGAAGCAAAGACGAGAGAAGGGAACACGGTGAAAGCGAAGACAAAGGCGGGGCCGCCACACCAGGACAGCCCCGCCTTGTTTGGAAATCAGGGGTTAAATGTTAGGGTGGCCGAGCCGTATGCGGAATCCTCCCCTGGGCCACGCTTCAGCTTCAGATGCCTGTAGCCAACCTCCTTCATCCCGGAGGGCATTTCATGGGGGTTGCCCCTGAACTTGCTCTTGGGATTGATCCAGCCGCTCAGCTTTCCTCCCCCCCAGACACTGCCTCCGCCCTGCGCGTAATATCCGAAATCCTGAGCTGTCATTTGATATGCCACGTCGAATTTGAAGGTCTTGGTCTGCCCAGCGGGAACATTATACCAGCCCGACACAATATCGTCCGGCATGTCGAACCCGGCCCAGCGGAAGGCCAAGCTCAGGGTGTGGGATCTGTTGTTTTTTACAGTTACCTTGATTTCCGCATGGGCCGTCGAACTGAACACAGCCACACACATCAAAGCAAGGAGAAACACAGACGCGGTTTTGAAGACTCTTTTGCAGGACAGCATAAAGCAATATCTCCTTATTATTTCAGGAAAAATAAAAATACCTGGCTCGACCAAGGCCAACTTTAACCCTAGACCCTATTCAAAATGCTATATCAGCGTATTTAAAATGTAAACCCAAAGATATGCTTTCGCATCTGCGCTGCCAGGGCTTTTTAAGAACACAGCTCACCACAGCCGCTGCTTCATTTTCCAAAAAGGCGGACGCACGCAACGCCCTTGGGCTCAACCTAACTCATGTCGTCTTCAAGCTCATAATATGTGGCTGCCTGGGCCGCCTTTTCGCTCACGCTCACACAGTGCAGAGATACCCCATATCCGGACAACTCGGACAAAAGGCGCTGATAGATGAACCTGGCCAGATTTTCTGAAGTAGGGTTGATGCTGTCAAAAGGCGGCGTGGCGTTCAAATCCTTGTGGTCCAGTTCGTCAAGGACGCAATTGAGCAGGCGTTTTAGCACCGAGAAGTCTACGAGATATTCCGTATCAGCAGTCAGCTTCTCCCCTTGCACGACAGCCTCGACCGCAAAATTGTGACCGTGCATTGACTCGCATTTACCATTGTAGTTGCGCAGCGCGTGGCCGGCTGAGAACTCGCTTCTCACGGTCAGCCGCCAAAAAGATCTAGACATGGAAACTCCATTCGGGGTAGGGGAATAAACTTTTCAGGGCGCCTGAAAACCTGAACCCGGCCTGGGCGCCATCCCGGCGCCCATTGAAAATCCTGGCCAGGCGCCGAAAAAGCCCCCGGCAGGTTGCCCTGCTTGAAAAAATGTGACATACCATAAAAGTCAGCTAAATAAAAAGACATAATTTCGCTCAAAATCGCGGAAGGCCTTTTTCCTTGGAAAAACAGCCGCAGAAGCTCAATTTCCTCGTAAAATGCGCCGAACCGTGTCTTCGTGCCAGCAAAACGCGGCCGCCAAAGTGAACCGCCACCAGACCGCAGCCGTCAAAATTTAAAAAGGCCGGGTAAATATGAAATACGTCAAGGACATAATGAGTACGGACCTCATCATCCTAAACCCCATGGACTCATTAAAAATGGCCCGCGAAGTCATGGAAAAAGACCGGATCCGGCATATTCCGATAGTCTCATCGCAAGGCAAGTTCCTCGGTCTTCTGACCCAGCGTGACGTTCTCAAATCCTCAGTGTCACACTTCGCGGACATCAAAAGCGGCGAGCGCGACGAAATCGAATCCGGCATCCCCATCGCTGAATGCATGTCGACGGACGTGTTCACCGTGAGCGAGGACTTCCCCCTTGCCAAAGCCGCGCACCTGCTTCTTGCCCACAAGTTCGGCTGTCTGCCCGTGCTTGCGGACGGATGGCTGGCCGGCATCCTGACCGAGTCTGACTTTGTCAAACTCTGTCTGCGATACCTTGAACAAGAAGACAACTAACATACCCGGAGAAACACCTTTTTAAGGATGCAAAGATGGCCAAACGTTCCAAATTTCCCGCATTTACCCTGCTGATAATCGTCATAGCCGTCCTGGCCGTGGGCGGATACATGCTTTTCCGCGACTTTTCATCCCCGGAAATAGCCCTCAGCCCGGAAGTCGAAAGGGTTTCCCCCACCCTGCCCCTGACCCTGACCGCCACGGACGAAGGTTCCGGCATCAAAAGCATTCAGGTGCAGGTCAGGCGCAACAACCGCATCATTCCAATCCTGAAAGAAGAATACAAAGGCGTTGAAAAAAAACAGGAAGTCACCTTCAACCTTCAGGAAACAGGGCTGCGCGACACGTTTTTTGAACTTGAGGTCAAGGTAACCGACTCCTCCTGGGCCGGATTCGGCCGGGGCAACAGCGTCACCCAGGTCTATTCCATGCGCATGGACTCAACCCCGCCGCGCATTTCCATCAAAACCTCGCCCCCCTATGTCAGACAGGGCGGCGCCGGGGTTATCCAATATTCGGTCAACAAAGAAGTCAGCAAGACCGGCGTCAAGGTCAACAACTTGTTCTTCAAAGGTTATCAGCAGGAAAACGGCGACTACGTCTGCTTTTTCGCCTTTCCCTATTACATGGCCACCAGCGACTTCAACCCAAAGGTCATGGCCGTGGACCTTTCCGGCAACGCCAAGGAATCGGAGGTTCCGGTTTTCAGAATAAAGCGCGATTTCAAAAAGGAATCCATCGCCGTTGAAAACTTCCTGGCCATCAAAGAGGCCGAATTCGCCGAACTCGTGCCCGATGCCGATTCCGACCTTGAAAGATTTTTGAAAATCAACGGCCCCATGCGTAAACAAAACGCCGAAACACTCCTCGAAATCGGCAAGACCTCAAGCGGCAAAGTTCTTTGGAAGGACGCCTTCCAACCCCTGCCCAAGGCAGCCAACCGGGCCGGTTTCGCCGACCACCGCACCTACACCTGGGAAGGCAAAAATGTGGACGAGCAAACCCACCTCGGCTTTGACTACGCCTCGGTCAGAAACGCCGAAATACCGGCCGCCAACTCGGGCACAGTCATCTTTACCGGATACCTGGGAATTTACGGAAACCTGGTCGTCATCGACCACGGCCTCGGCCTGCAAAGCCTTTATTCCCACATGAGCGAAATCAACGTGGACACCGGCCAAAATGTGGCCAGAGGCGACATACTGGGCCGAACCGGCACAACCGGCATGGCCGTCGGCGACCACCTACACTTCGGCATCCTTGTAGGCGGACTTGAAGTAACGCCGCTCGAATGGCTCGACTCCCACTGGGTAAAAGACAACATCGCCGACAGGCTGAAAAACATCGGCAACGAAACCGAGTTCATGAGCCAATGACAGACCGGGCGAAGGGAACCATCAAGGCCGTCGCTCTGCTGGTTCCCTTCGCCAGCCTCTCCTTTACCCATCCTTAATGTTTTCCAGCCATTGTTGACACTGCCGCATGCTCCAAGTACCATATCCCAAATAGTTGCGGGCAGGTAAGTTTGGCCAGGCCATGCTGCGCCAATTATACCCGCGAATTGCGGCGTCCAGGCTTTCCTGCCCGGACTCATAACTTATACACTGGAAATGGAGATACTTATGCGTTTCTTCAAACTCAATTCCGTTACTTTGGCGTTTTTGCTCCTTGCATCCCTGGCCTGCGCCGCCTCTGCCCAACCTGAACCTGAAGCAGACGCCCAAAAAACAATGACGTTCAGGCTGCGGGCCAACGCCTCCACCGGCTACAATTGGCAGTGGTCCGCCAAAGGCGAAGGGGAGATAACGCTGCAATCTGAAGACTACGAGCAACGTGAAAGCATACCCGGAGCGCCGGGCGTAGCTGTTTTTAACTTTGCCGGAGTGAAGCCAGGCAAGCTTGAGTTGCGCTTTACCTACAGCCAGTCATGGCAGCCAAAGCCGACCGACCAGGTCAACTCCTATCAGCTCGAAGTGCTGCCGGATCTGAGCATCATTCAGTTGGACATGAGTGAGGATATCGTCTCCAACCTGAAGCCAAAATTTTAGACGATTTCTGCCGCCTCGCCGCCAGGCGCACATGCAAAGCCCGGCTGCCCGGACAAGCCGCTCAGAGCGCTATCCGCGCATGATTTCGTGGGGCAATGGAGTTAACCTGCCAAGCCCCTCTCCACTCTCCCATAAAAAATGCGCCAAAAGGCTGGGGGGATGGGGTCCAACAGGGCGATTGCCCCGATGGTTCCCATCCCCATCTCGTCTGGCGTCATTTTACACCCTTTTGAAGCGGTTGTTTTCCCAGGTCAGGCCGATGTGGTAGCGGATGAAGGCGTCGATGGCCCGGGTGGATTGGCGGGCAGATTCCGGACAGATGGGCAAAAAGCGCCACTGGGTGGGGCACTGAGTTTTTATGGCGTTGAGAAAGCAAAGGGCTTGGGGGCTGAGGGGGTATTTGCCCAGGGTGCGGGCGTGAGTGCAATGCTGACAAATCAACTGCCCCTGATCGGCGAGCAGGAAGGCCGCGTTGGGGACAAAGGGGCGGGAGCATGCGGAGCAGGAGGTAAAATCGAGGCTGTACCCCTGATCGAAGGCCAGGCGGGCCCGGAATATGATGGGCAGCAAGGGGGTGATCTCGGATTCGTTTTCGAGCAGGGCAAGCAGGTTGACAAATAAATGGTGGGCTTTGGCTGCGCCTTCTTTTTCCACGCCAAAGGCAAGGAGGAAGGCGGCGCAGTTTCTGGCCATGCCCAGGCGTTTGCGGTCCCGCCTGAGCAGGTTGGTGCCTTTGATGAGTGTGCCTTCCCGCAGGTTGAAGAAGTCGCGGCCGCGGGCGGAAGTTATGCGGAACAAAACCTGGTTGAAAGCATCCAGGCAGCCGGGAAAACGCCGCCGGCTGCGGCTTCCTCCAAAGGCGAAGGCCGTTAAAATACCTCTGGTAGGCGACAGCAGCCTAACCCAGAGGTCCGCTTCCCGAAATCCTGCCACGGAAAGCACCAGCACGTTTTCAGTGAAATCCATTACCTCTCCGCGGAGAACCTCAGCACTTTGCGCTCACCGTCTTTGCCTGCCGGGGAAAGGGTCGTGCCGCCGTGGGTGATCGTCACGCCGCCTGCGTTTCCGAGAACGAGTTCGATTGAGCGGTCAAAGGACAGAGACTGGCTTTCGCCCGGATAGATGGTGAAACGTTTTCCCTGAACGGCGCCATCTGCCTTGGCCTCAACCCAGCATTCTCCGCTGGCCGAAAGGAGGACTACCTTGTCGCTGGCGGCGGCAGTGTCCTGCCGGGACGAATCAGCCGCTGACTGATTTTCAGAAGCGGCCTGGTTGGGGGCCGATGAGGCCGCAGCGGGGGAGCTTTCCCTGGCAGGATCCCGGCTGTTCGGTGCAGGGGCGGTGGTTAAAGAGTCTGCCGATAAATGCCCGGACTCCCCGGCTCCGGCCCTGCTGGCCGCCAAATCATTATTTTGAGCCAGGCCCGTGCCGGAAAAATCTTCGACGGAGCGGTCCGCTAAAGGCATTGCGGGAGAGGTCGGCACTTCTCCGTTTTCCGCAGCCAATTTGTTTGGATAAAGCGGTTCGGCGGTGGTGTCATCCCCGGTTTTGGCGGAGAACGGCTTACGCACAATATCAGCGATATCGTCGCCGTAACGCGTGACCACAAACCAGGTCGCGGCGCCAATGACCGCCAGGACGGCAACGATGGCCGCCAGGGCGATAATTCCCTTGAGGGGCACGCGTCTCTTTCCGAAATGCGGAAGCGAGGAGGCAACCTCGGGCTTGGCTTCCTCGTGTGTTTCAGGTGGGAAGATCGTGTCGAGTTCTCTTGATATTTCCGTAACGTCAAGTCCCAGCATCCTGGCATAGGCCCTGATGAAAGACTTGGTGTATACAGTGTGCGGCAGCGCGGACAAATCGCCGTCCTCAATGCCGCGCAATACCCGCCCGCCCAGCTTGAGCTTGGCCGCGACATCGCCCAAGCTCAATTTCAGATCCTCCCGCCGGACCCGAAGGCTGTTTCCAAGCTCCTGAAAAGTCATGAAGTCCTCCAAAAGGACGTCAAATGCGGACGTCAACCACTGCCTTTGAGCGCAGTTGATTGCTGTATTCCACAAATCTTTCCTGCATTTTTGGTTCGCGCAATTTCTGCTCTATCCCGGGGCGGGCCTCTTCAAAAGTAACAGGCCTGCCTTCGTCAACGGCATTCAGGCGCACCAGGATGCTGTTGTCGCCCATACGCAAGAGATTTGAAACGTCTCCCGGCGACAGGGCGTCAATGGCCGTGCGCATGTCCGGCGTAAGGGCATCCCACGGAATGCTGCTTATCCTGCCATCAATCTCGGAGGACTTGTCAATCGAATAACTCTTGACCGCCGCTTCAAAGGACAGTTCGCCGGACTTTATCTTTTTGTAGATACCCTCGGCCTTCACATTTTGCGCAAAGACAATCAAGGATATATCAACCGTCTTCTGCCCGGAAAATTCACCGGGATTATCGTCGTAGTATTTTTTGACCTCATCGTCGGTGACGACAACCTTGCGCGCGATCATGAAGTTGATCATCTTCTGGCGCAACAGCCCGTTATGGATATTCTCGCGCAAAAGCTCCATGTCGCTGCCCTGTTTCTTCACCTGAAGCTCGAAGGCCTGGCGCGTGACCTTGCTGCGCTCGACCATCTTCTCTATTTCATTCTCAACATCGGCATCGCTCACGGTCACCTTGAAGCGCTCCGCCTCGTGGCGCAAAAGAATGTCGCTGATCATGGCGTCCAGCACCTGGCGCATAAGCTCGCCGGCTCTGGGATCGTCAAGCGGCAGTCCGCGCCTGGACAGCTCCATGGCCGTGCGCATACGCAAATCATGCAAAGTGATGATCTCGCCGTTGACCACAGCGGCAATCTTGTTGATGGTCATCTCAGCCGCCTTCGCCGGCAGGGCGAACAAAAGCAAAAGCAACGAGGCAATGAATATTTTCCTGAACATAACCAGCAAAAACTCCAATTTTATAAGTACCAGGCCGGCCGACAGGCGTCCTGACGGAAGGGAACCAGCTTGGCGGCCATGATAGCTATGGGCGCAGGCTCTGCGTTCCCTTTCGCCAGACCACCGCCCCCATTGCCCTTTGGCAAGGACGCTTTATGAGGTTCGCACTGTTTTGCGAAGGCGCCGGGGACTATCCTGGACGCCGTTCGGAAGGGCGCTGTCGATGAGATTTCCGGATCAAACAGGTAGCGTGTTATAATTCGAGAAGTAATAAACCGTTTCCTCTGAATATGCAACGGCCAAAAATGGCCATGAAATGAGCGGCGCGCATATTTCGCTCGCCTTCCCGGCCACACCCGCCCGCCAGTCCCCTACTTGTCAAGGCCCACCGGCTCAAAGGGCAGAAGAGGGTCGGCCACCAGTATCGTGGCGCGCGACACGGCGTCTTTAAGCCAGGCCAGATAGGCTTCGTGCAGTCTGTCTTCGGCCAGGGCCTGTTCGACGAGAATGAATGTTTCCGAGGCCTCGCGCATATAGGCCGGGGTTTTTTTCAGCAAGATGAAGATGCAGTAATCGGCGTCCAGGCGCTGGACGCGCGAGGCTTGCAAAGGCTTGAGTTTTTGCAGTGAGGCGCTGATTTCCTCGGGCAGGCGCTCCGGATCCATGCTGATGTCGCGCATGCTGGTGGATGCGCCAAGTTCGACCTGCGCCGGATCTTTGGATTCCAGATATTGCGCGGCGGCTTGTTCTACCAGTTCCTTGTCCGGTCCGGATATCTGGATGAAATTCCATTGTTCAGGGACAAGAAAGTCACCGGAGTGTTCACGGTAGTACGCCTGCACATCGTCCGGAGAAATGGTGATGGACGGCCTGAGAAACCGGGCGTGGAAAAGTTCGACCATCATGCGCCGATAGAGCAGTTCGCGCCAGTTGTCGATATTGATTGCTTCCTCGACCAGCATGACTTCAAACTCTCCGGCCGGGTAGTCGTTTCTTACAACATTTTCAGCGGCTTTAAGTTCTTCGGCGCTGACGCGGACGCCCTTTTTGTCCATATACTGGCAGACCAGTTCCTGGGCTATCAACTGGAAAAGGGCCGAGTTATACTGGCGGCGCAACTGATCCTCGTCAACTTTGTGCGCCAGGTTGGAGCTTCCGGAAAAAAGGCTGGCGTGAACGGCGTCAAGCTGGGCGAAAGTTATGGTCCGCCCGTTGACCCGCGCCACTTCGCCCGGCCTGAGGATTGGATTTTCGCAGCCGGACACGCACATGACGATAAGTAGCAAGGCTAAAAGAAAGAGCGCCGCACTGGATGACGGAGAAAATGATTTTGAAAAAAATTTCATATTTCGTTCTGTTATGCGAGATTTATGATGCCTGCTCTTAATCCTGGTGGGAAGTATCGTCCAGGGCGCTGTTATTGTCCAGACAAAACACGGCTGTCGGCGAGAAGGCGCTCAAGGACCAGGCGCGCCTCCTCAAGCGGTTCTTCGTAGTTAAGGCACACGGCCGCGTCAGCGTTGCGCTTTTCGCCGTCTTTGGGCCTGGCGGCGGCGGGCGGCGGACCGCAAGGCGAAGCGCCGGGGAGAGACAGTGGCAGCTCAAGAACTGCCGGCGGGGTCAGACGCACGCCGCGTCCCCCGGTTTTTTGCGCGGCCACATAGGCGACCAGGGCGGCAGGCTCGATCGGCGAATTATCCGCGAAGGCCAGGCGGACCTTGTCGGCGAAGATGTCCGCCTTGCGTACCCCGTAACCCGGCAGAACGCGCTTGAAGGCCAGCACGGCGGAGAAATTGCGAAGCTGCGCCGGGAACGGACCGTAGCGGTCGCGGATTTCGGCTTCGGCCTCTTCCTGGGCCTGCCCGTCCGCGCTTGAGGACAGCAGCTTGTAATAGCGCAGGCGCTCCTGGCGGTCCTGCATGTAGCTTTCCGGAATAAAGGCCGGGACGCCGATAGTCATTTCCGTCTCGACGTGCGGGCTTGTCTCGCCGCCCTTGACTTTGGCCACGGCCTCCTCGAGCATTTCAAGGAAGAGATCAAGGCCGATGCGGTTCATGTGGCCGGTCTGGCTCTCGCCGAGGATATTGCCGGCCCCGCGCAGGCGCAGGTCTTCCATGGCGATCTGGAACCCGGCCCCGAGATAGTCAAGCTCAAGGATGATGCGCATGCGCTGGCGGGCGATGTCCGGCAGGCGGTCCGGGTCCGGGGTGACAAAAATGGCGAAGGCCTGCCGGTCCGAGCGCCCCACCCTGCCCCGAAGCTGGTAAAGCTGCCCCAGGCCGAAGAGCTGGGCCTGATCGACGATCATGGTGTTGGCCCTCGGGAAATCAAGGCCGGATTCGATGATCGCGGTTGAAACAAGGACGTCCGTCTCGCCCTGCCAGAAAGAGCGCACCGACTCCTCAAGGGCGTGCTCGCTCATCTGGCCGTGCGCCATGCCCACCCTGGCCTCGGGCGCAAGCTTTTTGACGTATTCGACGACCCGCTCAAGGCCTTGGACCCGGTTGTAGACCCAGAAGACCTGGCCTTTGCGGGCCAGCTCGCGCTCGACGATCGATTTCAGAGTGGCGTCGTCGCGCTCGAGCAGGGCTGTGGCCACCGGTTTTCGTTCCGGCGGCGGGGTTTCGATGACCGAAAGCTCCCGGATGCCGGACAGGGAAAGCTGCAGGGTGCGCGGGATCGGGGTGGCTGTCAGCGTCAGCACGTCCACGTTCTTGCGCATTTCCTTGAGGCGTTCCTTGTGCCTGACCCCGAAGCGCTGCTCCTCGTCCAGGATGAGCAGGCCGAGGTTGGGCGTGACCACGTCCTTGGAGAGAATGCGGTGGGTGCCGATCAGGATGTCTATCTGCCCTTTCGCGGTCAGTTCCAGCGTTTCCTTCTGCTTTGCCTTGGAAACGAAGCGCGACAGCATCCCCACGTTGACCGCGAAACCGGCCAGGCGGGTGCGGAAAGTCTGGTAATGCTGCTCGGCCAGGATGGTCGTCGGGCAGAGCATGGCCACCTGGCGGCCCTCGGCCGCGGCCCGGAAAGCGGCCCGAAGGGCCACCTCGGTCTTGCCGAATCCCACGTCGCCGCAGACCAGGCGGTCCATCGGCTCCGGCTTTTCCATGTCGGCCAGCACGTCCTCGATCGCCCTGGCCTGGTCGGGCGTCTCCTCAAAGCCGAAAGAGGCCTCAAACTCGCGGTACATCTCGCCTACCGGCAGATAGGAGAAGCCCTTGACCACCTTGCGCAGGGCGTACATCTCGACCAGATCGGCCGCGATCCGCTCAATGGCCTTTTTGGCCTTTTCCTTGCTGCCGATCCAGGCCGTGCCGCCCAGCTTGTCCGGAGCGGGCGCGACGCCCTCCCCGCCCTTGAAGCGCTGGATGAGCGAAAGGCGGTCGACCGGAAGGTAGAGCTTGTCCTCCCCGGCGTAATAGAGCAGCAGGTAATCGTTTCGCGCGCCGCCGAGATCCATGCTCAAAAGGCCGCCGAACCGGGCCACGCCGTAATCGCGGTGTACCAGGTAATCGCCCTCGCGCAGGGCGTCGTAGCGGTCAAGCCCCTGGAACGCGCCCTTGGGAACGCGCCCGGCCCGCTCCACCCTGGGCTGGATGACGTCCTCGCCAAGAATCAGCGTGTTCTCCCAGGAAAGCTCAATCCCGCGCCTAAAACCGGAGACAAGGGCGAAAATCCCCTTGCTGTCTTCTGAAAAGCCGGTGCGCGGATGGATGCCGTCCTGCCCGGCCAGTTGCAAAAACCTCTTGCGGGAGCGCTCGCTGGAGAAGCTCAACACCAGACGCCCGACCTGCGCCGGCCAGGATTTAATGAAAGACACCAGGTGATGCCAGGGCCGCTCGCCGGATTTGGGGTCCGGAAAAAGATCCTGGAAAGAGCCGTAGCCGCGCTCCGGCAGGACCACGGGCAAAAGGGAGCGCGAGGAACCGGAACGCGAAGGACCGGAAAGATCCGGGCTTTCAGCCCCGGCGCCGCCCGCTTCGCCCTGGTCGGCCTGTTCGGCCAGTCCGCCGAATTCACCAAGGGCCAGCACGTTGCCCACCGCCAGATCGTTCCTGACAACGCGCGAGACGCCGTCAAAGAGTCCCAGCACCTCGTCCGCGCCGCGCAAGGCCAGATCATGGGGCTGGATGAGCCCCCTGGTTTCGGCGTCGCGCTCCAGGAAGGCCTCGAACGCCGCCCGGCATTCGTCAAGGCTCTCCTCCAGCCTGGCCCGCTCCGGCAGTATATATACCGGGTCGTCAGGCAGCCAGTCCTCCAGGTTTGAGGCCCGCTCGTAGTATGTGCCGGCGAAAAGACCGCTCCCGCCGGAGTCGAGCGCGTGCCTGTATCCCGCAAGATGCGCGGAGGTCAGCCTGCCCTCCTTGACCAGCCGCTTCCACCAGGCCTCGGCCTCCTTGCGCAGCGCCCCGTCAACCGTCACGGGCGTGGCCGGAAGCAGGTGCATCTCGCGCAGCTCCCCGGTGGACCTCTGGGACAGGGGGTCGAAAAGGCGCAGGTCTTCCAGGAAATCTCCGAAAAACTCCAGGCGCACCGGCTTGTCGAAACCGGGCGAGAACACGTCGAGTATGTCGCCGCGCATGGCGATCTCGCCGGGCACGCTCACCATGGCGGCGCGCGCGTAGCCCCAGTCCACGGCCTGCTCAAGGACGAGCTCCGGCGACATCTCCATGCCCTTGACCAAGCTCAGACTGTGGCCGGCGAACAAATCCAGGGGAGGCTGGCGCAGCAGAAAAGCCCCGGGGAGCGTCAGCACGCCCTGCCCCCGGCGCCGGTTCTCAAGGGCGAACAGCGCGGCCATCTGCTCGGCCGCCCCGGTCTTCCCGCCCACGCCCGGACGGTTTTCAGGCATGACGATGAACGGGCACGCGCCGTCCTCGCCCGAGCCGCCGCCTTTTTCGTCCTCGCGCGAGTTAAACAACGCCAGAAGCGAGCGAAGGTCGTGCAGCTCGCCCTGATTTTTGGCCACAACGACCACGCCACGGCCCCGCTCCATGAGAGCCGCGGCCAGCCTGGCCACGGTTCCGGGCCCGGAGCGGTCCAGAGAAACGGCCCCGGCCTTGCGGTCCGCCAATAAATTCACAAGTTCGGAAAAATTCAAATCACATACCTGACAAAGTGGATAAGGTCTAAGTCACGGACAGCCTTGCGGCAGCCGAGGGACTGGGTGCGCAATAAAGGCAAAACCGCCTCATGCAAAGCATGAGGCGGTTAAATAACTTAGTCTCAGGAAAATTACAACTGGCCGATATTATTCAAATCTTCATGTGACAGAAGTTTATCAAGGTCGAGAAGAATCAGCAAGCGATCATGCAGCTTGCCTACACCGCTGATATATTCGGATTCAAGCCCGGCCACAACAGGCGGCGGCGGCTCGACCGTGCCGGCGGGTATCCGCAGGACCTCGGAAACCGAGTCAACGACAAAACCCACTATCATATTGCTTATTTCAATAACAATAATGCGGGTATGCTTGTCGTGCGCCTTTGTTTGAAGACCAAAACGCCGCCTCAGATCGATAATCGGAATGACTTTGCCGCGCAGGTTGATGACGCCTTCGACAAACTCCTGCGCCCTTGGCACCTTGGTAATCTCCATGGTCCGGATAATTTCCTGAACCTTGAGGATGTCAACCCCGAATTCCTCTTCGCCTATACTGAAAGTCACAAGCTGAAGAAGTTCATCATCCTTTTTCATATGTTCCATTTGTATCCCCTTTAACACGTCCCCATAGAGGTTGTCAGGCTGTTTTCAAAGACAGCAAACCTGAATCAAGTCTTTTGCCTTTTCAGGCATTGCCGTCCGACGCAATACGCCTGACTCTAACACAGTTTTTTTCACAAATCCAGCAAATAACAAAAGCTGGCGGAATCAAAAACCGAAATCCCAAAAAAACGCAGCCTGGACTGGGTGTTGCCGATATCCAAGAAAATCCGCGAGGCGGCATTCAGCGAGCCAGCCAGAGCGGCCTGCCGCATGACAGCATGCCTGTCTTCATTATCGGCAACAGTTTCAATATTTATAGTCCTTTCTCAAATAAAGTTCAAAGAAAAACAGCGCCTCCAATCGCCTCCCCGCCCTTCGGGCAGCCTGCCGCAATTTCTCTTCCCTACATCATGTTCACCGGATCAAGGTCAAGGGCGGGTGTTATTTTACCCAGCCGGGCTTTCAAAAACACGGCGTTGTAGAGAGCGCGAATTTGGGACCAGTCAGCGGCTTTCAACAGGCAGTTGAAACGCTTTTTGCCCTTCAGAAAGGCAAGCGGAGCCGGGGCCGGCCCAAGGACAGCGACGCCGTGCTCTTTTCCGGCAGCGCGAAGCTTTAATGCCAGAGACTGGATGACTTCAGCGCCCTGATCGTAATCGGCCGGATAACTCAAGCGGATCAGGCCAAGACGAACGAACGGGGGGTAGCGACGGCGCTTGCGCAGGGCCAGTTCTTCTTCGTAAAAGCCTTCGTAGTCGGCTGTTTTTACATACTGCCAACAGTAATGGGACGGATCGCGCGTCTGAATAAGAACGCGGCCTGGAATTTTGCCCCGCCCTGCGCGACCCGAAGACTGCAAGAGAAGTTGAAAGGTGCGCTCGGCTGCCCGATAGTCCGGAAGATTAAGTCCGAGGTCGGCGTCAGCTACTACAACCAGGGTGACATCCGGAAAGTGGTGGCCCTTGGAAAGCATCTGAGTGCCCACAAGGACGGAGGCGTCTTTGGCGGCAAAGCCGGCGAGTATTTCCTGCATGCGGCCTGGCCGGCGGGTGCTGTCCCGGTCGAGGCGCAAAATTCCTGTCCCGGCCGGGAAGGCGGTCAGAAGGTCTTCTTCGAGTTTTTCAGTTCCCTGGCCCATTGGCAGAAAATGGAAGCCACGGCACTCCGAACACTTGCACGGGAAATGGGCGGACCAACCGCAATAGTGGCAAAGGAGACGTTCGCGGCCCTTGTGATAGGCGAGACTAATGTCGCAATGAGGGCATTTGGCGGTTTTGCCGCAGTCAAGGCAGCAGAGAATGGGGGCGTAGCCTCGACGATTGAGAAGAATGACAGCCTGCTCTCCCCGCGCCACAGTCTCATGCAGCGCGCGCTGGCTTTCCTCGGCAAGAAGGCCGCGCGGGCCGGCTGACTTTGGCATAATCACGAGTTCGACCTTGGGCAGGCTGCCTCCGCCGACACGATTGGCCAGGCGGTGCATTGGCACAAGGCCGGTGGCGGCGGCGTAGAAACTTTTGATGTCCGGAGTGGCCGAGCCGAGCACAAGAAGGGCGTTGTCCTGCATGGCGCGGTACCAGGCGACTTCCTTGGCCTGGTATATGAGGCCCTCATCCTGCTTGAAGGAGGCGTCGTGCTCCTCATCCAGAATGATCAGTCCGATGTCGCGGCCGGGCAGAAACAGGGCCGAGCGTGTACCGACGATGATCACAGGCCCTTTGAAGCGGGCCAGGTTGCGAAAAGCGGTTTCGCGGGCGCCGGCCGACTGATAGCCGTGAAAAAGCACGCGCACGGCCGATGGGATGCAGCGTTCGACGTCCGCCCATAGTTTGAGGGCCAAGGCAACTTCCGGGGCAAGCAGCAAAACTGATTTTCCGCCGTCAAGGGCTTTGCGGGCCAGTTCCAGATAAATGGCGGTCTTGCCGCTGCCGGTAATGCCGAAAAGAAGTTCTGTGGCTGGTTTTCCGGAAAAAAGGCTGCGGCTGAGTTTGTCGAATGCCTCGCGCTGCTCCGGGGTGAAAGCGAACTCCGGCTCCGGGACTGTCGATAAAGCGGAAAGTGAGGCTGGGGGCAGCGTTGAGGGTGAAGCGTCTGTTGAACGGGAAGGCTGGGGGGTGCGGACACCGTCCCGCCCGGCCTGGGGATGATGCAAAAATCCGGTATCCGGCAAGACTGGCACGACGTGCGCTTTAGAGGCCCCGTCCGGTCCGAGGCACAGGGCCAGTTCCTTTTCGTCGTCGGGCTCAAGGCCGAAGGAGAAAGGCTCGTCAGCCGGGCGGATGCATACCAGGCCGCGATCCACAAGCGTTCGCAACGTGGCGGCGAATTCATTTCCAAGGGAAGCCAAAACGGATCGCCTGGTCACGGCCCCGTGCGTGAACAGGTGCTCAAGCAGGGCAATCTGCTGTTTTGCCACGGGCCTGACAGGCCAAGGCGGGTCGTGGGCCAGCACGCAGATCTCCTGGTCGGGAGCGCTCCAGCCGGTGGCGATGACTTGGGCCTCGCCGCGCTCCCATTGACCGCCACAGGCTTTCAAATCTTCGTCCGTTTTTGATTGCAGGTCTTTGACCTGAATGTCGACCGGCCGGCCGGAACCGAAAAATCTTATTTTGACCTTGGCCGTGCGCAGCCCGGCAGGCAGAACCCCAGCCAGGATGCGTCCCGGCGTTGTGGTGTGGCGCAAGGCGAGCTGGCGGGCAAGCTCCAGGTATGAGGACGAGATGAGCGGCTCCCTTTCCAATGGCCAAAGGATCGGTTTGAGCGTAAATTTTTTTCTGGCCAAGGAAAGGGTGGAATCAGCAGCGGGGGAATCCGGGGCGGATGAATCCTGGGGAGTGGCATTCGGGCAAAGGCAAGCCGGGCCGGAGTCAAGGCCATGACTGCATCCGCAGTTTTCTTCGTCAACTCCCTCGTTCTCAAGGCCGAGGATGACTCCAACGCGTAGTCCCTTGCCCATTGGCACGGCCACGCGCTGCCCTTCACGCCACTGGCTTTCATCCAGCCAGCCGGGCAAATGGTAAGTGAGCGCGCCGTAGGGAGGGCTTAAAATGGCGATTTTAGCCAGTCGGGGCGGTTGATGCGGTTGCACGGCTATGGTCGGGGACTGCTCTGTCCGTTATTTGCTGTTTAAATAATCGAGGGCTGGTGTACTTTTTGCATTTTTTGCCTCATCATGCAAGGCGCTGACAGCCACAAAAATCCATTCCGGAGCAAACATGAAAATCCCAATGCCAAAGGCCACGGCCTCGGAACTAAGAAAAGCCAGGCTCTCCCGCCTGCTGCCGGCCATAAGCATTATCGTCATCATTTTGGCGTTTGCCGCCGGCTGGTGGATATGGAGCGGTTCAAACCGCATCGTTCTCGACAACGCCCGCATCGAGGGGTTAAGGGCGATCATCAGCCCGAGGATTTCAGGGTATGTCAGCCAAGTACACGTCACCGACGGCCAAAAGGTGGAACGCGGCCATCTGCTCTTCCAGCTTGACGACCAGACGCTGAAAACCGAACTGGCCCAAGCCGAGAGCGAACTGGCCCGCACCACCACCAAGGTTCCCCCGGAATACCTGAACGCCAGAATCGAAGCCGGGGCCGGCAATACCCCCCTGACCCTCAAGGAAGCCCTGGACAAGCAAATCAAAACCGAAGCCGAAGCCCGGCAGGCGCACATTGCCGCCTCATCCGAACTGGCCCAAGCCAGACTCAATGCCGAGCGCGCCCGTATGGCCGCGAAAGACGCGCAAGACGGCCAAGCTCAGGCCAACCTGATCCAGGCCGCACAGCGATTGGACTCCGCCGCTGCCGCCGAGAAAAAAACCAGGGAAAATTTTGAAACCGCCAGCCTGATCAGGGCTCAGACCGAACAGGGCATACGCAACATGCAGAATCTGGCCCAGCAGTCCGCCTACCATCAGGACCCCCGCCTTCTGGACATCGCTCTGGCCGAATACGACGCTGCCAAGGCAAAAACCCTTGAGGCTCAAAAAAACCTCGAAAGCGCGGCCGTAAGAGCCCCAATAGCCGGCACAGTGTCAGACTTGTCAATCCAGCCCGAGCAGCATGTTGAGCGAGGAGCGCCGTGCCTGGCCATCAACTCCAGCTCCCCAGCCGACCTCTATGCCATCGGCTTTACAAACGCTGACGGCGCTGGCCGCATCGTGGCCGGAATGGCTTGCAAACTTCGCCCAAAAGGCTGGTCAGGCCCGGACCTGGAAGGAACGGTCAAGGCCGTCCTGCCTCCGGTAAGCGAGGACCGCGGCGACGCAAGCAGAGGGGGCGGCGATGGCCGCAATGCGCAGGATGCGTCCGACGGGCTGTATCCGGTACACATCGCCGTATCCGGATACGATCCGGATCTTATGCCGGCCCTGCATAATAATACGCCGTGCCGCGTGGAGGTAATGACCTGGGATGTGACCAGGAAGGACGCTGCGGCGGAAAAGTAATGTGTAGAGCTACAAAAATGGGGTGATTACCCACCCATGTTCGTTTTTACCTCCACGCTGGTAATCTGCTGGAGCATAATTGGCCCAAAAAGTTAAATCGGCGGATTTTCCGTTTTGGAAAATCCGCCGATTTCGTTGCTATTCTTGGTGCCCAGGACGGGACTTGAACCCGTACAGCGTTTCCGCCGAGGGATTTTAAGTCCCTTGTGTCTACCAATTCCACCACCCGGGCGAGGATTTTTGCTCATTGGCATTGCGCGAACAGGGCATGTTTAGTCAGATTGCTTTGCGTTGTCCAGCGATATTTCCAGAAATAGGGCTCTCCCAGGTGCTTGCGGCATTACTGCCTGCTTTGGGGCTCACGCGGCATGGAGCGCCTGGTTTTGAGCGTATGGATGAACTGTTCGCGCCTGCAAAAACAGACGGTCGACTCGCCTTTTTCAATCCGCGCAGTATTTCATGAAACTGCGATTATTTTCCGGTTCTCTCTTCTGCGGGTGTCGTATCTATTCGCTGGCGCTCAAGTCGAGAAAGCCCGGTTCAAGGAGAAGGGAGCCGTCCATGCCGCTGTATCCTGGAGTGAAGCAGGCATCTTTGCCGCCGCTCTCAAGGCAGACCCTGAAATAAGGGACGGTCTCGGGCATGTTGAGATGAAGGACAAAAAGATCCCTGGCGCCGAGTTCTTCCGTGTAAACCGGCTCTTTGTCCGGAACCAGTTCATGGGCTTCGCCCTTTTGCACATAGGTCAGGCCATACACCTTCACAACCGTCGCGGCGTTGCGGGGGATTATCAGCAGAGAGTTCGGGACGCCCGGCTCAGTGGCATATTCTTTTATAGTGAACCCCTGAAGCGCCTTGAAAGCTGGCAACTCGAACATGGACTTTGTCTGCTCTGCGCTCAAATCAAAGACTCCGGCAAACAGCGAAGCGTCGTCAGCCGGCAGCACTCCAAGCTTGACCGCTTCGCTGACTTCGGCGTCTTTGGCCACAGCCTGCCCAACTGAGATATGAATTATGCCTGAGCAAAGAACGAAAAAAAAGATAAACAGCAATATTCGTCTGAACATACGTCCCTCCAGCCATTGGTAATGGTTTGAATGCATGCGCAAAATCCGTTATGCCCGCCATCTGCAATGAGGCCATTAAGCCAGGCCGAGTCAGGTTAAGCCCAAACGGACAACCCGTCAATGACACGGCAATCCGACAAAGACACGACTGAATGACAGGCAGGCAGGCAGCCCGCCTGCCTGCCTGTCATCTCAACCGCATCATCCGCAAAATGGCATTTTGGGCGAACCACAGGCCGCAGAAGAAAAAGGCGATGATTATCCCGCCCCAGGCGGCCAGGACCGGATTTATCAGCCCCCTTTCGCCCATGGCCATGAGAAAGGTGCTCAGGGCGTAGAAGACGAAGGTCAGGATGACGCCTATAAAAACAGCCTTGTAGATGCTGGCGGTCATCTGGGAAATGATGAGAGCGAAAAGGCCCATGACGATGATTGAGACGGCGTAGGCCATTTTCCCGTGCATGGCGGTGACCATGGCCTCGACGTTGGAGCCGGAATTGCGCAACTGCCGGATGTGGGCGTAAAGATCCCAGATGGGCAGGCCTATGAGGCTTTTGCCTCCCTTCAGGAGCCTGAAGTCCTCAAGGTTCTGTTTTATGGAGAGATCCAGCGTATCGAACCGCTCGGTCCTGAACTCGTTTGGGTGGATGCGGGTCACGTTGCTGAGGGTCCAGTGATCGTCCCGGGCGACGAAAGACTCGGCGCTGATCATCTCCTCGATTTCCAGGCCGTTTTCGTTCAGGCGATAGGCCCTGAACTCCGAGCCGCTTGTATCATCCGGATTGATATTGCCAAGATATATCAAAAAATCCTTCTGGGTGAACCACTTGCTGGCTATGGCCTTGTTGCCGGACTCATCCCTGATTTCCTCGGCCCAGATCTTGGCGGACAAACGCTCGCCCTGGACGCCCACGAACTCCGAGAAGAAAAACTGGACGCCGCACCAGATGCAGCCGTAGATGATTACAAAACGAATCAGTACCATCGGCGTGATGCCTCCGGTCATCAGGGCGGTCATCTCCCTGGTCCGCTGCAGGATGTTCAACTGGGCCACCAGGGCCAGGAGAAACACTGCCGGCAGGATGCGGGAAATGATCAGCGGGGTCCTGGCGGCAAGATAAAGCGCGATGTAGCCGGCTCCGGCGTCAGTCTCCACGAAGCGGTCCATGCTCTCAAAGCTTTCGGTAAGCAGGTAAAGGCCGGCGCCGCCGACAAGAATGGCCAGGAGCAGAAAAAGGTTCTGCCTGGCCAGATACCGCGTGAGCAACCTCATGCCGCGCCTCCTTTTCCAGACCGCTTCTTCAAAATCCGGGTGAGAGGGGCGGCCAGATTGCGGAATGAAGGGAAACGCTCCTTGGCGGTCAGGTAAATTCCGGCGACAGCGGCAATGGCGAAGACGGCGTTGGCGAACCACAGGCCAATGACCGGATGGATGATGCCGGACTCGGACACGTTCATGCCCACTGAGAAAAAGGCGTAATATACCAGGAACATGACCAGCGACAGGACGACACCGAGCTGCCGTTTCGCGCCCTCAAAGGCACAGGCCAGGGGAATTGAAAACATGCCGAGAACAAGGGCGGCCACGGGAAGGGCCATGCGTTTCTGGATTTCCATGCCCACCTTGCTTTGAAAGCGGGGGTTGGGGGCGTTTTGCTCCTCGTCCATCCTGCGCAGGGCTTCCCAGGTCATCTCCTTGGGCTTGATGTCGCTCAGGTTGACGCCCTTGAAGATGTCCTCAAGGCTGATGCGCACCACATACTCCTCAAAATTCAAAATGGAATAGCGGTCGGACTCAAGACGATAGATGCGCCCGTTGTTCATGACGAAAACAAGTTCGGCCTTGTTCTCGTCCGTGTATATTTTGCCGCGCGGAGCGAGAATGGTGATGCTGATCTGGTCCTTACGGCGATTTTTCCTGTTTTCGTCCAAGGCCCGGCTTTCGGCGTCCCGGCCGCCGTCCGCGCTTTCGCCAAGATTTGAGCGCGAGCCGTAGGCACGATCCTCGAAAAGAACCTGCCGCATGTCGCCGGTCACAGGGTCGACCTTTTTGGCGTAAAGGGTCAGGCCGAAGATGTCCTGGTTGAAAATCCCCGGCTGAAGCACCACCCTGGCCCTGGTGTTGGCAAGCTCAAGCACGGCGCCGCGAAACGAGGACATGCCCCAGGATATGCCGTGAATGGAGATAAACAGCCCGAGAACCATGCAGGCCAGGGAAAAGAAAAACGGCCCGGACAGCATCTGGTAGACGCTGACCCCGCCGGCGCGCAGGGCGATGAGCTCGCGGTCCGTGCTCATGCGCAAAAAGGTGAGAAAAACTCCGAGCATGCAGGAAACCGGAATGACCAGCAGCATGAACAGCGGCACCAGATACATGAACAGCCGCACAGTGTCGACAAATCCCAACTCAAGGCCGAGGAACAGCTCCCGCATATGCAGGCCGCGGCTGATGATGATGAGTCCAAGCAGACTGACCGTGCAAAGAATGAAGGTCTTGGTCATTTCCTTCAAAAGGGTCCGCTGAAGCCGCGTCAAAGATAAAGCGCTCAAATAAATACCTTTTATTTCATACGGTCCGAAATCGCATTTAAAGCCCGCGCCGCGAAACGGCGTGCGGCCTGGATAGCAGAAACAAGCACATTCGAAAAGCGCGGAACGGGCTATTTGTCTTTTTCGCCACCGCCCGTTTCGCCGTCGTCTGTTTTACCGTCCGCCTTGCCCTCATCGGAGAAAAGCCGGGAGAGAGCGTCAGAGTCGAGCGGGGAGAGATTGAAACGCATGCTGGCCTCATCAATGATGGCGGCCGTTGATCTTCCCGGATTCTCGGCCCTGGTTTCCGATATCCAGACCACGGCCCGCCTGAGCAACTCTGAGTGCGGCATAATCGTCGGCATGAGCAACATCCTTTTTCAGTTTACAGGCAGCGGCCCGGTTGCGCCCAAAAACCGCGAGAAATGGCTTGCGTCGCCCATCCGGTTGGGCTATGCGGTAGGGCGGCCCGCCTCTGAACATCAGCGCCTTGGCGCGGCAGCGAACTTCACAGGAAAACACAATGCACGAATTACTTAAAGCGGTCATCCTGGGCCTTGTGGAAGGCCTGACGGAGTTTCTGCCCGTTTCCTCCACCGGCCACCTGATCATCGTTGGCTCGTTCCTGGACGTAGCCAGCAAACACCTTGGCGCCTTTGAGGTCGTCATCCAGCTCGGGGCCATCCTGGCTGTGGTGGTCCTTTACTGGAAAAAGTTCTGGGGCCTGCTTTTTCCCCCGAAAAAAGGCGGATTTTCCGGCCTTTACGGCATCTGGCTCCTGTTTCTGACCTCGCTGCCGGCCTGCCTGCTTGGCCTTCTGGCGGGCGGAATGATCAAAAGAAACCTGTTCAACAACGTCACGGTGACGGCGGCCCTGGCCGTCGGGGCCGTGTTCATCCTTCTGGTCGAAAGAAGAAACGGCGCCGGGAAGCTGTCCAAGGTGAACAGCCTTGACCAGATCACCCCGCGCATGGCCCTTATGGTCGGGCTCTTCCAGTGCGCGGCCATGTGGCCCGGTTTTTCCCGGTCCGCGGCCACCATCCTCGGGGGCATGCTCGTCGGCTTCAACCGCGACACCGCCGCCGAATATTCGTTCATCGCGGCCGTTCCGGTCATGTTCGCGGCCACGGGCTACGAGATGCTCACCCAATATTCCAGCCTGACCAGCGCGGACCTGCCGTTTTTCGCCACCGGCACAATCGTGTCGTTCGTCTCGGCTTTAATAGCCATCAAGTTGTTCATCAGCCTGGTCAGACGTATATCGCTAAGGCCGTTCGCCGTCTACCGCCTGGCTCTGGCCGCGATCATGCTCGTTTTCGTGATCGGCTGGTCCTGAGGCCCGGTCCTCCGGTCCCTTTCGCGTTCGGCTGGCCCTGAGGCCCGGCTCTCTTCGCACTCAACTGGTCCTTACGCGCGCCCCGCCATGAGGCCCGCCTGCCTCCCGTCCGCCCCCGGACGGACATCTCGCCCCTGCGATCCCCCGTCGCCCGGACAGCCCGAGGTCTGGCGATCCCGGCGCGGCGCCCGCCGCCCCGCATCCGCCGCGAAACGCCCCGCTCCTCACATCTGCAGGGCCGAGAAATCAGCCAGCCTGCCCAGGCGCGAGACGAGGGCCTGGAGCAGGTTCAGTCTGTTGCGGCGCAGATCCTCCTCCTTGCACATGACCATGACCTGGTCGAAAAAGGCGTCGACAAAAGGACGCAGCCGCCTGAGCAGCCCGAACAGCTCGCCATAGGCTTCCTTGTCCCAAAGCTCGTTGAAGACCGGGGCCACGCGCTCGATCTCGTCGGCCAGGGCGGCCTCGGCCTCGTCCTGGAACAGGGCGCGCTCGTAAAGGCCGTCCAGCGGGGCCTGGCCTTCCTCCTGCCCCTGCTTGCGGATGATGTTCGCGGCCCGCTTGAAGGTCAGAACGGCCTGGCCGAAATCGTCGGCCCGGGCAAACTCAGCCAGGGCGGCCAGGCGTCCGGCCGCGCCCTTGACATCGGCCGAATCGGCGCCAAGCACGGCCTCGACCAGCAGCGTCTCCGCGCCCTTGCCCGTGAAATAGTTCTTTAGCCTTGAGGCGAAGAAATCGTTTAAGCGGTGCATGAACTGGTCCGGCTCGCTCTTCCAGCGGATGTCCCCGTAAGCGGCCAGGGCCGCGCTGAACAGGGCGGACACGTCAAGGCGCAGCCCCTTTTCCTCGAGGATTCTGGCGATGCCCAGAGCCGCCCGGCGCAGGGCGTAGGGATCGGCCGCGCCCGTCGGGATCATGCCCAGGCCAAAACATCCGACCAGGGTATCGGCCTTGTCGGCCATGGATAAAATGGCGCCGCACAGGCTTGAGGGCACGGGGCTGTCCGGCCCGGCCGGCAGATACTGCTCGGCGATCGCCCTCGCGGCCGCCGCGCTCTTGCCGGCGCGCAGGGCGTAGATGCCGCCCATGACGCCCTGCAGGGTGTCGAATTCCTTGACCATGGCCGAAACGAGGTCCGCCTTGCAAAGACGCCCGGCCAGGGCGGCGTCCGCGGCGGCGGCGGCGGCGATGGGCTTTTCGCCCCCGGGCACGGCTATATTTCCGGCGATCCAGGCGCAAAGCGACTCGATGCGGCGGGATTTGTCGCCCATGCTTCCCAGGGGCGCGAGGTAAATGACGCTGTTCAGGGCCTCAAGCCAGGCGTCGAAACCAGTCTCAAGGTCCGTTTTCCAGAAAAAGCGGGCGTCTTCCAGCCTGGCCCGCAGCACCCTCTCCCAGCCTCGGCGCACCTCGCCCTCGTCCTGGGGCGCGATGTTCAGAACGGTCAGAAAATAAGGCAGCAGCCTGCCGTCCTTGCTCTCAACGCCGAAACTTTTCTGGTGGCTCTCCATACTGGTCAGAAGCACCTCTCTCGGCACTTCCAGAAAGCTCGGGTCAAACCCGCCCATAAGCGCCACCGGATGCTCGCAAAGCCCGGAAACCTCCTCAAGCAACGACTCTTTCCAGAGAATCCGCCCCTGCTTGTCCTCGCCGAGACGGTCGCCCCGCTCGGTGATGATTTTCAGGCGCTCCTCAGCCGAGCAGGACACCTTGCCCTGCTCGCGTAAGACGGTGAAATAACTGGAGGCGTTGGCAAGCGTGAACGGGCCGGGACCGTGGACGCGGTGCCCGCAGGTGGACGCGCCCGACTGCAGAACTCCCAGGCAAAACGGCACGGTCTGGTCGCCGAGCATGGCCAGGATCCAGCGGATGGGCCTGGCGAAGGTAAAGGGGTCGCTCCCCCAGTGCATGCGCTTTGGAAACGGCAGCGCCGCGATCACGGCCGGGCAGATCGCGGCCAGGATGCCGAGCGCCGGCTCGCCGCCAAGGGATTTGCGGACCGCTAGATACACACCCTTCTCAGTATCAAGGTTGAAGAGGGCCTCGACCGCGACGCCCTGGCTTCTCGCAAAGCCCTCGACAGCCGGGGTCGGCCTGCCGCCCACGTCATAGGCGGCTTTGAGCGGCGGGCCTGTTATGACCTCCTCGCGCATCGTGGACTGTCCGGCCACCCGCTCTATGTAGAGGGCGAGCCGCCGCGGCGTTGAGCAAACCGAAAGCCCTGAAAATTCTATGCCTTTTTCGGCCATGGCGGCGCCGAATCTCTGGCCGAGCTCCGCCTCGGCATTGGCCAGAAAGCGCGCCGGCAACTCCTCGGTGCCTATTTCCAAAACAAACGCGAACATATTACTCCCATGTGCGCCGGGCGCGGCGAACGCCTTTGCGGGCAAAGGCCGCGGGGAAAATCCCCCGCGCGCGCCCTTTAAGCGAGTTATTTATGAACACCGCCGGCCAGCGGCCCGCGAAAGGGGCCGGGCCGGGTCATCCGGTTCTTGAAAGCGGCCACAGCCGGGCGGCTGCTTCAGTGAAGCGGCAGGCTCGCCGCCGCTTCAGCGGACAGCGGGGGCCGGCCGGCTATCTCAGCATGGGATACCCCATGTCCTCCCGTTGCTGGGCGTAAAGCCTGGCCACCTGTGAGGCCAGATTGCGGACCCTGCCGATGTACCCGGTCCGCTCGGTGATCGATATCGCCCCGCGCGCGTCAAGCAGGTTGAAGGTATGCGAGCATTTCATCGTGTAATCGTAAGCGGGCCACAAAAGGCCCCGCTCCACCAGCGACACGGTCTGGCGCTCGTAATCCGCGAAATGGCGCAGGAGCATCTCCGGGTCGCTGCATTCAAAGTTGAAGCGCGACTGCTCGACCTCGTTCTGATGATAAATCTGCCCGTACGTGACCTCGCCGTTCCAGGCGAGATCGTAGACCGATTCCTTTTCCTGCAGATACATGCACAGCCGCTCAAGCCCGTAGGTCAATTCAACGCTCGTCGGCGCGAGATCGATGCCGCCGACCTGCTGGAAATATGTGAACTGCGTCACTTCCATGCCGTTGAGCCAGACTTCCCAGCCAAGCCCCCAGGCGCCGAGGGTCGGGGATTCCCAGTCGTCCTCGACAAAGCGGATGTCGTGCCTGGCCGGGGAAATTCCGAGCGCGGTCAGGCTTTCGAGATACAGTTCCTGCACGTTGGGCGGCGAAGGCTTTAAAATCACCTGGAACTGGAAATAATGCTGCAGCCTGTTCGGGTTCTCCCCGTAGCGCCCGTCGGTCGGACGCCTGGAAGGCTCGACATAGGCCACGTTCCACTGCTCCGGCCCGATAACGCGCAAAAAGGTGGCCGGGTTGAACGTTCCCGCGCCGCACTCCACGTCGAACGGCTGCTGGATCACGCAGCCGCGCTTGGCCCAAAAGTTCTGCAATGTAAGTATAACGTCTTGAAAGTACATATTTTCTCCATGAAGAAAACCAGTCCTGGCCGCTGCCCAGGCGCGAATGGCAAGAACTACCCATTAGCAGGAAATCCCCCCCTAGGCAATTTAAATGCTGGGGGAATCCGGCGGACGGGATGTTGAGCAAAAAGAGGGGCGGGGGCGCGAAAGAAGCGCGAAGGGGCGGGCACGCGCCGGGGCAAGGCTGAATGGAAAAGGCGGAAAGGAAAAAGACGGCGGCGTTACAGGAAAAGCGCGATGAACACCCAAAAATAAATTTCCGGAGTAAAGGGCCGGGCCGGATTCAGAACCAGCCCGGAGCCGCCTGTCGCGGCGGGCCGTAAAAGCGCGCGCGGCCAAATTCCACCGCGTCCGGCGGCTTCGTCAAATTCCGCCGCGAAATCATCGGGCGGTTCCGTCAGCGGCGAAACGACCTCTCTCCGGGCAGACGCCCGGTTCAACGCGCCTGCCGGATCAACCGTTCCCTGATTCAACCGCCTGCCGGCTCAGCGCGCCACCTGATTCAACCGCCTGCCGGCTCAGCGCGCCCCCGGTTCGGCCGTTCCCCGGCCCAACGGCGAATCCGGCGTCTTCAGCCGCGATCCGCAAAGCGCGATGGCGGCGGACAGGCCCATGCCGATGTAGCTGTAAAAATTCTTCCCGGTCAGGGCCGACAGCCCGCCCAGGATTCCCCCGGCGGCCACGGCCAGGCAGGCGAAGCGGGCGTCCACCCTCCTCTTCCTGACAAGCAGAAGGCCGACGAAAACCGGGGCCACAACGCCGCAGGCGTAAACGTCGTAGGCCATGAGCAGATAGTCGAGAATGCCCTTGCCCCAAAGGCTGAGCAAAAGCCCGGCCAGGCCCAGGGCGGCCACACAGATTTTAGCGGTCCTCAGGTCCGGCCTTTGCAAAAGGTCATGGCTGAGTACCGTGGCCGCCGTGACCAGGCAGGAGTCGGCCGAGGAAACTATCGCGCTGATCAGGGCGATTGATACGACAATATTGAGCCAGGCCGGGACATATTTGGCTAAAGCCGTGGTCAGGGCGGCGTCCGGGGCTGTTCCCGGCGGCACAATCCCGCGCAGGGAAAGGCCGATGCAGACGATGACCACGGCGCAGACCGCTATGCCGGCCGCGCCGAGAAGCCCGCCAAGCCTTGCGGAGCGCCCGTCCCTCGCGCTGAGCAGCCGCCCGAACAGCATCGGGCAAACCAGATAGTTCGCGCCAACCACAAGGACGTACCAGAGCAGACGCTCGGGCGGGAAAGCCTTGTTGGTCGCCTCAAGCTCGACCAGCCCGGCCCAGCCCGGATTTTCTCCCCACAGGGCCATAAGCAGCACCGCCACGGACACGAAAAGGATCAGGGTCTGGAAGCGGTCCGCCTTCATAATGGCCGCCTGTCCGCCCATGGTGTGCAGGACGACGAAAAGATAGCCGATCCCAAGGCAGGCCGCCGTGGGCAGCCCGCTCATGGATTGCAGCACCTTGAGCAGGGCGGTGAACTGGGCGGCCAGGATGGCGCTCCAGGCGAGGACGATCAGGACGGAAATCAGCGGCCTGGCCTGCTTGCCGAGAAACGTCTCCACAAGCTCGGGCATGGTCCGGGCGTTGCTCTCCCTGACCTTTCCGGCCAGCAGCAACGAAAGCAAGACCAGCCCCAGGCTCCCGGCCCCCAGCCACCAGACGGCCGGAACGCCGACGTCAAAGGCCATGCCGATCATCCCGAGCGTGGCTGAAGCGCCGACACAGGAGACGACGATGGACATGCCCACCCCAAGGGCGCTGCTGCGGCGGCTGTTGACGTAGAAATCGGCCTGGGACTGCTTCCTGGCCGTGAGAAAGGCCACGAAAACGAGAAGCCCGGCGTAGATGACGAGAAAAGCTATGCCCATTGTTCTTCCTCAAGCGCCCCGCGTATCGCGGCTGTGAGCGAGCCAAGCTCGCCGCCGCTGATAACGTACGGTGGCATTATGTAGATCAGTCTCCCGAAAGGCCGCAGCCAGACGGAGTGCCGTTTGATTAAATATTCCTGCAAACGCCGCACATTGACCGGGGAGCGCATCTCAACGACGCCGATCGCCCCGAGCGCCCGCACATCGGCCACTCCGGGCAGATCCCGGCAGGGCAGGAGGTCGGCCTTGAGCTTCTCCTCAATCGCCGTCACCTGCCCGCGCCAGCCGCCTTCGCGGATGATGTCGAGCGAGGCGTTGGCCACGGCGCAGGCCAGCGGGTTGGCCATGAAGGTCGGCCCGTGCATCAGCGCCCCGCCCTCGGCGGATATGCCCAAAGCCACCTCGGCGGTGCACATGGCCGCGGCCAGGGTCATCACCCCGCCGGTCAGGGCCTTGCCCACGCAGGCGATGTCCGGGGAAACGCCCGCCCATTCGGCGGCGAACAGCCTGCCGGTGCGGCCAAATCCCGTGGCCACCTCGTCCAGGATCAACAGGCAGCCGTGTTCCCGGCAAAGGCTCGCCGCGCGTTTGAGGTATTCCGGATGGTACATCCACATCCCGCCCGCGCCCTGCACCACCGGCTCAATGATCATGGCCGCGATGGAGGAGGCGTTCTGCTCGAAAATTTCCTCAAGCGCCATGGCCGGGGCCGGGTCGTAGGGCGAATCAAAGCGGCATTCGGGCCTCGGCGCGAAAATCTGCCGCGCGAGAACGCCCGTGAACAGCGAGTGCATGCCGTTTTCCGGGTCGCAGACGCTCATGGCCCCGAAGGTGTCTCCGTGATAGCCGCCGCGCACCGCGAGGATTTTCTCCTTCCCCGGCCTCCCGACGGCCCTTTGATACTGCACGGCCATTTTCAGGGCCACCTCGACCGACACCGAGCCGGAATCGGCGAAAAAGCAATGTTCCATCCGTCCCGGGGCCATCTCGAGCAGTTTTCTGGCGAGTTCCGCCGCCGGCTCGTGCGTCAGCCCGCCGAACATGACGTGGGGCATGCGCGCCGCCTGCCCGGCCAGGGCGCTGATGAGACGGGGATGATTGTAGCCGTGGACCGCGCACCACCACGAGGACATGCCGTCGACCAGGCTCTCGCCGCCGCGCAGGACGATCCGGCAGCCGCCGGTCCGGTCCGCCTCGTAGGCCGGCAGGGAAGGCACAGCCGGGGAGTACGGATGCCAGACATGCATCCGGTCGAACTCGGCCCGCGATGAACAGGACGGGATATTCCCGCCCGGCGCGGCCAGGCCGTCCGGCTGGCCCCCCGCTCCGGCCCCCGGACCGCGCGGGACCGTGTCTTCGGCCATGGCCCTGATAAATCCGTCAAAAGAGAAGGCCAGCCTGGACCAGGCAGCGCGCCTGACGCCCCGCACCGGGCTTTTTATGCCCGGCTCATGCGCCAGTTCGGCAATGCACGGCAGGCCGGCCATCCCGGCCAGAGCGGTTTTATTGTCCGCCGCGATCCTGGCCGCCAGCGCGGCTTCATCCATCATTCCAGCGCCCGGCTCCCCGTCCGCCGAGTCATCCGCTCTAAAACCCGCACGCGCCGCGTCATCGTCCTTGGCGTCCGCGCCCCGCTCCCGGCCGGTTCCATAATCCGCTCCCGGGCCTTCATCCGCCCGGCCTCGCCCGCAAAGGCCGTAATCTTCTCCGGACGGCTCCGGCAAGGGGTTGGCCAGCACGAAACCGGCAAGGCGCATGCCGCGAGACTTCACGGCCTCAACGGACAAGAGCGCGTGGTTAAGCGCCCCCAGCCTGTTCGCGGCAACCAGGACGACCTCGCAGTCAATATGCCGCAGGGCGTCAAGGATGCTCTCGCTCTCGTTCAGGGGCGTCAGCACGCCCCCGGCCCCCTCGATGATGACCACGTCAGCCTTGGACCGCTCAATCCAGTTCCTCACGCCGGCGGCCAGATCCGCCGCCCGCAGCTCCCGCCCGGCCAGACGCAGGGCCAGGTGCGGGGAACAGGCCGGCTCAAGCCTGACCAGGCATCCGGCCTCAATATCCGGGCAGGCGTCGAAATACGCGCCAAGGTCCGGCGCGGCGCAGCCGCCGTCGGAAGTTGGGATGCAGCCGGTCTGCACCGGCTTGAGTACGGCGACCGCAAGGCCGGTTCTCCAGGCGCAAAGCCCGAGAGCGGCCGCGGCCACGGTCTTTCCAGCGTCAGTATCGGTCCCGAGTACGCACAGGCAGCGTTTGGCGCGCAAATTCATAAGATCACCTTTTCCAGACACCGAGCAGGCGCAGCATCTCTTTGTCGTCCGTGAAAGAGCTGCCCTTTGAGGTCAGATAATCCCCGACCATCAGGCCGTTGGCCCCGGCGAAGAACAAGCTGTTCTCCCACCGCCCGAAGGTGCTCCCCCGGCCGCCGCAAATGACGATATCCCTTTTGGGGTGCATCAGCCTGAACAGGGCGACCACGGCCAGGGCCTCGTCAGCACGGAGCCCGGCGCTGTTTTCAAGCGGGGTTCCCGGAATGGGGGTCAGAAAATTCAATGGTATGCAGTCAACATCAAGCTCGCGCAGGGCCAGGGAGAGGTCGAGGCGGTCCTTGAGCGTCTCCCCAAGGCCGAAGATCCCGCCCGAACACACCCGCAGCCCGGCGTCCCTGGCCTGCATGACCGTCTCGTAGCGCAGACGCCAGCCGTGGGTCGTGCATATCTTGGGATAATACGCCTCCCCGGTTTCCAGGTTGTGGTGGTAGCTTGTGAAACCGGCGTCCTTCAGGGCCCTGGCCTTTTCCCGGCCAAGCACGCCGAGCGAGGCGCAAAGCCTGATGCCGAGCTTTGAGCGGATGCGCCCGGCCACCCTGCATATGGCGGCGAAATCATCATCGTCCGGACCGGCCCCGCTGGTCACGATGCCCATGAAGTCGACGCCGTCGCCGTCGAGCCTCGCGGCCCTCTCAAAAAGCTCCTTCTCGCCGATCAGGCCGTAGACCGGGCTATTGGTCTTGTGGTAGGAAGATTGGGAGCAAAACGCGCAATTCTCGCTGCAACGCCCGGATTTGGCGTTCACGATGCCGCAGGTGAAGGGCGCGGCCGCTCCCGCGCCGTGGGCGGCCCTGGCGGCCATGCCGGCGGCGGCCGTGATGTCGAGCAGGTTGTCCGGGAAGGATTCGAACAACCGCGCGGCGTCTCCGGCGTCAAGCGGGCGCCCTTCAGCCGCCGCGCTGAAAATGGATCGGGTCATATCTTTCGGCATAACAATTCAACCTTGCTTGACGGACGTTCAGCCAACGCGGCGCCCATGGCTTTGAGGGCGGCCACGGCTTTGAAGGCGGTCGCGGACGGCACGGCGCCGTCCGGCTCAAACCTTGCTGATTCTCCCGCCGCAAATCCGGCCTTTTCCGGACGATGAATTATGGACGGATAATCAACGAGGGCGACCCTAGAAAATCCCCCCCCTATTGTCAACCATTCTTTGCAAAACAAGGTTTACAATGTCAGAAAGAGCGAAAGGCGCAGCCAAAACGAAAGCCGCAGCGGCGGAAAAAGCCCCGGCCACAGCGAAAGCCCCGTCCGCGATTCAGCCGGACGGACCGGAGCAGGCGGACCGCGCCGAGCTGATACTGGACCGCCTCGAATCCCACGACGGCTGGCACTCCGGCCAGGAGCTGTCGCGCGCCCTTGGCGTGAGCCGGGCCGCGATCGCCAAAAGGGTGGCCGTCCTGCGCGATCTCGGCCACGCCATTGATTCCGCCCCCCGGCGCGGCTACAAACTGCTGGCCAAGGCCGATCCTTTAAGCCGGGAACTGGTCGAGGAACACCTGACTACCCGCTTCATAGGCCGCACCGACTGGCTCATCCTGGCTGAAACCGGCTCCACGAACAGCGTCGCCGCCGAACTTGCGGCCAAGGGAGCGCCCGAGGGCGCCATCGTGGCAGCCGAACGCCAGACGCTTGGCCGGGGCCGCAAAGCCGACAACTGGTTCTCGGCCCCGCGCGCCCTGCAGTTTTCCATCCTGCTCAGGCCGAAGCTTCCCGCGGGCGACCTTGACTGGCTGACCCCGGCGGGGGTCCTGTCCCTGGCCGAGGCCATATCCCTGGCGACTTCAGCCAGGCCTCTTGCGAAGAAACCGAACGACGTGCTGATCGGAAAACGCAAGGTCGGGGGCATCCTGTCCGAGGCCGGGCTGCGCGGCGGCGCGCCGGACTGGGCCGTGCTCGGCATCGGCTGCAACGTCAACGCCCTTGCCGGCGATTTCCCTCTGGAACTGCGCGGCATAGCGACATCCCTGCTCATGGAGACGCAAACCCCGGCATCGCGGGCGAAACTGCTCGCCCTGACCCTGAACCAGGTGGAATTCTGGTACGAAAAGCTCCTGTCCGGGGATCTGGAGTCACTGAAAAACAAATGGGGACCGCAAAACGCATGAACAGGCGGCTGCGGGCGGAAATGATTGACGGCGGGCGCAGACTCCGAAAGCCACTCCCCGCCCGATTACGGACCGCGCTGAACGGAAATAATGCTCCCCCGATTGCGGGCCGCGTCAAGCGGGTGTATAGTGGCGGGTGTATAGTGACTGACGTACAACGGCGACATGACAAGGCAATCAGTCTCCATCCCTAAAAGAGGCCTGTAGCAAATGACCACACCTGAAAAAAGAAAGTTCCATACCGGACGCTTCGTCTTTTGCATCATCGTGCTGCTGGCCGCGGCCTGGTTCGCCCTTGACTACAAGGGCATGGTCCCCAAACGCCTGGCCACGGGGCTGTGGGGCGCGCGCCAGACAAAGAACGGACAGACTCCGCCGGATGGCGAACCCGGGAAGCCCATCGCCCTTACCCCGGAAAATTTCCCGCTGCCCGACGAGCGGCACAGCCAGGGAGAAGCCGGGCGGCGAGATGAGACGCCGCCCAGCCCGCATCCCGGAAGCGGCGGCCCCATTTTTAATGCCGAGGAACTCAAAAACAGCGCCGCGCAAGGCGCGAAACCAGGGGAAAACGCGCAACCCGGCCCGGCCGTTCCACCGTCCGGCTCTGAAAGTAAAAGCGCCACTGAAGACCGCATCCCCAAGCCCGGGGAAACGGACATTTTGCCGGGATTGCCCGAGGAATCACCCGACGGGAGCGAAACCGCCCTGACCATTCCAAAGGAAGAATCCCTGCTGCCCGCGTCGGACGACGGGCGGACGTCGAACGGCGCCACGGCTGAAGGCAAACCGCGCGACGGCGACACAAAAGGAACGCCGCCAGAAGCGCTGCCGGAAACATCGCCGGGAACATCACCGGACGGAAAAAAACCACAGGCGGCCAATCGGGAAAACGCATCCGGCCCGTCGACCCCCGGCAATGAAAACCGGGTTGAAACCGAGTTGCGTTTCGGCCAGGGCAAGCCGGTCTCCCCGGCTGACAACACCATCAGGGGAAAAACCCCGCAAGTGCCTGCAAACGTCAACGTCAGCCCGCAAAACAGTGACAGCATGGTCCTGCCGTTGTTTTTCGACAGCTTCGCCAAGGCCCTGGCCGACGGTTTCTGGCCCAAAGGCACGCATCCCCAGGCCGCGCGCGGCGATTTCAGCAGCGCGGACGTCCGGTGGCTCAACGCCTATTACGGTCTGCGCCTGACCGGCTTCGCCATATCCGACAGCACCCCGCAAAACCGGGAGCGCATATTAAGATATGTACTCACCCCTTCCATGCTAAAAGCCCTGTACCGCTCCTGCGGGCCGGAGTTTTTCAAATCCCTGAGCGCGCACGCCGACCGCCAACTGCGGCAAAGGCCGGGCCAGGGCGTGAAAACCGCTCTCTCGGCCGCAGAAAAAAGCCGCATGTTCGCCTACTACAGCCGCAGCGCCGCTTCTCTGGCCTCAATCATCAACGGCTGCCTGTCCAATGCCGAAATCGGGGACAAAACAACCGCCTGCCTGAACGCGGAAGAGGAGGCTCACACCGCCAGGGCGCGCTACCTTGGGCTCGGCGACGGGGACGGCGTTGCGAAAACCGGCGGTAAAATCGGCGCCAACGCCTATCAAGCGGCAATAGTCAAGCGCGAGAGGGCAAGGACCGCCCTTGCGGCCGCCATCAGGCGCAAATCGGACACGCGGCAGCTCGACCAGGACAGCCTTGTATTCATAGCCTGCTGGCTCAACCGCAGGCCCGCGTCCATGCGCCCGGCGCTTTTCACGCTTTCCGGCATCCTGGGCGACATTTCCGTCCAGTTTGAACGAATGCGCCGTGAAACGGACGCGGCCGGCCAATGACCAAAACCGCCGAAGGCCAAATTGACGCCATGCGCGGGCAGCCATTCATCCTGGTTACCGGAGGATGCCGCTCAGGCAAGTCGCGTTACGCCCAAAAGCTCGTCGAGTTCTTACGGCCGGGCGGCCTGTACCTGGCGACCGCCGAAGCTTTTGACCGGGAAATGCAAAAACGCATTGACAAGCACCGGCAGGAAAGGGGAAAGAACTGGTTCGCGCTGGAGCCGGGAATAAAAAATCTGCCAAGCCTGGCCGGCCGGGTGGGCGGCCTTGACGTGAATGGCAGGGGGCTTTTGTTCGACTGTCTGACGCTGTGGTGCTCCGGCATGATGGAGTCCGGCCTGGACGAAGCGTCAATCCTGACAGCCCTTGACGGCCTTCTGGATTCGCTCTCGCGCCTGCCTTGCCCGGTAGTCATGGTAACCAACGAATTGGGCTCCGGTCTGGTGCCTGAGTCGTCCCTCGCCCGAACCTTTCGGGATCTGGCCGGGGCGGCCAACCAGAAAGCGGCGGCCAGGGCCGATATCGTGGTGCTGATGGTCTGCGGCATACCGGTCGCAATCAAAGGGAAACTTCCCACGGACATGTTACATTCATAATCATCAACCTCAACCGGTTTTCCCGCTTTGGAACAGGTTTACGGAGAAAAAGGCATGGTGCGCCCAGGAGATTTGATTACAACAAAATGCGGACGCTGCAACGATATTACCGGCCACGTCGTCATGATCGTGCTTGACGGGCAGATCCTGCGCGTTGAATGCAAGGCGTGCGGCAGCGTCCACAAATACCGCGATGCGGCGCCAAAGCCAAAAACTCGCAAGGAAGCTTCGGTCGTCCGCCACGTCAAAGCCGGACAGAGCCGGGAGGAAGCCGTCGAAAAAGTGCAGCGCGACGCGCGCCCGGCCAGACAGCCCGTTGCCCAGGCCAAGGCGCGCTCGAAAAGCGCGGCCGCCTGGCATGAGTCCATGCTGCGTCTGGGCGGAGAAACGCCCAAAACATACTCGATGCGTGATACCTTCGCGCCTGACGATCTGGTCGAGCATCCGGTCTTTGGCCGGGGCGTGGTCATTTCCGTGACAAAACCGGACAAGATGGAAATCCTGTTCGAGGAAGGGGCCAAAACCCTGCGCTGCCAGGCGTGAACACAAACCCGACTGCCAACGGACATCCAGCCTCCCTTGGCATAACGCAATTTCTTGTTTTGCTGTTGGCGTCAAAAACATTTTCCAGGCCGCATGACGCGGCCTGGAAGCAACAATCGCTTTAAACCTTGAGGGGAGAACGATGAAAAAGCATTTAGCGACTTTATTGCTCGTCCTGTTCATCTTCGGCTTCAGCAACAGCGCCGCAGCCAAGCCCGCGGACCGTGAACTTGCCTGGGAGGGCAACACCGCCACCCTCTTTGGCACAGACACACCCGGGTTTTATCTTTACCTGAACGCCCGGTTCGGTTTTTCCGTACTTGTACCGGAAATGTTCGACACAGCCGCCGTCATCCCCGATAACAGCGACGGAATCATTTTGACGGACGCCTCCGGGGAATACAGATTCACCGCATCAGGCGGCAACATTGTGGATGAGGAAATCAACGGCCTGAAAGCCTCGTTCGACTCGACAGTGAGCTACCTTGGCGACGCCGTCAAAGAATCCAACCTTTCCGGTGATTCCTTCACCGTCGTCTCGCTCGCCGACGGCAAGTACACTTTCCAGAAGACCGTGGCCACTGGCGCGACCTTCTATTCGCTGGAAATAACATACCCTGAAAATGCCCCGGACTCTTTCAAGGCGCAAATCCTGAGCTCAGCCGAAAGCCTGAAAAAAAGCGGTTCCTGAGCCGACAGACGGGATTTCTATGCCCTTTATGCTGGATCCGCAAATAAACGCCGGGCTGAGAGAGCTTTTCAAAGCATTCTCGGCCCTGCCCCCCTTAAAACGCGGTGACGCCAAGACCCTGCGCGAAAATCTGGCTGCCTCCCGGCACATGATGGCTTACAGCGACCCTGTCGCGCCAGATGTGGGCATCACCAGCCACAAAACGCAGGGTTTTGATGCACGGGAAATAGAACTTTTCTGGTTCTGCCCAAAAAATGCGAAGACCGCCCAGCCAGGACCGGCGCTCGTCTACTACCACGGCGGCGGCATGATCAGCGGCGACACGGCTCTGTACGCGGGGATCATCTCAAAATACGTTCAACGCGCCGGCGTCCCCGTGCTGAGCGTGGATTACCGCCTGGCTCCCGAACACCAGGACCCCATCCCGGTTGAAGACTGCTATGCGGCCCTGCTCTGGCTTCACGCCAACGCCCGGGATCTCGGCGTTTCCCCTTCCCGCATAGGCGTGATGGGCGACAGCGCGGGAGGAGGCCTGGCCGCCGGCGTATCGCTGCTGGCCAGAGACCGTCAAGGCCCGAAAATAGCCCTTCAGATCCTGATCTATCCCATGCTGGACGACCGCACCCTTCAACCCGACCCCCTGCTCAAACCATTCCTGCTCTGGGACTGCGACAACAACTTCACCGGCTGGATTTCCCTTTTGGGAGAACGCCTGGGCACGGACGGCGTATCACCCTACGCCGCCCCGGCCAGGGCAGACGACCTGGCCAACCTTCCCAACGCCTACATCGAAGCGGCCGCTCTGGACATATTCAGAGACGAAGGCATCGATTACGCCAAACGCCTGGCCCAGGCCGGAGCGAACGTTGAACTCCAGGTCCTTCCCGGCTGCCCCCACGGCTTCGACATTCTGAAAATAAAAGCCGACGTGATCGAAAGAGCCTGGGCCTCGCGCTGCCGGGTCATCCAAAGCCTTTAAACCGGGCGAACTGAAAAACTTGTGGAGGAAAGCACATCGACAGCCGACGTTGTGCTTTCCTCCACAAGCTGTCCACCCCTTTTCTAATCCCGCAACAACTCGGCCAGTTGGTCCTCGGGCATGGCGAAGCTGTGTTCCTGGGCTGGGAAAGAGCCTTCAGCCACTTCGGCCGTGTAGGCTTTGACAGTTTCGAGCATTTGTTGCCCGAGTTGGGAGTATTTCTTGGCGAAGCGCGGCACATGCCCCAGGTTCAGGCCGCACATGTCGTGCAGGACGAGAACCTGGCCGTCGCAGCCGGGGCCGGCTCCAATCCCGATGGTGGGAATGTCGATTTTCTCGGTTATGTATTGAGCCACCGGAGCGGGAACAGCTTCAAGGACAATGGCGAAGCAGCCGGCTTCCTGCAAGGCTTTGGCGTCTTCCAAAAGTTTTTTGGCGGCCTGGGCGGTTTTGCCCTGGACTTTGAACCCTCCGAGAACGGCCGCCCTCTGGGGAGTCAGGCCGATATGGCCCATGACGGCAATACCGGAATCGACCAGACCCCTGACCTGGGGAATGACGGAGCGTCCGCCTTCCAGTTTCACGGCTCTCGCCCCGGTAAAGCGCACCAGCTTGCAAGCGTTTTCCAGGGCTTCCTTGACGCCCTGCTCGTAGGTCATAAATGGCATGTCGACGACCACCAGGGCACGTTTGACGCCTTTGACCACTGCCTGTCCGTGGCGGCACATGTCATCCAGGGTGACGCCGAGGGTATCGTTCAATCCAAGCACAACCATGCCGAGAGAGTCGCCCACCAGAATAACGTCCACCCCGGCATCATCAAGAATTCTGGCCGTCGGATAGTCATAAGCGGTCAGTACGCTTACCTTGCGCTTATTTTTGCAGTCAGTCACATCCATGGCGGTCAGTTGTTTTTTGCCGCCACCGCTGGTTGTCGCGCTCATAAGCGTGCCTCCTTTCGGCTCACCTTACGTTGTCAAAGTCCGGCTGTCCAGAGATGCGAAACGGAGCGGTCAGGGTGAGGCCTGCCAATCAATCCATATTCAGGCCACGCGGCAAAGGCGAAGCGCGCTTGCTGCGTTGGTTTCGAGGAAATTTAAAAACAGGCTAAAGTTTTTTTCAGTTCTCCCGATAAGCCAGCCGAGGGACAGGCAGATCCCGAACATCCGACACGCAATTTTTAAATTTACGAAAAAAATCAATACGGGAGGACACATGGAAATACGCACAACTGCCGGCGTCAGTGTCATGAAGTCAGCTTTGGACCAGCAGCAACAACTGGCCGGCTCTCTCATCAGCTCGACGATCGATCGCTTGAATACAGGCATGAGAGGACTCACGCCTGTCGTCAATACCGACTACCAGTTCCAAAAAGACGTGCTTTCAGCCGCATACGCCGAAAAAGGCGTAGGAACGAAGATCGACACATACGCCTAAGCGGCGAGATCTTGATATGAAAAGGCCGCCGGGAGTTCCCGGCGGCCTTTTCATTTTTCATCCGCGGGGGGAGGGGGAACAAAGGCCATTCCCCGCGTTTTTCCCCTCGCGGCAATTATTCAGTGAACTGTCAGGGTTTCCTCAGGTTGTTCACAAGCTCCTGCAATTGCCTGGCCTGGTTGGCAAGTTCGGCGACAGCGGCAGCAGACTCCTGCATAGCCCCGGCATTTTCAATCGCGATCTGGTTGATGTCATCAAGAGTCCGCGATATTTCCTCGCTCGCGGCGGACTGCTCCTCAGATGCGGCCGCGATGCTGCGCACCTGGTCGGCCGTGTAAACCGCCTCGTTGACTATTTCCGCCAAAGTATCACCCGAGCGGTTAACCATTGCCGTGGCCGATCTAAGGTTGCCGGTGGTATTCTGGACGGCCAGGATGTTGGTTTGGGTTCCATTCTGGATGCCCTTGATTGCGTTGCCAACCTCATGGGTGGCGCTCATCGTCTTTTCGGCCAGCTTGCGCACCTCGTCGGCCACGACCGCAAAACCTCGCCCGGCTTCACCGGCCCTGGCAGCCTCGATGGCCGCGTTCAGCGCCAGCAGGTTGGTCTGATCGGCAATGTCGCGGATCACGGTCATGATCGCGCCGATGGACTCGGCCTGACGGCCAAGCTCTTCCATATTATCCTGAAGAGCCTTGGTGTCGTCCTGGACCTTGTTGATGGCCCTGACCGAGTGTTCCACAATTTCCGCTCCCTCGGCCGCCTTTATCCTGGCCCGCTCGGAGGCTTCGGATGCGACGGCGGCGTTTCTGGCAACCTCAAGGACCGTGGCGTTCATCTCCTCCATGGCCGTGGCCGAGCTTGAAACCTGATCCCGCTGTCTTTCGGCGCTTTGGCTCGACTGGTTCACCTGCCCGGAGAGCTGCTCGGTCGAAGAGGTCAGGCGAATTACAACCTCTTCCACATTTCCGGCGGCAACGAGCAGCGCTTTTTGCCCTTCCTCGGCCCTGGACTGGGCCACCTGGGCCTCGCTCATGGCCTTGGCGGCATTGTCGGCCTGCACTGCGGCCTCGACCGACTTTTGCTCGGCCTCGGATATCTTGGACTTGAGATTCTCAACCATTTCAAGAAGGGCTCGGACCATTATCCCGACTTCATCCTTGGACGTGTTCCGAATCTCGCTGTCAAACCTTCCGGCGGCCACGTCAGTGGCGAAAACAGTGGCCTGGCGCAGCGGAGAGGCTATGGCCCTGGCGACAAGCCCTCCGATCACAAGAACTATGGCGCCCAGAACCAGGCCGGTAATGACGAATGTCCAGAGAAGCCTGGACTGTTCAGCTTCAATGGTGGCCCTGGACAGGCCGACAAAGAACATGCCGGCGTTTTTCGTGTCTATGGTGTCATAGGGCCAGTAGCTGGTATCAAATTCCTGCCCGGCAATCATGTTGCGGGAAAACACCTGCTGTCCCCTGGAGATGACCTCGTCATAGATCTCCGGGTTGTTCAGGTTTGTGCCGGTGACAGGCTTGCCGTCACGCTCGACCGTTGTTGAAATCCGCATATCCCCGAGGAAGATGGTGCATTCCACATCCGAGCGTTCCTTGATGGACTTGACCAATGCGCCGGAACTTATATTGGAGCCGACCATGATCACGCCCACCTGCTTGCCGTAGTGGAAAAGCGGGGTCGCCGAAACCATGCGCAGCTCGTTGTCCCTGCCCACTTCCATGCCGACAACCGCCTTTCCCTGGCTCAGGGCGATGGCGTAGCTTTGCTGCTCCTTGCGCACAGTGTCGCCGATAATGTCGTTCTGGCCCCTGGCCAGAACCTTGCCGTCCATATCGCAGATGGTGGCGAAGTCGATGACATCGCTCCCCACCAAGGCGGTGGCGTATTTTTTCAGCTCGGACAGGCGCTGATAGGCCGTATCCTCGGCCAACTGGATATCCGCGGCAACCACTGAACTGAACACTCCCTGGGTGACCATCCTGGACGCGACTTCCGCTCTCATGCCCTTGGCGGCGACACTCACCTGGTGCTGGGCCGTGCGATCGCTGTAGCCGGAAATGACAACATACCCAAGAATGGAGAACGCTATCACGAAACACACAACTGTGACTGCCACCAGCAAAAGCAGCTTCGTCAAAATTTTCATTGAGTTATCTCCTGGAGTAAAATAGAAAATGCCGCCCGACGAAGCAATCCTGGCGAAGCAGGCCCGCACTGCCTGGATTTACAGCCATAACCGGGTAACCACTTGGTTTAAAAAAATATCCAAATTAGTGAGCAGTGATTTAAAAACATTATCGCCAGTTTGTCAAAACATTCTGCGACAATCTCCACAACAACATGCTTTGCGATGCAACTCACCGGCAGTTTTTGCATATACCTAAAAATAAACAGCCAAAGGCGCAGAGCGACGATGCGGAGCAATACATATCATGACAGCCGCCATACACGCGCCAGCGCATGGTATTTCACCGCATCTTGAGCGATGCATGCTAAAAGTATAGGGAGTTGCAGCAGGCGACGACGATTGCTGAAAATAATTCAAAGGCAACGCGAAACAGCGCGCAAAATTTCCATCAGGGGATGAAGGAGAACGAAATTCCAACAAACAAGTTGGGGTATGAGCGATGTTCAGCCGTTGCGCCGCACCTGCCACGGGCATGAAAGACGCTGCAAAACATCTGCCACCACGAACAGGACAACCCCGCAAAGCGACAGGATGACAATCCCAAGATACATCTGCGGATAGTCAAGGCGCATCCATCTGTCCACGACATAACAGCCCAGCCCGGATGACGCCCCGAATGTTTCGGTAAAAAAAAGCGCGGAAAAGGCAATGCCGATGCTTACGCGCAACGCGGAAAATGCGGCCGGAAGCACGGACGGCAGAACGAGATGGACGACCTGCTGGCAAAAAGACGCCTTCAGGGACTTCAAAACGTCAAACTCGCCTTCCGGGATGGACCGGGCCGCGTCTCTGACGCTGAAACACATCTGGGGCATGATGATCAGCATCATCAGGAGGATCTTCGAAAAATCCCCAATGCCGGCCAGCACCAGGATAACCGGCAATAGCGCCAATTTGGGGATTGGATAGGAAAAATAGAGCAGGAGATTGAAAAAGCGGGCGCACCCGCCGCCCCGGCCAAGAGCAATGCCCGCCGGAAGCGCCACGGCCATTGAGACGGATACCCCCACAAGGACACGCCCAAGGCTCGACCAAAGATGCATGACAATATCGTTTTGAACGGCCTTGGGCAACCCGGCGTAAACGGTCAGGGGACCGGGAAGCGACTTTAAATTGCAGACCAGCGCCAGGCCAGACCAGATCAGGTTGAAGACAGCGAACCCGGCAACGGCGAATAAAATCCGGGAGGTGACGAGACGACCGAAAAAGTTTTTCATAACCGCGGCCGGATCATTTTTTTGAGTTGCAAGACGACAGCCTCGGCGCGGGATTCACCATCTCCGCCATTGGGGCCAAAAACGGGATTGGGGAACCTCGTGACGCGCCCGGCCTCCATGATCAGGATTTCCCGCCCCAGGAGGGCGGCTTCATGCAGGTCGTGGGTGACGAAGATGGTGAGCGGCTTGAGCACTGACCACAACTCCAGAAAAAGATCACGGCAGGCGTCCGCGGTAAACGTGTCCAAGGCGGAAAACGGCTCGTCCAGCAGCATGACCTCAGCGCTCATGACAAACGCCCTGGCAAGCGCGGCCCGCTGGCGCTGGCCCCCGCTCAACTCCGCCGGATATTTTCCCAGAAGGTCAGCCAGGCCCAGGCGGTTTATGATCTCGAGGGAGGACAGGGACGGTTCGTTCCCGGACTGCTTTGCGCCCGCGCCAAGCTTAAACGGCAAAAAAATGTTGCCTTCAACAGTCTTGTGTTCAAGAAGGCCGTGGTTCTGCGGCACATAGCCAATCCTTGGCGGGCGAATCCTTTCTGATCCCTCGCAGGGTGAAAACTCGACGCGCCCGGAAGCAGGCCTGACTATGCCCGCGGCGACTTTGAGCAAGGTGGATTTCCCGCACCCGCTGGGGCCGGTCAGTATATAGATGCTCCCGGGGGTGAACGAAAGAGTGAGTCCAGAAAAGACCGTCCCACCTTCGTAAGCAACAGCTACATCTATAAATTTCAGCATTATCCGTCAGATACAAAAAGTTAAGGACTGTTTAATCGGCAAAAGAAGCGTCAATGACGGAGCCGGAGTCAAATCCGGCCTTAATCAGCCCCTTGCCCGCCAGCCAGGCCGCCACCCGCTCGATATCCCCGGCAGCGACCGGCCTGACCTTGCTGTAAGGCGGAAGCGAGTAGCCTGAGACCAGATCTTCAGGAAAACCAAACTCCTTCACCAGGATGCCCCGCACGCCATCTGTCCCGTTTTGGCGGATGAAATCCACCCCCTTGTTCCAAGCCGCGTACATTTCCCGGATCGCTCCGGCTTTCTTTTTCAGGGAGTCGTTCAAGAAAGCAACGCCTGTAATTGACAGGCCGAGTTTGCGGTTGTCGGTCAAGACCACGCCGCCCTCGGCTCTGGCCAAGAAGGCCAGGGGGTCTGGCAGGCCGGCCATGTCGATTTTACCGTTGATCAGCAACTCGTAGCGAATCGGAATCCTGTTGAGTTCCACCTTCACAACATCTTGGGGCTTAAGGCCCGCGTCTGCCAGGGCGCGCTCCGCAAAGTATTCGATGACTGTGTGTTGCGCGATGCCAAGGCTCTTGTTGCGGGCCTGCTCAAGCGAGGCGATGCCGCTGTCCCTGCCGGCCACAAGATAAAAGACGCCGTCGCAGGCCGATGTCAGCCGGACATCCATCCCCCCGGCCCGCAAAAGGATCGCGCCGGTATAGTCAATGACGCAGCCGTCGATCTTCCCGGCCTGCAAAGCCGCATCGCGCTCGTTGGCCGAGAAGAATCTCTGAATGACCAGATCGCAGTTGCCCTTTGACAAATAACCCCGCTCAACCGCCACGGCCAAAGGCAGATAGTCCATCGAGGGCATGACCCCGATGACCAGGACGCTGTCGCTGCGCTCGTCGCTCTGGCCGCCGCAGCCGGAAAAAAGGACCAGTGTCAGAAGCAAAATGATTGTTTTCATGGGCTCCCCAACGTTGCAGGCCAGATATGGCATTGCGCGTGTTTAACAATAATACGCGAATCTGGACAAAATCAAGTGCTCACAGTAAGGTATAAAAATTGCATTTATTTCGCAATGGAAAGTTGTGATGTTGCGCGCCCATAAAACAGGACGCAATCGGCACGCTGTGCAGGCATATGCGTAACACATCAATACCATAGCTGTTTTTCAACGCAAGCAATAGAATGGCCTACACTGTCAGACCCCGGAGTTTTGTCCGTCTCGTCTGCGTTGCTGGTGGTAATATTTTCCGGTGAGATATATTTTTGACGAGGTAACCCGATGGCACGCCTTGAAGCGCTTCGCTCCAAACAGTCTGAAGTAAGAGACGCAATCATGCAGGCCGACGGCTTTGGCCTGTGGTTCATCTGGCAAGCCGAGCTAAACCCCGTGCTTGAGCAGACTCTTGAAGACTACGGCGGGGTCAAATGCGCTGCCGAAGGGGCGCAAAGCCTCTGGTTCTTCTTCTCGCCGGAAATCTTTCTGGCCTTGGCCAGGCTGTCTGTCTGGTCACGTTTCAACCAGTTGGCCGTAACCATGCAGGTCTTCCCGGCGCGCCTTCGGGTCGGGCAGAACGAAAAAAAGCAGCTTATTTTCGACGAGCCCTTCTGGAAGCAAGAACTGGATGTTGAGAGCGGCTTCAAGGTCTGGGTACACCCCGGCTCGGCCATGGCGGCCAGGGCGATACCAGGAATGTCGCTGAAGAAAAAAACGCTGTCCAAGGGCATGTCGGACAGCGACTGGGATCTTTTAGAGGTCGACGCCAGGTTGCCCTATCAGCCCTCCATGGGCTGGTACGCCATTTTAAGGCCGGTGGGCAACCCCCTGGACAAGGCCTTCCAGGTCGGATGGCGTGAGTTTTTCGGCCAGATTGAGCCGCTGCTTCAGCGCAACAAATTTCGCTTCACCATTCATGACTTCTTTCTGGTTTTCCCCATTGAGTCCATGCGGTTATGCCGGTCATGGTGCAACGACCTGCTTACCCTGATCGACAAACTCAAGACGGATTCACCCCAGCATTACTGGCCCTGCGTCCAGGCCATCGTCGACCGTAAAAATCTGACCTTCAGCGAGGATCTGCCGCACAAAGTCGGGCTGGACTGGGAACAGCTCTCGCCCGACTACCCGCACATGAGCATGCGCAACGCCCTCTTCATGGGCGATGATTTCAAGATACACGAAGTCGGCTTCGCGGTGCGAAACCACGACCAAAACGACTGGACCAACATCAGTCTGAACACCGGAGAGCAACTGATCGGCTATACCTTGCCGCAGCTTGTGCCCACCAACCTGGTTCTTGGCCCGTACCGGCACTGCTTCTACTGCGGACAGCGCAGCCACCCGACCGCAGAATGCCCGACCCGCAGCATGCCGGAACACGGGCGCGACGCCTGGGATCATCTTGCCGACCTCGACATTGAAGAAATGGTCAAGGCATCCTGCGAAATCAACAAGAGGGTGGCTGAAGGGCAAAGCGTGGCCGGGCTGGCTCAGGACGATTCACCTGAAGGAGTCTTCTACCGGACCCTCTACGAATTGAACTGGCCGGTGCAGGTGCGCAGCATCAGCACATTCTGGCGCATGAAAAACCGTGACCCCAACAAGGCCTTTGCGAATCTGTCCCCTGAAAACGACAGCCCGGCCTGGGGCGTCTTGCATGATTTCAGCACCTTGGATCCCGGTGACGCCGAAAAAACCCTGCACACGCTTTTGGTGCGCTTTCCCAAGGATTTCAGGTTAATGTGCCTAAAAGGTTTTCTGGCGATTGAAAAAGGGGATGTGGGCCAGGCCATATCGGCCTGGAAAGAGGCCGAACTGTTCTGCAACGTGCCCTTCCAGCAGGGCTGGCTGATGCTCCTCCAGGCCAGGGCGATAGAATACGATCTAAGGCTGCCCCAGGCAATCGCCCAGTACGAGCAAATCCTGCGGATCCTCCCCAACTGGGCGGAAGCGGCCTACCGCAGAATGGTGTGTACCGTAAAAAGCGGCTTTGCCGACAAGGCCATATCGGTGATCACGACAATGGTGGCAAGAGACGCCAACTGTTTCAACATGATCCTCCTCGACACCGAACTTGAGCGGGGCAGCACGCAAATCCATACGGCCTTTTCAGCATTGTTTGAAAATGCCAGAAACAGGGCCAAGGAGGAGGCCGACAGCCTAAAGGCCATGCGCGCTGGCCTTGACTCATGGTTTCTGCCGGCCCACCCCTTCGCCGCTCAGGCGGGCGGACAAATCGAACGCCTGCTCCATCTCTCCGAAATCCAGAACTTCGTCGCCTTCCAAAAAGTCATCAGGGGCCGGGCACTGCTCGACCAGGAATCGCAATCTCTGGTCAAAAAGGAGGCCGGGGACTTTAAAAGCAAGTTCAAGGAGTTCACAGAAAAGCTGCGCCACATCCATGGTGAGGCCGCATGGTTCCCCTTCCCCAAGGCACTTGGCGAGTTCAACAAAAATTACAACCTGGCCGTGGCCAACTTGAACTGGGCCCTGCAAGCGAACCTGCAGTTGCCTGAGGCTTTCAAAAAGGCCCAACTTCTGGCCGAGCAGGAAGAAGCCAGGCTCAAGAAGCTGGAATCCCGCCTGCGTTTTTTGCGGATCATCCGCGATTCGACATTGTTTATGTTGTCCACCCTTCAAGTTTTCATCGCCCTGGTCATCGTCGGCTTTCTCTGCATTTTCGTGATCCTGCCCCTGCTTATAATGTATGGCGACAGGATCGGGCTGAACTGGACAGTGAGCGCCATCTCCGAAAACCGCCTCTACATGCAAAAAGCGCTATTCTTTCTGCTCTGCGTTTTAGCGTTTGGCGTGGCAATTTTGCGCACCGTGATCAGGTTCGAGAGCATCAAGGCAAAAGTCTTCTCCAAGGCCAAGGCCAAACAGGCGAGCAAAATGCCAAGCCCGCCCCAAAAAGGCCCTCAGCAGACAAGCAAAACCACAAAACGCTGACCCGCCTCGCGGGGCTGTTTCCAAATACAATTTTGCCACCCGCCCAGGCGAGCCAAAGCCGCCTTAAAACGTGTACATATTTACCATGGCCTTCAGAGGGCCCTGACGCAACTTTGGCTTCATGGCAAAAGACATCCCGCGACGACGCTGTCCGGGTATTTCCCCCGCAAATACCGCCAAGAACTCTCAAGGGGGGATTTTCATTTTGAAGTGAATGGGTTATGTTCCACTTCACGGACGCGAAGCCCGCAACGGCGGCCCCAAAAGGCGCCATGCGCTTTTGCGTCCGTAAAGTTAAAAAAGCACCTGCATGAAGACGATTATCCGTTCCACGCCGCGCGACAGGCTGGAACATCCCATTTTTCCTTCAGGACGCGGAGGACTCAGTGAACAATGCGGTATTTGTGGGAATATATGCCGCCAAGGAATCCAGGGCGGGCATATTGCCCTCTCGCAGCGCAAGCGGCATGTGGCAGGCCTGGGCCATGCCTGACGGCAAATACATGATTCAGCCTCTGGACTATGACAAAAATCCCAGCGGCTCTCTTTCGCTTATGGGCGGCAAAGAATTCATGAGCATCTTCGCCCCGCTTGAGCCGGCGGGCGAAAACACGTCTGCCGCGCACAGGCCCAACTTGCCCTCGCAAACCATAAACGCGTCAGCCCCCAACCTGCTCGCCCAATGGTATCTGCAAGATTTCCCCCATGAGGACCTCCCGGCTGAAGTCGCAAACCAAATGAACATGGGCGACTGCGGCGAGCTCAGGCAGATGGCCTTGCGCTCCGACGATCATGAGCCGCAACTGTTCCCCGTGAATGACCCTCTCTTTGCCGATCCGGAAACAGCATCCTTGGCGCATGGCGAAGAGAGGAAAAACTCCGGCAAGGCCCGTACGGCCAAACCAAAGCAAACCAAGGCCCGGCAAGACGCTCTGGACGATCCGCTAGACGCGTGCCGCAGCCGCCTGGCTGCGCTGGAATTTGACGAGGACACGCTCCGCAAGGAATTTTACAGTATCATCGACAAAATGGCGGACGGCAACAGCGCGAGCGCCGTGGACGAATGCGCCGTATTCCTCCAACACGATTTCGGCGCAATACCCGGCCAGGCATTTCTGTTTACGGAATTCGGCCTGGCGCTTCGCCGGGAAAAACATCTCGCCCTGGCGCTCTTCAGCCACATGAAGGCCTTGAATTTTTCCCCGGAGGATGCCAATATCCTTTTCAACATAGCCCGGACCAACTACGACTTGGGAAAATTCGAGGAAGCCAGAAAATACCTGACCCGGTCCCTGACCATCGCTCCGGATTTCGACACGGCCAGAAACTTTCTGAACTTTCTCAACTCTTCCATGTAGCAGATGTCCGCCGTCGGCCCCCGCCCCATCCTGAGCGGACTTAGGCCAGGCAAATCTTGCAATGAATGAAAAAGAGGTAATCAAATGAACAAGGGCATAACCGTGTTCATCCTTGTAGTGCTGGCCTGCGCCATGGGGCTGATCCTATATTCCTATGTCGGCGACAACGATCCGCCGGTAAAAAGAGCCACGCTCGCCACCGATGCCCGGGACGTACCGGCACTGGATGACTCCACGGTGAACCTGCGCGATTCCGTACTCGCCGGGCCGGGTTCGTCCCAAAACAACGCCGGCGCCGCCAGCGGCGCCATGTCCGCCGATTCAGGCCAGGCAAAGACCGCCCCCATCGTGGTCACGCCGGCATATCCGGGCGAAAAGCCAAGAATACTCCCGCCCGTCAACAACGGCGCTCAAGCGCAGGCGAAAACGCAAGAGCAAGGCGACAGCGCGGCCAATCTGGCGCGTGACGCGGGCAAAGGGCAAACAGCACCCGAGACAAGCGAACAAGCCGCCACCCCATCCGCCTCCACCGGGACCAAGACGGAAAAGCCAGCTCAACGCCCAGCCGCGCCGGCCGATACGCAAAAACCGTCCGCAGGCTCAAGCGGCATCCCGCAAAAAAAGGAACCACAAAAGGCCGAGCCTTCGAAGAATCCCGACAAACCGCAGGCCGATGCTCCAAAAAACACGGAGCAGGCCGCCCAGACCAAGACTGCCAAAGACAGCCACATTCTCAGGAACATCAGCCTGCATTTCGCCGGCCAGGGCATGAGGCTGCGAATCGAGGCAGACTCCCCCTTCCAGATTAAAACCTTTGCGCTCAACGACCCTGAGCGCCTGGTCGTGGATCTCGCCGGCAAATGGGAAGAGGTGCGCGCGCCAAACGTCCCCTCCAACAACATGATCTCCGGAGTGAGGGTAGGCAAGCAGGACGCCGGTCCGAGAATCGTCCTCGATCTGAAAAAGAAAGCGTCTAAGCACGACGTAAACAAAATCTCCGACCAGGTAATCGAAATAGTAATCCACTAAGATTAGGGAAAGACAAACCAGCGGAGCCAGCGCCACTTTGGCCGCAAGCCCAGGCGCTGTGCCCCCCTCAGCCAAAACCCCTCCTTTGCCTTATGGGCAATAGAGGGGTTTGTTTTTAGCCGGATTTGTCCGGCATGGCGTTGACGGCACTGTTCAAAAAACGATATGTTTGCGACATCTGTGGATTCTGTCCAGATGAGCGTCGCGCGCGGCAAGCGCTTTGTTTGTCGACGCTCCTCTATTGCCGCACACAACAGGAAATTTTGAAAAGGAGTTACAAAAGTGAATTCTGCCAGAAAATTTTCATGGAAAGTCGTTTGTTGTACCCTGCTGGCCTTGCTCTGCCTTGCGGCGACCGCTTTCGCCGCCAAGGAGACGTACGTTCTGGAAAAAGAGACCGTCTACAGGGTCGCCCCAGACGGCACACGTCAAAAGATTGAGAACGTCGACGTCATGCCGGCCGAGAATGTGGGCATTTTCTGGGTCGCCGTTGACCCGGAAAACAATGAGGAGATGAAAGGCTCTGAAGGCGGGATTTATTTCTTTGACGACAAGGACCAGCCGCTGTTTTTCCTGCCTTACGAGGATGCGGCCACGGTAGGCAACATCTTTTTCAGCCCGGATGGAAAGCAGATGGTGATGGATACCGGGACCTGGGTTGTACGGGATTTGTTCCTCTACGACTTCAAGGCGACCGAGGCAAAAGCCACGCTCACGGGGATGTATGACCCCATCTGGCTCGATCCCCATCGCTTCGCCTTCACAATGGTTGAATCTGATAAGGAACCACGCCCTGTGGAGTCCGACTTCGACGGCTGGACCTCGATTGTGGTGTATGACACCGCCGTCGCGCAAATCGTCCCGGTAATTGAGGCCACGGAAACGCAAAACTACCTGCTCACCGGCGCCGATCTGGACAAGGGCGAATTGAAAGTCACCGAAACTTCGGTAAAACAAAAGGCTGACTGGGCCGACCTGGACAAGCAGGAAGACAAAGAAATCAGCGTGCCGCTCCCGGCTGCCGGCTGAAACGTGCGGCAAAAAATTGAGGGAATGATATAAACGCCGACCCAAAAACGCGGCCCGGCTGAGAAGCCGGGCCGCTTGCGTTACTGCTGGGCGCTGGTGGACAGCTTGCGATAGATGGCGGCTTTGGCCATCCTGGCGGCGGCGAAGTTTGGTGTTTCGCCTGCTGGTGGCTCAACATCCAGGGTTGATCGCGGGGCCGGCTGTTCCGCCGGAGCATGGACAGCGGCTGATTCCACGGCCTGAACGGCAGCCTGGCTTTGCTGTCCAGGGTCGACCGCGGCAGCAGGACTTGCCGCCTGCTGCTGAACTGGTGTGCCCCCGAACGCGCGGTTGCCCTTGGCGTAGAGGCTGGCCCCTCTGGCGTTGGAAAAAGACGCCGCATTCTGCGGACCCGGTGTGGCGCGGCCGATCTGGGTTCTTGTGGCCTCAGCCGGCAGAGACGCGGCCGCCTTGACCGCCGCCGCCTGCGCTTCGGGATTGCTCAGAATCTGCGCGTAGGCGTCCCGTAAGCCTGAGAGAATCTTGATGACCTCATCCACAATCATTGGGCTGGCCTTCAAATTGGCCATCAGCAACCTGGAATTGCAGAAAAAATACAGACTGTGCAAATTCTTGGCGATCTCCCCGCCTTTTTCCAGGTTCAGAGAACTGTCAAGTTCGTTGATGATGTCAAGAGCCCTTGAGATCATGTTGCCCTTGCCGGCAAAATCCTTCTTTTCCATCAAATCTTTTGATCGGTTCAAGAACTTGATGGCCCCGTCGTAAAGCATGACCACCACCTCACCCTGGTTGGTGGTCGTAACCTGTGTCTGCATATAGGCCTGATTTGCCTTCAGCATATTAAGTCTCCAGTTACGCCTCTTTCTCCGGCCAAAGCCGGAATCATCGCGATTAAAGTCAGTTGCTGTTTCCAAAATCTAATTGCCGGACCAGCATTTTTGCGCTTTGGTCAAACCGGCGACAGATTGAGCCAGAAGGAAATTCTTGCCGTCCCGGCAGGGGTTTCCCTCGTCCGAAATTACAGCAATAATAATGCCAGCAGGTTCGCCGTGCTGTCCCTCTACCAGCAGATATCGGCGCATTGAGCCGAATCTTTAGATGTCCGCAGATGTCCGCGCAAAGCGGCCCCGGAGCCGCGCGAAGCAATACTCGCCGCTTGCCATTATCTGGCATTTTACTTAGGCTGCAGGTAGCATCTCCTTTCCAATATTTTAAGGATCTCCCTCATATGAAAGTGGTGATACTTCTTGGACTTATAATTCTAAACGGGCTCTTCGCAATGGCCGAGATCGCCCTGGTCACGGCCCGAAAGGCGCGTCTGGCCAAAGCGGCTGAAGACGGCGACCTGTCTGCCGCGACAGCCCTAAAACTTGGCGAAAACCCTACCGGCTTTCTGTCCACTGTCCAGATAGGAATAACCTCAATCGGGATACTTAGCGGCATCGTTGGCGAATCCGTTCTGGCCGCTCCGCTGGCCAACTGGCTCGTCTCCCTGGGATTGTCCATGTCGGTGGCCTCAAATACAGCCATAGCGGCCATTGTCGTCATCGTCACCTACCTCTCGATAGTCATCGGCGAGCTTGTGCCAAAACGCCTTGGGCAGTCGAATCCGGAATCAATCGCCAGGATCATGGCCCGCCCGATGCAAACGCTGTCATTCATCGCCAGGCCCTTTGTGCTGCTGCTGGCCTCCTCGACCAACTTCATACTCAAAATACTGGGGGCAGACACCGGGCAAGCCGACTCTGTGACCGAAGAAGAGATTGTCGCCATGCTCAAGCAGGGCACGGAAGACGGAGTCATCGAGAGCCGGGAGCATATCATGATGCGCAATCTGCTCAGACTTGACGACCGGACCGTGGGGTCGTTCATGGTGCCGCGTTCCGAGGTGGCTTATATCGACATCACGCGCAGTCCGGAGGAAAACCTGAAGACCATCCTCGACTCGAAATATTCCCGCTTTCCGGTCTGCTCCGGCGGGCTTGAGACAATACTCGGAGTACTCAACGCCAAGCAGTTGCTTGGCTCCCTGGCCCGCAACCAGCCCCTGGACTTCACCAGCGGCCTTGAGCATGGCAGCTACATCCCGGAAACCATCACCGGCCTTGGCCTGCTTGAACAATTCAGGGTCTGCGGCATCCCCATGGCCTTTGTCGTCGACGAATACGGCGAAGTCGACGGCATAGTGACCATGCAGGACATGCTGGAAGCCGTTACCGGCGAATTCAGCCCGGGCCAGGCCGAAGACACAATGGCCTACAGGCGCGAAGACGGCTCATGGCTGCTTGACGGCACAATGCCAATTCCGGACATGAAAGACACCCTGGGCATGAAGTCGGCTCCCGAGGAAGAGAAAAAACGCTACAACACCTTGAGCGGCATGCTGATGCTTCTCATGGAAAAAGTGCCCCGGGCCGGCGACCATACCGACTGGGACGGCTGGCGCTTTGAAATTGTCGACATGGACGGCAACCGCATAGATAAAGTTCTGGCGATAAAAACCGGGGCAGATGATCCTACAGGGAGGTTGCCCTAATGTGGTTCTCTCTACCTCGGGTCCGCTCTGCTCCTTTGCCCGCTTTGCAGCGGCAATTGGCGTGTGTAAAACTATACTGACGGTTGTCGGCTTGTCCAGGCTCACGGCAAAACGGAACTAAACGGGGTCGCTGATGGATAAACTATGCATAATCATGGTGGGGCTGCCAGCCAGCGGCAAATCGACCGTGGCCATGCGCCTTTGCGAAGGATTGGAGGCCGAAGGGCTCAATGTCAGGATATTCAACAATGGAGCATTGCGGCGCACCCATTGCGGCGGGGATTCTGCCAATCCGGAATTTTACGATCCCAGCAACCTCGTGGGCCTGGGCATGCGCGAGCAAATTGCCAGGATAAGCCGGAAGATGGCCAGGCAATACCTTGAAGAACGAGGCGATATCGCCATAATAGACGCGACCAACGCAAGCCGCGCCCGCCGGGTGGAGTTGGAAGTATATTTCAGGGACTACCCGATCGTCTTTGTGGAATGCTGGTTTGATGATCCGGAAATACTGGAGCTGGCCATCGGCAACAAAGCCAAACTTCCGGAATTTTCACAACTTCCCTTTGAAGATGCTGTCAGCAGTTTTAAAAAACGCATCAGCTATTACAGGCAGATCTTCACTCCCCTTGGGGCCGAGGCCTGTTTTTTCAGGGTCGACTCTTTGCGAAACCGCATCATTGAGGAAAAGTTTGATCGCCGCATCCCCTACTACATCCCTATCCGCAACATTCTGGTCTCAGATTGGGTGCGCGAGCTGTACCTCATCAGGCACGGCGAGAGTATGTTCAATATTGAGGGCAGGGTCGGCGGCGACTCATCCCTGACCCCGAAAGGACACCAGCAGGCCGAAGACCTGGCCGAATTCTTCCAGGACAAGGAGGTGCTTTACATCTTCACCTCCCACCGCAAACGCTCTATTGAAACATCCCGGCCGATCATGGAAAAACATCCGAAAGCCACCTGCATTCCCCTCCAGGAGCTGGATGAAATAAACGCCGGCGACTTTGACAGCATGACCTATGATGAGATCAGGGCCGAACACCCCGGCGAGTTTGAGGCAAGGGCAAGAGACAAATACAACTACGTCTACCCTAACGGGGAAGGCTATGCCACGTTGCGAAAGCGGGTGGGCAGGGGCCTGCGCAAGGCCCTTTTCCTGTCCGGCGGCCGCCCCGGCACCCTGATCATCGGGCATCAGGCCATAAACAGGATGATCCTGTCCTACTTCCTCTACCGCCGCCGCCGGGACGTGCCATATATATACGTCCCCCAGAACCGCCTTTTCCACATCATAGCCACTTATCAAAAAAAAGTGCTGGAACTTATCCCCCTGCGCCGGCCATAAAGCGCGCGCAAAGCCCGGAAAGCGCCATCGCCGCGCAGAACAAATCCCCCTCTTTCGTCCAGATGGCCGGATGAAAAAGGGGGATAAAGCTCACTCGTCCGCCATGTCGGCCTGACCAAACACAGCCGGGGCAAGCGCAGTCCGGGCAAGCGCAGCCCGGGGCGAACGCAGCCCGGGGCAAGCCAAGCCTGTCCGGCCAAGCCGCTCAGAGCGCTGCTCCGCCGGCCGTGCCTTTCCTCTCCAGGCGGTCAATCCTTTTTTTCCTGGCCCATTTCGTCTTCGTATATGCGGTACTGGTTTTTGCCGCCGTGTTTGGCGTGGTACATGGCGATATCCGCGTATTTGATCAGGACGTGCATATTTTCGGTGTCGTAGGGGTAGAGGGCCACGCCTATGCTCAGGCCTACGTTGTATTTTTCAATGTAGCGGCTCAGGTTGGTTGTTTTGAATCCGTCGAGGAGGTGCTGGGCGACTTCGGCGGCCTTGTCCGCCGAGTCCAGACCGTCTACAACCTGGATAAACTCGTCTCCGCCCACGCGCGCGGCTATGTTGAGCCGGCCGGCCGAAGGGCGGAATGATTTGGCGTTGTCCTGGGCGTTGTCCAGGTAGACGGCGATTTGTCTTAGCACATCGTCGCCGGCGTCGTGTCCGGCGCTGTCGTTGACCTGCTTGAAGTTGTCAAGATCGACAAAGAACAGGGCGAATGGCTCTTTTTCCGGTCTGGTGGTGATTTTTTCCAGGTGGTCCATGAGATACTGGCGGTTTGGAAGGCCGGTGATGTTGTCATACAGGGCCTGGTGGCGCAGCTTGCCCTGCATCTGCCTGATGCGGCCCAGCAGCTTTACCAGGGCCGCGAACATGACCGTCAGAGTCAGGACCAGAATGACGATCAGGAGAACCGAGTTCCACACGGCGGTGCTGTAGCTTGACTCAAGGTAAGCATCCTCAATATCCGCGCAGATCACCCCAACCACTTCCCCTTTGTAAATAATGGGCACCGCTCCGGTATTGAAGCTGCCGTATTGGTCATCCACGTTCATGACGTCGGCCGAATTGCGCCCGGCAAAGGCATCTTTATGCACCTGCGCCAGCTCGTAGGGAACGAATATGGCAGCATCTTCCTCATCGGTGTCAAAGACGAACACATATCCGTCGCCCTTTTTTTTCAGGGCGTAAATATACTTCGCCCCCGAGCTAGCGGCCAGACTACGCAGCTTGCCCAGGATGGCCTGATATGAATCAAGTTCGGCGACTGATTCGTCGTCATACTGCACGAAGGCCTTGACATCCAGCATTTCCCTGGCGGCAATGGATGTGGAGATGAGCTGCGATTTGACGCTGTCGGTCAAAATCGAGCGCAGATTCATTGAGTTTTTGATGTTCAGAGTCACAACCACGGCCGTGATGAATACAAAAAACAGCAGAACGTAAATTAACACTGAATGGTATTGCTTCTTTGTCACATTCGTTTCCTTTTGACTCATCCGCCCGTCCCCTTACACGTTTGGTACAGTAAAACCGGGATGCACCCCGGAAGCGGGCATAGCAGCGCCTTTTAGTTGATTAATGGGGAAGCCGTGAACCACAGCCCCGCCATCTTCAGCAAAAATGCAATAACCAGTCCACGCCTGAATATGCCGTCAGCAGAGCCCGTCAACAGAAAATCCAGTATCTGTTTAAGAAAATAACAGTCAAAAACTTGAAAACTTCAGCAGTTGATAACGAACAGAAGGACAGCTCATATACTTTTTCTAAAAATACAAAATTACAAAAAACCAAGAAAAATCCCATCGAATGCATACCAGGAGGCGCCCCTTGCAAAGCCCGTTCACAGTAACAAAAACAGAACCATTTTTAAATGATTTTCCCCCCTCCAGCCGCATAGTTTTTAACAAAAACAGTTCCGGGTCAGGCAATCTTTTCAGGCGCCGCCTTTGCCCCGACTCTCCTGCCGTCCTGGCGGCGTAGCTCACTTTACAATAAAGATATCTTGTTATATAAAAATAGTCGCCGCCAAGCGGCATTTACGATGGGGCAGGAGTTCTTGCCAAGGCATGGATATAAAAATTTAACAGTTTTTTTGGGAGGTAGTTTATGACAGCCAGTGCCGATAAGTTCAGATCATATATTACCCTGCTTCAGGATTTCCCTAAGCCGGGAGTTTCCTTCAAGGACATCACGCCTCTCATCATGCATGCCCTGCCGGAACTCACCAAGGCGCTCATCGAGATGGTAGATCCGTCCTCTTTTGAATTTGTCGCCGGCATTGAAGCCAGAGGCTTTATTTTCGCCTCCGCCATGGCCCAAGCCCTGGGCAAGGGGCTGGTCCTGGTCAGAAAAAAAGGCAAGCTGCCTCCCCCTGTCGTAGCAATTACCTATAGCAGCGAATACAGCACAGAAACACTGGAAATGAAACACGGAAACGGCGAGAAAATTTTGCTGGTCGACGACGTCATCGCCCTGGGCAACACCCTGCTCGCGGCCGAAGAACTGGCCGTGAAGGCGGGCTATAAAGTTGTGGATAAACTGGCGGTGGCCGACCTCACCTACTTGAACAAGCACGGCATCAAAGCCCTTATTAAAATGGACTCATAGGCAAACTGGGCAAAGACAGAGCGCCGCCGGGCAAAAATCGCGCGGCGGCGCCATTTTTAGGACAGTTTTGCGCCCCCATACATGCGGCTTTAATCTTTAAAGGAGACGGCGATGAAAAAGATAGGAATCATTGGCGGCAGCGGCTTGGGCAACCCGGATTTATTCAGCAACTCCAAGGAACTCAACATCGATACCCCCTGGGGATCGCCCTCTTCCAGCCTGCTTGAGGGCGAAATTGCCGGGGTGCCCGTAGTGCTTCTGGCGCGCCACGGACGCGAACACACCATACCTCCGAGCCAGGTCAACTACAGGGCCAACGTGCATGCCATCAAAAGCGTGGGCTGCGACATGCTGGTCGTAAGCACAGCGGTCGGCTCCCTGCGCGAGGAAATACGCCCCGGAGATCTCATCGTGCCGGACCAGTTCATCGACTTCACCCGCCAGCGCAAAATGACCTACCACGAAACTTTTGAGCCGCACAAACCCACCCATGCGGCCATGCCGGACCCCTTCAACGAACAGATCCGCCAGATCATGCTCGATGAACTCAAAGGGCTCGGTTACCGCCACCACGCCGGCGGCACGCTCGTCACCATAGAGGGACCGCGTTTCTCCACCAGAGCCGAGTCGCACATGTTCCGGAGCATGGGAGCAGACATCATCAACATGAGCGTGGCCACTGAAGCCATGCTGGCCAACGAATTGGGCCTGCCCTACGCCGCCGTCGCCATGAGCACCGACTACGACTGCTGGCGCGAAGGCGAGGAAACTGTGACCTGGGAAGCCGTCCTGGCCGTATTCCAGCAGAACGTGGACAAAGTCCTCAACCTCTTCAAGGGCATCATCCCCCGCCTTGGCAAAATGCAATAAAAAACTGCAGATGGGGGGCGGACGGGCCAGCAGGGCGATTGCCATGATGGCCGCAGGCACAGGAACTGTGTTCTCCCGCCTCCCAGGCCACCCTTCCTTTATCCCTTTCAGAATATCCTTATAGCCACCTGCTGTTATATCATCATGCCGGGTAAGGCGATGGGTGCCAATGCCGCTTATATTGCGCGTATTGCTTGCCCGCCCTTATGGTTTGCCCGCGCAATCCGGTGGGTCAGGCGAAATTTGACAAGCAAAAAGATGACGATGGTTTTGGCCGCCTAAAGCAGAAAACCCTTGGAGGGGGGCCAAGGGTTTTCTGAAATGGGGGGGGGAGATGAGCCAGCAAGGGGGGATGCTGCTCATTATGCAGGCAACAAACTTGGGGGGAAGTTGTCGTGCTGACATTTTAAAGGGGGGGGTCAGCTCTGTTCGCCTTTACTTTCAATATGCATCTATCGTGCCACAAAGAGCATCCACCCCCCCATCCACGTTTTTTCTTATAAATACAACTTGTTACGAACAGAAAAATTTTCTAAAAGCTGTTGTGTCAAGCGTGAGCAGCACCATCTCACGCCAATTAGCAGAGCGAATACGCACAGTGTGTGTTAGTGCAAACACCACTGTTCGCATACGCACACAACAAATCCCAAAAGGCCTCTCCACGGGCAGCGCTGCGCGAGCAAATGCAGATCATGCCCAACTATGCGAGAAAGCACAAAAAAAAGAGGACCGGGGAGGAGTCATCAGGCAGTTAATTTCCTTGATGCCCCCTCCCGGTTCCTCATTTGCCTACAGCAGGATGGATATCTGCCAGTTGTTCTCTTCGGCCGCGCGCGCCAGGGCCTGTCCGCCAAGAGCGGCTATTGCGCCTTTGGCTGCGTAATCGGCCAACGCTTCGCCGAACTGCCTGAAGTGGTCTGCGGTCGTTGACAAGGCCTCGTCACGCATCTTCTGGCGGGCTTGCTCGGTGTCACCGATGAGGTGGCGGGCAAAGGAGGCGGACCCTTTGGCGTCTGGCAGCATGTAGGAGTCGATTTCGCCAATGGCGCCGACAATGGCCGCATTGAGGTCGGACTGGCTGAACCGGGCGCGGCGCAGATAGTCGGCCGCGCCGTCATAAACGGCCAGGGTGGGCAGAATGTTCGGGTCTCTGTAAGAAACCAGAACAAAAGACCCGTTCATGCGGTCGAACGAGCACATCGCCCCGTATGCCCCGCCCTGCACGCGCACTTTCTCCCACAGATAGCCGGTGCGAAGCTGCTTCATGATGACCAGCGATGAGCCATGCCACTTGTAGCCGTGATCGCACAGGTTGATGCCCTTGCCTACATAGTTGACCTGCGCGGGAACGATAAACGCCTCGGCGCGCGGGCCGGCGAGCAGATCGGCAGCGAGCGGAACTGCGGGACTGCCGGCCGGGAGGCTGGCGGCAAAGCCGGAACACATATCCATAAGGGCCGTTTTTTGCTCATCCAGGGCGGTGACGTTCATGCAAAGCCTGGAGGAGCAGAATATCTCGTCGGCCAAAACTTCGAGGGACTTGAGAACACCCTTCCAGTCCTTCTCGATTTTCTCGACCAACTCGCGGATGAACAGCAGGTAAGAGACTCCGCCGGTGAGTTCGCCCAGGTAGCCGGTTCTGGAGAGGCGTCCTCTCAAACGCGAAGACACGACACTGTGGCCGGAAGGAATCAGGCCGTGCTCCAGGCGGGCTTTTTCCTCAAGGACCATTCTGGAAAACCGCTCCTTGTGGTCGAACGAGCGGTCGTTCAATACTTCCCGCATCAAAGCAAACAGCTCTTCGACCTTGTCCGGAGCGACCTTTCCCTCAAGGAGCATGCGGGAGACCGGCTCGCGGCCCTCGGCATGGGTAAGCAGCAGAACGCCGCTGTCCATCCCGCCGGTTTTACAGGAAATGGTCATGTTCAGGTCTTCAAAGCTGCGTTTTTTGGTGCCCAGTTCAAGCAGGCAGCGGCCCATCATCGGCAGCATCTGAAGAGACGCCCCGGAAAGGGAGGAGACATCAAAAGCGGCGCTGACATAAGAAATGCCGCCGGTGGGCAAGGGATGGAACAAAATCGGCGCCGCGCCGGCCGCTCCTTTTTCACTGGGAATCTTCGCGTTTTCAAGCGGAAGGTCTGAAACAGACAGCCTGGGAATTGTAGCCAAGCCCTCCTCGGTATCAGGCGCGGCCTGCCAGGCCTTGAGGAACTCGGTTTCCCTGACCACAGCCTCGCGCTCCTCGCGGCTCATGGACTTGGCGGCCCTGTCCAGGACGTCTTTTTCAGCCTGTTCGCGCTTTGCGCCAAGACCGGCGTCCGGGGAGAGGATTACGGTGACGCGGTGCGTATTTTCGATGAACCACCGGGAGAGCAACCCCTCGAAATAGCGCTCCCCCGAAGCAGAACGCCTTTTTATCTCCGCCAAAGGGGCCTCGAACTGCAGTGGGGCCAGGGGGTCGCCGTCATGCAGCCAGGTGGTCAGGCTGCGCAGCATGATCGCAAGGCCGACGGGGTAACGGCCTGTATTGTTCTCGCGCAGAGAAAACTCGACCGTGTTCACGGCCGCCTCGACCAGGGCGTCCGGCAGGCCGTCTTTTACAAGCCCGGCCAGAGTGTCAAGGATCAGGGCCTCAACCTTATCGGCGTCATTCACATCAATGCCTTTCAGGCCGACGTCATAGGTGAGCTGGCGCAACTCGGCCTCAAGGCCCTGCCCGGCCAAGTCCTCGCCAAACCCGGACTCTATCAACGCCCGGCGCAGGGGCGAGGCCGGCATGCCAAGAAGCATGTAGTCAAGCATCTTGAAGGCCAGAGACGTCTCAACGTCCATCACGTCCGAGCAGAGCCAGTTCACAACCACCATGCCCTTGTCGTCCCCGCCCGAGGCAAAGGGAACAACAACCCGGCGCGGGGCGGAAAAACTCGGCTGAATGCCGATCGTTGAATCCGCCTTCAACTCCTTGAAGCGAGACAACACCGCGCCCACCTTTTCCAGGCGGACATCTTCGGGGTCGTCGCCCCAGAAATAAAAACGGGAGTTTGTGGGGTGGTAAAGGCGGCGGTGAAAGTCCTTGAAGGCCTCATAGGTCAAATCCGGAATCGCCTCGGGATCTCCGCCTGACTCAAGCCCGTAGACGTTGTCCGGAAAAAGATTGTGCAGGCACTGGCGGCTCATTACCGCCTCTGGGGAGGAAAATACGCCCTTCATCTCGTTGTAGACAACCCCCTTGAAGGTAAGCGGCCCGTCTGCTGTGTCGGCCTCATAGTGCCAGCCTTCCTGCTTCAAGATGTCTTCGGTGATCCTCGGAAAGAAAACCGCGTCCATGTAGACGTCCATGAGGTTGTAAAAATCCTGCCGGTTGGCGCTTGCCACCGGATAGCAGGTTTTGTCCGGGTAGGTGAAGGCGTTCAGAAAGGTTTGCAGCGAGCCCTTGAGCAATTCAACAAACGGCTCCTTGACCGGATATTTTTCCGACCCGCACAAAACCGAGTGCTCAAGTATATGGGCCACGCCGGTGGAATCAGGGGGAGGCGTGCGAAAGCTCACGCCGAAAACCTTGTTCTCGTCGACATTGCAAAAAGACAAAAGCTGGGCTCCGGTGGCATCGTGCTTCCACAGACGGGCCCGGCTGGACAGTTCCTTGACTTGCGTTTCCCTGATCAGGGTAAAACCGTGCATATTCATTTTAACTCCAAAAAATTCGCTCAAGTATTTCAGATTTCAAAATAGCTTGCGGATCATACACCCGATTGCCGCCCGTCCGCAAGCCGGACAAGCGGCATTATCACCCGGCTCTGCCCCTGGCTTGGGCTTTATGTAAATAAAACCCGCTTTTTCCGCCGCAGACAAAGCCCGGCGCAGCCGGCCTGTTTTGCGGAAAAATTTGATTATGAGATGGATTTCAGCCCACGGGAGAGATTGCATTGTCAGCATTTTAAAGTTACCTGTGTAAATTCTACGGCAAAAACAAGACCGGTCCGGTCCTGGCAGACCGCGCATCGGCGCCGGGTTGCCTTGTGACGCCGCAAATGCCTTTTGCCGGGCAATCCCTGCTAACCATCCGGGCCTGACATGGAATTTTTCGCCTCAATCTGGGATCTTCTGGTCCAGTTCATGGACGTCCTGCTCCACGTCGATGTTTATTTGCGCGACATGGTTACCGCCTATGGCTATTGGGTCTATGCAATCCTGTTTTTGATCGTCTTTTGCGAGACCGGCCTTGTGATTACGCCCTTTTTGCCGGGCGACTCGCTCCTTTTCGCCGCCGGAGCCCTGGCCGGGGCCGGTTTTTTGGGCTACGCGCCGCTTGCCGGCACGCTCCTGGCCGCCGCAATCATCGGCGACGCCGTCAATTTCCGCATCGGCCGCTACATCGGCCCGGCCATATTTTCAAAGAATTACCGCTGGCTCAAAAAGGAACACCTGGAGCAGGCCCACGCCTTTTATGAGAAACACGGCGGCCGGGCCATCATCCTGGCCCGCTTTGTTCCCATTGTCCGCACCTTTGCCCCGTTCGTGGCCGGGGTTGCCTACATGAACCAGGCCAGGTTCCTGTTCTTCAACGTAACCGGCGCGCTTGTATGGGTGTTCGGCCTGGTCACGGCCGGATACTTTCTGGGCAACCTCGAATTCGTGCAAAAAAATTTCAGCATCCTGATTTACGCCATTGTGCTGGTATCGGTATTGCCGGTGGTCATCGAATGGTTCAGGCACTGTCTCGCCAAAAAGAAAATAAAGCAGACCGAGGAAAACGGACTGAAATAACTATTCCAGACACAAAATTTCATTCGCTCTCAACTGTAACCAAGTTTAAAACATGAAAAAGATAGACACCCTGCTGATGGACCGTGACGGAACGCTCATTGCGGACAAGCATTATCTCCACGACCCGGCCGGCGTCCTGCTCATCCCCGGCGCGGCAAAGGCGCTTTTGGCGCTTGGGCCAGAGGTCAGACTCTTTGTCGTCACCAACCAGTCAGGCATAGGCCGGGGCATGTTCGGCGAAAAGGATCTATTTGCCTGCAACACCCGCCTGGACGAGTTGCTGGCCGGGCACGGAGTGCGAATTTCAGGCTACGCCTTCTGTCCTCACGCGCCGGAGGAAAACTGCGGCTGCCGTAAACCGGCCTTGGGCATGTGGCGCGAACTGTCGGAAAAATACGGCCTTGAGGCGAAAAGCTGCGCCATGATCGGCGACAAAACAGACGACATCCTCTTTGCGGCCAACGCCGGGATTCCTGTATCCGCCCTGGTGTTGACCGGGCATGGAGAGAAAGCGCGCCAAAAGCTCGGCCTGCCGGATATTGCTGCCATACCGCATGGAGCGGACGTCCCGGCCGGAGCGACAGCTGCGGGCAGCCGGGCTGGCCGGGGATACATCCTTTACCCGACACCGGACTCGGAAAAACACCCGCACGTTCTGGCCGTCGACCTGGCCGCCGCCATCAGCGGCATCCGCGAACTGGCCGGATTCGCCGGGGATTAGACAAGAATCCAGACCAAGTGAATTTTATGAAAAAAATAGCCGTTTGGAACACCGCCTTCCTGGGCGATGCGGTCCTCACCCTGCCCCTCATTCAGAGCTTGCGCCTGAACTATCCTGACGCCGTCATCCATTACCACGTCCGAACGGGCCTGGGCTCCCTTTTCGCCGCACATCCGGCCATCAACGAGGTATTTGAATTTCACAAGTTTACCCTGGACAAAGGCATCTCCGGCCTGCGCGCCTATGCCCGCGTCCTGGAAAAACAAAAATACGATCTTTTCATCTCAGCGCATTCAAGCATGCGAACAGGGCTTATCGCCCGCCTGTCCGGAGCCGGACGGCGCATAGGCTACGACAGCCCCTGGCACAGCCGGTTATGGTACACTGACCGCGTCGACCGCATGTTTCCGAAAATCCATGAGATCAACCGCCTCCTCCAGCTTGCCGGCCCGCTGAACCTCAAAGTTTTCAGCAACCGGCCCGAAATGTATTTTGCCGCCGAAACCGTCGAACGGGTCGAGACCCTCCTCCTGAAAAAATTCGGCTCCGCCCGCCCGGGCAACCTGCTGGGCATGCATATAGGAGCCCACTGGCCCAGCAAGCGCTGGAGCCCTGAAAACTTCGCGGAAATCGCCGCGCGCGCCCTGGATGCCGGAGGAAAGGTCGCCCTTTTCGCCGCCGGGAAGGAAGAGTCTGAAATATCAGCCCGCGTCTCCGGGCTCATTGGCCAAAACCTCTCCGGCTCCGAAGCACGCGCCGGATTGTTCGACCTGACCAACATGCTCAGCCTGCCCGAACTCGGCGCCTTTATGGGCAGGCTGACCACCTTCCTCGGCAACGATTCCGGCCCGATGCACCTGGCCTCGGCCGCGGGCACGCCGGTTACGATAATCTTCGGACCGACCGTCGAATCCCTGGGCTTTGCGCCGTTTGGGGCCGACGACTCCATCCTCGGCCTGGATCTGCCCTGCCGCCCCTGCGGGCTGCACGGGCACAAGTCCTGCCCCCTGGCGCACCACCGCTGCATGAAAGATCTGCACCCCGACCTGGTCTGGCCGCATGTGCGGGAAAAGCTGTTTCGGCAATAAGCGAGCGATGTCAAAGGCCGCGCCGTTGAAACAGAATCCGGCCCGTATCTGCCGCGAACCGTAAAAGCGTCACGTTTGCTGGCGCCGCCAACCTCCTTATGGCTGGCTCGCCCAAGTACAGCCCCACAGCCTTAGCGTGGCCGGAGACCGCGAGCGAAAGCTCCCCGGCATCTGTCAGCATGCAGCGCGTGTTTAACAAAGAGTTTAAAAAGAGCAAGTTGCATGATGGCATAGTTTGCGGCATAATTCGGTGAAATGATGAAGGATTGTCCGCATATCGGCTTACCGTCCGTCGAAACGCTTGAGCGATGGCTTGAGCGCCTGGTTTCTTTCGGACCACGCCTGACCGGGTGGAGCGGGCACCGCGAGTACATCTCCTTCCTGAAAGCCGAACTCTCGGCCTGCGGATATGAAATCCACAGCGATCATTACAAGTTCACCCGCTGGGAACCGCTGGAATGGGGTGTTTCCCTGATTGGCGGCGACGGCGTCTATTTGGATGAAAGACTGCCCGGAATCTTTTATCACCCCTACTCAGGCTCGACCGGACAAAACGGGATCGAGGCCGGGCTTGTCCACTGCCCACGCGGGAACTTCCGGGCCGCAGCCGGAAAAATAGCGCTGGTCGACGTGCGCGTGCCCTGTCTGCCCGCACGGCTGCTGATCTCGCCCCGGGCCGCCTATCCAAAAGAAGAAGCGCTTCCCAGACGCATCCGGCACCCGGTTATCGGCTCGATCCTTCCGGGATTGAACCTGGATGAAGCGAAAAAATGCGGCGTCCTCGGAGTCATCGGCATCTGGCGCGGGCTTGAGGATGCGCAAACCGAAAATCAATATCTCCCCTTCACCACCCCGCTCGCAAACTGCCCGGCCCTATGGGCGGGCGGCGCATCCGGGGATCTCCTGAAGCAACACGCGGCAAAAAACGGCAAAGTCAGGCTCACCCTGCGCGCCGAGACAACTGCCAACGCCCGGACTGAAAGCTTTTACGCGGTCCTTCCGGGAAATTGCCGGACGGAAAACATACTGCTCACAACCCACACCGACGGCCCGAACGCATGCGAAGAAAACGGCGGCCTGGCTCTGCTGGCCCTGGCCCGGCATTTTGCCGCCAGCCCGCTGCGCGAAAGACGGCGCAATCTCGTTTTTCTGTTCGTAACCGGGCATTTTCAACTGCCGCAATTCGCAAATGGCGCAGAACATGGCCCAAGGCGCGGCTCCGGGCCTTGGGCAAGGCATGGACCAAGGCATGGCGCCGCCCAGGCCACCGCCCCCTGGCTGAAGGCCCACCCGGAACTATGGGACGGGAAAGCCGGACACCAGCGAGCCGTGGCCGGCATCACCCTTGAGCACCTTGGAGCCATGGAATGGAAAGCCGCGGATGCCGGGCAACACAGCTCCCCTACCGGGGAAATGGAGGCGGAATACGTCTATGCGTCCAACAAAACCATGAGCGATGTCTACCTCGACAGCGTAAAATCAAGGAGCCGGGCGCGCGGCTTCACGCTGCATCCTTCCCGGTTTTTATATTTTGGCGAAGGCGGCGTTCTCTACAGCGCGGGCATCCCGACCATCTCAATGATACCCATGCCAGCCTGGCTATGCGCGGTTGAGGACCAGTCCAACCCTTTGCCCGGCCGGGTTGACGCGCGGCTGATGCTTGACCAGATTAACGGCTTCATAACGGTGATCAGCCGCCTTGACAGCATGACCGCCGCTGAAATAGGCCGCAACGACCGAGGGCTCTGGCTCAACATTCCTGCGGCGCTGTCCGCGCTGCCCGAACTTTTCAAGACCTGTTTTCGCCTGTAAATCCTTGCCGGGGTCTGGCGATGCGCTCTAAAATCGGATATGCTTTAGTTCATCAGCCTGCATACAATTTTAATGAAAGGGAAAAACATGGTCAGCATAGGCACCCCCAATTCCGCCTCGGCGGTAAAACTGATGTTGCTCGGCTCCGGAGAACTCGGCCGGGAAGTGGCCATCGAGGCCATGCGCCTTGGTCTGGAAGTCATCGCCGTTGACAGGTATGACGGCGCTCCGGCCATGCAGGTCGCCCACCGCAGCTATACTGTTTCGATGCTGGACGGAACCGCCCTGCGCCTGATCGTGGAGCAGGAACGCCCGGACTACATCGTGCCTGAAATCGAGGCCATTGCCACCCAAACCCTCCAGGAGCTGGAAAAGGAAGGCTTTCACGTCGTCCCGACCGCCATGGCCACATGGCTGACCATGAACCGCGAGGGCATCCGCTCGCTGGCCGCCGAAACGCTCGGCCTGCCCACTTCCCCTTACCTGTTTGCGGGTTCCTTCAAGGAATTTGAAGGCGCTGTCGCCCAAATAGGCATACCCTGCGTTGTCAAGCCGGTCATGAGTTCCTCCGGGAAAGGCCAGAGCGTCATCCATTCCAGGGATGACATTAAAACCGCCTGGAATCATGCTCAGGAAGGGGGACGCGCCGGCAAAGGACGCGTCATTGTGGAAGGGTTCCTGGACTTTGACTATGAAATCACCCTGCTGACCGTCCGCCACATCGACGGGCTGTCTTTTTGCGAGCCAATCGGGCACTACCAGGAAGACGGCGACTATCGCGTCTCCTGGCAGCCCCAGCCCATGCGCACGGCTACGCTCGAATCAGCCCAGGACATGGCCGCCAAGATCGTCTCTGCCCTCGGCGGCTGGGGCATATTCGGCGTGGAGCTTTTTGTGAAGCAAGGACAGGGAGGAGCGCCAGACAAAATTTATTTCAGCGAGGTTTCCCCTCGCCCCCATGACACCGGCCTGGTCACATGCATTTCCCAAAACCTGTCGGAATTCGCCCTGCATGTCCGGGCCATCCTGGGCCTGCCCATCCCCGCCATACGCCAGAACGGTCCGGCCGCTTCCGCTGCTCTGCTTATGCAGGGCAACAGCGCCAAGCCGTCCTTTTTGCACATCGATCAAGCCCTGCGCGAACCAGACACCGCGCTCATGCTGTTTGGCAAACCCAGGATAACCGGCCGTCGGCGCATGGGCGTGGCCCTGGCCTTGGGCTCCACCCTTGATGAAGCAAAATCCAAAGCCCAAAAAGCGGTGGCAGCCATAAAGCTTGAGGAATAATCGACGGGCACGCAATGTTGCGAAGGCTTCTTGGCGGCGTGATCGCATAAGGCGTTTATTATGCCGGATCTTTCCGTCAATCCGTCTTGCCCTCATATCTGCGCGAGTGCGCTGGAAATATCCAGGCGGGAGAAATTATGAGCAAACCCCTGTGCTGCCCGGAGTGCGGGTGGGTGGTCAGAAAACATTCCAATCCATTCCCCACGGCGGATGTTGTCATTTACCACCCGGATCATGGAATCGTGCTGATTGAGCGAAAAAATCCCCCTTTCGGCATCGCGCTGCCCGGTGGATTTGTGGACGAAGGCGAGAGCGTCGAACAGGCCGCCGTCCGGGAGATGAAAGAGGAGACCGGCCTTGACGTCACCCTCCTGGGCGTTCTGGGTGTTTATTCGGCCCCCGGCCGCGACCCGCGCTTCCACACCATGACAGTCACCTTTGTCGGCAGCGTGGCTCACCCCGAACAACTGAATGCCGGGGACGATGCGGACAAAGCCGCATTCTATCCCCTGGACGCCCTGCCGCCAAAACTCTGTTTCGACCACGGTGTGGCCGTGGGCCATTTCCTGCAATATCTGAAAGGCGAGCGGTGTCTGGCGCCCTGTGTGGAAAAACCCTAGACAGCGCCGTCACCAAAGCCGCTTCGGCAACAAAAAAACCGATCCGGCGCATCCAATGAAGCCTCCTCTCCCAAAAAACAATGGCTTTGGCACGGATAACCCACCCGTGCCAAAGCCTCCAATTCCACCCACGCCGCAAGGCGGCGAAGGCAAGTTCAAATTACACGCGCATGAAGCCGGCGCCTAGGCATTTGCCTCGGCTTTCTCAATAGACTCATAGCCATACAAGCGCGCGGTATTTTCCATGGCCTTGATGCTCAAATTAAGGCCCTGCTCTTTCATTTTGAGGATGTGGGCGGCGTAGAGATTCAGGGTACTCGGGGAATAAGTGAGCAACTCGCCGCGCAAATACGGCTCAAACGCCGTTTTGTCCGCATCGCCCTTGCTGCCGACCGGACGCCCCTTGGCTGCCAGACGGGGATATTTTTCCTGATACTCCTGATGCCAGGCAAGCAGGATGGGGGCGATCTTGTCAACCAGTTCGAGCGCCGCCGGCCAGACTTTGGGAAGCTGGGGCTCGATCCGCTCCTTGTACTCGTCGGGGTGTGTCCAGGCCATCATGCGGCCGTATTTTTCCGTGAGCAAATTCCGGCCGGATTCTTTGGCGTCAATCAAGTCTTGGTAGTAGCTTTCAAGGACTTCCCGTCCCCAGGTCATGAACTGGCTTTTGCGCATGACGGTGAAAGTCTGAGGCCGGCTCTGGCAGGAAGCCTTGCCGCCCTCGTTGTTGACTTGTGAAAAAAATTCCCATTCGATATCAATTATTTTGCTTATAATATCATCCATGGTGCCCTCCACTGCCTCAAGCAAACCCACCCTGCGCCACCCGACTAGGTTCGGACCAGGGCGCTTGAGAGGCGAAAAGTTACATTGCCAGATTTCCTTCGGCCTGCGGCCGGTGAAATTGCAATTCTAATCCATCTATTTTGCGTAATCCAGCCTATCCTGATTGTTGGAAAAAGAAAAGGCCTGACGAGAACATCTTCTTTTATTTTGAGACAAAGCGCCGGGTGATTTTCCACCCGGCGTCTTCTTGATTTTAAACTTTTATGCTACCGTGAGTGCATACCGGCATTTTGTGCCGCACGACATCTACTACAAAAGGCTAAAGATATGACTAGACCCCGCACCATAATAATCATCGCAGCGCTGCTCGTTTGCCTGTCAGGCGGATGCGCGCCTATGGGCAGCCGCGAGTTCGACTCGCGCCTGCCTGATGTAGCCAGCATCGATGAAGCTGAACACGTCTTCGGCCCGCCCACGGGCCAGCGAGTGGCTGAAGGCGGCGATACCGTGTCGGTCTGGGAGTTTGACCGTTACGAGCAGGTCCCCGGCCAGTATGTTGATGAGAAGGAATTTCTCGGCTACGACGGCGACGGATTTCCCGTTTACCGGCTGAAACGCTACTGGGTGCCCTTTCACGTTGTCGGGCAATACTGCCGCCTTGAGATCGTTTCCGGGCCTTCCGGGGCTGTCGGGAAGTTGAATTGGGACGGCAACGCCTGCGACTATCTGCTCACGGAACAGGGCCGGAAAAAGGCTTACGCGCCCCAACCGCCTCCGCCTGTGCCCATTGGCCCGGTCAAGAGGAAGCAGGTCGACATTTCTCCTTTCCTTGGCGACGACATAATCTGAAACCAGCCGTTTTAAAAATAAACCGCCTGCCGGGGAATATGCCTTCCCGGCAGGCGGTTTGCCTTGCGGCCGTTTTCTTGCACAGGTTTGCCGCATCAGGCCGAGTTTGCTCCAACGCTTCCAGGCCCGCGCAAGAGGGCGCCCCGCCCGGGGGTGGACGAAGCGCCCTGTGGCCGGAGGGCGCGGGGGAACGCGCGCCTCCTCCGTCATGGACGCCTAGAAGCTGTACTGCATCAGCAGTTGGGCCTTCCAGGCGCCGTCGGTGCTGTTATCTTGCCAGACGTCCTCGCTCAGATTGAGGTCGATATACGCCGTTTCGACGATGGCTGTGAGGTTTTCGTAAATCTTGTAGGAATGGTCGACGTTTATTTCCCAGGCATAGTCGCGGTGGGTGAGATAGAACGTTTCGGCCGCGGTCGTGGGGATGTAGTCGGCGATTCCGCCGATCCTGGTCACGTTCTCGCTGTTGTTGGTGCCCCTGTAGTAGGCCAGGCGCAGGGTGTGGCTCAGGTTTTCGACAAAGGTCACGTCGGCCAGTTGGACGGCCACGCCCCAGGTGCCCATGCCGGTGGCGGATATGGCGGTATCCGCGCCGATGCCCGCGCTGCCGGGGAAGCCAAAGGAAGTGGCGCCGAAGCCGTCGTCAACGCCGACGACCGGCATGCGGCCGAATTCGCCGTTCTTGACGGCGTCGGCATCGTCGCCGGAGCCGTACCAGCCGTAGATGCCGGGGGTGCCCCAATCAAGGCTGTAGTTGAGCGCGGCCGCGACAAAGTAGCCTTCGGTCTCAAAGTCCCACCAGCCGTCCCAGGTGGCCGGGTCGGTGTCGGTGTGCCAGACGCCCATGCTGGTATTGGAGATCTTGCCGTACATGGCGTCGACGCTGAAACTCAACGGGTCAAAGGCGCTGGCCTCAAAGGAAAGGCCGAGCCAGATGCCGTGGGTGCTTTCGTCGTCGTAGCTGCCGAAGGTGTGGTCTTCAACGTCCCACATGTAATCCATGTAACCCGAGGCGTTGCCGATCCAGGCGTACATGCCCCAGGGCGTGACGGACCAGCCTTCGCCGGTCACGGGCAGGGCCATGCCGACGATATCCATTTCATCGTTGAGCGACCTGCCGTTGCCGTCGTTCAGGTTGGAATCGAACGGGCGCAGCCACCAGGCAGTGAGTCCGAACATGTCGTCAAACTTGTAGTTCGCCACGACTCCGGCCACATCGGCGCTGAAGACCGGGTTTGACCAGCCGTTGCCCATGGGCAGGCTGAAGCCCTGAATGCCCATACGGATGGCAAGGTCTGTCTCGGGGACCATCCAGTCGAGGTAGGCGCGCTTGGTTTCCACGTTCACGCCGTCAGCGTCGAGCCGTCCGCCCACGCCGCGCCCGGCCGTGCCGCCGCCGCCGTCGTCGCCGTCATTGCTGCCCCAGACGATGGTGCCGATTTCAAACATCACCACGCCCCTGAGCTGCTCGGAGGCTATAAATTCAATCTGGGTGCGGAAACGCTGGGAAGCGCTGAAATTATCGTCGGCACGCTCGTCTTTGAGAAACTGCCCGTCAACGACCCAGCCCATGGCGAAATCCCACTCGCCGCTGACTTTGACGTCAACCGCTTTGGCCTCAAGCCCCATTCCGGCCAGCGACATGCAGGCCGCAAGCAGGGCGATTCCTAATCCTTTTTTCATGATAACTGCTCCTAAATGTGATAATGACAATCAAATTCAAACAACGCGAAGAAGCAGTACAATTTTTTTGCGGCCAGGGCAAGCATTTTTGACAACTTCTTTTGAAAGGAAAAAAAGGGCCGGGATGCGGGACTGAAAATGGGACTGAAAAAAATGAAGCGCCGGGCGAAAAACCCATGAGAAAGCGGCGGGAGCAAAGGATGGTCGGAAACGGCCGGGAAAAGCGCGGGTGATAACGTCCAAAGAAGCATGACCCAAGGACGGGCCGGAGCGTGTGGCCGAGACGGACGGAAAAATGCGGACGGCGAAGGGAACCAGGGAGGGAACCGGCAAAACCGGCGCTCTCCCGGTTCCCCCCCGGTTTATTCAGGCCGGACGGTTATGGTGTAGGCCTTGTCTTTATCGAAGTACTTGTTCGCCAGATCCTGCAGATCCCTGGCGGTGAGCTTTTGTGCTTTTTCAACCCTTCGCCAGGCGTCATCCAGGGGCAGGCCAAGGATGAAACTGGTCGAGGCCAGGGAGGCGCGGGCGTCTATGGTCTGGGCGTCCATGTAATATTCGGCGGCCATGCGCTTCTTCGCCTGGGCCAGATCCTCCTCGGATATCGGTTTTGCGCGCAGATCCGCGACGGCCCTGACAAAGGCCATCCTTGAAGCTTCGAGCTTGTCCGGGTCGGTGCCGATGTAAAAACAGAACAGCCCGGCCTGCCTGGTGGCCCACTCAAAGGCCGTGATCGTGTAGCCAAGCCCCATTTGGCCGCGATATTCCCTGTGCAGGATGCCGGCGATGCCGGTCAGGGCGGTCTGCAAAAGATCAAGCCCGGCCGCGTCCTCGCCTTCGCTTCCCTGGGTGGGGAAAAGCAGGAAATAGTGGGCTTGCGCCCTGCCCGGCAGGGTGAGGGTCATCTCCCTGTCCTGGCCGAAAACGGGCGCGGGAACGTCCGGTTTCGCCGACGAGGGCTTGGGCAGGCTTTCGCACATGCCGATGACCGCTTCCCGGTCGAAATCCCCGCTGACCACCACAACCCAGGGCATGGCGGCCTGCTTTCGCCAAAATGAGCGGGCGTCCTCGGCGGTGAACGCGGCCACCCTCGCTATCTCGCCCAGATGGAGGTAGCCGTAGGGGTGTTCCTTGAAGACGAACGGGCTCATCCGCCGCCAGGCCAGGGAGGTGGGGCCGTCCTCCGCCTGTTTTATGGCGGCCAAAAGGTTGTTCCTTTCCCTCGCGGCCTCTTCCTCGCTCATGGCCGGCGCGGCGAGGCAGTCACGCAGATACCCGAACATATCCCCGGCAAACCGGCTCGGGAAACTCATGGTCAGGGAGAAGCTGAGCAGGCCGGAGTTGGCGTCCACGTCAGCGGCCCGGTCCGTCAGAAAGTCGTCAACCTGGGTGGCGCTCATGCTCCCAGCGCCGCGCTGGAGAAGCATGGCCGTGAACACGCCAAGGCCCTGGTCTTTCGGCGAAAGCAGGCTGTCGCCGCCAAAAAGGCGCATGCTCACAGCCGTGTAAGGCAGGTTCTTGTCGGGCATGAGGACGAGGGTGCGGCCCTGTCCGAGGTCCACAACCTCCGTGGCCGGCGATTCAGCAACCCCAGCCTGCTTGGCCGGAACGCCGGAGGACGGCCAGGCCGCGGCCAGGCTGGCCTTGAACCAGGCCGCGTCGGGCAGGCCCGCCGCCGCGCCGTCACCTGCGGCCGGCATTACGATTGCCGCGGACATCCTGACCGGGGTGATGAATTCCCCGGCCAGGGCGTGCAGCTCGTTCTGGTCCGTGCCCCTGACCGTGTCGATGATCCCGTCAATGGTCAGGTTGCGCCGGAAAAACATGGCGGTCTGGCTGGCCAGGCCCTGGTAGGTTTTCATCGGCAGGTAGATGCTGTCCTCGATATTGAGCTTGACCCGGCCGAGTTCTTCGTCCGTGAAGGCCCCAAGGTCGAGCGCGGCCAGTTCCCTGATCAGCTCCTCCCAGAACGCGCGCACCTTTTCCGGCTCGACCTCGGCCTGGATATAAATCCACCCCGCCCTGCCGGACTCGACGTTCCAGGCCCCGATGTTCAGGCAAAGCTGCTTTTCGTACTTAAGGGTGCGGTAGAGCCTGGACGACCTTGTGCCCCCGAGAACGCCCATGAGAACGCCGAGCTTTTCGGAACGGGCGTCAAATTCGCCGGTTGACGGAAAAAGCAGGGCGATGTGGGCCGTTTTCCACGGCCCCTGCTCCACCGTCACCTGCGGCCCGGCCGGGAGCGCGTCCAGGGGGATGGTCTTGTCAAGGCTGATGCTTTCGGTGTTGCGCAAGCCGCCGAAAATGGCGAGCGCCTCCCGGCTCACGGCCTCGGGGTCGATATCGCCGACCACGACCAGCGTGGCCGCGCCGGGCTGGTAGAACCTGGCGTGATAGTCCTTTAGGTTCTGGCTGGTGAGGGCGTTCACCGTGTCTTTAAAGCCGATAATCGGCCGCTCGTAGGCAGTCCCGGCAAAGGCCGTTCCCATGAGGCTCTCCCTGACGACATCATCAGGGTCATCCTTGTAAAGCTGGATCTCCGACAGGATGACCTGTTTTTCGATCTCAAGCGCGTCCGGCTCGAAAAGGGGGTGGAACGCGAGTTGGCCGGCCACATCCAGGCCTACCGCCCACTCCGAGGCTGGCAGGTCTATGGTGTAGCAGGTGCTGTCAACGCTGGTCCAGGCGTTGTTCGTGCCGCCGCTGGCCTGCAGCAGGGCCGAGGCCGCGTTTTTGGGATATTTTTCCGTTCCCTTGAAGGCCATGTGCTCGACCACATGGCTGATCCCGGCGATGTCCGGGGTTTCATCCGAAGAGCCGACGTTCACGAACAGGCGGATCGAAACCAGGGGAAACCGGGAATCCTTTTTCAGGATGACGGTCATGCCGTTGGGAAGCTTGCGGATGACGGCGTTCGCCGCATCGCCTTTAATCCCGACGGCTGGAGCAGCCGTTGTGGAGGCCGCCGCTGTGAGGTCCGGCCGGGCGGCCTGTTCGCCGGTTCCCGTCTGCCCGGCGGCCCTGCCCTCTCCGGGGCCGGAGCAGAGCAACACCGCCAGAAGCGGCATGGCCAGCGCAATGGTTTTTAAAAACTTTTTCATAACATCTCCTGACAGGCGGAAAAACGCCCGACCGGCTCTATGGGAAGCGGGCCGGGCTATTCCACGCTGGACTTATTTTACTTTGACAAGGACGAATTCCGTTAGGCAAACGTCAAGGCCCACGGCGGACATGGCCTGCCGGCAAAGGGCCAGGGGAGAGACGTAACCGGCCGACCAGTCAAGGACAAGCCCGACCTGCCCGCCGTCAGCGTCTATCTTTTTGAAATACGGGCGGGCCTCGATCATCCTGAGGCCTTTTTTCGTCTCACGCTCCCAGGGCAGCGACTCAAGCGCGCCGATCCTTTCCCAGGCGGCGAAGAAAGCCGTGGAGGCCGCCGGAGAGGCCGCGCCGGAAAGCGGGCGGATGACGAACGCCTCCTCGGCCAGGTCGCGTATCTTGTCCTTGACCGGGACGCTCTCAACCCCGACGATTTCCAGGCCGCGCGGCAGACCCTTGTTCATGGCCTCAAGAACGGCGTCAGGGTCGCGTTCTTCCCGCAGCATGACCGTGAACCATTCGCACTCGCTGCCCACCCCGACCGGCAAAGCCCGGCCGAACGACAAAAGCGGCAGAGGATGGTAGCCCTGGCTGAAGCTGAGCGGCAGCCCGGCCCGGCGCATGGCCCTTTCAAACACGGCCTGAATTTCCAGCTGCGACAGGTAAACCGCCCTGTCCCGCCTGGCGTAGCGCACCAGAAGGTGGGCCGCCTTGTGGACGAGCTGCGCGGCGATGGCCGGAGGCGCGGCTTTGCCGCCGGTTTTTCCCTCGGCCCAATCTTTTGTGATCACCCGGCCATACTGGTCGATGTTGGGCCTGTTGGCCTGCTGATCCCGCTCCGGCAGGTTCAGGCGGTTTTCATAAACATAGCCCGCGTCCGCCGCCCCGGCGCCCGATTCAGCGCAGGACTCAGCGCGCGGCCCGTCCTGGCAATAAGCCATGGGCTTTAGCCCGGAAGGTCCGGCCTGGGTGTCGCACACCCCGCAGCCCTGGCAGGCGCTGTAGCGGCAGTCGGGAGTGAGCGCGCCCCGGCGGGCTTTTTCCATCTCGCGCAAAAGATGCGCGCGGCTGATGCCGGTTTCCAGGTGGTCCCAGGGCAAGGGCGCGTCAACCGGTATTTCCCCGGTAAATTCATCGACGGCTAGCCCGCACTCGCTCATGGCCTCAAGCCATGGCGCGAGCTTGAAGCCGTCCGCCCAACTGGCGAACACCGCTCCCTTCGCGTAGGCCTTTTCAAGCACGTCGGCCAGGCGGCGGTCGCCCCTTGAGAAAATTCCTTCCAGCGTGGTCATCTCCGGGTCGTGCCAGCGCAGGGTGATCCGCTTTTCCTTCCTGACCGCGTCAAGCAAAAGGCCGACGCGGCGGCGCGTCTCCGCCATGGAGATTTGCGGCGCCCACTGGAACGGGGTGTGCGGCTTTGGAACAAAAGGAGAGACGGCGGCGGTTATCTGAAGGCTCTTGATGCCGGGCCCGGCGGCGTCCCTCGCCTTTCTGCACAAATCCACGATGGCCGAAAGGTCTTCCTCCGTCTCGCCCGGAAGGCCGATCATGAAATACAGCTTGACCTGCCTCCAGCCGTACTCGAAAAGCTTCTGGATGTGCAGGATGAACTCTTCCTCGGTGATGCCCTTGTTGATGATGTCGCGCAGCCTCTGGCTGCCGGCCTCGGGCGCGAGAGTGGCCCCGGTGCGCCTGATGCCCGCCATGCGCTCCATGATTGAGTCGTCGATCGAGCCGACCCGCAAAGACGGCAGGGAAACAGACACCTGCTCCCTCGCGCAGCGGTCGACGGTGCTCATGAAAAGCCCCTTCAGGGCCGAAAAATCCCCGGTGCTCAACGACAAAAACGAGACGTCGTCAAACCCGGTGCCGCTTAAACAGTCGTTCAGTAGTTTTTGCAGATTGTCGACGCTTCTCTCCCTGACCGGGCGGTAGATGATCCCGGCGTGGCAGAAACGGCAGCCCCTGGTGCAGCCTCTTGCGATCTCAAGGGCCAGACGGTTGTGGACCGCGCCAAAGGGAATAGGCTGCTTTTCCGGGTAAGGCAGAGAATCGAGGTCGTTCGTCACCCTTCTGATCACCCTGGCCGCCCCGGCCGCGCCTCCCGCATCCGCATCACCCGGGCAAAGGCCGGATGTTCCGGCCGCCCCGGAGGCTGACCGCGTCGGGGGATCAAAAAATTCCGGAACATAAACGCCGGAAATCCCGCTCGCGGCCAGAACAAGCTCGCGCCTGTCCCATCCTTCCCGTTTGCCGCGCTCAATCAGGGCGGCAAGCTCCGGCAGGGATTCCTCGCCCTCTCCGAGCAGCATCAAATCCATGAACGGGGCGATCGGCTCGGCCGAAAGCGCGCAGCCGCCCCCGGCCACGATCAGCGGCCAGCGGCGTCCGCTCCCGGCGCCTTTTTCCCTGTCGGAGGCGCGGAACGGAATGCCCGCGAGGTCCAGCATGTAAAGGATGTTTGTGTAGCAAAGCTCGTGCGTGACGCTAAATCCCACAAGGTCGAGATCCGCGAGGGGCGTGTCCGACTCAAGCGTGCACAGGGGCCGGCCGCGTTCCTTCAGCACCCTGCCGGCCTCGCGGCATGGGGCGAAGACGCGCTCGGCCCACCAGTCCTCGCGCTCGTTGACGATGGAATAAAGTATCTTCTGCCCGAGATAGGACATCCCGACCTCATAAAGATCGGGAAAGGCCAGGCCGAGCCTGACCTTCACGTTCCGGGCGTCCTTGAAGACCGCGCCTTCCTCGCAGCCGGCGTAGCGGCTGGGCTTTGGCAAGAGGGGGAGAATTCCGCGCATCCGGGTTACTTGCCCCTGATCAGCCCGCCGACCGGGGCCTTGGTCAGATCGACGTTGCCAAGCCCGCCGGATGAGAGCGTGAGGCTGGAGGTCGCCTCAAGATACTTGGTCTGCATCTCTTCGGGACATTTCTGGTAATAATAGACGATGTGGCGCTCGGAAATGCTTCCACCATACTGGTTGTCAAAGGGATAGCCGAACGGCAGCATCATGACCTGCACTCCCTGCTGGGCCTGCACGGTCTGCAGGACGGCCGGGTCGTCAATCTGCTGTTTTTCCGCGTTATACTTGCCGATTATAGATTCGCCGGACACAAGTCTGGCCATGCGTATGTCGTAGCCCATCATATTCCTCCAAAAGGTTCAAATTCACAGCGGCAGCGCCCGGAAAACCGCGCCAGCCGGGCCGGCTGGCGCGCAAGAAAGCGGCCCGGGACGCATCAAGTCCGATATATCAAAACAGCCTGGCCGTAAAGGCGATTATGCGGCGCGGCCAGGGCCGGAAACGCGACACCGGGACGCGAGGCCAGCCCCGCGAACCCCGGCCGCAGCGTCTCAACGGCAGATCTCAAGCTCCTTCGCCTCGTCAAGGCGCGAGCAGTCTCCGTTTGAACAGGCCTTGGAATAATAGCCGCACGCCTCTTCCATCTGGTTCTCCTTAAAGGCCATGTCTCCCAGGTAAAGGTAGGAGCGGTACTGCGAGGAGTTGAGCTTGAGCGAATATTCCAGGTCCCTCACCGCGGCCATGAAGTGGTTGCCCCGCAGGGAGACCAGCGCCCTGAAGGCGTAGGCCTCGGCGCTCGGATTAAGCCTTATCCCGGCTGTGAGGTCCTCAAAGGCCTCCTCGTAAAGCCCCATTTCGCTCTTGGCCAGCCCCCTGCGCACATAGGCCTCGCCGAACTCCGGGGCAATCTTCACAGTCTCGTCAAGCAAGCTCACCGCCTTTTCCGGATCGGAGCAGACGTCGCTGTCCTTCCACAGCACCCTCGCGCTGTCAAAAAGCTTTTCCGCGCGCGGATCGTGCTTGCCGCGCAGGCCCATCAAATCCGGAGCCTTGACCGCGTCCTGTTTTCCGGAACCGCACCCGGCAACGGCCAGCGCGAGCAATACGCCGAGCGTCAGAGCAAGAAACCTCATCATACTTTCTCCTGTGTAGCATAAAATAATATTTTTAGTCCTGAAAACGTGGCAATAATATTGACCATATGGCCGCCGGCACTCCCCGGGCGGATATATTTTGTTCGAAGCGGCTGACTTTTTATAAATTAACATCTATAATATGCACTAACGAATTAGTAGCAGTAACTTTTATGTGTTCATTTTGGTAAAAAACCTGTTAGGATTGAAAACGATATCCCCGTTACGCTGAAAAAACACCTCACCGCTATCCGGCAGAAAGAATACTGAGGTGTTGATCGCAAAAAACGTATTTTTAACTTACGCACATGCGTCACGAGTTAGCCATGACCATGACCGCACAAAAAAACCTTTGGCTGTCATGCTACTATTCAAGATCCTATTTAGCTACTTATAAAAAAATAGTTGATTTTGTACCAAGGCATGCCTACATGGTAACAAACAAGGCGAGGATTCCATGCAACACCGTGTGCAAAAGTCAGTTATCCTGACTGCGGCCAACTGCCTGAAAGACGCAATCCCCCATGCTCCCGACCGGGAGCTGGTTTCGCTTTGCGTTCAGGGACTGGAAGAAATAGCCCAACATCAGGATGAATACTCCAGGCTGATTTCGGCATCAGAGCCTTTCGCCCAGCACCTGGCTGAAGGGATAAAAATGATCTGCGATGATTTTTCCCAAAACCCGGCTGAACAGCATGACGCGGCCTTTGTCCTGCTTGAGGATTTGGCCATCATCATGCGCGAAGCTGTCCTGCTTCGCGGCAACAAGCCGCCGACCCCGGTGCAATACAACATTATGCGCTATTTTGAAAGCTGCGGTTACTGGATGTTCAACGATGGGACGCTTGTCTCCGACTATTACTACACGCGCGTTCCCATCCATGTGATGAAAACCTTGATAGAGCGGCAGGAAGAGCTTCAAGAAAAATCTGACTAAGATTGTGGATAAATAGCTTTGGTGCAAAATAGCGCTTCAATGCGTGCGCCCGCATGTTGATGCCTGGATGGGCCGCCTGCGAGCAGAAAAGGCTATTTTAAGCCGGTGTCGATTTGGACCAATCGCCTTCAGCAAACAAAAAAACGCTCCTAGATCTCGCTTTCAGACAGCAGGACGCAGCCGGTCAACTCGCCCATATCCCTCAAATACTCTTCGTGCTTGTTCAAATAAAACGCCAGCGCCCTTGCAAAGTTTCTCCCCACAAGACCGTTGACGAAAAGCTGGCTCACCTCCTGAATGCGGGTCAGCACCATTTGAGAATAAGCGAAGATTTCCAATTCCTCCGGGCTCATGTCGTGCAGCATCCTGGTCAGCGTGCTACGCGCTCTGGGCTGGTACATCCAGAAATACAAAAGGTCAAGGGCGTTGACTATGAGAACCTTGCCCAATTCCTCAATAGCCGCGTCCGTCTTTTCATAAAACAGCTTCGGAGTCCGCAGAAGCTCAAGAACGTCATCCTCAGGCAACAGCACTTCCAACTGGCTGAAGCAGTTGAAAACCCGGTTGAATTTCGCCATATAGTCCCAGTCTCTGTTCTTCTGGAACATCGACTTGTCGGCAAGGCCCTCCACAACCGCTGCCACAGAGTCGGAAGCCAGCTTGGAAATGACCGCCGCGCCCTGATACAACAGGGGCACAAACTCCGTAAAGCCGGACAATGACAAAATCTCAAAGGCCGTCCAACTATAGGCCAGCGACACTGGTATGGCCAAAAAGCTCCTGAAAATATTGCCGATGACAGCGGCCTTGGGCAAGCCCCGGTAAACATTGTGAGCCGCGATGTAAACGCCGTTGACCAGAGACAGCAATGTGTAGAAGATCAACTGATTTTCCACAGGATCAAGCTTCAACGCCTTGCCAAGCATGAACCAGCGCACGCCGAACTCTAAAAGCGGCACGGAAAGCCCGGTATACAAAAGCGAGTCGCAAAGTCTCGACCAGCTTAAATAGGCGCTCCAACGCAAAAGAGGCGTTCGCCTGATCCCCCCTCCGCCCAAAGTAGCCTGCAAAATATTACGGTAGCCGGTTATGGCGAACCAGATGATCGGCCCGAACCACGCCAAAAACCACCAGGACTGCGTGAACTGGAAGGTAAATACCGCACACAAAAAACCAACCAGGACCTTGAGGAAATTCTTCAGACTGGTATTCCAGTAAAACAAGCCGGGAAGGCCGGCCTTCTTCCTGCCTGCCTGCGTGAGATTGAAGTCCAGGGGAGTGTCGCGCCGCAAACCGCCCAAGGTGGCAATATTGCCGTTTTCCTTGGTCACCGTGGCCGTCTTTTCATCGACTATCCACTTTTTATCCCTATATTTTGCGTAATTATGCAACCCGGGCAGTTTGCGGATCAGCCTGGTCAGCGGTATGCCCAAAGGCTGATAGCGCTTGGGCAGGTATGTCTCCCGGAACATCACGTCGTGACGGATGGGCAATACCCGCCTGAATCCGTCGCTCTTGTGAAACAACCTGTATGTGCTGCCGGGGATGGTTTCCGGAAACACAAAACCCATGCCCTGCTGCCGGGAGCTTCGGCTGGTGGAGTCGCTGCCGATATGGTCCCGCAGGCCCTTTGTCTTATAATAACTCTGAAACTTTGGTATGTTACGCAATATCTCGGTAAACAATTCGCACCTATCCGGCTGCTCATCCACAATGTGCGGGCAACTTTTAAGCTGCTCACGGATTATGCGCTTCAAGGCGACCACGCTGCCATCGTTGATGGCCCGCTGCAAGGCGTTGATTTCCTCAAGGTTGCTTAAGGCTCCGTCCATGTAATTCTTCAGGTTGAACAGCTCAAGATGGGTAATCATGCCCTCGCAGGTATAGAGAAGCTCGAGTACGTCGGCCACGTTCAGCCTGGTGAGATTGAGCGTGATATTGCAAAACGACCGCACCGAAACCAGCCACTCCAGAAGAACGCGCGGGCTAAGCTTCATCAGCTCAGGAATGTCGGGATCAGCCAGGTGCAGATACTGCTTGTGCATTTCGGGGTTTTTGTCCGGCCCGAGCCAGTAGTCGACCACCTCGTCCGAGGTCAGGTTGTTCACCTTGTGGACAAAGGTCAGAAGCCTTTTCCTGGCCTCGAGATCGGAGGTCAAATATTCCTTTTGGAAAAACTCCATGTTTTCCCTGAAATTCTGGCGGATCTGGCGGTATATCAGCTCAGCCAGATGGGACTTGGAGGTCTGCCCGGCCCCCACGAAGGCCAGGAGATCCTTTTCCGGGATGGGCTCAAGGCTCACGCCGTATTCCTCGCCGATCTCAAAACGCAGTTCGGCGTTGTAATGCTCAAGAAGGGAAATAACAAAACGCTGGTGGTATTGCGAGGCTTCCCGCCCAACCCGCATGAGCTGCTTTGTCGAATTTTCCTCAAGAAAGTTCTGCATGTCCAGGCTGCCGGCAAAGCCTTTCGGCTCCCAGATGAACTGGACGAACCTGCCCCTGAACTGGGCCATGAACTCAATGCCCACCCTGACCTCAATGCCCATGATCTCGGCGGCCTGCAAAAGCTCCCAGACCGCGGACGAGGTGATGAAGTTGTAGTAGACCACGTTCAGCACCCTGATGCCCTTGATCCAGGCGTCCATGACCAGGTGGGTCGCGGTCTTGCGGCCCTTGGTGTTGGCGTCGTGTACATGGTGGTCGAAGGCGAGTTGGCTCCAGTCCTCGGGCATTTCCAGGAGGGCGTAGCGGCGGAGCATCTTTCTGACGATGCGCGGCCTGCCGCTGGCCGTCTGCCTGAAATCGTGCGCCAGGCGCAGTTGGGCCTTCTCGTCCCCGCACGAGCGGATTAGTTCCTTCATGATCTGGATGAGCACGCGGCCGGTGTTGCGCCTGAAACTGGTCGCCGCCGAATAGAGTACCTCGTCATGCAGGGACTGCAGCGCGAGAATCCTGTCCCCGGCCATGCCGATCTCTAGCGAATTAAGCAGATGCACGACGGACAGGGCGATCCGCAGCTCTTGGGAAACGGCCATTTCCTTGATGCCGTGCGGATGCAGGAGCGTGAACATCTTGGGAACGGCCGAAGGCTGCCCGCCGCAGTCAGCCTTGACGTAGCGGTTGATCACCTGCAGCAGCTCATAGTCCTTTGCGTCGAAAAATACCGAGTTTCTCTTCATATTCTCAGCCATCATCTGGGCAGTAGCTAAATATATATTTTCAGACATTCAGGTGAAAAATCAGATGTTTTCCAGCCGCGGCGCGGCCGGCCGTCAGGCCAGCTTTCTCCGGAACAGCAAAAACGCGGCGCTGCCCGTTGTCACGGTTATCAGCAAAAGCGCCCGCACCCCGCTCCAGATTACGTAAAAGCCCGCGCCTTTCAAGTACAATTGTTTGGTGATCTTGATGAAATGCTGCACGGGGTTGATCAGGCTCACATATTGCAGGAATTTCGGCATGTTTTCCACCGGAGAATAATAGCCGGACAAGAGAATGGCCGGCAGCAGAAAGAAAAACGCGCCGATGAACGCCTGCTGCTGCGTGGAGCACAAGGCCGATATCACCAGCCCGAAACCAACGAGCGAAAGCCCGTAGCCGATGATTGTCAGGTAATACAAAAGCAGCGACCCGGAAAACGGTATCCGGTAAAGAAATATCCCGGCCAGCAGGATGATGGTCCCCTGCCCTGTGGCCACAATCAGCGCGGGCACGGCCTTGCCGATGAAGATCTCGATCGTCGACAGGGGCGAGACGAGAAGCTGCTCAAAAGTGCCCTGCTCCCTCTCCCTGGCCACGGACAAGGCCGTCACCACCAGCACCCCGATGGTGGTGATCAGCGCAACCAGCGAAGGCACGACGAACCATTTGTAATTCAGGTTGGGGTTATACCAGTTACGGATCTCGATCGCGCCGCCGGTCCCCGGTCCTCCGGCCAGTTGCGCCTGATAATTGGAGACGACCTCGTTGATGTAATTGTAGGTTATCTGAGCGCTGTTCGAGCGCCTTCCGTCAAGGATCATCTGCAGCTCGCTGCCCGCGCCCGACTCCACCCCCCTGGAAAAATCGTCCGGAAAGCGCACTACGAGCATGACGTCCTGATTGTCGATCGCCGTGCGGACCTCGCCCGGCGCGTGCAGCATCCTGACCCTTGAAAAAGCCTGGGTCTTGGCGATGCGCTGGACAAGCTCGCTTGAGGCCTGCCCGCTGTCCTCGTTGTAAATGCCGACGCTCGCGTTGGTCACATCCAGGGTGGCCGCGAACGGAAACAGCGCGGCCTGCAGGATGACCGGCATGATGATGATCGCCCGCGACTGTCTGTCATACAGAATCGTCAACAGCTCTTTGATGATAAGGGTAATCAGCCTGCTGAACACGTCGTCCTCCGCGCCGGAACGCCGTCTGGAAAAAACGAGCGGGATGGCGCTCTCATTATTCCAGCCTGCGCTTGGTCTTCATGTATGTGGCGGCCATGAGCAGGGTTCCGAGCCCCAGCAGAAAGGCCGCGTTGATCAAAAGGACCGAGGCCACGTTTCCGGTCAGAAACATGGTTTTCATGATGGTCACATAATACCTGGCCGGCAGGATGCGGGTTATGGCCCGGACCACGGCCGGCATGCTGTCGATCTCAAACACATAGCCGGACAGCATCACAGCCGGCAAAAAGGCGGCGTTCAGGGAGATCTGGGCTGCGTTGAACTGGTTTTTCGCCGTTGTGGATATGAGCAGCCCAAGGCCCAGGGCGTTGACCAGAAAGAGCGAACTTGTGGCGAACAGGATGAGCGGCGACCCCCTGAACGGGACGCCCATGACGAGCGTGGCGATGATCATGCACACTACCAGGGCCAGAAGGCCGAGAATGTAATATGGCAAAAATTTGGACAAGAGCAGCTCTGTCTTGGTGATCCGCGTGGCCAGAAGGGCCTCCAGGGTACCGCGCTCCCTTTCTCTGGCGATGACCAGGGAGGTCAGAATGGCCCCGACAACGGTCAGGATTACGCTTATGGTGCCGGGCACGATGAAATGCCTGCTGATGGTCGCCGGGTTGAACCAGTACCGCTCCTCGATGCCGATCAACGCGTCAGTCGGCATACCCCTGTCCCTGGCCCGGCTTTGCAGCCATATCCGCCAGGCCCCTTTGACGTAACCCTGGACGAAGTTCGCGGTATTCGGATCGCTGCCGTCGGTTATCACCTGAACGGGCGCTGTGCCGTATTTGGCGGCCAGTTTACGGGAAAAATCCGGCTGTACGATCACAATGCCCCGGATACTGCCGCGCTCGATGAGATCCGTAAGCTGCTCCCGGTTGTCGCCGAACGTCACTTCAAAAAATGGCGACCCGGTAAAGGCGTAAGCGAAACTCCTGGCGACCGGGCTCTGATCCTCAAGCAGCAGCCCGACGCGCACGGCCGTTGAGTCGAAATTTATCCCATATCCGGAGATGAGCAGCAACATCACCGGAATCACAAAAGCGATGATGATGCTGCTGGGATCCCTGACGATCTGCAGAGTCTCCTTGCGGCATAGCGCCGCCAGCCTGGACATGGAAAATCCTGCGCGCGTTCGTCCGTTTTCTGCCATAACCACTCTTCCGTTTAACTGTATATATACCCCATAAACGCGGCTTGCAAAACCCCCGTGAAAAATAAACCGCCGCCTGGAGCGCGCCTCCCGCCTGGCTCTTCACCCGTCCCTTCGCTTCGCCCTCCGAACGCGCCGCCCGCCAAACGCTCCCCCCCAAAAAAAGGGTAAAGGAGGAAGGGGGGCCCGGGGGGAAGGAACCATCAGGGCGATTGCCCTGTTGGTTCCTTCCCCCCGGTCTCCTTGTGGTCATACCGCCTGATCAGATGTATGAAGGCATCTTCCATGGACGGGTCGGGCAACTCGCCGCTCCTCACCTCGTCCTTGAGGGCGTCCGGCGGTCCGGCGTCTATGATCTTGCCCTGATAGACCAGGGCGATGCGGTCGCAATATTCGGCCTCTTCCATGAAGTGGGTTGTGACCATCACGGTCACGCCCTTTTCGACCATGCCGTTTATGTGCAGCCAGAATTCGCGCCTGGTCAGGGGGTCGACGCCCGAGGTGGGCTCGTCCAGGAAGAGGATCTCCGGACGGTGCATGATCGCGCAGGACAGGGCCAGGCGCTGCTTGAAGCCAAGGGGCAGGGAGTCGGCCAGGCGGTTTTTGATCGGCCCGAAGGCGAAGGTGTCGATCATTTCCCGGATGCGCTCCTTGCGCTCTTTCGCGGCCAGGCCGTAAAGTCCGGAGAAAAAATTCAGGTTCTGCTCAAGGGTCAGCCCGCCGTAGAGGGAGAACTTCTGGGCCATGTAGCCCAGACGCTTTTTGACGCGGCCCTCGTGCTCCTTGAGGTCAAGGCCAAGGACCAGGGCCTGGCCGCCGCTTGGCTTTAAAAGTCCGCACATCATCCTGAACGTGGTTGATTTTCCGGCGCCGTTCGGTCCGAGCAGGCCGAAAATCTCGCCCCGTTTGACGGCGAAGCTGACGTTGTCCGCGGCGGTGAAGGCTCCGAATTTCTTGGTCAGGCCCACGGCTTCGATCACCGTGGCCTGGTCGGCCTCGATGCGGGGCATGATGTCGCCCAGCGGGGAGCTTTTGTCCGGCCCGCCGCCGAGAAGGTCGATGAAGGCGTCCTCAAAGCGGGGCGGCGTGGGAACCAGCGGCTCATGCAGATCGGGAAGCGCCGCGGCCGCCTGCTCCGGGTCGTAGCCGGGCTTGAGAATAAGGCGCACGCGCCGCCCCTGGATGATGCTGTCGCTGACCATGGAGCTTGTGACGGCACAGCGCAGGAGCTTGCGGTTGCCGCCGTCTCCGGCGCTGGCCAGAAAACTCCTGTTTTTCATTCCCTTGGTCAGATCGCCCGGAGGCCCGGCAAAGAGCAGCCGTCCCTGGTCCAAAAGGTATACCTCGCGGCACTGTTCGGCCTCATCCAGATATGAGGTGTTCCAGAGGATGAGCATGCCCTGCCCGGCCAGGCTGTGTACCATGGCCCACAACTCGCGCCTTGAGATCGGGTCGACGCCGACGCTCGGCTCGTCAAGGATGAGAGCCGCCGGCTCGCCGAGCAGGGTGCAGGCCAGGCCGAGCTTTTGCTTCATGCCGCCGGAGAGCCTGCCGGCGAGGCGGGCGGTGAACGGCTCAAGCCCGGTGAAGCCGAGCAGACGGCCAAAAGCCTCTTCGCGGGCAGCGCCTTTGACCTCGCGCAGGCTCGCGTAGAGGTCTAGGTTCTCCCTGACCGTCAGGTCTTCATACAGGCCGAATTTCTGGGGCATGTAGCCGAGCGCGGCCCGCAGTTCCTCGGCCTGGGCGATCGGATCAAGCCCGAGAACGGTTATTTTTCCGGATGTGGGGGCAAGAAGCCCGGCGAGCATTCTGGCCAGGGTGGTTTTGCCGGCGCCGTCCGGGCCGACCAGGCCAAGGACCGCTCCGCCGCGCATTTCGAGCGACAATTCGTCAAGGGCCGGGTGTTCCATGCCCGGGTAGGATTTGGTGGCTTTGTCCAGCACAATGGACGCCGGAAAAGAGGCCTTTGCGAAGTCGCCGGAGGCCTGGGTGGAGTTGTGTGTGTTATTGTCGATAAAATTCATGTCGCGCAAAACCCCTGGGGATCGGAAAAACGCCCGGTAAAACGGATGTTGGTCGTCAGGCGCGGTCAGTAATCTAGTTCGATGCTGATCGGCATGCCCTGGCGCAAAGCGTCGTCCGGATCCTCCACGATGATGCGCAGCCTGTAGACGAGGTCGGTCCTAAGCTCCGGGGTCTGCACGGTTTTCGGGGTGAACTCGGCGGTGGGCGAAACGAATCCGATTTTGCCGGTGTAGACGCGGGCGCGGTCCCCGCCGTCGATGTGCATGCTCACCTTTGTGCCGGGGGCGGTCCGGGCCAGGTTGACCTCATCCACATAGGCGCGCACCCAGACCGGGCGGGTGAGGGAAACAGTCAGCACGGTCGCGCCGGCCGTGAGCATGGTGCCGGGCTCAACCGCCCGCGTCATGACGGTCCCGGCGGACGGGGTCACGAGCACGGTGTCGTCGAGATCAAGGCTCGCCTGTTCCAGGGCGGCCTCTGCCTGCATCAGCTTGGCCCTGGCCGCTTCAATCTCCTGGATGCGATACCCGGTTTCGAGCTGGGACAATTTCTCCCTGGCTGCCTGAAGGGAGGCGTCGGCCTGGTCCATGGAGGTTTTGGCGTTCTCCACGTCATCGGCCGAGACGGACCTGGTCTTCCAGGCCTCCTGCTGCCGCCGATGGAAGGAACGGGCGTAGTCGTACGCGGCCTGACGGCCGTCCAACTCGGAGCGGGCCTGGGCGATCTCCTCATCGCGGTAGCCTGATTCCATGAGCGCGGCCTGGGCCTTTTGCGCGGCCGCGTTGGCCTTGGCCTCGTCCAGGGCGATGCGGTAAGGGGCGTCGTCCAGCCTGCCCAGGCGCTGGCCGGCGCCGACCACGTCGCCTTCGTCGACAAAAAGCTCGGCCAGGCGGCCGCCGACCCTGAACCCGAGGTTCACGGTCCTGATGTCGACGTTTCCATATAAAACAAGCCTGTTTCCGTCGCCTCTGAGGATGAAGAAGGCCACAACCGCGCTGACGGCACAGATGACGACGGCTGACAGGATGATGATTTTTTTGCTTTTAGACATAAGACACACATGCCTGGATTTACAGCGTTATGGAACGGTTTCGCCTTGAGACGCCAGCTTGGCGGCAGGTAAAGACAGCCCGCAAGAATATTGCGAAAAGGATTCAGGAACAAATCCCTGCCGGGCGGACAGTATTTTCAAAGCTAATCCACCTTAACCCGGAACCGATTTAGCTTACCAATTTTTTAGCCAGTAACCATAAAAGTCAAGCGATTTTATTAGTAAGCCTGTATAGGGACCTGATTTCCTCCACAGAAGAATACCACAATGTCTCCATATAAAACAACACTGACGCGTAACAACACGCAAAGGCTCAATAAATCTCCCCAGACTCTTGCGCGTCGCGTTTACCGTACTTACCCTATGCAGGCAACGTGGAAAATAGCTGACAAAAAAAGATCTCGACCGCATCGCGGACCACTCCCGCAACTGGCCAAAGATGCCGGAACACCCGGAATATTCGGGACATTTTCTCACTGGGAACCGTAACAATACGGTTTGAAATAATCTGAAAATTCGCGTATAGGGACTATGTTTTCTCAATGGTCAACACTAACTCCAACGAGGCCTAACAATGAATCAGAACCCCACAAATCTGGCGGAAGAGCTTAAGAATGCCGACGCCCTTATCAACTCCGGAAAAGCCGTCGAAGCTGAAAAAGCCTACGCCGGATGGCTGGCTGCCAACTCCGACACCGCTGAACTCCAGGCGCAAAACGCGCACGCATACTCCGGCCTCGCCCGCTGCCTGATGGTGCAAAACAGGCTGGACGAATCCGAAAGCGCGCTATTGCAATGCCTTGAACTAAGCAAGGCCGCGCACGGTTTGGAAAGCAGGCAAACAGCCACGGCCCTGAGCAACCTCGCCAGGGTAAAAGGGCGCAGAGAACCGGGACAAGCCATCCGCTACGGCTGGGATGCAGCCGAAATCCTGGAAAAACTCTATGGAAAGGACTCGCCTGAAGTAGGCACCGCCCTGATCAACCTCTCCTCACACCAATACAACGCCGGCGATCTCGACAACGCCAAAAAGACCATCGGCATAGCCATGGAAATCTGGTGCTCCGTTGAAGGGCACGACAGCGTGAAGGTCGCATCATGTTACAACAACCTCGCCCGCGTCTTCGAGAAGGGAGATGACCTGGACGGCGGCCTTGCCATGCACCAGAAAGCATACGAAATCCGAAAAAAACTCTGCGGCGACAGTCATGTCGATACAGCCACCTCGCTGCTCAACATGGCCATCAACAACTTTGACCGCAACAACCAGTCCGAGGCCCTTGACCTGTTCAAATCCGCCCTGGAGGTGTTCACCAACGCCGGAGCGGGCGAATGTGCGGACGCTCGCGCCTGCCGCGACAACATTGAACGCTGCGAACTGTTCATAAAGTATCAAGCCATGGAGGCAGACAGCCTGGAGGCCGAAGAAGCCGCCCGCCTCCTCGTGCAGGAGCAAAAGGACAGAGAAGAAGCCTGATTGTTATCTAGAAGCGGGAGTAAGACAAACAGTCGAAGGGGGAGGAACCGGGCTGTTGCCCTGGCGGCAGGCGGTATGGCCTGTGCGTCCCCCTTCCTCCGCCCTTCCCCGCTTTGCCAGCAACATGCGGGCAGTTTACTTTGGCAGAGGCTGCCGCTTGCGGCTTTGTTTTGTTTTCCGGGTTCTGGCTCCTGACGCGGGCAGGGCCTGGCATACCCAGGCAAAAATGCCAAGGACACTATGCAATCAGCTATTAATAAGAACGAAATGAGTGATGCCGCGATAGATGAATTTCTGGGTTCCTGCCCCACCGGAGGGCTCGCGACCATTGACAAAAACGGGTATCCCTACGTAACGCCGATGCATTTCGTATACCTGCGGGGCAATGTGTATGTTCACGGCCGCTCCCATGGAGAGAAGCTGTCGAACATACGCGCCAATTCCAAGGTCTGCTTTCAGGCGGATTGTCCGGGCGGCATCCTGCCGTCGGCGGAACGGGTCTGCGGTACGAACGCGATTTTCAAAAGCGTCATAATCAGAGGCACAGCGCACATTGTCGACGATAACGCGCTTAAGCGGACAGTCCTTGAAGCTTTTGTGGAGAAATACACCCCGGAACATAAAGGGGCCAAGTTTGGCGAAGCGGCTTTTGCGAAAACCACAATAATTGAAGTCAGGCCATGCTGCACAAGCGGCAAACAGCATCCGCCCATGGGATAATCAATTCCGCACAGTGGCGCAAATGGAGAAAACCGGCCGGGGAGAGTTCTCCCCGGCCGGTTTTTTGGTGCAAACCCTTTGCAATCAATCAGGCTCCGTAGACTTCAGATCCGGGCATGATGCGCACGTTGTTTTTCTGCAGGATGTCTATCGCCAGTTCAGCGCGGTCAAACCTGAATATGATGGAGGCGTTATTGGAATTCTGATTGGGGAACCCATACATATATTCCACGTTGATGCCCTTGGCGCCCATGATTTGCAATATGTTGTTCAAGCCTCCCGGAGTATGCGGCACCTCGACCGCGACAACGCTGGTGCAGCTTACGGTAAAGCCCTTTTTCTTCAAAGCGGCCTTGGCGGCCTCATAGTCGTCGACAATAAGGCGAAGAATGCCGAATTCAGAAGTATCCGCCAGCGACAGAGCCCGAATATTTATGTCGGCCTCTGCCAGGGTTTTGGTCACTTCAGCCATACGTCCGGCTTTATTCTCCAGGAAAACAGATATTTGCTCGACTTTCATAATTCCTCCGAAATGGCTGCAAGCGGATTTATAATTGGAAATTAAGCGGGCCGGAACAAGATACTAACGCCGCCCTGGCCGCATTGTATTCAATACCTACCCTTTCCAGGTGAAAAATTCAATCACCGGTCGTCCATTAGTCCCGGGGAGTCATGGCCTCAATGGAAAGCTCCAGAAAGTCGCCCAGTTCCAGGCCGATTTTCTCGCATTCCGCGATGCAATCCCGGCTCACGCTGGCGGCAAAGGCCTTGTCCTTCATCTTCTTCCGCAGGCTTTTCGCCTTCATGCCCTCCATGCCGTCCGGCCGGACAAGGGCCGCCGCCTGGACAAGCCCGGTCACGCTCTCGGCGCAACGCAGGGCAAAATCAAAATCAGTGCTCGGCATCTGCCCGGTCATCTCCCCATTGTGGGCGCGAATCGCCTGCCGTGCCTCGCAGGGAAGCTCAGGCACCATTTCCAGGGCCATTACCCCATGCTTTTCGGGAGCGCCTTCGGTCAGCGGATAATCGATGTCATGCAAAAGACCAGTTATGCCCCAAATATCCTCAGGCTGGCCAAGGCGGCGGGCCAAAGCACGCATAATTGCCTCAGTAGCCAGAGCGTGATGGATTAAATGTTCTTTCGGCTTATGTGAACAGAGCCTTTCAAAGGCCTCTTCGCGTGAAAGCATATCGGTTCCGCAGGTTGGGTTGAGTATGGATTACAGAAAAAGGCCGCCTGATGCGGATAGCGCACTCTCGGAAGATATACATGCTCCGGGGTGCATTGTCCACCTGACCGGTCAAGGCGGGCAGGCCGCGCTCCGCCCCGGGCTGTCCCTTGACAAAGTAGCGCTGCCCGGCAAGGGCCCGGAGACGACATACGAGATCTGCCAACGCGGAGAAAGATGCCACGCGACAGATACGCTGCGCTTTTACCCTCCGAAGCCTCGCCAGCCGCTTAAAAAATCAGCTCAAGAATTAAAAACGAGAGCCATCCCACCACTGCTGCCGCCGGAATGGTCAAAACCCAGGCGATTACAAGGTTTCCGGCAACGCCCCAGCGCACCGCGGAGATGCGCTTTGTCGAACCAACGCCAAAGATGCAGGCGGTTATGGTATGGGTGGTGCTTATCGGCATGCCCACAAGCGAGGCCACGGCAATGACCAGGGCGGCCGAGGTTTCCGCCGCGAACCCGTGTACCGGCTCCAGCTTGAAAATCTTGTGGCCCATGGTCTTGACGATCTTCCAGCCGCCCATGCTTGTGCCCGCGCCCATGGCCAGGGCACAGGCCAGCTTCACCCACAGAGGAACGGCGATGCTGTCGATCTTGCCGAAGATGAACAGGGCCAGGGTGATCACGCCCATCGTCTTCTGGGCGTCGTTCAGGCCGTGGCTTAAGGCCATGAACCCGGCCGACGCCACCTGTGCCTTTCTGAAAACGTTCGTGGCCGTGCTTCGTCGCATGCGGAAAAACAGGAACATGATGAGGAACATGAGGACCAGACCGGCGACAAAACCGGCCAGGGGCGAAACAACCAGCGGAACAATCACCTTTTTTATAATGGAAAGGCCGTTTAAGGCGTCCACTCCGGCGTGGGCCAGCGCCGCTCCGATGAGGCCGCCGATCAGAGCGTGCGAGGAAGACGAGGGGATGCCGAAATACCAGGTCAGGGAATTCCAGACAACGGCGCCGACAAGTCCGGCCAGGACCAGCACGTGGCTGCCGCTGACCACGTCCGGCCGCACAATGCCGCTGCCCAGCGTCTGAGCCACCTCGGTTCCCAGGAGCGCACCCACAAGGTTCAGGGAGGCGGCCATCAGTACAGCCACCCTCGGGCTTAAGACTTTGGTGGAGACGACTGTGGCTATGGCGTTGGCGCAGTCGTGCGCGCCGTTGGTGAAATCGAACACCAACGCCATTATGACGATGATGATCAGGAGAATGGGGATGTCAAACATTTTTCAAAACCGCTTCTTTGACAGCCTCGGCAAGCTCAACCAATTGTATGAGAGCCTGTTCCATGCGGTCATAAGCGCGCGTCAGCTTGAGCGCCCTGAAAACCGATTCGGTCGTCATTTCAGATACGTCAAGCGCTTCCCTCAGCCCGCAACTGATCAGCGTTTCGCATTCATTGCGCAGGTTGCGGAAACCATGCATGTTGGGCGTGCCCTTGCGTTGCGTGAGCACCGTCAGCATGGCGTTAATCGCGCACCCCATGGCGGCCATGTTCCTGGCGATCGTCAGCAGTTGTTCCGTCCAGGGGTTCATGTCAAAAATGAACAGACGGGGCACAAGGTTTTGCAAAAGGTCGATAGTGTTTTCCTGGTCAATGCTGATGCGCAGGATGTCTTCGCGGTCGATGGGGGTTATAAAGGTCTGCGCGAGGCTCTCAATCACAGCCGTGTAAATGACGTCGCCCTCTTCTTCCAGCCTGGACGCCTCTGTGTTGATTTCAGCTTCAACGGCTCGTCCTCCCTCCATCGCGCGGGGGATCAGAGAACACAGGGAGCACAGCCTTTTGTTCTGTTCCAGAAGATATTCGAAAAATGGGGCGCTTTTGGGCAGCCAGGAATCCAGCATGCTAACTCCTGTATGGGTATGTTGGATTTAACGAGGCAGCTTACTAACAGAGCCAGCCGTTGTCGAGGGGCCCGGAGCAAAAAAATAAAAAAATTTAGACGAAGGGAGCCGTAATGCTTCACGTCCGCCTGAACGGCGCAGGAACAACGCGCCCACGCAAAGCGGGCAAAGGCCTCGGCGGCTCCGAATCCGGCTTGCCACACAAGGGACGGCCCCAAAGGGTTGCCGTTAATCGGCAAAACAGCGCCGGATCAGCGGGTCGGCATTCAGGATATTCTCGATCTCCGGCAGACAGTCGCGCTGCGACAGAACCGTGTAGTAGTTTTCCTTCATGGAAGGAGCTATGCGGGCCGCTTCCAGCCATTCGGCACGGGAGAACGGGTCGTCCGCCACAGCCTCCCAGAATCCTGTCTTTTCAAAAAGGCCGCTGACGGCTTCGGACTGCCTGCCCTGCAGATGGCTGACAATGTAGGTCGCCATGCCCACTTGCAGGCCGTGCATCCTGGGTCTTGCGGATACAGCGTCCAGAGCGTGGGAGATAAGGTGTTCGCTGCCGCTTGCCGGACGCGATGAGCCGCAGATCTCCATAGCGATGCCGTTGAGCATCAGGGCATTGGCCAAAAGAGACGAACCGGCGATGTCAAAGGTCGGAGCGGCCAGGAACTGGTAGACCGTGGCATCGGACAAAAGCGCGGCCAGGTCGTCCACGGGCTCTCCGGTGTTGTGGAAGGCCAGCTTCCAGTCAACCACGGCCGTCAGCTTGGACGCCAGATCCCCCACGCCTGACAGCCACAGTCTCTTGGGAGCGCCAAGGCACACCCCCACGTCTATGATCACTCCCTGGGGCAGGCTGGCCGGGAGCGAACGCCTCTTGCCGCCCATTGTCAAGCTCGACTGCGGGCTGCAAAACCCGTCATTAGACAATGAGGTAGGCGCCGCAAAGTAAGGCAGGCGGGCGAGAAAGGCGATGTACTTGGCCGTATCCAGCGCCTTGCCGCCGCCGATGCCCACTATGGCCCTGACCTTTTTGGGCATGCTCGCGAAGATGCGCACGGCGTTTTCAAAGCTGTTGCTGTCCACCTCAATCCACTGGCTTTTGATGCTTTTTTCATCAAGGGCCGCTTGCGCGATTCGGGCCACGGGCTCAGGCAAGGGGCTGGCAAGGACCAGCGCAGAATCAAACGACTCTCTTTCCAGATATATGCCAAGCCTGGCCAAAGCGCCGGGCTTGATGCGCACCAGCGTGGGCACGCGTATTTGTCTTTCGCCTTTCATTGTCAAACTCCGCTTGGCCATTATTGATGTTGGCCTTTGCGCGATTAAAAAAACACCCCGGCCGCCCTCACCCCAGTTCAAGCAACTCCCGAACCACATCGGACCAGATGTCGAAACGGCGGCAGGGCTGCCCGAGCGCCTCCAGATCCTCGGCCATGTCTTTGCGGGCAAAACGCAGCGCTTCGGGAACAAGCAGGCCGGCCTCGACGTCGGTGTGACCGTCTCCGGCAAAGGCCACCCTCTTTCCACATTTCAGATGGTGCCGGACTATGGCGGCCTTATCCACCCCAAGCTGCGGGCAGTAAAAAGGACTGTCCCGCGGCTCCTCAAGCACCAGCGGCCCGCCCGGCATGTAGACGCCCGGATTGGAATGAACCTCAAGCGCCACGCCGAACTGGCGCAGGATAATGTCAATGTACCATCCGCACCCGGCCGAAGCCACGATAACGTTCCAGCCGGCGGCCCTGAGATCCCTGACGCAACCGGCCAGGCACGGGTCGGGCTCCATATCCCCGATCACCCCCAGAACCGCAGACTCCGGCGCCCTGATGCTGCCGTAAATGCGCCGCATGGCCTCAAAATGGGTTATTGCGCCAGAGCGATAATCATCCCACGGAGCAAGCTTTTCAGGGCCGAGCAGACGTTGCGCCGCAAGCCGGTAGAAATCCCTGTTTGTGATGGTGCCGTCAAAGTCAGTGACAAAAACAGATGGGTACTCAGGCATTTCTCCTCCAGAGATGACACTGTGCGCCGGACAAACCGTCCGTCCGAAAATATATCAAACCAGCGGCAATATGGCGAACAGTTTATTGGCCAAGGATGATTTTCGCCTTTGGGCAAATGGCCGGCAAAATAAAGAAGAACCGGCTTCACCGCTTGTTGACATTGAAAGTCAAAATCATATAAATGGAGACATGCCACACTAAACGCATACCGAGGAACATATGACAAACAGATTCGGAACCAACGACGACATGATCATCCAGGACGTGGTAGAAAACGGGACGATCTACGCCTTGGCCATTGACAGCAGAGGCCTCTACCTGACTACCAGGGATAAATTGAACACGCGCATGGCCGACGTCAACCGCTTTGCCTGCGACAGATCCGCCGTGGCCGCGCGTCTGTCCGCTCTTGGCCTTAATCCGGCGCAGTTGGCCAGCGACAATCAGCACAAAATCAAAACAACGGAAGTCTCGGAGAAAAAGGTAAACCCGCTCAAGGCATCCAAACGCGCGATGAAAAAGAACTCCTGACCACTCCGGGTAATAACAGGCCGTGCAGGGGACGAACATTAGCCGTCCCCCGCACGGTCCTTCTTTCATCCATCAGATCTCCCACTCGTTTTCTGAACGCAGGATCAATTCGTCGTGTGTGGCCGGGGTCAGGTCAGTCCAATAGGCGCTGTAACCGGCAACACGGACGATCAAATCGCGGTGCTTCTCCGGCTCTTTCTTGGCGGCCAGCATCATCTCACGGCTGATGACGTTGAACTGGATCTGCTTGCCGTTGTAATCGCCGAAATATGTCCTGATCAGGGCGCGCAGGTTGGAGCGGTCAGACTCTGTCCTCAAAGACGAGGGCGTGAAGCGCATGTTGAACAAAACCCCGTACAGTTCGGTCTGATCGATCCGTCCGGCCGAGTTGATAAGGGCGGTAGGGCCGTTCACATCCGTGCCCTGCACCGGCGACACCGCGCCATCGGCCATCGCGACCCTGGCTACGCGACCGCTGGGCAAAGCGCCGCACTTGGCGCCGGAACCGGCGTGAAAGCCGATGGAGTGCGGGGCGACTTCGCAGTGGCCGCTGTAGGTGGCAGGCTGCTTGTGCCAGATATTCTTGACGAACGAGTAGGCGAAGTTAAGCATGTCGTCAACTTCGGGGATGTCGTTGCCGTACTTTGGCAGAGCGAGAATCCTGGCGCGCAGTTCGTCATACCCTTCCCAGTTTTTACGCAACGCGTCGATCAGGTCCTCCCTGCTGCAGATCGGGTTGTCGCAAAAGATATGATATTTCAAGGTGTACAAGGCATTACCCACATCCTGGATGCCTACGGGGACAACATAATTGCAATTATTGTCATAACGCGCGCCGCCGATACTCACGACCTTGCCGCGTATGATGCAGTCATCGGTAAAAGCGGACATCGCGATATCGGGGAAAGACTCCATGTGCTGAAGACGGCAGGAGCGGATACTGGCGGTGCCGAGATTCGCCCAGTATGTGGTCTGCTCATGATAGGCTTGCATGAACTCTTCAAACGTCTTCATTCTGGCAAAGTCGCCGGTCTTTGGCCCCAGTTCCTTGTTCATGATGACGTCCGTTCCGTTATGCAGGGCCAGCTCAAGCATTTTGCCCTGGTTAATGACCAATGGCCATACGGGGCTCTGCTTGCCGGGCACCTGGTGCAGCACGCAGTTGCCGATAGCGTAGTTGCGGGAGTCATACAGGGAGTAGCCGCGTGAAAGAAGATACTGGATGCTTGGGTGGTCGTTGAAAAAGGCGGGAAAGCCCATGCCCAGGGCCACAACTTCCAGCGCGCGGTCCATGAACTTCCTGTCTATTGTAGGGTGCCAGCGCACGGACAGCGTCGGATGTGTGGTCTTGACGCGGGTGGCGGCGTTGAGCCAGTGGAAGGACAGTTCGTTGGTGGCGTCATGCCCGTTTTCGGGATGAATGCCGCTGATGACGCAGTTGTGGAAATGCGACTCGGAGCTTAAGTTCGGAACCATGACGTCGGGCCAGAACTGGCGCTTGCCCATAATCTTTACGCGAAAACATTCAAGCAGTTGGAGGGTGTACTCGTCATCGATCTTTCCAACTGCTTTATCGGCCTTGTAGGTCGGGTACAGGAACTGATCGACACGCCCGTAGCCCATGCCAAAAGTGCGCGTATCATAGTAAATGAACAAAATGCCAAAGAAAAATGATTGCAGGGCTTCCTGGAAGGTCTGCGCGGGATGCTCAGGAACGCGCCGGCAAACGCGGGCCATTTCCTCAAGCTCGGCCCTGCGCCTTGGGTCCGACTCAAAAGCGGCCAGTTGCGCGGCAAGATCGGCATAGCGATTGGCATACTCGACAAGACCGCACAGCATTTCTTTGAGCCCTATCCAAAACTCGTGAGCGCGGAAATCATCATCGGTAATCATGATGAAGTTTTTCTGTTGCTCCTCGACATCGGCGATTAGGCCGCGTACGCCTTTGTTGATGATGCGAAAGCCGACATCCGGAACGTTTGAGGCCTTTTCGGCGTACATTTCAGAAACTGTGTTTATTATCCAAGAAGATGCTTCGCTGATCTCATGCTCAAATTTTACTGCCTCCGGCCCCTGGAACAGTTGCCACATTTCCTTGCCGCCGATCCTGCGCCAGAAATCGGATATGTCTCGGGCCTGCTGCGCCTCGGCGTCGCTGGCAAACGCATAGAATGCGCCGCTTCCCTTTGTGCCGTATTTGTCGGCATATTCGCCAAGCCACGTTCCGGCCAGATCGGGGAACCACTCGGGCGCCATCGGTTTTGCGGCGAAATCTCCGCAAAGCAGTTGATGGTCGTCGATGTAGAGCGGCATCTCATTGAGGAGTTTTCTGATGCACAGTCCGCGCTTGCGGTAAAACGAATAGCCTTCGAACTCCTTGTAAGCGTCGGTCAGGAGTTGGGCGCGCGCAAGTGAAATGGTCTGCGTGTAGCGCATCAGGTTAAGGCGTTCCCACATGGTTTCGCCACGGGTCTTTTCTTTATACTCTTTATAACTTCCTGTCTTCATGTGCTTTTCCTCCTAAAATAGCGAACAGGCGCAAATTGTCTGTCCTTTTTCACAGACAATATGTCTTCATGCGCTGGCGGACGGATGCCGAGGACTTGCCGAAATAAACTCAGTGTAATTCTGCCGCAGGCGTTGGCGGCAAAGCCGCAGCCGTTAAATGGCCAGTCTGCTTTGCAATGAATTCAATAAAAGATTGACCAGGGGTTGCTCGCAGTCAGCTTTATCATTGTATTTCCGAACTTGGTTGAACATTGACTGACTAGCTGTTATAAGCGTACCCCAAGTTATATGGCGGAGCAACTGGTAAGACCACATCATGCTGAGGTTCCGCGCTTAAGGCAAAAAAAAAACGGCTTGCAGCCATCCGGCAAACCGTTTTTTTGCACCGGCAAATTGAGAGCCGGCAATCATACCTGATTGCATTCCAACTTAACCGCCTTTGGAGCCGCTTGTCATCATTATTGGTCAGGGCGGCAGGCGTGTTGTTTTATTTTTTCCTCTGCAACCGGTCGCGGATGAAGATGGCGATGCCGTTCATGCCCACCACCAGAACCACAAGCACCAGGGCTGTTCCGTATTGCAGCGGCATGGTCTTGGCTATTTCCGTGCCGGATGTCGCAAGCACATAGATGTGATTGGGCAGCGCCATCACAGGGGCAAGAAGCGACCCTCCCACATTCTTGCCGAAAAAAACAGCGGCTGTGAACATGATCACCGCGGTTTCCCCGGCTGCCCGCGCAAGGCCAAGGATCGCCCCTGTCAGCATGCCCGGCAATGCTGCCGGCAAAACTACCCGCGCTATGGTCTGGCTTTGGGTAGCTCCCAACGCCAGCGAGGCCTCCCGATAAGTGGCCGGAACCTGCCGCAAGGCCTCTTCGGCCGTGCCGATGATTATCGGCAGGGTCAGCACGGCAAGCGTCAAAATGCCTGACAATAAAGAAATGCCCAAACCGCAGGTGATCACGAAAAAACTCATCCCGAAAAGGCCGAACACTATGGAAGGCACCCCGGCCAGATTGTTCACGCCAAGGCGTATGTACCCGGCAAAGCGCGATTTGCCCGCATATTCGTGCAAATACACTGCGGACGCCACGCCAAGGGGGAAGGAAACCGCCAGGGAACCGGCGGCAAGCAAGGCTGTTCCAGTTATGCAGGGCAGAATGCCGCCCTCGGTCATGGAGTTGCGCGGCGGCTGCGTGAGAAACTCCCAGGAAATGGCGGGCAGTCCTTTCCAGACGAGAAAGCCGCACACGCAAAGAAGCGCGGCGATATTTACAAATGCCGCCAGACGAAGCATGGAAAACATGATTTTTTCCCGCAGGCGACGGTATTGTGATGTGGAAGCCATATTCGTCCTTTGCCGTCAGTTCAACGACTGCCGGTTCTTTTCCGCTATGCGCCGCGCGATGATGTTGAAGGCCAGAGTAAAGGCAAACAACACAAGGCCGATGGCAAAAAGGGCATGGTAGTGCTCGCCCCTGAACGGCGCCTCCGCCATTTCAGCGGCAATGGCGGCCGGCATGGGGCGAACCGGATCAAACAGCGAGGTCGGTATGATCCCGGCCCCGCCCGCAACCATCAAGACGACCATTGTTTCCCCGATACTGCGGGACATGCCCAGCATGCAGGCCGTGCCTATGCCCGAGAAAGCCGCCGGAATAACCACCTTTATCGTTGTTTCCCACCTTGTGGCCCCAAGCGCCAGCGAGGCTTCGCGCAATGACACAGGGACAGCGGACAGCGCGTCTTCAGCAACCGAACAAATGGTCGGCACGCTCATAAAAGCCAGCATAATGCCGGCATTCAGCAGGTTTAACCCTGTGTCGGCGTCGAATGCATCCTGAAGAAACGGCGCAACCACCACCATGCCAAAGAAGCCTACCACCACAGAGGGCAGCGCGGCCAAAAGCTCAATCAACGGCTTGCATATGCGTCGCAGCGGCGAAGGGGCTATCTCAGACAGCCATGCGGCGGCCATAACGCCAAGCGGTATGGCTATGGCCGAGGCCACCGCCGTCACCGCCAACGACCCAACCAGCATGGGAAATATGCCGAATTCAGGAGGCTCAGCCGTCGGATACCATGACATGCCCAGCAAAAAGCCCGGAGCTGAGCGCGGAGCGAACATAGGCAGGCCTTCTATCAACAGGAACAGGAAGATCAAGGCGAGAAACAGCAGAGAGGCCCCGGCTATGCCCGCCAGGACGAGCCTGATGAGTGTTTCTTTGCGGACATAGCCAGGCATAATCTTCACCCCCCTACTCGCCCAAAGGAATGTATCCGACCTCTGACACCGCTTTCTGGCCCTTTTGCGGGTCAACCAGGTAGTCCACCAATTTTTTCACAGCACCATCCGGAGCGCCGTTGGTAAAGACGTACAGTTCGCGCGCAATGGGCCACTCTTTGGACAATGCGCTCTGCGGCGTGGCTTCCATGCCGTTGACATTCAGCTTTTTCAGCGAGGGATTGAGATATCCGAAGCCGATATAGCCGAGAGCCCGCCTGTTCTGGGAAACAGTCTGCACCACCGTGCCGTTCGAGGCCTGCAGCAGGGCCGAAGGAGACACTCTTTCCTTTTGCATTACGATCTCTTCCCAGGTTTCGTAAGTGCCGGAAGAAGTATCGCGGGAAATAACCACGATCTTTTCGTCGTTGCCGCCCACTTCTTTCCAGTTGACGATTTTCCCGGCGTAAATATCTTTGAGTTGCGCGGCGGAAAGGTTGTTCACCGGATTTTCGGGATGCACCACCGGCACCAGCGCGTCCACTGCAATGGCGGTGCGCACGGCATTAACGCCGTTTTTCGCGCCATCTTCAACTTCCGAAGGCTTGATGTCGCGTGAGGACATGGCCACCGCGCACAGTCCTTCATTCAGCGCCTTGATGCCGTTCCCGGAACCTCCGCCGGAGATGGAAAGGTTAATGCCGGGATTGGCGGCCATAAAGGCCTCGCCGGCCTTCTGCATCACCGGCAATACCGTTGTTGAGCCGCTGATGACTATCTCCGTGGTCGCGGCAACGGCCGGCAAGGCCCCCGAACAGCAAAAAATCATTAAAAAAAGAATCGCAAGTCGTTTCATTGTTATGCACTCCGTATTATGTTACCGGCACCTTATGCGCCTTGAGGTATGTCATAGCTTTGTCCCCTTGCGTTACGGTTTTGTGACGGTTGCGAGAAAAAGGCGCGATTTTTTCGTCACACAAACGTAACCACTCTATCATATAAGCGGCACAGAACGCGAACAAATTATATTCAGCGCAAAGCAGGAAAATAATGTCTACGCAAACCGTTTTGATAGTGGAAGACGAAAAAGACATCCGTGAGCTCTTGGCCTTTAATTGCAGGCGGGAAGGATTTTTTGTCATTGAGGCCGACAACGGATATCAGGCTGCCGCGCTAGCCGCGGAAAAAGAGCCTGACGTCATTTTGCTGGACCTTATGCTTCCGGGCATGGATGGCCTGTCCGTATGCAAGATTCTACAGCGCAGCGCGGCGACAGCGGCAATTCCCGTCATCATGCTTACGGCCAAAGGCGAAGAAATTGACCGTATCGTGGGTCTTGAAGTCGGTGCATCAGATTATGTGGTAAAGCCGTTCAGCACCCGCGAGGTCATGCTCCGGATTAAATCGGTCTTGAAGCGCACTGCGCCGGGACCTGGGCCCAATTCCCTCGATTGCGGCGCAGTGCGTCTTGACACGACGCGGCACGCCGCATTTGTCGATGATGCGGAAATAGCGCTGACCTTAACCGAATTCCGGCTGCTCGAAGATTTGCTGCGGCACGCCGGGAAAGTGCGAACTCGGGAGCAACTCCTTGACTCGGTGTGGGGGTATAGCTTTGAAGGGTACGCCCGCACCGTGGACACGCACATACGGCGCCTCAGGTCCAAGCTGGGAAACGCGGCAGACACAGTTGAAACAGTGCGGGGCATGGGTTACCGCGCCAAAGGATAGCTAATGCGTCACAAAACCATATCGCTGCGCGTGCGCCTTTTCTGGGCTTTCACCCTGGTTACGCTTGTCGCGGTGATGCTTCCCGTATACTTTTTCCACGACGCCCTGTACCAGGACAGAATCGAAGCGGCCGAGAAGGAAGCCCTCACCCAGGCGTCGGTCGCCCGGAGCATGCTGGAATCAGACCTGTCGCAAGAGCAGGCAGAAAATCTTTTCACCGCCGCCGCAAAGCTTTCCTTCCGCATGACGCTCATGGAACATGGCGGAACAGTGATCCACGATTCCCACATAAGCGGCAGTGAGCTTTCAACGCTCGACAATCACAGGGACCGCCCGGAGATAGAGGCCGCCCGCGCCACCGGTTCCGGCGTATCGCTGCGGTTCAGCAACACGCTTGGCTTTGAGGCCGTATACGCGGCCGTTGCCCTTAAAAACGGCGCCATACTTCGCGTTGCCATGCCGCTGGCCGACATACGCACCAGCCTCGAACACCAGTATCCGACCCTCATTGCCGTGGCCGTCGGCGTAATGCTTTTCTGCCTCTTCTTTTCCGCGTTCATCACCGGGAAAGTCCGCAAGCACATGGGCGATCTGGCCGAAATCGTGGCATGCATTTCCCGCGACACCGGCAAAAGACGCCGCCGCCTGCGCGACGTCCGCTGGCGTGAGATGCTTCCCCTGGCGAACGCGGTAAACCGCATGGCCGATACCATTGAAGCGCATGTAGATGAAATTACAGACAAACAAGAGCAACTTCAAACCATTCTGAACAGCATGAACGAAGGGATCCTGGTGCTTGGCGCCGGCGGGGAGATAAGGCACTGGAACAGAGCGCTGAGCAAAATGTTTCCGCATATAGCGCAAACAAAAGGCAAGCCGGTAATAGAGTGCATTCCGCTGCCGTCCCTGCAAAGCCGCGTTGACGCGCTGCTCGCTGGAGTGGATGCGCCGCCCGCGGACAACGGGGAACACGGGCGCCTGGCGGAAGAAGCAATCCATTTTGAAATGCCGGCCGGACGTTTTCTGGTGGCGAGCGTCTCAAGGCCTTCAACGCGCAACGACTCCCTTGGCGCGGTCATTGTGATACACGATGCTACGGAAATGATGCGCCTTGAATGCGTGCGACGGGATTTTGTATCCAATGTGTCTCATGAGTTGCGCACTCCCCTTACAGCCATTGCCGGTTATTCCGAAACCCTGGCCGCTTCGGATGATCTGGACGAAAGATATAAAAGTTTCGCCGCGATAATACACAAGCATGCCGTTTCGCTCGCCGGGATCATCAGCGATTTGCTGGCCTTGTCCAGAATAGAGAACACGCAAGAGTCAATCCCGCTGACGGCAATGTATGTTGACCCAGTGGTGCATGACGCTGCTGCCGGGATACGCGGGCAGGCGGATGCGAAAAATATCGATATACGCATAGATCTCGCTCCGATGCCGGTGCTGGCCAACACCAGCCTCCTTGCAAAGGTTTTCCGCAATCTGCTGGAAAACGCCTGCCGGTATTCTCCGCAAAGCGGAGTGGTGCAAATATGTTCCCGCCATGAAGGGGATCGCATCCTGTTTTGCGTGAGCGACAACGGGCCTGGCATTCCGGCAAAAGCCCTGCCGCGTATTTTTGAGCGGTTTTACCAGGTAAAAAAGGAACGCAACAGCGGCACGGCCGGAATCGGACTTGCCATTTGCAAACATATAATTGAGCGCCATAACGGACGCATATGGGCGCAGAGCCCGTATGGAGAGGCGGCCACGGCCATGCTGTTCACCCTCCAGGCTGCGACGCCGGAGAAATGATCGGAAAATAAAAGGACACAAAGGCCACCATGACGAACGAGTGTAAACTGACTGCGGAAAATGTGAATTTTTTCTATGGACACGCACAGGCCCTGCACGACATCAGCTTGCGGTTTCAGGCAAATCGCGTCACATCGCTTATCGGCCCTTCCGGGTGCGGAAAGAGTACGTTTTTGCGCTGCTGCAACAGGATGAACGACCTTATTCCCGGCACGCGCGTGGAAGGCTCCATACGGCTGGACGGCGAAGACATCAACAATCCGCGCGCCGATGTTGTTGCCCTGCGCCGCCGTGTGGGCATGGTGTTTCAAAAACCCAACCCTTTTCCAAAAACCATATTTGAAAACGTCGCCTATGGGTTACGGGTCAACGGCATGAAGAACGCCTCGGAAATCAGCGATATGGTGGAAGAGGCCCTCATCCACGCCGCTATCCTGGATGAAGTGAAGGACAGGCTCCACACGTCCGCGCTGGGGCTTTCCGGCGGACAGCAGCAGCGCCTGTGCATCGCGCGGGCTTTGGCGGTAAACCCGGAGGTGCTGCTCATGGACGAGCCGGCAAGCGCGCTTGATCCCATTGCCACCCAGAAAATAGAAGAGACTATTTTTGAACTTAAAAGCCGCCTGACCATCATCATCGTAACCCACAACATGCAGCAGGCGGCCCGCATATCAGATCGCACAGCATTTTTCTACATGGGCAAACTTATTGAAGAAGGCGATACCGAGGCCATGTTCACCCACCCAAAACTGAAACAGACCGAAGATTATATTACAGGCAGGTTCGGATGAGCGCGAAAGAAACACACTTGGAACAAAGCATTGCCCAACTGCGCACGCGGCTCCTGGTCATGTGCGCTTCGGTGGGCATCGCCCTTGACGAGGCCTGCGATGCGCTGGCCAACGGCAATCTTGGAAAAGCCCGCGCGGTGATCGAGGGCGACAATGCCATCAACGCCCAGGAAAACGGCATTGATGAGCTGGCCCTGTCAATACTGGTTCGCAACCAGCCAGTGGCCAACGATCTGCGCTTTGTGGTGGCCGCCTTGCGGATGGTCATCGATCTTGAGCGCATTGGAGACGAAGCCGCGAGCATCTCCGAGCAGGCCGTGCTTTTGCACGAAATGCTGCCTGAACCGATCATGGACGCGGTGGGTGCCCTCATGGAAGCGGCAAAAAGGGCATACAGCCAGGCCGTTGACTCCTTCCGAGGCCTGGACGGAGAAAAAGCGCTCACGCTCTGCCGCTCGGACGCCGAAAGCACGCAGGAAGAAGTCAAAGCGCTGAAACGCATCATGGAGTATTTCTGCCTGGATGGAGCCCCAAAAACCGGCGAAAAACCTTATGCCGGCCTGCATGGCATATTAATTTGCCGCGCCCTGAACCGCATTTGCCGCCGCGCGGCGAATATCGCGGAACACACTTACTTCATTGCAGCGGGCGTAAACATAAAGCATGTGCCGGTATAGACGAATCAAAAAATACCACTGGTTGCAACGCGTCAGACAAACTGCGGGAAAGCTCGAAAATGAACGGCCAAGACGCCCGGTTGAATTTGCCGGGGCTGCCGTAAAGAGCGCCTGGGCCGAGCCCAGCATGACAGGCGTCAGGCTTTGCTTGTCAGGCGGTGCGGGAAAGGTATAGAGTTTCAAATCAGACCATGAAATTCGACCACGCAAAACCGCAACCAAGTGAAAGCAATCAGCAGCAATGAGCAAGGCAAAACAAACAGCACTTATTCGTTCACTCCTTGATGTCGCCGCGTCTTCATATGACGCTTTGCCGCAAATATATCTGAATCCAGACGATTTTTCCCTTTTCGAGCTGTCATGGACAAATGGCTCCCTGTCTCTTTTTGAGCCCAGGACGTCTGAAAAAGCAGCGCCCCGGTTCAACGGAATGGAAATCCTCAGGCATCTGGATGTCAAGCCCGGATGGTTCGGGTTTGAAAGAAACCCCGCAGCGGCGTCTTTGATTGGACGATGGAAAGAAGGCGTCGCAAAACCTGTCTGGACAACCATGGAACTTGACAGCAACTACGAACTGCGAACAAGAAGACGGGAAATGCTGCTTTTGCAGTTTTGGAAGGAAGAAGAGAAAAAATAAAAAACGCCGCGATGATAGCCTGGCGGCAACGTGGCGCTTATCTCCAGGCGCGGCAATACCCATTGCCAGCCGGGCATCCTCTTTAAAATTTCGGCAAGCCCAGGCGTGTGCGCAGGCCAGGACACGCCAAATCACGAACGAAAACACGGACAGAAGCGGGGAAGACAAAAACAAAGGGCCTACTGTAATCCAGTAAGCCCTTGAATTTCGTGGCGGAGAGGGAGGAATGAAAACTCTCATCGTAATATATTGTATTTCATAGCATAAAATCTACAAATATAATATTGATACCCCCGAAAATACCCCCAAAAATTGAATATGTATTGAGATATTTTCAGCCGTTTCTGGACA
>JAVBNM010000002.1:0-3069 GCA_031551565.1 Desulfovibrionaceae bacterium | reverse complement strand
CCACTGAGCTCAAAAACTAAAAGATATCCCGCCACCCCTCCCGTTACTCCCCAACGGGCGGATTGTATGACACACAGTGGGGGGGTGGGTAACCCAACGGGCGTTGGCCGTTGTGGTCCCCCTCCCCCAGACCCCCTCCCCTCCTGAACCCGTTTTTTGGGGATGAGTTATTTTATCAGGCGGGATGGGATTTGCGCTTCCGCCTGTAATGCTAAGTTGAGACAAATTTATTATGACGATACAGTCCGAGAAATTACTGAACAACGAGGGCGTTGACGGCGGGTTTTATCCGCTGCTTTGCGACGCGGTGAAAAAAAAGACGTGGCAGGGACTTGCGGACGTCCGCGAGGAAGAAGTCAAAACGGTTCTGAATAAGGCCAGACTGAACATTGACGATTTTCTTGTTCTGCTGTCGCCGGCGGCCGACCGCCACCTGGAACGCATGGCCCAGATGGCCAGACACCTGACCCGCTGCCATTTCGGCAACACCATTCAGCTCTTCGCGCCGCTCTATCTGGCGAACCACTGTACGAACGGCTGCCTTTACTGCGGGTTCAGCGAGAAACATGGCATCCGGCGGCATGCGCTCACTCCCGAGCAGGTCGAGCGGGAGGCTGCGGCAATCGCGGCCACCGGGCTTCGGCGCATTCTCATTCTTACGGGCGACGCCCCCAAGCTGACCGGCATAGACTACCTTCTGCGCTGCCTGCCGCCGCTGACCAGGCACTTCACATCAATCGGCATTGAAATTCCGGCCATGACCGCTGATGAATACGTCCGCCTGGCCCAGGGCGGGGTGGACAACATGACCATGTTCCAGGAAACGTACGACGAGAAACTCTACGATTTCCTGCACCCGCGCGGCCCGAAACGCGACTTCAAATACCGCCTCGACGCCCCCGAAAGAGCCGTCAAAGGCGGAATGCGCGCGATCAACCTCGGCGCCCTGCTCGGCCTTGGCCCCTGGCAAAGCGACTTTTTCCTGACCGCCTTGCACGCGCAGTATCTGCAACAGCGCTACCCCTGGGTGGATATAGCATTTTCCCTGCCGCGCATCAGGCCATGCGGGCCGGATCACGGCAAGGGCCTTGGCGGGTTCACCCCCATGCCCATGACTGACAGGGAACTGGTCCGGGCCGCTACCGCCCTTCGCATCTTCATGCCGCACGCCGGAATCACCTTGTCAACGCGGGAATCCGCTGCCTTCAGGGACAGAATGGTCCACATGGGCGTGACCAGGATTTCAGCCGGGGTTTCAACGGCTGTCGGCGGATACGACCAGGATGACTCAGCCGATTCTCAAAAGCCCCTGCACGCCCAGCGTTGCGGGAATTCTCAGAGCGCAGCGAAAAACTCCGATGACGGCAATGGCATGAACAATATGGACAATTCGGATGCGGACGTTCCCCAATTCGACATCGCGGATACGCGCGGTGTGGCTGAGGTGGTGAGAGACCTGGAAAACATGGGACTGCAGCCGATTTTCACCGACTGGCTCATGCCGGGCAAGGCCTTGCCGGATACCGGCCGGCCTGTCATGACCCCGCAGGGCGCGGCCGATTTTTCACCGGCAGTTGCTCAATCGACAACTGGCGGCTAAGCCAACGGCGAGGAACTTCCGGCAAGACCTTGGGGCGAGTCCGCCCGCACTCGGGCATCATTCAGACCACCAGCATTGCGAGCAAGCCATGAGTTCATTTCTTGATACAGTGCGGTCCTATTACACTCCGGAGATCCGCGCCCGCCTTGAGTCATTGTGCATCGGAATCGCCGGAGCCGGGGGCATAGGCTCGAACCTGGCCATGATGCTCGTTCGCAGCGGGGTGAGCAACCTTACGCTGGTCGACTTTGACAAGGTCGAGGCGAAAAACCTGAATCGCCAAAATTTCTTCCCGGAAGACATCGGCAAGCCAAAGGTCGCGGCCCTGTGCGATAACCTGAGGCGGCTCGACAACTCCCTCAATCTGCACTGCCTGGAACACCGCCTGACCGCCGACAACGCCCGTGACGCCTTTAAAGACTGTGCCATCATAGCCGAGGCCGTTGACGAGGCCGCCACCAAGGCCATGCTGTTTGAAATATTCTCGCCAGATCCCCGCCTTTACGTCACAGCCTCCGGCCTGGCCGGTCTCGGCTGCAAAGACCAGCCCATGCGGGTACGCCGCATCAACCAGACAACAATCATCGTCGGCGACTTCGTCTCTGGCACGGAAAAATCCCCCTGGGTGCCGGCCTCCAGGGTCATAGAGGCTGCCTCCCTTCAGGCGACCGCCATTCTTCGACATATGTTAAATGATTGACATTCGGACTGAAGCTTACTCTATAGCAAGTTATATATTTCCGGAGAACAGGATGAAGCCAGCTAATGTTGCAAAAGCAGAGCAGTTGCTTCGCATTTCATCGATATTGGGGCTGTGTAAGTTAATTTTATTAGCTTTTTCACTCAAGTACCTATTCCCGTCAGATAGATTAGAGTTTTTTTTGCTTTTCCTTTTCCTAGAAGGCGTCATCGGTTTTGGGGTAATGATGTTTTTGGCCTATGCAATTGGAAAGAAAAAAAACTGGGCACGAATCATTATCCTTATTCTATACATAATAAGCTTGCTGCTTTCGCCTATATGCATAATCTTCTGGTTTTATGTATTTATAATAGGTGGCGTCATAAATATCGCCCAGTTTGTAATAAAAGATACGGCCATATATTTCTTATTCCAAAAGTCTTCATTGGATTGGATTAAACAAGAGAAACAAGCTCAGCACGAATAAATTCCCCTGGGTGCCGGCCTCAAGGGTTATTGATGCCCCATCCCTGCAAGCGACCCCCATTCTTCGTCATATCACGCGATAAAGGCAATCTGAACAACCCCGCTCGCCCCTTACGCACTCCTCACCTTCTTCCCCGACAACAAAAAAGACGGCCGCAGCCTCTCAGCCACGCCGCCCAAATCCTCCCACAAAACGGGTAAAGGAAGGAGGGGGTCTGGGGGAGGGAACCATCAGGGGCCGCGCCCCAGGTGGTTCCCGCCCCCAGCGCTTCGCCCCGCGCCCGCGATTTTTTCAGGCCTTTGT
>JAVBNM010000048.1:0-6733 GCA_031551565.1 Desulfovibrionaceae bacterium | reverse complement strand
CGGGCGCGGACGTGAGCGCCATGCCGCCGGATCTGCCGGACACGGTCATGCAAAACCTTGACCCGAACAAACCCGTAACCGGCGAGATGCTGGAAAAAGAGGTGGCGCGGCAGGTCAGGTTGGGAATGGCCGGCGCGGCGGGTGGAGCGCCTGGCGGATCGCCTGGCGGATCGGCGGGCGCACCGGCGGATGGAGCGCCGGGTGAAGCCGGCGCGGCGGATGTGCCGGGAGCGCCGGGAGCGCCGGGAGCGCCGGGAGCGCCGGGAGCGCCGGGAGCGCCGGGAGTGCCGGCGGGCGAGGCCGGGAGTGAGCCGGGCGAAGCCGGCGCAACAGGCGAAGCAACACCCCCCGGCCCATCGGGCATGGCAGGCCAGGCGTTGAATACAGGCAGCAATGCCACGGAAGGCGCACTCGCCGGACAGATGGGGCCAGGGGCAGCATCCGGGGTTACATCCGGCGTGGATGCGAAAGCGCAGGCTCAGCCCTCGGAAGCGCCGGGGAAAAGCACACCTCCCGGCCTCGCGGACAAGGCCGATTTGGCAAAGTCCAGGGCGGGCAGGATAGCTTCAGACATGCTGGACCAGGGCATCATGTCCCTGCGTGAAGCGGAAGAAGCCCTTAGAAATGGTGAAATCTCGAAAGAAGATTTTGACGCCATCAAAGGCATCAGTGATTTTGTCAGGCAAGACCGAAAATATAAGGACGTGTTTTCCGGGCCAGACTATTTTCTCACAGGCGAGGTTATGGAGCCGGACAGGCTTGTTGCTTTCAACGACAACTTAAAAGCCCTTGGTCTGTCGCTTGGAGAGGATGAATATTACGCCGGCGTCCTCAAGGCGCAGCAGGATGCGGTCAAGGTGCTGCAACTGTCGGAGTCTGCCGTGGAGATGAGGGAGTTGCTTCTTGGCAACAATCCTGTTATTGAAGGGGACGCGGAATATCGGCGAAAGATATTCTTCTCCCTGGTTTGCGACGAAGAGACCAGGCTGGTGCTGGCCCTGCCGGGCATGGCCAAGGCTGAAGAAGAGGCCGCCGTTCAGGAAAGGGACAAGAAGGGCTGGCGGCACTTGCAAGACTTCATCGGGCACTGGATGAGGGCTGATGGGCATGCGATTGTCGATTTGGGAGAGGATCAACTGGATTTCGGCGACAATAAAAAGAAAAAGGTGCCTTGGGAAGACCTTTCGATATACCTGAGGTTCGCCGAAACCATGTTTCAGGTGAAAGAGGATTTGTTTACGGATGCGGCGCAGGTCAGCTTGCCTGAGAAGCTCACAAATACCAGCATGCATCTGTTCACCGGAAATGGACACAATTTTGACTTCTCAAAAGTCGATTATCCCAAGATGCGCCCCTATTGCTTTCAATCCGCCTCCTGCACGCCCAATCTGGCGGGCATGCTGCTCAACCCGGATCAGCCCGACGGCTTGCAGGCGGCAATAGGCTCGTTTACGATTTTTGCCATGCCTCTGACCGGGCGGACTTACAAGGACGCCCAGGGCCAATGGCGCGTCAAGGTTGAAAAAGTCCAGTATGTGGTCATGGACAGCTTTGATTTTGGCGGCGACCAGACTCTGGGATACTGGAAGCCGCAAAGAGGAGAGGCAGGCGCTACGCGAAGGTTCCTTACAAATCCGGAGCTGGACAACGAGGTGTTTAGAAAGTTCCGGGAGCAGACCGGATTTGGCGGGGATTTTAGAGTATGCTCCAAATCGGCCCCGGTGAACGTCAATCTGGATTTCAGCGTTCCTGATCATCTTTTAAAACAGAAGAAGATATTGTGATGATTGCCATGATGAGAACTCTGCAGACGTTGGTTTTGATTCTGGCCGTGCTGTTTTCAACAGGCAAAACCGGTCAGGCGGGTTCGGTTCCCGGCATACCGGACCCGGACTGGTCAAAGATGTTTTTAAAGACACGGCCTTGGTATATCTGGTACGCCATGGTCAGGGACTATGGCGACGGCCGCGGCACTGTTAGCAAGAGGTGGAAATATATTGCAGGACGCATCGACGACGTCTTCACCAATTCAAGCGGAGACGTGGTTGTTGTGTTTTATGCATCCTGTTTGGGGCTTTTCCGCGTCTATTGCCAGATACCGGCGGAGCGGGCCGATAAGGCCAAAGACCTCAAGCCGGGCATGGGGGTGGAGCTCTTCGGCTATGTCTACAACAGAACCAGCAGCCATGTGTTTGTGGTCAATTGCCACTTTGTGGTCAATCGCCAGGTTCTCGGATTTTCTGAAAAACCCGAAGGAGACGGCAATGGAAGCTGACGACATCAGCCCGCGGACTGTCCGAAGAATCAGCGCTTTTGCGCTCCTGGGCTTTGCCTTTTGCATGGTGGTTTGGCGCTATCAGGCGTGCTGGGTCGAGCCGCCGTTTGAAGTCGATTTCATGCCGAGGATAACCAACATAATTCTGGCGTTTATGTATCTGGCCTACGATGGCAGCGAGTTCATCCCCTTCCTCCTCAGTCTGACCCTCGGTCTTTGCCTTTTGTTCAAGGTCAACTGGAAATGGTCGCTGCTGATTTGCCTGGTTGTTCTGTTCGCGGGCGGTATTCTTTGCGCGGAATACGTTATCGAGCCGGATCCGGGGGGGCATATTGGACTGATCACCGATTAACGCCGCGGGCTGCCGCCTCTTGGGCGGCGTCTCTTGGGTGGCGCGATTACCGCGAATCGCGCTCCATGCTTCGCGCAACTGCAAACTCGCCTGTTGCATGCGCGGGCAAGGGCGGATATTATTTAAATGCTGACAAAGGCGGGCGGCTGAGATGAGGAAGTGCCGGATTTCGGCGGATTCCGGGAAAGGGCGGGCCCGCGGGGAGGGGTGCGGCCATGTTTGACGGACTGATTTGGTACGGCCTGGGGATAGCGAGCGTTATCGCTATTGTCGCGCTTTTGCGCGGCGTATTCAAACACGCGCGGGCAGTCAAGGCGCGCGTTCTGATATTGTCTTTCTTTCTCGGATTATTTTTGGGGGTGATTGGCGTGGCCGCGTTTGACGTTTTCCTGGCCTACGCCGATGATTTTTTGCCCTGGCTTTCATTATGGCTGATGGACATCCATTTTTTGTCCAGGACATATATAATGGCTGCCGGCGCTATTCTCTTCGCCTTTGTTTTCGGCAAAACAGGGGCGTATTTGCTCAGGAAATATCTCCCGGACAAGGTTGTTGTCTGCTCGGCTCTGATTGCCGCTCTTTTGCTGATCCTTCAGCCAATAGGATCCGGCTGGTTAAAATTGATTGGACTGATAGACGCTTAAGAAGGCATGGCGGTTTGCCCCGCGCATTCTGATCGCCGTTCTTGCCGCGCCCGCCCGCATCCGCCCGCATCCTGACGCGCCCGCCGCTTTTGCCACGCCCGCCGCGCCCGCCGTTCTTGCCGCGCCCGCCGCATCCGCCGCTTTTGCCTTTTGCTCCGCTTTTCGCCGCATCCGCCGCCCCCGCCGCGCCCATCGCCCCCGTCCGCATTCTCTCCCTCAAACGCTTATTTTTCGCAACCAGGCGCGCATCTTCCCGAGCGGGGCCAGGCCAAACCAGCCGAACCAGTTCGGCCTTGCCGCGCGACTCCGGGATAATCCCCGAACCAGCCAAACCAGGCCGAATCAAGCCAAACCAGCCAAACCAGCCGACCTTGCCGCGCGTTGCCTGGATAATCCCCGGACCAGCCCGAACCAGCCGACCTTGCCGCGCGTTGCCTGGATAATCCCAGAACCATCCCAACCCATCCCATCCCAACCCGGCCCAACCCAGCCCAAACCAGCCCGCAAGGCAATCCTCGAAACGCATCTCGAAACGCGCCTTGAACCGCGCCCTGAAACGCATCTCGAAACGCGCCTTGAAACGCATCTTGAAACAATCCGCAAAGCAAGTTCTGAAACAAATCTCAAATCTGAAACAAATCTTAAAAGCGAAAAGGAAAACAACCATGCCGGGAACAATACTCCAAAGCGACTTCACCGCCGGCGAGCTGTCGCCAAGCCTGTCCGCGCGGGTGGATCTGGCCAAGTACCTCAAGGGGTGCAAAACGCTCAGGAATTTTTTCGTGCAGTCGCACGGCGGGGCTGTGAAGCGTCCGGGGTTCGAGCTTTTGGACGAGCTGCCGGGCCCGGCCGCGCTGGTGCCTTTTGTGTTCAACCAGGAGCAGGCCTATTGCCTGTGCTTTGGCGAGGGCTGGATGCGCGTGGCCACGCACGAGAACTTTGTGCTTGGCGAGGACGGCGCGCCGTATCAGGTTCAGACGCCCTACACTCTGGAGCAGGCCCGCCAGCTCTCCTACACCCAGAGCGCGGACGTGTTGTTCATCGCCTGTCACGGGGTGCGGCCGCAAAAATTGAAACGCCTGGGGCACGCGAGGTGGGAGTTTGAGGGCATGTCGTTTGCCGCGCCCATTGCCGCGCCGCATTGGGAAGACACGACGGTCACTGAAAACTGGTATGAGTATCCGCTGGCTTATCCGAAAGGCAGCGCCTACTACCAGTATGATACCGGCACAACCGATTATTACGGCAATCCGGTATTGGCGTTCGCGCTTATAAACGAAGACCTTTACCGGCGCACGCCCAAGACCAAGAGCAGCTTTGTGCCCAAGATCGAGTTTGTCAATGCCGCGAAGAAATCGGACGGCAGCCTTTCAAAGGCGCAGGTGACCACGCCGTACACCTATTACGTCACGGCCGTGGACAAGGACGGCCGGGAGAGCGAGCTTTCCGGGAAGTCTGAAATCACCGGCCCGGCCTCAAACAACTGGCAGGCCGGGGATTACGTCATTCTGCGTTGGGAGGCGGTTCCCGGCGCGCAAGAATACCGGGTTTACAAGTCGCAGTTTGGGGCAAGGCCGGGGTTTGTGGCCACATGCGGGGATCTGACCTGGCAGGATTACAACATCGCCCCTTCCCTGAGCGAGGGCGCGCCCAAATATCTCGACCCCTTTGAGATTGAGGGAGAAGACGGCGGCATTGTTTGCGATTATCCGGGCGTGGTTTGTTTGTTCGAGCAGCGCCTGGTGTTCGCTTCTTCGCCCAACCGGCCCCAGACCATCTGGATGAGCAAAACCGGCGACTACGCCAATTTCGCCGTTTACGACCCGATCGCGGCGGATTGTCCGATCGAGATGACCATCGCGAGTCCGGAGGTTTCGGCGGCGAGCTGGCTGGTCGCCTTGCGCACGCTCATCATGGGCACCAGCGACATGGAGTGGGAGATGTCCGGCCGGGGCGAGGCCGCTTTTTCGGCCATGAACAAAAAGGCCACGCCGCAGTCGTATTGGGGAAGCTCGCTCAAGCGGGCCATGATTATCGGGAACATGATTTTGCATGTTTCCTCTTCGGGCTCGCAGGTGCGCTCGCTGCAATATGAATTTACGGCCGATTCCTACAACGGCATGGATTTGTCCATAATGGCCGCGCATCTTCTGGAAAAGGAGCGCATTATCGACTGGTCTTACCAGAAAAGCCCGGATTCGATCATCTGGGCCGTGCGTTCCGACGGCGCTTTGCTTGGCCTTACGTTTCAGGCCGAGCATCAGGTTTCGGCCTGGCACCGGCACGACACTCAGGGCAGGTTCAGGGCGGTGTGTTCCATACCTCATGGTTTTGAGCATTCGCTTTTTGCGGTTGTGGAGCGCGACGGGGTGTTTTTTCTTGAGCGCATGGCCAGGCGCTATCAGGGCGGCGATTTGTCCGGGGCGGTTTTTTCCGACTGCGCTCTGACCTGGCGCGGCGAGCCGGCCAGGGTCATCGCCGGGCTCGGCCATTTGAACGGGAAAACCGTGAGCATTCTGGCCGACGGCGCTGTCCAGGGCCGGCGCACGGTGGTTGACGGGCAAATCGAGCTTGACTACCCGGCCAGTGTCGTGACCGTGGGCCTGCCCTACACGGCCGATTTGCAGCCAATGCCCATTGAGGCCGCCGGCGCGGAAGGATCGAGCGTGACGCTCAAAAAACAGATCAACGCGGTGAACATCCTGTTTCGGGACAGCCTTGGCGTGAAAGTGGGCCTGTCGTTCGACTCCATGCACGACGTGAAGTGGCGCACGGACGAGCCTTACGGCACCCCGCCCGCGCCATTTTCGGGCATCAAACAGATAATTACCAACAAGATGGCCGACAACATCCTGACCGTGTGCCTGCGATCGGACTTGCCGACACCGGTCACAGTCCTGGCCCTGGCAAGCCGGATCGCGGTAAACGCGCGCTAACTCCAAGTCACAGTGGGCCAGCCCCGGGCTGTCGACATCGGCACCCCAGAACAAGCACAACCGGGTCTAAAAACCTCCGGCACGGGCAGGGTGTTTACAGGAATCGGCGTAAACTGCGGCGTCCGGCACCCCAGAACAAGCACAACCGGGGCTAAAAACCTCCGGCACGGGCAGGGCGATCACAAAGCCAGCCCCGAGCTGTCGACATCGGCACCCCAGAACGCGCACGCCTTTGAGCCGCGTTGTCGGCGGAACGAGGGCAGTAGTCGTCCTTCGACGGGCAAAACACCAGAAAAGCCGTTCTCCGTCCACCCGCCCGCCGTCGTTGGGCACCCCGGAACAAGCACAACCGGGGCTAAAAACCTCCGGCACGGGCAAGACGATTCCGGAGCCCCCCTTGTTCCCCGGCCATCGGCACCCCAGAACGCGCACGCCTTTGAGCCGCGTTGTCGGCGGAACAAAAGCCGTAGTCGCCCTTCGATCGAATCCCCGCCGGGAAAGCGGGGATTCGATCGCCGCGAGGACA
>JAVBNM010000037.1:0-69184 GCA_031551565.1 Desulfovibrionaceae bacterium | reverse complement strand
CAACAGGGGCGCGGCCCCTGATGGTTCCCTTCCCCCGGACCCCCTTCCCTCCTTTACCCGGTTTGGGGGTGAGGGAGTTTTTTGCGGGACATTGCAAATTACAGGCGTGTCAACTTGGTGTAGCGGGTATGACGTTTTTGGGGGGGATGACCTTGTTTTAAGTGGAAGTATGCGGCCGTTCTCAATGATACAAAATCAGTTAGAACGGCCGCACAAGTGGATGGGCGGCAGCGCCATTTTCCCAATCGCGGATTATTTCGCGGCCAGGTAGTCCGAGATCATCCTGTCATAGGAAGAAGTCGCCGCGAAAGTGGCCTGAGCTGTTTTCTGACGCAGGGGCAACGGGGCGTTCATTGAATTTGCGCGTAAGGCTTCGACGATTTCCGGATAAAAGGCCACGGACGGCACAACCAGAATGGAGTGATAGTTTTTGGCCGCTGCCCGCAGCATGCACGGTCCGCCGATGTCGATTTCCTCAATGGCCTGCTTAAGCTCAAGGCCTTTGCGGGCGGCCTCGGCGAAATTGTAGAGATTGACGCAGACCAGATCAAAGGTCTGGATTGACAGGCCTTTCAGCGCATCAAGATGCTCCGCGTTGTCCTTGTCGGCCAGGATGCCGCCGTGAACGTTCGGGTGCAGCGTCTTTACCCGCCCGCCCATGATTTCAGGAAATCCGGTCACTTCGCTGACCTGCTTGACCACAAGCCCGGCCTGCTCCAGGGCCTTGTGCGTCCCGCCCGTGGACACGAGTTCAACCCCTTGCTCAGAGAGAAATTTGGCGAACTCAATCAGCCCGGTTTTGTCGGTAACGCTGAGTATCGCGCGCTTGATCGGCAAAAAATCCATCGTTTTTCCTCAGCCTTGCCGCCCCCGGGGCGGCATTTGATATTGATGGGCGGCAAATAGAAACTCCGCCCCGATATAAATCACACACGCGTAAATTACAAACCCGGGCAGGCCCAGGCCTCGCCTGTCCCTGTCCGGGCTATCGCTTTTTATGAAAAGTATGGGCCCAAGCTGCATCCGTCGCATTTTCACCGGCGGCTGAATGCCAAACCGCCCAGTGAAATAGGGATGATGCCTGTGACCAGACAACAAAACGGCTAAGCCGGGGGCCGGGGGAGAAAGCCGCAAGGAGCTAAACTCGTTATGGCTTTCTCCCCCGGCTTTCCACCCTGCCGTTTATTCGTCCTTGTCACCGGCGTCCTTGCCGGAGCCTGGCGCCAGGACGTTCAGGATGGCGAAGTTGTCGTCATAGGAAGCACGCACGCCTTCGGGCATGATCAGGTCAGCCACGCGCAAGCCCTGGTTGACGTCGAGCTCGGAGATGTCGACCACGATCTTGCTGGGAAGAGACAAAGGCTTGCTAAGGACATAAATGTCCTCGCGGTAGACTTCGAGCTTGCCGCCCAGTTTGGTTCCCTTGGCCGTGCCCGTAAATTCGAGAGCAACGCGGCGCTTGAGTTCTTTGTCGAGATCCACGCCGTAAAAGTCGATGTGCAGGAAGCGGTTTTTGGTCGGGTAGTATTCAGCGTCCCAGATCAGGCAAGGCTGCACGGACTTCGCGCCGTTGTCGTTGATTTCAAGATCAAAAACCGTGGTCCGTCCGACCTGGGTGTAGATCTTGTTCAGGCGGCTTTCCTCCACCTGGATGGGGGTGCTTATACCGCCGGCGGCGTAGAAAACGCCCGGAGTAATGCCTTGAGCCCGAAGCTGGCGGTTGGCGTTTTTGCCGATCCGCGTGCGCACTGTCGCTGAAAGAGTCTTACGTTCTGACATGTTTTTTCCCTCAAATCCTCAGCCATGACTTTCGCCGTTGCTGACGGAGCGGGCCTTTCAAACGGTCATTCCAGTAATGGAATGATCAGACGAAAAGCACGCTGACGGAGGATTCTGTATGAATGTTATGAATAGCCTTAGCCAATAGTCCGGACACCGAAAGCACCTTGAGCTTGGGACATTCGCCAAGCTTGTCGCCAAGGGGGATGGTGTCTGTGACAAAAATTTGCGTAAAAGCGGAATTGTTCAGGCGTTCGATGGCCGGCCCGGAAAGCACGGGGTGCGAGGCGCAGGCCATGACCTCTTTGGCGCCGTTGTCCATAAGGACTTTGGCGGCCTGAACCATTGTGCCGGCCGTGTCGATCATGTCGTCGATCACCACGGCGGTTTTACCGGCGACATCGCCAATAACATGCATGGCCGTGGCCTGGTTGGGTTTGTCGCGGCGCTTGTCGATGATGGCAAGCCCTGCGTTGAGGCGCTTGGCAAAGGCCCTGGTGCGCTCCACGCCGCCGGCGTCGGGCGAAACCATGACCAGATCCGGCCCAAGGCAGCGCAAATGCTCAAGCATGACCGGAGCGGCGTAGAGGTTGTCTACCGGGACGTTGAAAAAGCCCTGAATTTGCCCTGCGTGCAGGTCAACGGTCACCAGACGGTGCATGCCGGCCGTACACAGAAAGTCAGCCACCATCTTGGCGCTGATGGGTGAGCGCGGGGTTACTTTTCTGTCCTGGCGCGAATAACCGTAGTAGGGGACAACGGCAGTGACCCGGCCGGCAGAGGCCCTTTTCAGAGCGTCGAGCATCAGGCAAAGCTGCACCAGGTTGTCGTTGACCGGCGAACTGGTCGGCTGAATGACGAATACGTCGTCTCCGCGCACATTGTCGCCGACTTCCACCCGGGTTTCGCCGTCACTGAACACTTCGCACATGCACGGAGTAAGAGTGCAGCCGATGTTGTCGCAAATGGTCTTGGCCAGTTGCGGGTTGGCTGTGCCGGTGATTATCTTCAGGTTTCCAAACATGCGTACCCCCTTTTTTAAGGTGAAGGTGCGGAGCGACAAAAAAAATGCCGCAACCTATGAATGTTGCGACAGTTTTCTTTGCGGGACAACCGGCCGGAAATGCTCGGACCAAGCCCGGCTTTGTCTGGTTAGTCCTTACCGGGCTAAGATCTGTCGCATTCTCCTGATACAGACCGATTATTTTGAATGGCAGGGGCGGAAGGACTCGAACCCACGAAATGACGGGACCAAAACCCGTTGCCTTACCAACTTGGCGACACCCCTGCATCACATCTTTGCAAAAACAACCGGACACTTTCGTGTTTCAAGGCTGCCTTTGCCCTTTTCGCCCCATCTTTGTCGCGGAATATTCCGAACAGGCTGGAGCCAGAACCGCTTAACATGGCGTGGATTGCGCCCTGCTCAAGCAGCGTCCGCTTATAGCGGGAAAGCTCGGGCCAAGCGGCAAACACTACAGCCTCAAAGCTGTTCGTGAGCCGCACACCCCAGGCGTCAAACTTACTATCCCGACATTGATCGATTGTCAATAGCCGGTTTGAAATTTCTTCCAGCGAGATCGAGTCGCCACAAAAGCCGGGGCGGCACGCCTCTGCCTTGACTGCGTTCTGTCCCAGAACGCGCGATTCATCAAGCATGGCAAAGGCTCTGGCCGTGGATATCGCAAGATGGGGGCAGACCAGCAGAAGGTGATAACCCGGGCACGGATGCGGCACCTCCCGCAGAATTTCACCTATCCCGGAGGCCAGGGCCGGTTTACGGCGCAGGAAAAACGGCACGTCCGCCCCTACCTTGGCGGCCAGGCTGCAGAGAGTGTCATGCTCAAGCCCAGCCTGGCCGCACTGGCGGGCGAAATTCTGTAAAAAAACGAGCAGCGCTGCCGCGTCCGCGCTTCCACCGCCAAGGCCGGCCCCGATCGGGATGCCCTTCAAGAGGGTGACCACCAGCGACGGGGCGAACCCGGTGGCCGAGGCGTACAGCTCAAAGGCCCTGGTCAGGGTGTTCTGTTTGGTGTTGACGCCATTTTTCGCGCAGATGACTTCAATATTTTGCGTGGGGAGCGACTGGCGGCGGCCACTCTTCATCAACCCTATGACCAGGGTGTCGCAGGGCTGTTCTATCGGCAAAAACAGCGTCTCCAGGGCGTGGTAGCCGTTTTCCAGGCGTTCCTTCACGTTCAGGAACAAGTTGATCTTGCCGCCGACCGTGATTGTGGCCAGTTGCACCGAGTCGTCATTTGCGCCTTTTGCGTCCTTCACGCCATTCTCCCATTGCCCGCGGTCATCCGGAGATTCCGCCTTCCTTGCGGTCACCCGGAGCTTCGGCCGCTCCCTTCGCGCCCTTTCCGGCAGCTCGCGGCATAGGCTCAACGCTCGATCGATTCAAGCGTCAGAGAATCATTGGTATAGACGCAAATCTCGGAAGCGATCTTCATGGCCTGGGTGACGATCTCAGCGGCCGGCATATCCGGAAGGTTGCGTGAAAGCGCTCTGGCCGCAGCAAGAGCCAGAGAGCCGCCGCTGCCGATTGCCGCGATTCCGTCGTCAGGCTCGATGACATCGCCGTTGCCGGAGATAATCAGGATCTTTTCCTTGTCAGCCACCAGGAGCATGGCCTCAAGATGACGCAGATATTTATCCTTGCGCCAGTCTTTGGCCATCTCCACAGCAGCCCGGACCAGCGCCCCGCCGTGTTCATCCAGTTTGGCCTCAAAGCGGTCGAACAAGGTAAAGGCGTCGGCGGTGGACCCGGCAAACCCGGCCAGGATGTTCCCCTGATGCAGCCGCCTCACTTTCCTGGCCTTGTGCTTCATCACCATGGACTGGCCCATGGTCACCTGGCCGTCTCCGGCCATGGCTACGCCTTTGCCGCTCATCACGGCCAGAATGGTCGTGCCCTTCAAATCGATCATTTTCGTTCCTGTGGCGCTGAAGTTACTTCCAGAACTCCTTGCGCTCCTTGTAGATGGCATCAAACCGGTCCAACTGATCTTTCTGGACAGAGGACAAGGCCATGCTTTTTAGTTTTGAATGAAACTGGTCGACCTTCTTGCGGTTGTTTGAATAAAGGCCACTGTACGCCATGTGCAGATTGGCCTGAAAAAGATCGTTCTGTTGGCCGTAAAGCCGGGCCAAGTATTCGTGAATGTCCGAATCTTCCGGAATCTGGCGCAACACTTCGCGGATATATTCGATGGCCTGCCCGACGTTCCCGTTGTCAGCCAAACTGCGGGAGTAGTAATACAGGGCCATGATGTCCTTTCTGTCCATTGCCACTGCCTGGGCCAAAAGCTTCTGGCCCAGTTTGTTGTCTCCTTTCGTGTAGTGGAAACAACCGGCTTCGCGCACAAACAACTGATCGTTGGGGCTGCACTGCATGGCCTGGTCAAAGGCCTTGGTCGCGTCAAGGATCCGGTTCTGCCTGGACGCGAGGATGCCAAGCCCCATGTAGGCGATGCATTTGGTCTCAGGGTGCGTGAGCTGCTCTTCAAAAGCTCTGGCGGCCGGGGCCAGATCGCCGTATCTGGCGCGCACCAGGGCCTGCACCCTGAAAAATCTGGAGTTGTCTACCTTGCGGACTCTTTTGTCCGGGGGCAGGCTGGCCAGGCGCTGGGAAAGCGTCCGGATGCGCTCGTTCACGTCAGGGTGGGTGGACAGATAGGCGGGGATGGTGCTGCCCATCATCCACTGTTTTTTGCCAATCACCTCGAACGCGCCGACCATCCCTTTGGGATCGTAGCCAGCCGCAACCATGTAGTTCATGCCTACCTGGTCGGCCTCTGATTCATCTGACCGGCTGTATTTGAGCATGGCCGCCTGCGAGGCCGCCATGGTGCCTGCCATAACGCCCGCTCCGGCCTCTCCGCCGAGAAAGGCCCCGGCCAGAGCGCCGACAATGGACAAGATGCCCAGCGGCTGCATGGCCTCAATGCGTCCGGCAATGTGCCTCTGGGTGACGTGGGCCAGTTCGTGGGCTATGACCCCGGCCAGTTCCGACTCGGAGCGCATGGCCATGATAAGCCCGGTGTGGACGAATACATAGCCGCCGGGAGTGGCGAAAGCGTTGACAGCGTTGTGCCGCAGCACGCTGACAGTGAAGGGGAAGAACTGGGCGCGCATGCCTGCCTGCAGTTTGTCAACTATCCCCTGAACGTAGCCGACCACTTCGGGATCCTGGATGAGCGGAAGCCTGGAGCGGACCAGGACGTTGAACTTCTCGCCGTACTCCTTTTCGTCCTTGATGGTGAATTCTCCAAAAAGGGCCGCTCGCGAGACGCCGGGCAGAATGAGAACTTGCGCCCAAAAAACGGCCTGGGTGAGAACGAAGGCGAGGACAAGACTGAGGATGCGGCGCACTCCTCCATTCCCGCTTGCGTCGCCTGACGCCTTAACGGGGGTGTTGTCTGCGGCCCTGGCCATTGCTGTCTCGCGGCAAATCTGTTTCATGGCATATCCCAAACCGCTCCTGCGGGGGTATCCCGGACCTCCACGCCAAGGGCGGCCAACTGGGCGCGAATTAAATCCGCCTGCGCGAAATCCCTGGCTTCCTTGGCGGCCCGGCGTTTCTCCATCAGTTCCTCAACCAGTTTAACGTCCAGGTTCACCCTTGAGACCTTGCACCGCTTCAACTCGGACAAAAAGACGTCGGGGGCGAGTTGCAAAATGCCAAGAACCTGGCCCCAGGATGCCACATTGCCGTTGATGCGTGAAAGCAGTCTGCGGGCGTTGACGTTTTTTTTGAGCCCCTTGTCTTCAAGAATGCGTCCGGCCAGGCGGAACATGCTGTTCACATACCCGAGGGCGGCTGCGGTGTTGAGGTCGTCTTCCATTGCGCTGCGCCAGCTCTTTTCCAACTCCTCAAGCTCTGACTCAAGTTCCGGCAAAGCTTTGCCTTTTTCCGGCTCAGGTCTCGCCAGCTCTTCCCGGATGTTGCCCAGGGTTTCATACAGACGTCTCAGGTTTCTTTCAGACTCTTCCATTGCCTCGGGGCTGAAGTCGACCGGGCTGCGATAGTGACGCGCCAGGAGGAAAAAGCGCAAGGCCTCCGGCGTGTTGAACTCAAGGATGTCCCTGATGGTCTTGAAGTTGCCAAGAGATTTTGACATCTTCTCGGAGTTTATCTGCACAAAGCCGTTATGGACCCATAAACGGGAAAAGCGCTTGCCTGTGGCCGCCTCGGTCTGGGCTATCTCGTTCTCATGGTGTGGAAAAATCAGATCCTGCCCGCCTCCGTGGATGTCTATGGGCAGGGGAAGGTATTTCTCGCTCATGGCCGAGCACTCGATGTGCCAGCCGGGCCTGCCCTTGCCAAACGGGCTGTCCCAGTAGGGTTCGCCGGGCTTGGCCGCCTTCCACAGGGCGAAATCGAGAGGGTCTTCCTTTTCCTCGCCAGGGGCGACGCGGGCGCCGGAAACCATCTCGTCAAGGGTCCGCCCGGAAAGCTTGCCGTAATCCGGAAAAGAGCGGACGCGGAAATAGACATCACCAGACGGGGTCGAATAGGCGTATCCGCGATCTATGAGGGTAAGGCAAAGGTCCACCATGTCGCCGATATGCTCGGTGGCCTTGGGCTCGTAAGTTGCCCGCAGGACGCCCAGCCGGTCCATGTCTTCATGAAAAGCGGCAATGTAGCGCTGCGCGATCTCTTCGCTGGTCGCATTTTCCTGGTTGGCCTTGTTTATGATCTTGTCGTCAACGTCGGTGAAGTTGCGCACGAACGTTACCTTAAGGCCGAGATGCCGCATAAACCTGACCAGAACGTCAAAAACAATGGCCGACCGGGCGTGTCCGATGTGGCAAAAATCGTAAGCGGTTATGCCGCAGGCGTATAATCCGATGTGCCCGGATTCGCAGGGGTTCAGCGGCTCCTTGGCGCGAGTCATGGTGTTGTAAAGCTGCATGTACGGCTCCGAGCTAAGAGATTTTGACGCGTTACTCATGTTTTTGTTGAACGCCTTGCTTACAGTTTTGCCTGTCCCGGCAATTGTTAAATTTCAAACATTGACACACGCTTGGCGTGCCTGCCGCCTTCAAAGGGTTCGGTCAGAAATATCCCGACCAATATTGAAGCCAGGCCCGGCGCTGTCACCCGTTCGCCAAGGCAGATGACGTTGGCGTCGTTGTGGGCCCTGCTGCCTTTGGCGTGAAATTCGTGAGTGCACAAGGCCGCCCTGACGCCGGGAAAACGATTGGCGATCATGCTGACCCCTATTCCAGATCCGCAAATAAGCACGCCGGGCTGGCCGCTGTCTTTGACGGCCTGGGCCAGTTTTTTGGCAAAAACCGGGTAATCGCAACTGTCCGGGCTGTTCGTGCCGTGGTCGACAACCGTGATCCCCTGTTCTCTCATCCAGCCGGCCAGATAGGTTTTCAGCTTGAACCCCGCGTGATCCGAGGCCAGGTGGACTGTTTGCGAAATAAGCTTATCCTTTTGCATGAGGACTCCTCTTTAAAGTGGCTGCGGGGTGGGCGGCCAAGGGGCGCCCATATGGTCAGCAAAAAATGCCGCCCTGGAAAACGCCGCCCTATACGCCGCCCGGCGCGTCGTCCTGGATGGGCTTCACCATAATGTCTTTCGGCAGGCCAAGCTCAAGCTGCGACTGGCTGAAGGCGGCCGGCAGGTATTCAACGTCCTTGACCACCACCAGGGCCTCGTAGCCGTCCGGGTGCGAGATGCGCAGGCGATTGAAACGCATTCCGCCATCAGGCAGCTCAAAGGCGATCTTCCAGCCGCTTTGCGCGTCGGCATACTCGCTCCAGAAGACAGGCACGCCATTGGGGGCCAGTTCAAGAAATCCGCCAAGTCCGCGCTGGCCCAGCGAAAATAATATCCCGTCCTTTGTTTTGCCCGCCACCGCGGGAACGGCAGAACGCCCGCCGCTCATCACTTCATCGGCAAGAAGCAGCGTTCCGGAGCGGCCTGATGCCATCATGGCCAGATCGTGCAGGGTAAGAGGAATCGGCACCCCAAAAGCGGTCAGGGCGCGGCTGCCGCCGGGATGGACGTAGACCGTCTTTTCCCCGGGAACATAAGCTGTAAAGCCCAGATCATCCTCCCGGATCATGGCCACGATATTCCCCACCCCGGCGACCAAATCCAGGCGCAGGGGAGAGCCGTCGGTCGCGTTGCTCCAGAGAATGCCAGACACCCGCTGACTCTCGCCTTTGACGGAGTAGCGAAGATTGGACGAGATACGGTAGGGCCCGCTTCCCTTTTCAGCTGCGCTGGCCTTGGCTGCGAACGCCCTCCAGGTGAAGGCGGCTTCGTCTTCCTGCATGACGGGCGTTTTGGCGGTGCAGCCGGCCAGGGCAAAAGCAAGCAGGGCGGCAAGCCCAAAAAGAGGCGTTATAAGCTTCTGTCTCATATTGTCTATTTACCGGCCTTTCCAAGGCCTTTAAGTTTTTCCTTGAGCGCGTCCGGATTTTTCGGCTCCATCTTCAATGCCTCTTCATAGGCGCGCCGCGCTTCCTCGGGTTTCCCCACTTTTACAGCTATATCGCCGTAATGTTCCCACACTTCCGCATCCTCGGCGCCAAGCTCAACAGCCCGCTGAATAGCGGCCCAGGCCTCGTCGTAACGCTCCAGGCGGTACAGCACCCAGGCCAGGGAATCAACGATAAAATCAGCCTCAGGGCTGAGTTGCGAGGCCTTCACAATCAGCTCGTAAGCCCGCTCAAGATCCCTGTTTTCCTCGGCCAGGGTGTAGCCGATATAGTTGAGAGCCCTGGCGCTGTCCGGGTTGTCGGCGACAATTTTCTCCATGATTTTCATGGCTTCCTTGCTCTGGCCGGCTTCGGTCAGGACGCCGGCCAGAGCGTAAAGCACGTCTTCGTTGCCGGGAAACTGCTTGGCGGCATCGCGAAGCAGTTGCACCGCCTCCTTGAAACGCCCCAGCCGGCTTAGCGAAAAGGCCTCAAGATCCCACAGCTCAACGCCATCCGGATAAAGCTTTCTGGCTTCTTCGGCGGTTTCGATCGCTTCATCATAGGCCTTGCCGTTGAGCAAGATGGCCAGCTTGCGCATAACCGCCTTGCGGTGATACGGGCTGTCGGGCTTTACCTCGTCCATCATGGACGCGGCCTTAAGCGCGTCATCCGTGCGGCGGTACTCGAGCAGGGCCCGGTAAAAGACAAGTTGATCCGGATGCCCCCCCCTGTCGTCGGCGAGCTGCAAAACCTCTTCGGCCTCATCCAGGTAATTGGCCTCGAGCAAACTGCCTACGGCCTGAAACAGGAAGTCGTTGTCAACATCGGCCTCATCCGCAAATTTTTTGATCGACTTCAAGGCCTGATCCGGCATCTTGGCCTCGATTTGCATCAGGAAAATCCGAAACATCAGGTCAAAATCGCTGGAATCAATCTCAAGCGCCTTTTTGTACGCATCGGCGGCGCCCGAAAAATTTTGCTCCTTTTCCAGCAAAAGGCCAAGCTCAATCCAGGCCTCGATAAAGTCGGGCTGCTTTTGCAAGAGGCCTTTCAACTCATCCTTGGCCTCGGCGTCACGCCCGGTGCTGGCCAAGATGTGCGCACGCAACAGCAAAAGCTGAGCGTCAAAATCCGCCACGGGCAGACGCAGGAAAAGCTGCTCGGCCTCGGCGGTCCGGCCGGCCTTGACGTAGCGCCGCATCAGTTCTTGCAAAAGTTCCGCCGAAGAGGGATTTTTAAGCAACGCCTGCTCAAGCAGCTTGGTAGCCTCTTCCTCGTTGCCATTATCGCTAAAAATTATAGCCTGGAGGATAGTCAGGGGGATATCTTCAGGAAAAGCCAGCAGTCCGCTTTCGATGATGGTCTGGGCCTCGCCGAGCCTGCCGCTCCGGTAAAGAAGGCTGGCGCCTTCCCGGTAAAGATTGATGTCGCGCTCATAGCGCAGAACCCCACGCAAGGCCGTAAAGAGCATGGCTTTGTCATCTGTGCTGACGGCCTCTGTGAGCAGGAGCAGATAAAACATGTGCTCGGCTTCCGCGTTGAGCCTGTATACGCCCATGAGGCTCGCGCCATTGTCTGCGGCCCTGGACTGCCCGACAGGCAAGCCGTACGCGAACGACGCAAGCGCCAGTGTCACGGCAAGCAAAAAACACGCGGCGCGGCGCGGCGTCCGCGGGCCGCGCGAGCCGCGCGCGTTTTCCGCAAGGCCCTGCTCAGGCAGTGGGCGGGCCGATAATGTTAAGGCGTTGAATGACGATTTGTTGCTGCCGGCCGAGATCATGGCGCATCCTGAATTTATTACTAGGGTTATTATACCGTTAACTGCCGATATTTTTACCGGGCCTGCCTGGAACGCCCGGCGTTAGACTGCTCTCGCGGTCTGCATCTGAATAAATTTCGGCTTTCCGCGCTCGAAACTTATTTGAAAACAGGCCCTAATGCTCGATCCAGTCTCTATCAAAACTCTTGATATTTTTATACAAATGATCGCGGACCTTTTGCAGGAGCCGCGCCTCAATCTGCCGGACCCTCTCCCGGGTGATGGAAAAATAATCACCAATCTCCCGCAGGGTCACCGGGTCATCGGCCAGCAAGCGCATGTCGAGGATGTAGATCTCTTTGTCGGAGAGGTGCGGCCTCAAGCTGGCCAGCTTGCTCCTGACCATGCCTGCCATTTCCCTGTTCGCCAGGGTCTCCTCGACGCCTGGCCCAAGGGCGGGGAGGTAGTCGATCCTGCTTGCCCCTCCAAAATCATCATCCCCCACCGGCGCGTCAAGGGACATATCGTTTGAGTCAAGCCGCTGCTCCATTTCAACAACCTGCTCTTCGCTTACGTTCAGGCTTTTGGCCAGCATGGCGGCATCAGGGTTGAACCCCATGGAAATCAGCCGCTGGCGTTCCTTGTTCAGGTTGTAGAAGAGCTTGCGCTGGGTCTGGGTGGTGCCGATCTTGACCAGCCGCCAGTTGTCCATAATGTATTTCAAAATATAGGCCTTGATCCAGAACGTGGCGTAATAGGAGAACTTGATGCCCTTTTCCGGATCAAAACGGCTGACCGCGCGGACCAGCCCTACATTGCCCTCCTGGATGAGGTCAAGCGCGTTCTGCATCCAGCGGCGCTGAAAATCCATGGCGATACGCACCACCAGACGAAGATGCGACGAAACCAGTTTAAGCGCGGCCTCCGGATCACCGGTGGCCTTGACCCGCCGGGCAAGCTCCAGTTCCTCCTCTGGTTTCAGCATGGGGAATCTGCTTATTTCCCTGAGGTAGACCTGCAGGCTGTCCTTGACCCGCTCAAGCGGGTAGTGCCCGCGCACGGCAGGCAGCCCCCCCTCAGGATGAAATGGCGGCAGGGCCCTTGGTTCGTAGGAAAACCCGTCGCCATCGTCGTCAAGCAACAAGGCCTCGGCGCCACCCAAGATCATGCCGTCAGGATCGAGGGCCTGGTCGTCAAGATCGACGTCGCCGTCAAGGTCGGAAGAGTCTTCTTCCGCGGTTTCCGTTCCCTCTTCCGTCTCGAATTCCCGAGTGTTTTGGACGCGCCTTTTCCCGCCTCCTCCGGCGTGTTCTTCTCTGCGCGCCTTGTCAAACTTCGGCTGCTTTTCTTGTATTGGTTTTGCCATTTATATCTATGCGTTCTTACGGTCTTGTTGTTACTGTCTGAAAGTTGAGAAAGCGCCGATTGATATTGCCAATCAGCGCCCCGTGCGCCAATATATTGCTTCCACCCACATTTCACAATGATTTTGCCAATTGTGATTACCCGTATTATATCTTATTCTGCGCCTCAATGCACGGATAATGCGCACATTTGGATAAAAAAAAGGAGCCTGACCATGAATTTCCGGCAACGCCTGGCCTTAAGAAAACATCTTATCCTTGACGGCGCAATGGGCACCATGCTTCAGGCCAGGGGGCTGAAACCAGGGCAAAGTCCCGAATTTTTCTGCCTTTCCAACCCGGACGTTCTGCTCGGCGTCCACGCCGATTATATCAAGGCCGGCTCGGAAGTTCTGACCACTAATACCTTTGGCGGCTCCCGCTTCAAGCTCGATCGCAGCATATCAGTTTTTGATTTCAATTGCCATATGGCCAAAACAGCCCGAAAGGCGGCCGAAGCGGCCGGACGCCCGGTGTTTGTGGCCGGAAGCATCGGCCCGTCTGGAAAACTGCTGAAACCACTGGGCGACGGAGATTTTGACGAACTGGTCGACGCCTACCGCGAGCAAATCCGCGGCCTTGTCGAGGGCGGAGCCGATCTGCTGATGATCGAGACTCAGTTTGACATCGCCGAGGCCAGGGCAATTGTGGTGGCCGCCAGAAAACAGTGCGATCTGCCAATCTGCGTATCTGTGACCTATGAAGACGGACGCACCCTGACCGGCTCTGGCGTGGCCGTGGCCGCAGCCACATTGGCCAACATGGGCGTGGACTTGATCGGCATGAACTGCAGCGTCGGCCCGGAGCAGATGCGCCCTCACCTTGAAGAGCTGTTGCGCGTCTCGCCGATCCCGGTGCTGGTACAGCCAAACGCCGGCCTGCCCGTACTGAGGGATGGAAAAACCGTCTTCCCGATGCAGCCCGAGCAATTTGCCGAGCTCACCTCGGCATTCGCGTCAATGGGCGCATACGCCCTTGGCGGTTGCTGCGGGACCGGACCGCAGCACATCGCCGCCCTGGCAGCGAGGGTAAGGGAACTTCCCGATCCGCATGGCCTCTCACCGCGCAGCGGCATCATGGTCACATCCCGCAGCCAGATCGTCGGCCTTGGCCAGTCGCAAGGGTACGGCAGCCTGACTCTGATTGGCGAGCGCATCAACCCCACCGGCAAAAAGCAGCTCGCCGCCGAACTCCAGGCCGGGGAATTCACGACCGCTCTCAAGTTTTCAGACGAGCAGGCCGAGGCCGGGGCGCTTTTGCTAGACGTTAACGTTGGCGCGCCCCTGGTCGATGAATGCGTCGTCCTGCCGGACCTTGTCATGCGCCTGTCCCAGCGCCACGGCATCCCCCTGGTCATCGACACCGCAAATCCCAGGGCAATGGAAGAGGCCCTGAAGCGTTACCCGGCCTCGCCGCTGGTGAACTCGATCAGCGGCGAACACGGACGCATGGAGCACCTCGGGCCGCTCTGCCGGGACTTTGGCGCGCCGTTCATCCTCCTGCCGCTCAAGGGCAAGGACCTGCCGGCAAAAGCCGGCGAGCGCATCGCCATCGTCGAAGGCCTGCTCGACCAGATGGATGGGCTTGGCATCCCGCGGCACCTGGCCATGGTCGACATCCTGGCGCTGTCAGCCTCATCCAACCCCGAAGCCGCGCTCGAGTGCCTGACCTTCATCAGGCATTGCCGGGACGTCCTTCATCTGCCCACGGTGTGCGGGCTTTCCAATATCTCCTTCGGACTGCCGGCCAGAGATCTGGTCAACTCGACTTTCCTGTCTCTTGCTGTCGGGGCTGGCCTGAACGCCTGCATCGCCAACCCCGGCAATGTCAGGCTAAGAGAGGCCGTTGACGCCATAAATCTGCTTTTTGCCAAGGACGAGGGCGCTGAAAAATTTATTCGCACCTATTCCGGATGGAGCGCCGGCAACGGCGCGAGCGGGGCGGGAGGCGGCGGGACGCCGGCCGGCCAGGCTTCAGGGATGCCCCCAGGCCAGCACAAAAACGCTTGCGCTGACCCACAGTCCGCCCTCGCCCAGGCCGTCATTTTGGGCCGCAAAGATTCCGTGGAAAAACTCATCAAGGACGCCCTGGCTCAAGGGGCCGACCCCTTTGCGCTGGTCGGCGGCTGCCTTATCCCGGCAATCACCGAGGTCGGCGAGAAGTACGAGCGCAAGGAATATTTTCTGCCGCAGTTGATCCGCTCGGCAGAAGTCATGCAGGCCGGGTTTGACATATTGAAGCCCCTGCTTGAGCATGACGCGCGCGCGGAAAAACGCCCGGTGATCATCATGGCTACGGTCGAGGGAGACATCCACGATATCGGCAAAAACATCGTCAGCCTGCTTCTCGGCAACCACGGGTTTGAGGTCATAGACCTCGGCAAGGATGTCGGCGCGGAAGAGATCGTCAATGCGGCGATTTCCCACAACGCATCGGTCATCGGCCTGTCGGCCCTGATGACGACCACCATGGTCCGCATGGAAGACACCGTCAAAATGCTGAAGGAAAAAAACATCGCCGCAAGGGTGATGGTCGGGGGCGCGGTGGTGACCAGTGAATTTGCGGGCTCTATCGGAGCCCACTACGCCAGGGACGCTGTCGGAGCGGTCAGGCTGGCCAAAGAGCTGATGACAAGCTGACCGATAAGCGCACGGAGCGGACTCCAGCACACGCAGGCCGCCGGGGCGATATGCGCTGATTGCGCGAAGACAGACCGCCCAGAACGCCGGCCGGCGTTCTGGGCGGTCTGTCAGGATGAAATTTTTTGCGCCGGCGGTTTATCCTCTCCGTCTTAAAGTATCTGGCTCAAGAAGAGCTTTGTCCGATCATTCTGCGGGCGGGAGAATATTTCTTCGGGCCTGCCAATTTCCACGATGCTTCCCTGATCCATGAAGACCACCCGGTCAGCCACCTCGCGCGCAAAGCCCATCTCGTGGGTGACTACGACCATGGTCATGCCTTCCCTGGCCAGACTCTTCATGACGTCAAGGACCTCCCCTACCATTTCCGGGTCAAGGGCCGATGTGGGCTCGTCAAAAAGCATAATCTTCGGGTTCATGGCAAGGCTGCGGGCAATGGCCACGCGCTGCTGCTGTCCGCCGGAAAGCTGATCCGGGTAGACGTTGTATTTTTCCACAATCCCGACCTTTTCGAGCAGTTTCATGCCGATATCTGTCGCTGTCGTGCGGGAGCGCCCACGCACGGTGATCTGGGCCATAACCAGGTTTTCAATAACCCGCAGGTGCGGAAAGAGATTGAAGCTCTGGAAAACCATGCCCACTTCCGCCCTGATCTCGTTGATATTGCAGTGTCTTGACAATATATTGACACCCTCGATCTCAATGCTGCCCGCATCGGCATATTCCAGGCGGTTCAAGCAGCGCAGCAATGTGGACTTTCCGGACCCGGAAGGTCCGATGATAACGACCACCTCGCCGGCGGAGACCGATAACGATACGCCCCGCAACGCATAGAGTTCGTTGGGGACGTGGAAGACCTTGTCAATATTGCGGACTTGTATCATGGCGAAATCCGGGAGATTGGCGGTTGCGGCCAGCGCAGGATACAGTCTTGCGGCCGTTCATCAGAGTATCTTGCGGCAGGGATTTGCAGACAAACCCTTGCAGGGCGGATTAATTTTCTTAAAGCGAATCTGCCCTGCAAGCAGCCTGTGCTAGGTTTTCTATTTCACAGTCAGGCGCAGGAAGCGCTTTTTGCCCAGGCGCACTTCATACTCTCCCGGAGCGAGAGAGGCGGTGCTGTCGGTAACGGTCTCGCCGTTCACGCTCAAAGACTTCGAGGAAACCAGCCGTCTGGCCTCTCCGCGCGAGGCGGTCAGGCCGGAAGCTGTCAAAAACGCCGGCGGGGTGGATTCTTCACCAGCGGCGCAGGTATACTCGGGCGCATCGTCCGGCAGCACGTTCTTGCCGGATACGAAGACGCTGTTAAAACCCTGCCTGGCTTCTTCGGCCTTGGCCGCGTCGTGGTAGCGGGCTGTGAGCTCGAAGGCCAGCTCTTCCTTCACAAGTTTCGGGTGCTTTGCGCCGCTGGACACATCTGTGTGCAACTGGCTGATCTCGTCCATGCTTTTGGATGACAGGAGTTCAAAGTATCTCCACATCAGTTGGTCCGAGATGGACATGACCTTGCCGAAAATTTCTGAAGGCGGCTCGTCGATGCCGATGTAGTTTCCGAGCGACTTGGACATCTTTTTCACCCCGTCAAGGCCGACTAGCAGGGGCATGGTGATGACGCACTGCGGCTCCTGGCCGTACTGGCCTTGCAGGTGGCGGCCGACGAGCAGGTTGAATTTCTGGTCGGTGCCGCCGATTTCCACATCACTCTGCAGCTCGACCGAGTCATAACCCTGGCAGAGAGGATACAGAAACTCGTGCATGGCTATGGGCTGTTGTGCTTTGTAGCGTTTTTCAAAGTCGTCGCGTTCCAGCATCCGGGCCACGGTGTAGCGCGAGGCGATGCGGATGATGTCGGAAAAGCCCAGAGGAGTCAGCCAGTCGGAGTTGAACACCACTTTGGTTTTTTCGGGGTCCAGAATCTTGAAGACCTGGCGTTTGTAGGTCTGCGCGTTGGACTCAACCTGTTCCTGGGTCAGGGGCGGACGGGTGTCGGAGCGGCCGGAGGGGTCGCCGATGCGGCCGGTGAAGTCGCCGATCAAAAAGAGGATTTCATGCCCGAGATCCTGAAAATGCCTCATCTTCTGGATTACCACGGTATGGCCAAGATGCAGGTCCGGCGCGGTCGGGTCAAATCCAACTTTGACGCGCAGGGGCTTGCCCTTGGCGAGCTTCTTGCGCAACTCCGCTTCTTCGATGAAATCGGCGCAACCACGTTTAAGCAGGGCAATCTGGGCATCAATGTCCAAGGTCATTTAACTTCTCCTGAAAATGAGTACGAAGGTTTGACTGGCGCAAACTTCAGGCGCCATGCTTTTCACTTGAACACCAGCGGGAACTGGCTACGCCGGATGAACAAGAATAAACACGCCAAAATAACCGGCTGTCGCAAATTTTAACCATACAAAGGGCCATACTGGCCGATTCCGGTATTGTCAACAGATAGATTCGAAAAGAAATAACGACAGCGGCCCGGGCCGGCCCCTCCTGCCAAAACCGCCGCTCGCGCATGCATCAGCAGGTTAATGCATATCCCCGCCAAACCAGGCCAGCCTCAGGGCGCCCGCCCTGCTGGCTCCAGGGTCTTTACCGTTCGCGCGGGGTTCTGGCCAGACAGGCGATGGATATGTTCCGGGCTCCGGCTTTGCGCAGTTCGGTGGCGGCCGCAGCCAGGGTGGCGCCGGTTGTGAATACGTCGTCAACAAGCAGGACGTTTGCGCCGTTCAGCCTGGCCGGAGCGGCTTGAAAAGCCCCGGACAGATTTTTCATCCTGGCGTCGTAGTCAAGGCCGGACTGGGACGCTGTTTTGCGTTGACGGCGAAGCGCCTTGTGTTCAAGGGGCACGCCAAGACGCCTGGCTATGGGCCCGGCCAGCTCGTGTGACTGGTTGAAGCCCCGCTCGTTCAGCTTGCTGTTGTGCAGGGGAACGGGCACGACCAGGTCAACCGCGCAAAGCAGCGCGGCCTCGACCTTAAGAGCCAGGATATTTCCCAGGGCGTGGCACAACGAGAGTTCCTTGCCGAATTTGAGGCGCAAGACAAGATCCCGCAGGAATTCCTTATAGGCGCCAAAGACGACCCCTGCCGTCCAGGGGCAAGGCTTGGGCGGGCAAAAAAGACAAGGGCTGGCCCCAAGGTTTTCAGGCAAATTTTCCGCAGCGCTATTGCCGGCGTTTTTGGCCTGAGCCGGGGCAGTGCAAAACCGGCAAAAGTCGGCGGCTTGAGAGAAAAGAAGGTCCAGGCAGTCCGGGCAGAAAAAATTGGCCGCCCCGTTCCGGAGCGGATCAAGGGGAAAGCGCCGCTCTGCCTGCGCCGCCCCGTTGCTTATGAAAGGGGCGGCGCAGGCATTGCAGCGTATTTCGGTCAATATCCGCCGGAACAGTTGTTTGAGCGGCTCTTGCATCATGTGTCAGGCATGGCAGGGCGACTCGTATCCGGCTGGTCCGGGCTTGGCGCTTGTCAGGTCAGCCCAAGGCCCGAACCCAATGGAACAGATATGAATCAACCTGCAAGGTGGTGTTCAGATTGAATTTTAGGCTGAATGGCCGGAAGCCGCTCGGTCGTGCCTGTTGCAAGGCCGGTCCTGGCGACGAGCTTGAGGCCGAGCTTGCTGGCCATGTATTCCAACGGGGACACATTACCAGTTTGTTGCATTATTTGGAAGAGTGTTTCCACACCGAGCTTGGCGCCGGTGTCATAGGGATTGATTTCGCGCAAAAGCGTCGAATAAGGTTTGCCGATCTCCTTGGCCAGGGCTTTGGCCGGGATATGGCTGTCCAAGACCAGGGAATGAACGATTTTTGTCAATTCGGAACGCATAAAGACTCCTTTGTTGTTAAGCGCACCTTGCGCTGTTTCAGCAGTATTTCAAAACCGAGTTGGATAGCCGCAAATCGCATCAATCCGTACACATTTAGAATGTATTTGGTATTCGATATCGAATGCGTAATCCAGCCGGGTGGCAGGCATGAAATACAAGCTCCTAGGTCACATTAAGATGTTAGAGATTCTTTTCGTCAAAGCAAACGAGCAAAACACATCTATCAGCATAACATCAAGTAATATAAGGAAATCAAACCACTCTTCGACCAAGCGCCATCTTCCCCCACCAGGAGCTTCTGAAAACGCCGCGCCTGACCTGTTGAGCAATTTATATAAGCTTATACATATTTTAACCCAATGTGTCAATCATTAAATCAATTTGCCGATGTTTTAAATTTTAAAATTCATATTAAAAACCTTAGAATTAGAGGCCTTAACGAAAACAGTAACTATTTATAAAGGCTGTACGAAAAAAAAATTTGCAAGACGCCAACAGGACCAAGCGCGCAAAAAAACCCGCGCCTGCATGTCAAGCGCGGGAAGTATTTTGAAGGGCAATGCCCGAGAGGATGAAAAATTCTAATGCCCGGGCGCCTGGAAAAGCTTGCTTAACCTTAGAATAGCTCGCGTTAACCCGCCTGCCGAAAGGCTGCCTCGTTTCGGCTGCCAGAAAACAGAAGAGAAATTGAACGAGGCTGCACCAGCATGCTGCGGGGCCAATTTGTTCATTGTGACGCCGGCAGCCGGAAAATTTCAGCCTTCGCAGACAGCGGATTAATCTGGACTAGCCTAGAAACCGATGGAGGGTGGAGTAAAGTTTGGCGACTTCAATCGGCTTCGCGATATGTCCGTTCATGCCGCATTCAAGGCAGCGTTTTATCTCTTCCACCATCGCGTGCGCCGTCATGGCAATGATCGGGATATCGGCATACCGGACGCTTTGCCTTAGTATTCTGGTGGCCGCGTAACCGTCCATCTCAGGCATTTGCAGGTCCATCAAAATCAACGCGAACGGAGCGTCGGGGGGCTGCTTTTCGGCCAGCTCCACGGCTTCTTTGCCGTTAGAGGCCACAACGACATCAAGGTTGACGTCGCCGAGCAATGTAAGGGCTATTTCCTGGTTGACAAAGTTGTCCTCAACCAAAAGCACCCGTTGACAGTCGAACAAGGGAGCGCTTTTGCCGGCTTCGCTCTGCATATGGCCGGCAACGGCCGAGAGGTCGCCGCCGTTTAAAAGCTCCAACACCGTGGAAAACAGGGATGAGCGGTCAACAGGCTTTGACAAAAAGGCGTTGGCGAAACTTTCGCGGATCTCGAGCGGAGTGCTCTCCCGGTAGTAGGAAAACATGTCAATGATCTTTGGCCGGGAAGACAGCTCGAAATCCCAATAAGCCTGGCGAAAAGACTTCAGCTCCACGTCGGTGTGATCAAGAAGGTCGACAATAAGCAGCTTGAAGGGCTGGCCGCCGGCATCCGCCTTTCGCAACGCCTCAAAGCCGGCTTTCAGGGTGTCCACCGATGTGACTTCCAGGCCGAATTCGCCCAGCATGCGACGGATGACCGCGAGGCTGCGCGGAAAAGGACTGCCCAGCAGCACACGCGTGCCGATCAGATCCTCGGGCAGCGCCATCCGGCCGTCACCCTTTGAGAACACCGCGCCAAGGCGGCAGGTGAAGACTATTTTAGTGCCCTTCTTTTCCTTGCTGGCGACCCATATGGTGCCGCCCATAAGCTCGACGAACAAGCGGGTGATGGTCAGGCCAAGGCCGGTGCCGCCGTACTTTCTGGTGGTCGAGGAGTCGGCCTGGGTAAAGGGATCAAACAGCTTTTCCATCTGCTCGGGCGACATGCCGATCCCGGAATCCCTGACGGAAAACTCCAGCACCACGCCGTCGTCAACCGTTTCCTTAAGCAGGCAGTTCAAAAAGACGTCGCCCTGGGCAGTAAATTTGAGGGCATTGCTTAGCAGATTGGTCAAAACCTGGGACAAGCGCAAGGAGTCGCCTACAAGCGCATTGGGTATGTCCCTGGAGACGTTGAAGACAAGATCCAGCCCCTTGCGGGCATATTTTTCGGCAAAGAGCGTTCTTAGGCCGGCAAAGACTTCGTCCAGGCTGAACTCGCTGCTGTTAAGCTCCATCTTGCCGGCCTCGATCTTGGAAAAATCAAGGATATCGTTGATGATCCCAAGCAACGAGGTGGCAGCGGTGTGAATTTTATTGACAAAATCATACTGCCGGGGCGGCAGGCCGTCTTTCATGGCCAGATAAGACATGCCTATGATGGCGTTCATCGGGGTGCGTATCTCATGGCTCATGTTCGCCAGGAATTCGCCCTTGACCCTGGTGGCCTCTTCGGCGTCCTCCTTGGCCCGCGTCAACTCGGTGATGTCGTTCTGGGTGATGCCTACCCCGAGGCACTCCCCGTCCGGATCAAGGACCGGGGTGATCGTCATCTTAATACGCAGGTCGATGCCTTCGGTGTAACGTATACGCTCGTTGCGGACGAAACTTCTCTTTTCCTCAACAGCCGTTCGGCACTGCTCGACGAGGGCGTCAATCCAGCCCTGGCTGACCGTGGTCATTGAAAAGAGAGAACGCAGGTCGTCTTTTTCGATCTGGATGGTGGGAGACAGCCCCAGATAGCGGAAGATGTTGGCCGAGCCGAAAACATAGCGCAGTTCGGTGTCCAGGACCATGATGAGATCCGGGCAGTTCTCGAGAAAGAGGTCGTTATAGATGTCCTTGAGATCGCGCTCGGCCATGGCCTTGCTGCTGGCGGCCTGGGCCTGGCGAAAACCAATCTCGAGTTGCTGGTAGTCAAACTCCTGGTTGCGCAGCTTGCGGGAAAGGCGGGCATTCTCGGCTTTTAAGTCGCTCAATTGCTCTTCAAGGGAGCGTTGGTCCGGTCCGGTGGAGATCATCGCTGCACCCCCCTAGCGTCACAGCGCGCACAGAGCGATGGACAGATTATGGAGCCTGTTTTTGGCCTTGCCGTCTCTGATGGATGTCGGGCAGAACTCGCCAAAGGAGTAAAACCCGGAAAAGGTATACTTATCGCCGAGATGTTCCCTGGAGATCGCGGCCTCCACCGCGTGTTCCAAGGCCAGAATGACATGCCGGCCGGCGCAGGTGGCTATGATGACTGTCGAATATTCATAATTGCCGTCGCCTTCCGCCGCGCGCAAGGCATCGGCCATGGCCGCCACGGCCTCCTTTGATGTTTCAATTATGTCCGCAGCCTGGATGAACTGGAGAGAGACAGTGCTGCCTTCTGGAATGTCGGCCACGCTTCTGGCAAAGCCGGTCTCCTGGTCCACATGCACGAGCGGACGGCAAACGGGTTCGCCGTCGTAATCGTCTTCAAGGTCAAGCTCAAGGTTGAAGGGGTGGTAGTAGAGCCCAAGTGTGGAATCAATGTCCACCACACCATGCTCCAGAAGGAAATCCTTCACTGTCAGGCCGTCGATGGTCTGAATGCAGAGGCCCTCGGCCCTGGTCACCTTGAACTTGGCCAGACGGGTGCGGGGCAAGTTGCGGACCACAAATTTGGGCTTGCAGTTGCCGCCGACAAGCAAGACGACCATGCCTTTTTCCACGACGCTCTCATTCAAAAAAACGCGTGAGGCCTCAAAGTTGACGTAGTCCGAGGCTACGCCGCCGAAAAGGGGCTGTTTTCCTGCAAGGGCGTCCAGATGATCGAATTTTTGCTGCTCGCGGCAATTGTCGGTCAGGATGGAAAAGACAAAGGCAAGTTTCGGCGCCTCTGCGCCCAACCCGCCCGCCGCCGCCTGAAACGCCGAGGTGATTTTTTCCAGGCTGTCTTCCTCGAGGTCTTTGGCCACGGCTGCGCTGAAAAAACAATCGTCGGCAGTCATGAGCAAAAGCGACGCGGCCTGTTTCTGGTAGCCGAAGCTGTTCAACTGGGCCATGGCTGTGCAGCCGAAAAGCAGCACTCCGGGCAAATTTTCCCTGATTGTTGATAAAAGAAGGTCGGCCTCAAGGTCCGGCTCGACAAATAAAAGGCCGCAGGAATTGGCTGAAAGGGGAAACAGGCCTTTGACCTGATCCAAAAGTTCGTGCGCGGCGCCGACGGCATCGTATACCTCGCTGGTGACGGCAACAACAGATCTCACTGCATTCCCCCAAAAGTTCCAGTGTCAACAATTTCCGTCTCAGCCGCAACCCTGTGCGCCCGGCAGCCCGGCAGCCGCATGCCGGCCCGAGCCAGGCCGGCGAGTTCCATTGGCATGAGGCTGTTTCATTGCGAGCTTGCACAGACGCCAAGGCCGCTGATCGGAAATGAAAGAAGCAACATGAAAGAAACACAGCATGCTAATTCCAAAAACATGATTGCGCAATAATTATCATCGGCAGACCGCCGCGGGATTCGGCAGCCCATTTCGCGCGGACTGTCCCGGAACCGGCCTTGCGGCGTGGTTCCGGGACAGCCAAAAAGATCGGGAGCAGGTTATTTCAGGGAAAAATCCACAGCCCTGAAAAAGGTCTTCCCGTTCCTGAACAACTGCAAAAGGATGGCTCCGTTTTCCCTGGCATTTTTTTCAACTTCACGGTTGAATGAGTCCATATTGGCCAAGGGAGCGCGGTTGATGCCTATAATAACGTCGCCCGGGCGTATGTCGGCCTGGTCCGCCGGACTGTCTTTTTCAACTTCAATGACCAACAGGGCCACACCCTGCTCCACTCTCAGCCTGGCCGACTCCTCGGCGGTAACCGGCCTTATGCGGATGCCCATTTTGCTGCTTGGCGCATTTTCCTCAGCCTTGCCCGGTTGCTTTCCGGAGTCGGCGGTCATGTTTTCCCGCTCGCCCAGGGTAAGGAAAAGAGTGATGGAGGAGCTGCCTCTCCAGACGGTCACAGCACTCTTGTCGCCAGGCGTAAGACCGGCCACAGTGCGCAAAAGCTCGGCGGTATCGCTGATGTCCTTGCCGTTTACCGAAAGAATGACGTCCCCCGGCTTTATGCCCGCCTTGTCGGCCGGTTGCCCCTCAAACACGTTATCCACGAAAGCGCCTTTGGGGCTCTTCATTCCGAGAGCCTTGGCCATTGTCTCATCCACATCCTGGATGCCCACTCCGAGCCATCCCCGGCTGACGCGGCGGTGGGAGCGCAGCGAGTCGATGATTTTCTTGGCCATGCTGGACGGGATGGCAAAGCCGATGCCCTGGCCTTGCGGAACAATGGCCGTATTGATGCCGACGACCTTGCCCTCCATGTTGAGGAGCGGCCCGCCGCTGTTTCCGGGGTTGATCGATGCGTCAGTCTGGAGATAGCTGTCAAACGGCCCTGAACGGATGTTCCGCTCCTTGGCGGAGATGATGCCGGCGGTGACCGTGTGGTCGAGGCCGAAGGGATTGCCTATGGCCAGCGCCCATTCGCCGACCTGCAACGAGTCGGAATCGCCGAACTCCAGCGTCGGCAGGTTGGTTTCAGAAATTTTCAGCAGGGCGAGGTCGGTTTCAGGGTCGGTCCCCAGGACCTCGGCAATATACGACTTTTCTTTGTCGTTATCGCTCCCCAGGTTGACCCGCACGACGTCGGCGCCCTGGATCACATGGTTGTTGGTGACAATATAGCCGTCAGCAGAGATGATAAAACCCGAGCCCAGCGAATGGCGGCGGTTGCGCGAACGCCCCTGCCTTTTGGGATCCTGTCTTTGCTGGCCCTGGTCGCGGAACTTGGGCTGCATGCCGAATCCCTCAAAAAAATCTCTGAATTCCTCGGGCATGCCCGGCATGTCCCGGAAAAATTCGTGGGGCGTCATCCGCTCTCTCTGGGTGACCACCCGCTCAGTGCTGATGTTCACGACCGCCGGGCTGGCCGCCTTGGCCAGTTCGCTGAAGTCGGGACCGGGTGCGGCCTGGGCGGACACGCCCAGGACAAGGACTAAAATCGCCGCCCAAAAGCAGCAACAGGTTGATTTTTTAAACGACATAATCTGATCTCCTCCAAACAAAGTCATTTTATCTTGGCGCCGCGACTTCGGTCAAATGTCGATGCCCAAAAGAGACATCAACTGGCCGGTATCGTCGGCGATGTAATCGGGGTTTTCCCGCGCAAGCGTCGAACGTGAGGATTCGGCGCTGGCCACCGCAGCGGTTTTGACCCCGGCTTTCTTGCCTACCAGGATGTCGATGGGGTGATCCCCGATCATCAGCGCCCTGCCTGGCGGGCAATTCAGGCGGCGCAGGGCCAGCAGCAGGTGTTCAGGGTCGGGTTTGACCCTTTCGACATCCTCACGCGTCAGCAGGCAGGCGCAATGCTGCGCGACGTCGGGAAAGCAGGCATGCACCGCTTCCCGGCAGTTGCGGGTGATTATTGCGAAAGGCAGGTTTCTTTTTTTCAAGGCCGAGAAGACGGGGCGGGCAAATGAAAACAGGGAGGCCCTGCCGGCAGCTTCAACCTCGACCGAGGCAAAGGCGTCAAGGGCGGCCTGCCGTGCGGCTGCGGCTGTTGCGAACGGCAGCCCTTGCGTTAGCTCGTCCACGCATTCAAGGGTCAGCCTGGTCCTGTCCGGGGGGATCGGCAAAAAATCGCCCAGAGCCTTGAGACCAGCTTGCTGCATAAGCTTGAAGTCCAGAACGGGCTGCGCGAGGGTGCCGTCAAAATCGAAGACGAGCGCGGAAAACAATGGATGCCGGCTATTGGACATTTTCTGTACTAACCCGGATCTTTATAGACAACGTGAAAATTGCATTTTCACACATCCAGTCAACGCTTCCATAAGCCATTTCATGAATCAGGATTTTTGCCATCAGCCCAAAAGACTGCTTTTGGGCGGAGCGAAATGCGATGTTCCAGACGGCCGGTTTGCCGGGCCCGGACATGGCCAGGGCGTGATTCGGACTTTTGCAAAGGCCCGCGGAACAGGGAAGGGCTATACATCTTCTTCATAAAGCGGATTTCGGCCGAGCAGCTCAAGCCTATAAAATATATAGACAACGAACACACCGCATGGGCCAAAGCAGTTAAAACCAAGGCGGCTCCAACAGTTCATCAACATAAAACACATCGGAGCGCATTGCCAGTATATTTGGCAGCCAATTCAGAGCGCAAACCCAAACGGCCTGGCCGACACGCCACGGCGGAGCGGGCATCTGCGGCGCAAAGCCAAAAGGCGCTGGCGGCCTGCGGCATTGGACGCAGGCTTTATAATATTAGTGCCCCTCCACCCCGGAGTCAATGGCGAAAATTATATCGTACAAAGTCGATAGCGTTTTATTGCCAAAATGCCCTGCGCCAGAATCCGCCGCGCAAATCAGCCTGTGGTAAAACCGCTCTTCAAACGCATTGCCGCAAGGAAAAACCGATCGCATAGACGCGCGATACATCATGGCTCGCCATTCGCTTGCGCCGCACACCCGAAAAATGGACTTTTCGCGGGCTGGGTCTTCATGTTAGCATGTCAAGAGCAGCCATTTATAAACGTCGCCCGGTATCACCGTCATCAGTACAACGAGAAATGTTTACCAGCAAATTTCCCACACGTTGCTCAGGGTTGCGCCTTGTGTTGGCGCTGTTCTTCCTTGCCGTTTTTTTACCCAAAGCCCAGGCTGACGGCCCTGCCCTGCCCTTTTTCCTGAAGAGCCCGGCAAAAGCGCCCGCCGGGGAAGTGAGCAAGCCTCAGGTTCCGTCTCCTCCCGCGCCTCCGCCGCCCCCGTCTCCTCCTGTTTCATTTCTGCCGGCTGTTCAGCCTCATCCGGCCACTGCTCCTCAACCAGGCGCTACCGCTCCAACCGCCTCCCCCCAGGCCAGTCCACAGCCGCAGCCGAAGACATATCCAGAAGGGCATGTGGGGATTCCTTCAGTGATTGACGGTTTTTGGTTCAGCATGAGCCCGAGGGGGGCCGTCACGCTGGGGCTTAAAAACGGAGTTTTCATGCTGATGGGGGCCAGCCGGCAGCTTTACGGGCAAGGGACTTTCCTTGTCCAGGGACGCCAAATTTTCAGCACGTCAGAAGACGGTCAACAGCGCGCCTACGACTTTCAATACGACGGCCGGAACCTCACCCTGCGGGATAGCCAAACCGGAATAGTCGTTATCTATCAGCGGATGCCCGGGGCTCAGGCGCAAGGCGGGCTGGGGCTGGTCCCTTGATCTTGGCGGAACGCCGCGTCGAAAGCGGGGAAAGGAGGGGCTGGGGGCGGAAGCCTCAGGGCAAAACGCCCTTGAGGTTTCCTGCATCAATTTCTAGGCTCAGCCCTCATTAATCCGCCGTCCGCGAGAAACCGGATTCGACGTACGGATTGAAATAGCCCAGCTTAAGGCCGGGACACTCCCGGACGAGCCTTTTGCGAAAGACGTTCAGGCCGATGCATGGGCCGGTTTCAATTCCCGCCATCAGCTTGAGATATTTTTCAGGATCAATATTCAGGTTGCGCAGTTGGATAAAGTTGACGCCGCATTCATTGACAAGGGAAATAATCGCCCGCGTCTCCTCTTCAGTGTCCGTAAATCCCGGAAAGTAGAGCAGGTTCAGGGAGACAAAGACATTGCCCTGTCTGGCCCGCACGATGCTTTCCCTGACATTGTCCATGCTGTAGCCCTGAGGCCTGTAATAACGGGCGTAGGCTTCGTCGCGGGCGCTGTTCAGGCTTACCCGCATCGAGGTCAGCCCGGCCCCGGCCAGATTCGTCAGGGCGGAGGGGATGGAGGCGTTGGTGTTCAGGTTGATCGTTCCCTTGCCGCCTTTCTTCAAATATTCCCGGATGGCTTCTTCCATCAGGGCCGCCTGGGTGAGAGGTTCGCCCTCGCAGCCTTGGCCGAAGGAAAAAATCGGCCGCTCTCTTTCGTTTGATGCGTGATATTCCATGACTTCCACAATTTCCCGAACCGTCGGGGTGAAGGTCATACGGCTTTGTGGGGTTGAACAGCCGGGCGAGGTCTCTTCTTTTAGCGATATGCAGCCGACGCAGCGGGCGTTGCAGGCGTTTGAAACCGGCAGCGGCGCCTCATAACGGCCAAGGCACAGGTTGCGGGCGGCCGGGCAGGAATACGTCAAAGCGCAGGTCAGCCCGATGTGCTGGATGAGCCGGTTCTCCGGAAAACGGCGCATCATGGCATGGGCCTTTTTTTCAAGGGCAGACCTGGAGATGCCGGCGAACTGCTGGCGCTTGTCCTCGTCCACCTTCTTGGCTGCAATGTAAAAACGGTCATTGGCAAAGCCGATCGCTCCGTAGGCGAAAAGCGGCAGTTCCGGCGCGTCTGGTCCGGAAATATAGGCCGGGTGGGCGGCCAGGGTGTGGCCGGGAGAGGCGAATGCGGCCACGGCCAGATATTCCTGTTCCTCCAGTTGCCCGGTTTCCGGGTCAAGCCCGAGGGCGTGGCGTCCGGGAAGAAGAAACAATTCACTTTCTTCAGGCAAAGGGATAAGTTCATCCGGGCGGGGCATGATGATCTCGTTGCCCCGGCGGCAGACCATCAGCAGTTCGGGATGGTCCAGGATGTCTCCGTTTTCGTCCGCCACTACCAGGTGGGGACGGACTTTTGATGACGCCATGTTTATGCTGCCTTTGGTTTGGGCTGTTTGGGATGCGCGTTAAAGACTCATACCCAAGCCCTTGGCTTGATGCAAGGGCCGGCCAGGGGAAAATCCGCCGCGAATCAGCGATGGCCCCGGGCCGCGCGCCATCCGGAACGCCTGATGTTTACTTTGAAAATTGTTATTATAACATATGCAAAATGCCATATCCACTTGACGCCTGGCATGATGCCCCCTAAAAAACCATGCTTGGCGCCCGCTTTTGGCGCAACATTGCAGACAGGAGAGTCAAAACATGTTCAGCGATCCCTTGGTGGCCCTTATGCTTATGGTCATGCTTTGCTTTATCGGAATGCTGGTAATGTTTTTATTCGTCATCCGCGCCACGACCAACCATTCGCAGGGGCTCAGAGAGTCAGAACGGCGCACCAGTCTCGCCCTGGCCGAGATCGAAAGACAATTGCTTGATTTGAGCTTTGCCTTGCGCCAACGCGGAGCAAGCGATAAAAGCAATAGCGCTTCGTCCTCAAATTCCATCCCCGGCCTTGAGAGCGACGCCGACCTTGGCACTTTGCTCGCGAGCATCTCCTCCGACGGCGCGCCTCATGGCCCCATGCCGGATCAGCACATCATCCCCGGCATGAGCGGGTTGCCTTCCCTGGACGGCCAAGGGGCCGTAAACGGCAAACCCGGAACCGGCAAGGGACTAGAGATCAATATTGATTAACCACACGGAAGAAATACTGACATGACCGCAGAGGACAGGCGCAAGCTGGGCTCCATAGCCCTGGTGCACAAAGAGGGCAGCAAACAGGCGGCGGAATTCGCCCGCGAAATGGACGCCTGGCTCCGGGCCAGAGGCGTTGCGGCCTGGACGGCCGAGCACAGCAAGGACAGGGAAGATGTGGGCAATATGCCGGATGTGGATTTGGTCCTCGTCCTTGGCGGTGACGGCACGATCGTGGCAGTGGCCCGAAAGCTTCTCTCGCGCGAAATTCCCGTTGCCGGGGTAAATTTCGGGCGGGTGGGATTTCTGGCTGAGATATCCAGGGACGGCTGGCAAGATCGACTTTCGGCCGCCATCAGCGGCGGATTTGCCGTTGAGAGGCGCCTGACCCTCGAATACTGCCTTATCAGGAACGACGCGACCATAAAATCCGGCCAGGTGGTCAACGATCTGGTTGTCAGCCGGGGGATCGTGGCCCGCCTGGGCACTTTGAAACTGGCGGTGAACCAAAAGCCCTTCACGACCTTAAGGGCGGACGGCATCATATTCTCCACCCCAACGGGCTCCACAGGCTACGCCTGCTCGGCGGGCGGACCGCTGGTCATGCCGGATATGAACGCCTATCTGGTAGCCCCCATCTGCCCTTTCCTGAACTCATTCCCGCCCATAGCCCTTGGCGCGGACAACGAGATCTCGACCACAGTCTGCGACAGCGGGACCAACCTCTACCTGACTGTGGACGGACAGACCGCCATCCCCCTGGAGTGCGGCGACATCCTCAGTGTCAAGGGAGCGCCCCAGGGGCTGCTCATCGCCCGCCTGGGCGCCGCGGACTATTTCGAACGCCTGCTGAAGGCCGGGTTCGTCTCCTGATTTGCTTTGCTGGTCGGTGCAAATGCGCACGCGCCAAGCCCGCCCTGCCAGGCCAGGCCGCTCGGAGCGCAGCCTTTCAAAACCACTCCAACCCCGCGAAACGGGTAAAGGCAGGCGAGAGCCCTGATGCTTCCCTCATCCGGCTCTTCCCCCCTTATGGCAATTCGGCTGTGCAGTTGGGGCAGCGTGTGGCGCGGATGTCTATTTTGGTGAAGCAGTAAGGGCAATCCTTGTCGGTCGGGGCCTGTTCCACCGGCTTTTCAAACGCATGCTGGGCCTTGGATATTACCCTGACCAGGGCGAAAACCGCCATGGCCACGATCAGAAAGCTGATTATATTATTTATAAACAGCCCAAGGTTAAGCGTGACAGCCCCGGCTTCCTTGGCGGCAGCCACGCTGAGGTATGGCCCGGCTGTTGCGCCCTGCTTGATGGTGATAAACAGGTCCGAGAAGTCAACCCCCCCGAGCAACGCTCCGATCGGAGGCATAATAACATCGTCAACCAGCGATTTGACCACCGTGCTGAAGGCCGCGCCGATAATTATGCCTACCGCCATGTCAATCACGTTGCCCTTAAGGGCGAAGGCCTTGAAGTCCTTAAGTATTCCCATATTGCCCTCCGCTGTTTCCCGGTTTCAATACTGATGCGCGCATAACTACACCGATTAAATGATTTTCTCAACCCTTGCAACCCACCGCCTCTCGGACCGCCGCAACTTGTTGACTTATCCAAATCAACCCTGATAACCTCCCGCTGCAACTTTCACGCAACCCAAAACTTCTTTCCAAAAGGCGACGCCTGATGAGCAACGAACCGGATAAAATAATCTATTCAATGATCCGTGTGTCCAAAAAACACGGTCAAAAAGAGGTGTTGAAAGACATCTCGCTGTCATATTTCTATGGCGCTAAAATCGGCGTTCTGGGCTTGAACGGCTCGGGCAAGAGCTCGCTGCTCAAGATTCTGGCCGGAGTGGATCAGAACTTTGACGGCAAAACCGTACTCGCTCCCGGCCATACTATCGGCTTCCTTGAGCAGGAGCCACTGGTGGACGAAACCAGGACCGTAAGAGAAGTGGTCGAGGAAGGCGTGGCCGAGCTCGTGGCCATCAGAGACGAATACGAGGCCATCAACGCCAAGTTCGCCGAGCCGATGGAGCCGGACGAGATGGACGCCTTGATCAGCCGCCAGGGCGAAGTCCAGGAGCTCATGGACAACAAGAACATCTGGGATCTCGACTCCAAGCTGGAAATGGCCATGGACGCCCTGCGTTGCCCCCCAGGCGACACGCCCGTCAGCGTGATCTCCGGCGGCGAGCGCCGCCGCGTCGCCCTGTGCCGCCTTTTGCTGCAAGACCCGGACATCCTGCTTCTGGACGAACCCACCAACCACCTGGACGCCGAATCCGTGGCCTGGCTTGAGCGGTATCTGCAAAAATTCCCGGGAACCGTCATCGCCGTCACCCACGACCGCTACTTCCTGGACAACGTGGCCGGCTGGATCCTGGAACTGGACCGCGGCCGGGGCATTCCCTGGAAGGGCAACTACTCATCCTGGCTTGAGCAGAAGCAAAAACGCCTGTCCAACGAGGAAAAGTCAGAGGCCGAACGCCAAAAGACCCTGCAACGCGAACTGGAATGGATCCGCATGGCCCCAAAAGGACGCCACGCCAAGAGCAAGGCCAGGATCAACGCTTACGAGGCCATGCTGTCACATGAATCAGAGCGCAGAGCCCCGGATCTTGAAATTTACATCCCGCCCGGACCGCGGCTCGGCAAAATCGTAGTTGAAGCGCAGGGCGTCAGCAAAAGCATTGAGGACCGCCTCCTGGTCGAGAACATGAACTTCATCGTCCCGCCAGGGGCAATTGTCGGCATCATCGGGCCAAACGGCGCAGGCAAGACAACCCTGTTCAAAATGATCGCGGGCGTCGCCTCCCCCGATTCCGGAACATTGAAAATAGGTGAAACCGTCGCGCTGGCCTGGGCAGACCAGAACCGGGATGCCCTCACACCGGGCAAGACGCTTTATGAGGTCATCAGCGGCGGGGCCGAGACCATCCGCCTCGGCAACAAGGAAATCAACGCCAGGGCCTACTGCTCACGCTTCAACTTCATGGGGCAGGACCAGCAGAAAAAAGTCGAGGTTCTTTCCGGCGGAGAAAGAAACCGCGCCTATCTCGCCCTGACCCTCAAAGCCGGCGCCAACACCTTGCTCCTTGACGAACCGACCAACGACCTTGACGTCAACACCATGCGCGCCCTTGAAGACGCCTTGGAAAACTTCGCGGGCACGGTCTTCGTCATCAGCCACGACCGCTGGTTCCTTGACCGCATAGCAACCCACATCCTGGCCTTTGAAGGAGACTCGACCGTCACCTTCTATGACGGCAATTACACCGAATACGAAGAAGACCGCAAAAAACGCCTTGGCAAGGAAGCCGAGCAGCCCCACCGCACCAAGTTCAGAAAACTGACAAGGTAGGAAAACTGTCTGGGCAGGGGCCCGCACAGGGGCGAAAGCCGCCTGTTCCCGGGCCCGGACCCTTTGCTTTGTAGCGTTTGCCCCCGCTTTTGCGGGGGCTTCTTTTTTTTAGAAGAATTTTATGAATGCGGCATTATTCAATTGGCTTTTTCCGCAATTTTTGTGGTAACATTATTATAGCTCCAGAACTGTCGCAATTCACTGCAAGCTTCAGGGGCAACATCGGAAAGGAGCTCATTTGCCGTATGGCTGCCAGGCCTGCGTGCGAAACATTTACATCACTTATAAATAAGGAACACGCTATGAAAACAATATTCACGGCCTTAAGCATCTTGCTGCTTACAAGCGTAACCGCATTCGCCGACGACTATTCAGGGTGGTTTGACCTGGACGGTATGTGGCATGTGTATGACCCTTCAGAGGTCAGCGCCGCTATTGACGATCGCCTGGAAGCCGAGAGGGCGAAAGATTTCATGGACAAAGTTTTCAAAACCCCGGACCAAAAAATCAGCATTGATGAGCTTGCTGGGATTCACCCGATACTGGCCAAAATGTCCGCATACATCGACAAGGACAAGGACGGATACGTCAGCAGGGATGAAATGTCCTCTTTCTACGCAACGTACCGGACCATGACCCCGGAAAAAATATTTGAAATTGCCGACACCAACAAAGACGGCGAGCTGTCCATGGAGGAGACCAGCGTTGTCTTCCCCGTCAGCCCCATCCGCTTTACCATGATCGACGTCGATAAAAACGGCTCCATCAGCATGACTGAATACAAGCTCTTCAAGGAGCAACGCGGCAGAGAAAGGGGACGCTTCTTCGACGCGGCCGACAAGGACAAGGACGGCAAGCTGTCCAAGCAGGAATTCACGGCAGGCTTCCCCAAGCTGGCGGACAGGTTCGAGGCCTTTGACGGCAACAAAGACTCATTTGTAAGCCGTGACGAGATGTACAAGGGCTGGCAGGCGTACAAGGATGTATATGCCGAGAAGCGCTTCAACGATTCTGACGCCAACAAGGACGGCATGCTGTCCAAAGACGAATTTTCCACCGCTTTCCCCAGGCTGGCGGACAAATTCGGCAGCCTTGATAAAAACGCTGACGGCTTCATTACTTTCCAAGAACTGCTGGACTCAAAAGGCAAGCATATCAGCCTGCGCGGCAAGCATTTCGGCGAGCGCATCTTTATGGACGCCGACACTAACAAGGACGGCAAGCTGTCCCGCGACGAGTTCAAGGCAGCTTTCCCCAAGGCGATCATGTTTGACAACGCCGACACCGACGGAGACGGCTTTATAACCTTTGAGGATCTCTGGATCTACAATGCCCCCAGCGACAAGGCCGACAAGCAGGCGGGACAGCAGAAGTCCTTCGAGGACAACGACGAATGGTGGAATGAAACGGAGAGATGGGCGCTTTCTCTTACTTTCTAAGCAAGCCCCTTCTTAATTGACACCCTAAACCGCAAATGCCGCTTCATACGAGCGGCATTTGCAGTTTCAGGGCAGAAAATGGACCGAACGGCGCAGCATCAGCCGACAAATACAAACCGTCCCCGCCAAGAGGCCTTCCCCGGGAATTAACGGCTATTCTCAGTTTCGCGCAACCTAAGGCCAAGCTCTCTCAATTGTTTGCCGGAAACCGGCGCAGGGGCGCTGGTCAAAAGGCAGGTGGCCTTCTGGGTTTTCGGGAAGGGAATGATGTCGCGGATTGAGGGGGCTTTGGCCAGAAGCATTACCAGGCGGTCAAAGCCAAAAGCGATGCCGCCGTGGGGAGGGGCGCCAAGCTCGAGCGCCTGCATCATGAAGCCGAACTGCTCGTCGATGTCGGCGTCGGAAAAGCCGAGCGCCTTGAACATGTCTCGCTGCATCGCGGCGGTGTGGTTGCGGATGGAGCCGCCTCCGACCTCGCTTCCGTTTAAAACCATGTCATAAGCCCGGGCCAGGGCCGCGCCGGGGTCGGATTCCAGGGCCGCCAGCGCATTTTGCTGGGGGGATGTGAAGGGGTGGTGGCAGGCCACGTATCTTTTCTCCTCAGGGTCGTATTCCAGCAGCGGAAAGTCGGTCACCCACAGGAAGTTGAACTGATTTTTGTCAATCAGGTTAAAATGCTCGCCGAGCTTGACCCGCAGGTTTCCAAGGGCCGCGTTGACCATGGCCGGAGCCCCGGCCTGGAAGAATACGATATCGCCCTCTGCAAGGCCAAGAACCTTTTGCAGACCGGCCCGCTCTTCGTCGGAGAGAAATTTGGCTATGGGCGATTGCCACTCGTCGGCCTTGATCTTGATCCAGGCCAGGCCTTGGGCGCCGTAAATTTTCACGAACTCGGTGTAATCGTCGATCTCCTTGCGGCTCAGGACTCCGCCGCCAGGAACGCGCATGGCCTTGACCATCGGAACCGAGGCGAACAGCTTGAAGCCCGAGCCCTTGACGATCTCGGTCACATCGGCCAGGCGAAGGTCAAAGCGGGTGTCCGGCTTGTCCACGCCGTATTCGCCCATGGCTCTTTCATAAGTCATGCGCGGGAAGGGAAGCGCGAGATCCCGGCCCATGCATTCCTTGAAAACCTTGGCCATCAGCTTTTCGGCCATGCCCATGACCGCCTCTTCGTCCACAAAGCTCATTTCGATGTCAACCTGGGTGAACTCGGGCTGGCGGTCGGCGCGCAGATCCTCGTCCCGGAAGCAGCGCACGATCTGAAAATAGCGGTCAAGGCCGCCGACCATGAGCATTTGCTTGAAAAGCTGCGGCGATTGCGGCAGGGCGTAAAACTCGCCCTGGTTGACGCGGCTTGGCACGAGAAAATCCCTGGCCCCTTCGGGAGTGGAGCGGGTCAGAAACGGCGTTTCCACCTCGAGAAAGCCCTCGCCGTCCAGATGGCGGCGCACGCTTTGGGCCACCTTGTGGCGCAGGATAATCTGCCTGCTCAGGGAAGGACGGCGCATGTCGAGGTAACGATATTGCAGGCGAATATTTTCGCCGGGGTCGGCGCGGTCCTCTATGGGAAACGGCGGGGTTTTGGAGGTGTTGAGCAGTTTCCAGGACTGAACGACGACTTCAATCTCGCCGGTCACCATGTTGGGGTTGGTCATCCCCTCAGGGCGGCTGCGCACATAACCCTCGACGGACAGCACATATTCGGAACGCAGGATGCGCGCCCGCTCATGCGCTTCCGGAGCCACTTCGGGAATGAAGACGATCTGGGTCAACCCTTCCCTGTCCCTTAAGTCGACAAAGACCAGACCTCCATGGTCGCGCCGGAACTGCACCCAGCCGGCAAGACGCACGGTTTGCCCGATGTGTTTTGCGGTCAGCTCCTGGCAGGAGTGGGTCCGGGTAAAGTCGCCCAGGGATTCGATGTATTGCTGGTGTTCCTGCTGCAAATCGGTTTGTGTGACGTCGTTCATGGATTGTCCCATAGTTATGGAAATGCTGATTAATGATGATTATTGTTCAGGTCTCATGCCAGAGCCAAGGCCGCGTCAGCCAGGGGCGTCTGGCGCTGCTCTCCCGAATCCATATTTTTTACATTGACTGTGCCTTGAGCCAGTTCGTCCTTGCCCAGGATCAGACAATAACGGGCGTTCGTCTTTGAAGCCTGGCGCATCTGGCTCTTCATGCTCTTGGCCGCAAAGGACGTCTCGCCGGAAAAACCCTCTTCCCGCAGGGCCTGAGCCAGGCAAAGCGCGGTGTTCAAAGCTCCGTCCTCAAGCACGGCCAGGTAAAAGTCCGGTCGGGCCGTGCATTCATCCGGCATGTTCTGCTCAAGCATCAGGGCCACCCGTTCCATGCCCACGGCATAGCCAACGCCAGGCACATCCGGCCCGCCAAGCTGCGCGACAAGGCCGTCATAGCGGCCGCCGCCGGCCACGGAACCCTGCGCTCCGATGGTGGTGGAAACCACTTCAAAGGTGGTGCGCATGTAATAGTCAAGCCCCCGGACCAGGCGGGAATTGAGGACGAACGGGATGCCCCGGTCACTCAGAAAGCCCGTTACAACGGCAAAGTGCTCCGCGCACTCCGGGCAGACGTGGTCGCCGATGCTGGGGGCGCTCTCGGTCATATCCTTGCATCTTGGGGCCTTGCAATCAAGCACGCGCAAGGGGTTTGTGACGATTCGCCGCTGGCAGTCCTCGCAGAAAGAGTCCACGTCAAGGCCGCGCAAAAATTCCGTGAGCAGGGCCTTGTACCTGGGGCGGCACTCTTTGCAGCCCAGGGTGTTCAGTTCCAGGTGCACCTGGTCAAGGCCAAGCTCGCTCATCAGGTGCATGAGCATGGCCACGCATTCCGCGTCGGCCTGCGGCTCGTGCGCGCCAAGGCACTCGCAGTCAAGCTGATGGAACTGGCGCATCCGCCCTTTCTGCGGACGCTCGTAGCGAAACATCGGCCCGAAGCTGAACAGCTTGGAAACGCTTTCCCGCGCGTGCAGGTTGGCGTCTATGTATGCCCGCATTATCCCGGCCGTGCATTCCGGGCGCATGGTCAAAGAGCGGCCTTTGCGGTCAGGGAAGGTGAACATTTCCTTTTGGACCACGTCGGTTTCCGTGCCGATGCCCCGGCTGAAAAGCTCGGTGAACTCCAGTATGGGCACACGCAATTCGGAATAGCCATAGGATGAAAACACCCGCCGGGCCGTGTTCTCCATGAAGGTGAACAAGCTGCTGCCTGGGGCGAAGATATCGGCGAACCCTTTTATTCTGCTGATTTTGCTCATGATAAGGCCAACTTCCCGGTTTCTGGAATGGCGCCCAAAACAAGGGCTGCGACGCGTCTTGAATTGTTGCAAGGATGGACGAAGCGCATGCGGCTTTGCCGGGCGCGTAAAAGAGTAGGGATTAGCTTATCCTTAAGGAATTGTCAAAACTGGATCCAGGTATTTCTCCGGTTAGGGGCAGCCGGATCACATCCCCAGGGCCTGCTTCAACTCCCCGAACTGGAGGTTCTCCTGGATGACTTTGATTCCGAGACGGATCTGGTGCAGGTCGCGCAGTTTCTTGCCCGTGAGGATGTCTGTCATCTGCATGGCCACGTTGTATGTGTCGCCCATGACAGTGACCACAGGCACGGCCAGTTCTTCGGCCTTGGACCTGACGAGTTCGCTCGGGTTCATGTTCCCGGTGAGGACCAGGCAGGGGCAGTGGCCGTGCAGCGCCGCCAGGTGCAGATCCGAGCGGTCTCCGCCGGCGATGACCGCAAAGCCGCGCAACGCCCGCAAACGGCTCATAAAATTTTCCACCTGCATTGTGCCGATCAAAAAACCTTCGACCATGCGCGAGGAGTGGGCGTTTCCGGCCACTATCCGGCCGTTCAGGCCTCGAGCCAGTTCGGCCACGCGCAAAGCGTTCAGCCCCGGCTCCCTGGGAATTATCCCGTAAACCGCGATGCCCCTGGCCTCGAGATATGGTTTTAAAACTTCCGTGACGCCGCGCATCTCGGTCTCCGGGATGTCGTTGAGCACGACGCCGACAAGGTCGTCCCCAAGCTCCTGGTGCATGCTCAAGACCGCGTCGTAGTTGAAATTGTGGTTAAAGCGCTCTACCAGGATGGTCTTCAGGCCCAGTTCGCCGGTCATTGTGAACCCGTCGGCCCCGCAGAACTTTCCGGTCGAGGGAAAAGCCGCGGTGCCGGCGACCAGCATGCAGTCGCGGTTGGCGGACAACTGCGCGTAGGCGGCCCTGATCCTGTGCATGCAAAGGCCGGGGTCTGTGCGCGTGTAAAGGGAAAGTTCATGCAGGGTCTTGGGGAGCATGACCGGGGTGAGCACATCCGCCTCGGCGTTTTGCCCGAGAATTTCCTGGGCAACCAGGGCGTCCGCGTCGCCCATCCTTTCCTCGACCTTTTGCGGGTAAAGCCCCAGCGGCTTCATGTAGCCAACATTGAAACCGGACTTTTGCAACATCACCCCAAGGGAGAAGGCCAGCAGACTCTTCCCCGCGCGCGGCGTGGTGGAACCTATGTAAATACCTTGCATGGCTTGTCCTTTTTTCCGGCAAAAAATCAGATGCGCTTTGCGTGTCCATCAACAGCGGGGCTCTTGTATAAAAAACACAGCCGGCCCGCTATTGCAAGGCAAAAAAGGGCCGCATCATGTTGCGGCCCTTTTTTGAAACTGCTTGTGGCCGTGCGGCCGGCGGAGAGCTTGTTACATGCTGTCGTTGACCATGTGCAGGAGGCGGAAAAGCTGGTTGGTGAAACCGGCTTCGTTGTCATACCAGATCAGCAGTTTGAGCATGCGCTTGTCCATCACGGACGTACACAGGCTGTCGACCACGCCGCCGTAAGTGGAACCGTTGAAGTCAACGGACACCAGCGGCTCGTCGCAGTAGCCCATGTAGTCCTTCATGCTGGTTGCGGCCGCATTTTTCAGGCAGGCGTTGATTTCTTCGGCTGTCACGTCTTTCTTCATGCGGCAGGTGAAGTCGACCAGGGACACGTTCGGGGTGGGCACGCGGATGGCCATGCCGTCGAGCTTGCCCTTGAGCTCAGGGATGACCAGGCCGATGGCCTTGGCGGCCCCTGTGGTGGTGGGGATCATCGACATGCAGGCAGCCCTGGCCCGGCGCAGATCCTTGTGGGATCCGTCAAGGATGCGCTGGCTCATGGTGTAGGAGTGGACCGTGGTCATCAGGCCGTGCTCGATGCCGAAATTGTCGTTCAGCACCTTGGCGACCGGCCCCAGGCAGTTTGTCGTGCAGGAGGCGTTGGAAATGACGTGGTGTTTGGCCGGGTCGTAATCCTTGTGGTTGACGCCCATGACGACGGTGAAATCAACGTCTTTGGCCGGGGCGCTGATGATGGCCTTTTTGGCGCCCTTGGCAAGGTGCTGGCGCATGCCGGGGCCGTCCTTGATCTTGCCGGTGGTTTCAACCACGATGTCGACGCCAAGGCCTTTCCAGTCCCATTCGCCTATGGCTGCTTTTGTGACCGCCACCTTTCTGCCGTTGACGATCATGTTGCTGTCGTCGCAGGAAACTTCGCCGGCAAAGGTGCCGTGGACGGAGTCATATTTGAACAGATGCGCCAACTCGGCGCTGCTGCTGCGGGCGTTGACGACAGTGATGTTTATTTCGGGATGATCGGCGACCAGGCGAAGCAGGTAGCGGCCGATGCGGCCGAATCCGTTGATGCCAATATTTACTGCCATATGATTTCTCCTGTGTCCGGCAAGGCCGGATTTCAGCCTCGGCTCGAGGCGTTAGAGGGCCAGACAAAACCGTCGCGCGGGCCGCCAGCTCGCCTCACAGGCATGGCGCAAACTGTCGTGAGCGCGTCCCGGCCGCCGGCATCCGTATGTTGCTGTTACCCCTATATCTTGTTGGAACAGCCAAGTACATTCCTTATTTTATGTTGGACCATATTTTTCACCGCTTCTCTGGCCGGCTTCAGATAAGACCTTGGGTCAAACTCCGCCGGCTTCTCGACAAGCTGCTTGCGGATGCTGGCGGTCATGGCCAGGCGGATGTCGGTGTCGATGTTGATCTTGCAGACGCCCTGGGTGGCCGCCTTGCGCAGGAGATCCTCGGGGATGCCCTTGGCGCCGCCTACCTGGCCGCCGTATTTATTGCACATCTCCACGAACTCCTGGGGAACGCTTGAGGAGCCGTGCAAAACCAGCGGGAAGTCCGGCAATTTTTTGGTGATGGTTTCAAGACGGGGAAAATCAAGCTTGGCGTCGCCCTTGAACTTGTAGGCGCCGTGGCTGGTGCCGATGGCGATGGCCAGGGAATCGCAGCCGGTGCGCTCGACAAACTCGACCGCCTCGTCCGGGTCCGTGTATACGGTTTTGTCGGAAACAACATGCTCTTCGATGCCTTCGAGCCGGCCGAGTTCGGCCTCAACCCAGATGCCGCGCTCGTGGGCATAGTCGACCACGCGTTTGGTCAAAGCGATATTTTCCTCAAAAGGCAGGTGGGAGCCGTCGATCATGACCGAGGTGAACCCGCCGTCTATGCAGGCTTTGCAAAGTTCAAAATCAGAACCGTGATCAAGGTGCAAAACCACCGGCAGGTCGGTTTCCATAAGGGCGGCCTCGATCAGCTTGATTATGTAGCTTTGGCCGGCATACTTGCGCGCCCCGGAGGATACCTGCAAAATTATGGGGGACTTTTCCTCGGCCCCGGCCTGCATGATGCCCTGGATGATTTCCATGTTGTTCACATTGAAAGCGCCGACCGCATATCCTTCCTTGTACGCACGTTCAAACATGGCTTTTGGACCGACTAAGGGCATGGTGTACCTCCTCTTGTGTTCGGAAAAACAGATAAGTTAAGAATCAGAAAAATCGCTGCAACTGTTCCAGTACAGTAAAATCAGTGAAGTCAAAGCGCAATGGCGTGAGTGTGGCGTATCCGGCCGTAAGCAACCCGCGGTCCGAATCTTCGGTCACGTCTTCCGGGGGGATCTGCCCGTCCAGCCACCAGTAGGGCCTGCCTCTCGGATCCTTGCGCTCATGATACCAGTCCTTCCAGACCGCCGTGGTCTGGGGGCAGAGGGAGAGCCCTTTGCAGTCCCCGGCCGGGCAGTTCGGCAGGTTTAAATTCATTACTCTGGACAAAGGGACCGCCTCCCAGGGAATACTTTCCATAATCTCGACGGCATACCTGGCATAAGGCAGCATGTCGCCCGGCCTGAACGAATCGTGGGAAACGGCCAGAGATCTGACGCCCATGTGGGCCGCTTCCGTGGCTGCGGCCACCGTGCCGGAATACATGATGTCCGGTCCGACGTTGGCGCCGGCGTTGATGCCAGAGACCAGGATGTCGGGCCGCTCTGGCAAAAGCTCGCCCAGACCCAGTTTAACGCAGTCGACCGGGGTGCCGAAGACCCCTATCCCCGTGAAGGAGTTTTCCATGACGGTTTTGGCCCGCAACGGAGCGAATACGGTGACGGAGTGGCCTACGGCCGACTGCTCGGTCATCGGGGCAATGACGTGCACCTTATGCCCTTTTTCCAAAAGGGCCTGGTAAATGGCCCGCAGGCCCGCCGCGTGAATGCCGTCGTCATTGGTCAGGGCAACTATCATCAATCCGTCCGTATGTGGGCCGTATGTGGGGCAAAATGGCAAGCAACCGTTTGAAGATTGACTGTGTCCGGCAACTCTATCCGCGGCCCAGGCTATCGTCAAGCGCGGCCATTCTGCGGGCGCGCCGCTCCAGGTCAACCTAATATTTATAATACAATGCTTGCGGGCATGTCCATAAACCGCGCAGACTGTTTTTTGCAAATATTGTCGTTTTTTGCTGTTGACCTTTGCCAAAACTGGGTCTATTTTGAAAATGTAGTCAGTCGGCTTCTTCGCCGGACCAGCAAGGGAAAATTTCATGAGACGCTATCCAGCCACACCACACCGCAATAACAGGCCGTTGACAGCCAAAGCTGTCGCGGTGAAGCCTGCCCTGCTGGCCGCCATCTTCCTGATGGCCGGCTCTATTGCAGTTACTTTCGCAATTATTCTACGCAGCCTTCTATAAGGCCGCGCTCTGGATAATATAGCCTCCGTTTTACGGACCGAGCGCGCCGCCCCTACGGGCGGCCGCTTTTTTTTATAACAGCAACCAAACAGTTCAAGGAGCTTTAAATGGCTGACAGCGAAAAGCGCATACTCGTCTTTGACACAACCCTGCGGGACGGCGAGCAATCCCCTGGGGCCACCATGAACCTTTCCGAAAAGATCCGTATGGCGCATCAGCTTGAGCTACTTGGCGTGGATATCATTGAAGCCGGGTTCGCCGCCTCCAGTCCCGGCGATTTTGAGGCTGTTTCAACGATCGCCAAGGAAGTGGACAAAATCAGGGTGACCAGCCTGGCCAGAGCCCTCACCTCGGATATCGACCGCGCGGCAGAAGCGGTCAGGCATGCCAAAAACAACAGGGTACACCTCTTTTTGGCCACATCGCCCCTGCACATGGAATACAAGCTGCGCAAATCTCCCGAAGAGGTGTTGCGCATGGCTGAATCCGCCGTGCGGCATGCGGTGAGCGCCTGCGCTGATGTCGAGTTCTCGGCCGAGGACGCCTCGCGCTCCGACCCGGATTTCCTGGTCGAGGTATGCAACACCGTGCTTGGGGCCGGCGCCACGACCATAAACATTCCGGACACCGTCGGCTATGCCCAGCCGGAGGAATATGCGGCCCTTATCCGTTACCTCTCGGAAAAAGTGCGCAAGGACAAACCCTTTGTCTTCAGCGTGCATTGCCACAACGATCTCGGCGTTGGCGTGGCCAACACCCTGGCCGCCATCAGGGCCGGGGCCGGCCAGATCGAGGCCACCATCGGCGGCATCGGCGAACGGGCCGGCAACGCCGCGCTTGAGGAAGTGATCATGGCCCTGGAGGTGCGGCGCGACTACTACAAGGCGCGCACCAACATCAAAACCGAGCAGATCTACCCGACAGCCAGGCTTCTGTCCCGGGTCATCGGGCAGCCCATCGCCCGCAACAAGCCCATTGTCGGCGCCAACGCCTTTGCCCACGAATCCGGCATCCATCAGGACGGGGTTTTGAAAAAGCGCGAGACCTACGAAATCATGACTCCGGAATCCATCGGCATAACCGGCACCTCCATCGTGCTTGGCAAGCACTCCGGCCGCAACGCCCTCAAGACGAAGCTGGAAAAACTCGGATTCGCCCTTGACGCGGAGCAGATTGACGTGGTCTTTGAAGCCGTGAAAAGACTTGCGGACAAGAAAGAAGAGATTTATGACGAGGATTTGGAGGCGCTCGTCCTTGAAGAGGTCCACCGCATCCCGGACAAATACCGCCTGATCCACCTCGGGGTGCAAAGCAGCGATACCGGGCTGCCGCCCTCGGCCATGCTGGTCATGGAAATCGACGGCGAGCGGGTGCAGCACGCGGGATTCGGGAAAGGCCCCATTGACGCGGTCTTCAAAGCCATCGCCCATGTGGCCGGGTTTTCCCCCAAACTTGAGCAGTATTCGGTGAACGCCATCACCGGCGGGTCCGACGCTCAGGGCGAAGTTATGGTCAGGCTTTCGGAAAACGGATACAACTCCGTAGGCCGGGGAGCGGACCCGGATGTCATTAACGCCAGCGCCAGGGCCTATCTTAACGCCCTGAACCGCCTGGCCAAGAAGAAGGAGGAGGCCGGACAATGGCTCTAACACTCGCGCAAAAAATACTGGCGGCCCACGCCACGGAAAAGGTTTCTGAACACGAGCTTGAGCCGGGCCGGATTCTCAACTGCCGCCTTGACCTCGTCATGGCGAACGACATCACCGCCCCCCTGGCCATCAAGTCCTTCCGCAAGATGAACGCCAAGAAGGTCTTTGACAAGGAAAAAGTCGTCCTGGTCATGGACCACTTCACCCCGCAAAAAGACATCGCCTCGGCCGAGCAGGTCAAGGGCATCCGGGAATTCGCCGAGGAATTCGGCATCGTCAACTACTTTGAAGGCGGCAACTGCGGCGTCGAACACGCGCTCTTGCCGGAACTCGGCCTGGTCGGCCCCGGCGATCTGGTCATCGGCGCTGACAGCCACACCTGCACCTACGGCGGCGTTGGCGCGTTCGCAACCGGCGTCGGCTCGACAGACATGGCCGCCGGCATGGCCCTTGGTGAAAACTGGTTCAAGATCCCGGAAACCATCCGCGTCACCTTCAACGGCGAACTCAAGCCCCACGTCGGCGGCAAGGACATGATCCTCTGGACCATCGGCCAGTTGGGAGTTGACGGCGCCACCTACCGGGCGCTTGAGTTTGACGGAGACACCATCGACAGCCTGTCCGTCGAAGGACGCCTGACCATGGCCAACATGGCCATCGAGGCCGGTGGAAAAGCCGGCCTGTTCTCCGTGGACCAGGCCACCCTCGACTATTGCCGGGCAGCCGGTCGCAAAAACGACAAGCCCCTGACCCCGGATCAAGGCGCCACATATTTCAAGCACCTTAAACTTGACGCAAGCTCCCTTGACCCGCTGATCGCCTGCCCGCACCTTCCCGACAACGTAAAACCGGTCAACGAGGTCAAGGGCGTGAAGATTCACCAGGTCATCATCGGCTCCTGCACCAACGGCAGGATTTCCGACCTGCGCGCCGCCGCCGCCGTGCTGAAGGGCAAAAAGGTCGACAAAAAAGTCCGCTGCATCGTCCTGCCCGCCACCCCCGGCATCTGGATGCAGGCCCTCAAGGAAGGCCTTGTCGAAACCATGCTCGAAGCCGGCTGCATCATGGGCCCGGCCTCCTGCGGACCGTGCCTTGGCGGACACATGGGCATCCTCGCCGGTGGCGAAAGGGCCTTGGCCACCACCAACCGCAACTTCAGAGGACGCATGGGCAGCCTCGAGGCCGAAGTCTACCTCTCAAACCCCGCCGTGGCCGCAGCCTCGGCCATCGCCGGCGAGATTGTCCACCCGGATAAAGTGTAAGGCGCTGAGGGGAAGGAACCAACAGGGCGATTGCCCTGATGGTTCCTTCCCCCCAGACCCCCCTTCCTCCTTTACCCGTTTTGTAAGGGTTGCCTGGCGGGGCATGCGCAAATATCACTCAACAGTCATGAAGCAAGAAGAGAAAGGGAACTTTATGAAATATACAGGCAAAGCCCTCTGCGTTGGAGATCACATCGACACTGACGCCATCATCCCGGCCCGTTACCTGGTCACCACCGACGCCAAGGAACTCGGCAGCCGCTGCATGGCCGGCATGGACCCAGAATGGGTCAAGAAGGTTGCTCCCGGCGATATCATGGTCGCGGGCAGAAACTTCGGCTGCGGCTCTTCGCGCGAGCATGCCCCTATCGCCATCCTCGGCGCGGGCATTCCGGTCGTCATCGCCCACAGCTTCGCCCGCATCTTTTACCGCCACGCCTTCAATATGGGCTTGCTTCCTCTTGAAATAGGCGATCAGGCCGCCTGGTTCTCCGAAGGGGACGAAGTGCAAGTAGACATGGACGCCGGAAAAATCACCAACAAGACTACCGGCAAGGCCGTTGACGTGCCGCCTCTGCCGGCAGCCATGCGCAACATTCTGGAAAACGGCGGGCTGGCCGCTCACGTGGCTTCGCGGTTGGGCGGCTGAATCAAGCCGTTTGAGGTTCCGTAGGCCTTTGCGGCGAGCAGGCTCATAAATAAAAAAAGGGGGGACTTTTCAGTCCTCCCTTTTTTATATGAACCCTTTGCCCTGAACAAATCCTCACCGGGCAGTAAAACGCATAATCCCGCTATGGCAATACGCTGTCGCAGTTGAGCTTGAGCCCCAAGCACATTTTGTCAAGTATGATCGCCTGCTCGTTGTCAATGGCCAGTTGCTTTTCCACCACCGCGACCAGCGAACTCGCCGTGTAGCGTTTTTTGAGAATCCCTTTATTGATCAATATTTCCTGCAAGTCCGTGACTATTTGCTCTTTTGTGGAGGCGTTTGCCATGCCCCAGTCAAAAACGTCAGTACCCGCTTCCCAGGCCAGAGCGAAAGGCGCGGATGCCACAAGCAGTGCGCCGGCGGTGATAAGAGTCAACAAGCATTTTCTTAACTTCATGTTCAGCTCCTTTGGTGTTTGACTTTAAACAGCATGGATTGGAACAGGTATTCAGCGTAAGCATAACATCGGCTTCAGCGGCTGACAACACTGCCTTGCGAACGCTTTAAAGCCGGCAATGGGGCACCCCGGCATTCGCATTGCCAGGCCGGCTATTTGCGGACCGTGTAATCTCCGTAGGCGATCCACTTGTATGTGGTCAGGGCGTCAAGGCCCATCGGCCCTCTGGCGTGCAGCTTCTGGGTGCTGATGGCCACCTCGGCGCCCAGGCCGAACTGGCCGCCGTCGGTGAACCGGGTGCTGGCGTTTACATAGATTGACGACGAATCAACCTGGCTGATGAAAATTTCCGCCTCGCGCGTATTTTCCGTCAGAATCGCGTCCGAATGGCCGCTGCCGTGTTCTCTGATGAAAGCAATGCCCTCTTCCAGGCTGTCCACTACATGGACGTTGAGGTCAAGGGTCAGCCATTCCTTGTCCAGATCCCCGGCCTCAAGGGGCGCGACGTTGGGCCTTCCGGTTAAATGCGGCATGGCCGTCTCGCTGGCGTGCAGGGTGACTCCGAGTTTGCCCAGGTGTTCGCATAAAGCGGGCAGGAAATCCTTGGCCATGTCCCTGTGAATGAGGGCCGTCTCGACCGAGTTGCAAACGCTGGGCCGCTGCACCTTGGCGTTCTCAAGCACGGCCAGCGAGGCCTCGCGGTTGGCGCTAGGGCAGACCATGATGTGACAGACGCCGATGCCGCCGGTAATCACCGGAATGCGCGAATGCTCACGGCAAAACGCGTGCAAGCCCGGCCCGCCTCTGGGGATGAGCATGTCCACATACTTGTCGAGACGCAACAGCTCGGTGACCAGGCTGCGGTCCGGATCGGTTATCGCCTGCACAGCCTCGCGGGGAAGGCTGTGTTTTTCCAGAGAATCCTGGAGAACCTTGACCAGGGCCTCGTTGCTGCTCACCGTCTCCTTGCCGCCTCTCAGGATGGCCGCGTTTCCGGTCTTAAGGCACAAGACGGCCACATCGACCGTGACATTCGGCCTGGCCTCGTAGATGGCAGCAACCACGCCCAAAGGCACGCGGCGGCGCATCAGCGTCAAGCCGCTTTCAATCTTTCCGCCGTCCAGGATCTGCCCCACAGGATCGCGCAGGGCCGTCACCGAGCGGACGTCGGAGGCAAGAGCCAGAAGGCGGCTCTCATTGAGCAGCAGGCGGTCCAGCATGGCCTCGCCCATTCCTGAGGCCTTTGCCTTTTCCAAATCTTTTGCATTGGCGCTCAAGATCGCGTCTTCGGCCTTTTCCAGGGAATCGGCAATCGTCAGCAACAAAGCGTTTTTCCGCGCGGATGAAAGCCCGGCCAGGCTGATGGAAGCCGCCTTGGCCGCCCGGCCCATTTTTTCGAGTGTCTCTTTCGCGGTTGCCATAATTCCCTCCTTGAACATAAAGCAAAACAAAGTCAGACGAGTATCAGGTCCGACCTGTTGACCGCCACCGGACCGTGCGCGTAGCCCAAGGTGTCAAGAATGCGCTCGGAGTGCGCCCCCTTGATGCGGTCCAGGGCATCGCTGCTGTAACGGCTGACCCCTTTGGCCAGCATCCTGCCGTCATGGGAAAGTATCCTGACCACTTCGCCCCGGTTGAATACGCCCTTGACCTGCGTGATGCCGGAGGGAAGCAGAGAACTCCCCCTGTCAACCAGCGCAAGCCTCGCCCCGTCGTCGATCAAGACGTCTCCGGCGGGCGCCGCGCCAAAAAGCCAGAGCCGGCGCGACTCAAGTGGGCTTGCCACCGGAAGGAACAACGTCCCGGCCGGTTCGCCGGACAAGATCGTTCCGATCACCTCCGGCCGCTTGCCAGAGGCCACCACAACCCTGATGCCCGCCCGCGTCGCCACTTCGGCTGCCTGGATTTTGGTCGCCATGCCGCCGGTCCCAAGGCCCGACACGCTGTCTCCGCCCAGACGGCGGATTTCATCGTCAATGTTGGTCACAGTCGGGATGAGCCTGGCCGCCGGGTCAGACCTCGGGTCGGCGGTGAAGAGCCCCTCCTGGTCGGTCAAAAGGAGCAGAAGGTCGGCCTCGGCCAGAATGGCCGCCAGCGCCGAGAGGTTGTCGTTGTCTCCAACCCTGATCTCGGCCGTGGCTACCGCGTCGTTCTCGTTGATTACCGGGATGATCCCGTGTTCAAGCAGGGCCCTGAGCATGTCGCGGGCGTTTAAAAACCGCTCGCGGTCCTCAAGATCGGCCCTGGTCAGAAGCATCTGCCCGATGTGCAGGCGATAGATGGAAAAAAGACGCTCCCAGTGCTGAATCAGGCGGCTTTGACCCACAGCGGCGAGAAGCTGCTTGGACGACATGGTCGGGGGCAGTTGAGGATATCCGAGGTGCTCCCGGCCGGCCGCAATGGCGCCGGACGTAACTATAACCACCCGGTGCCCGGCTTTCTGGGCCATCGCGCATTGCCGCACCAGCTCCACCATATGGGCGCGATCCAAACAACGGGTGCCCCCGGTCAATACGCTGGTGCCCAATTTGACGATAATTGTCTGCGGCTGCATGCCCACCTCTTGTTTTTTGCTCACCCAAAATCCCAAAATGCGAACGCTGCGGCAGGAACTCTCTGGCCGTCCAAGGATAGAAACACAAGTAACAACGGTTAGGCAAGCCCAAATAGCGCCTGGGGGAAGGGAAACAGAGCGCGTATCCGGCATCTTCCTCTAAAAGCCGCCGTTACAGAAATAGCAGAAGAGAGCCGGCCATGAGCGCCATGCCGGAGATCATGCCGTAGGTGCACAGGTGGTGTTCGCCGTATTCCTTGGCGGCCGGCAGAAGTTCGTCAAGGGAGATGAAAACCATGATTCCGGCGACCACAGCAAAGAGCACGCCGAACAAAAGAGGGGAGAAAAACGGGCGCAGGATCGCGAACCCGACGATCGCCCCTACCGGCTCGGCCAAACCTGACATGAACGAGTAAAGAAAGGCCTTTTTGCGGCTGCCCGTGGCGTAGTAGATGGGCACGGATACGGCGATGCCCTCCGGAATGTTGTGAATGGCGATGGCCACGGCAATGGCGATGCCAAGCGCCGGATCAGTCAGGGCGGCCGTGAAGGTGGCCAGGCCTTCGGGGAAGTTGTGGATGCCTATGGCCAGGGCAGTGAACAGGCCCATCCGGTGCAGTTTGGTCTGTTTGTGCAACTCCTGGTCGACGATGCACCGGTGCTCGGCATGGTTAAGCCCGTCATTTCGGGAAAAACCGTTTTCAGGGTGCATTTCCTCCACGCAGCGGAGCTCGTGCGGATTTTCCGGGCCTGGAACCAGCTTGTCAATTATCGCAATTAGCAAAATACCCAGAAAGAAGGCCCCTGCCGTCAGAGATGAGCCGGTCACAATACCAAATTCGCCGACAAGCGATTGCCTGGCCTTGGCCAGTATTTCCACAAACGAAACGTAGATCATCACGCCCGCCGAAAAACCGAGCGCGAAGGATAAAAACCTGGTGTTGGTCCGCTTTGTGAAAAAGGCCAGGGCCGAGCCAATCCCGGTGGAGAGGCCGGCCAAGATGGTCAGCCCAAAGGCCAGCAGCAAAGAATGAGTTTCCATATGTTCCCGATACTATGACTTTTTTGTTTTGCCAATAAGGCGAACGCCAATTTTTTTAAAGACAGGTCCAGGCCGCTGCTGGTAGATTGCGCGAATGCGAAAGAACTGTGAACATACCCACTTCCCGGTTGCGCGTGAGGTTCCGAGAGTCGTAATCGCCGCGACCAACAGCGGCGCGGGCAAAACCTCTGTCAGCATCGCCCTTATGGCGGCGCTCGCGCATAAGGGGCTGTCGGTTTCACCTTTCAAGGTCGGGCCGGACTACATCGACCCGGCCTTTCACGCCTTTGTCGCCGGCAGCGCCTCCCGGAATCTCGACTCCTGGATGCTGACTGCTGACGCTGTCCTGAGGATTTTTTTGGATGGCTGCGCGGCCCTTGAGCCGGGCCGGGGCATTGCCGTAATCGAGGGCGTCATGGGCTGTTTTGACGGCCAGGGTGCGGGAAACGACGGCAGCACGGCACATGTGGCCGAATTGCTGCAAGCGCCGGTGCTTCTGGTCGTCAACGCCAGGGGCATGTCCAGAAGCGCGGCCGCCATGGTGGCCGGATACCGCGACTTTTCCCCGGCCATGGAACTTGGCGCGGTCATATTCAACCAGGTTTCTGGCGACAAACACTACAACCTGCTCAAGGATATAGTCGAATCCGAAACCGGGGTGCGCTGTGCCGGATACTTGCCGCACAATGCGGATTTTTCCCTGAAAAGCCGCCACCTTGGGCTTATACCGGCCGAAGAGGCCGTCGGGCTCAGGCAAAAGGTTGAGGCGCTCGCAAGCGCGGCCCTCCAGACAATAGACCTTGATGCGGTAATTATTCTGTCCCGCAGAGCCCCCGCCCTGCCATATCCTGTTGCCGAGTCCTTAAGCGTTGCCGGGGATGAAGCCAAAATCCGCATGGCTGTGGCCAGGGACGCGGCCTTCAGCTTCTACTACCAGGATAACCTGGACCTGCTTTCCCGGCTTGGGGCTAAGCTCGTTTATTTCAGCCCTCTTGCGGACAGCCGCCTGCCGGAGGGCATCCACGGCCTTTATCTTGGCGGAGGCTTTCCTGAAGAGTTTGCGGAAAGGCTTTGCGCCAACCATGCTATTCGCCGCAACATCCGGGAATTGCTTTTATCCGGCCTGCCGGGCTATGCCGAATGCGGAGGGATGCTCTATCTTTGTCAGAGCCTGACCGATAGCGCCGGAAAAAGCCATGACATGTGCGGTTTTTTCCCGGACTCCGCGAGAATGGCCGGGCGGTTGCAGCGTTTTGGCTATGTTGAGGCCGAAATCTTGAAAAGCGGGCCGCTCGGACCGGCCGGAACCAGCTTCAGGGGGCATGAGTTTCACCACTCTATCCTGGCCGGGCCGGACTGCGGCGGCAACCCCGACCCTGCGGGCGTCATAAGGAATATTCTAAAGCTGGAAAAGCCCGGCAAGAACGGGTGGACCTGCGGCCTCATGCGTGAAAACGTCCAGGCCTGGTATGCTCACGTCCACTTTCACGCAAATCCGGCGATGGCGGCAAGCTTTGTGGCCTCAATGAAAACATACGCTGACGCGATAATGAAATCAGGACATGAAATCCAAAAATAATCACAGCGCCTGCAAGGCGATTATGGTCCAGGGCACGGCCTCCTCTGTCGGCAAGAGCGTGATCGTGGCCGCCCTGTGCCGCATCTACGCCAGACGGGGTTTTAGGGTGGCGCCTTTCAAGGCGCAGAACATGTCCCTGAACTCCTGCGTCACGCCGGACGGGCTGGAAATGGGCCGAGCCCAGGGCATGCAGGCCGAGTCTGCCGGGGTGGAGCCGGATGCGCGCATGAACCCGATCCTGCTAAAGCCCTCCTCGGACCACAAAAGCCAGGTGATCGTGATGGGCCGCTTGCACAGCCTGATGGACGCCAGAGAGTATTACCGCGAAAGAGCCGCTTTCAGGCCGGCGATCAAGGAGGCCTTTGACAGCCTCTGCGCGGAAAACGACCTCATCGTCATTGAGGGGGCCGGCTCCCCGGCTGAAATCAACCTGCGCAAGAACGACCTGGTGAATATGGGCATGGCCGCCATGGCCGGGGCGCCGGTCATCCTGGTCGGCGACATTGACCGGGGCGGGGTGTTCGCCTCGCTGTACGGGACGGTGAAGCTGCTGGCCGCAGATGACCAGGCCCGGATAAAGGGCCTGGTCATCAACAAGTTCCGGGGCGACGTGGGCATCCTTGAGCCCGGGTTGCGGGAAATTGAGCAACTGCTGGGCATCCCGGTCATAGGGGTTTTGCCTCACACCCGATTGGACATCGACGAGGAGGACAGTCTCGCGCCCTGCCTCTCCCTCGCGCGGGGCAATGCCGGGCAAGACGCCGTGGACGGACCGGCGGAATTTCTGGACATCGCCATAATCAGGCTGCCCAGAATATCAAATTTCACGGATTTCGCCGTTCTCCAGCAACTGGACGGTGTAAAAAGCCGCTATGTCAGCGACCCGGCCGAGCTTGGCCGCCCCCATCTTGTCATCCTGCCTGGAACCAAAAGCACCATGGCCGACCTCGCCTTCCTGCGTGAGACAGGTCTTGAGGAGGCTATTCTGGATCTGGCCCGGCAAGGCCGCTTTATTATCGGAATCTGCGGCGGCTTTCAGATGCTTGGCAAGTTCATCCACGACCCCGAACTGGTCGAGGGCAGTGCCCGGAGCATGCCCGGCATGGGCCTTTTGAACATGCAGACCTTCTTTTCCAACCGCAAAAAGACCGTCAGAACAGAGTGCTTGGCCCTTGATGGGCCGGGACTGTTCAAGGGGGCCGGAGGGCAAAATTTGTCCGGCTACGAGATACACATGGGACACAGCGTCGCCGGTGCGGGCGGAGCCGAATTGGCCGTCCTGATCGAAAAAGGGCGCGAACAAGACAACAAAATGGACCGCAGTGGCGACCGTATCACCGGCCTTCTTGACAGTTCCGGACGTGTCTTTGGCACATATCTGCATGGTTTTTTCGACAATGACGGCCTGATCGAAATAATAATAAACAATATAATGAGTCACTTCTGCATGGGCAGACCTGTCGGCAGCGGCGTTGAACGTCAAACATTTCGTCAGAGCGCATACGACAGACTGGCCGATATGGTGGAAAAGAACATCGATATTGGAAAACTGAATGAATTACTTGGAATAATACAAAAATAACAGTAAAAACCCGTCCAGTTTCCCCCATCCCCAACTCCCGCAACGCTCAGCACTCTTTTCGACACTTTCTCAATTAATTTATGGCACTTGACTACTCGAAGGGCTTTCTATATCCTGTAGAATCAGTACGCATTTTATTAGGAGGGGCTCATGCGTAAACCCATTGACCCGAGAATCAACCGCACCCGGCAATTGTTACAGGATGCATTGATCTCGCTGGCTAAGGAAAAGAACGTTCATTCCATTTCCGTAAAGGAACTGGCTGAACGCGCCCGGATAAACCGGGCTACGTTTTATTTGCATTACATTGACATTGCTGACTTTTTAAAAAAATCAGCGGAACCTATCTTTGAGAACATGATACCGTCTCTTCCTTCGGTGGCCGAATTCTTTCAGGGAGATGACGCGCTCAAGATGATGACGGACTGGTTGGAGCTGATTAAAAATAACGCCGGCTTTTATGCGGCCATGCTGGGAGACAACGGCATGCCGGAGTTGCGCAGCCGCCTTTTTGAGCTTGGTTTCAACTGGTATTTGGGCCTGCTCAGTGAATACTACGGCAAAAGCGAAAGCCACTTTGAAGTCAGAAGCATGGCGTCTTTTATCGTGGCCGGGCATTTGGGCTTTGTCGAATGCTGCCTGAAAGACGGTTTCAAAGCAGGGGTTCGCGAATCCGCGGAAAAGTTGGTGAGCCTGACCTTTGGCTGCATAAGAATTATGGACAAAAGCCCTCAAGCGGAAATTGACGGATAAAACCGGGATATTCCACGCCAAACGCATCACACTGTCAAACATGATATAAAAGCTCTAACGAACCACCAGTGCTGCTCACTGGTCGTCTGTTAGAGCATTTTCATTTTGATGTTTGCTTCACGAAGCAAAGCCCGCCCGGGAACACAGTGCGGCAAGGATTTGTTCGTAAATCCTTGCCGCACAAGCAAACTCTCAAAACTAATCGGGTCTATTTGGCCGAGGCGCTGCTCTTGAGGCCTATCGAGCTGCCCTCTTTGATCATGATACGGCTTACCCTGTCCACTGAAACAGGCGGCGAAGCCTTGAAAGAGAATTTGAAAACACCGGGATTCTCAATAAAGGCCGCGACAGACTTGAGCAGTTCCAGGCTGGCCGGGTCGTCCGCTTCCTGGGCAGACTCGGAGATCTCGTCCAACAGTTTTTTACGAATCTCTCCGGCGCCTTGCCGGCTTTGCTCCGCCACCGCCTTCAAGGCAATCTCGACGACGCCGTAATCAGTGAAGGTTGCATCCATTTCCGCCACCTCGAGGCTGCCGTAGGGTGGCAAAATAAGTTTGCCGGCTCCTGCGGCACCCAGAAGATCGTTGACCTTAAGGGTGAAGTTGCTCACATCCACCTGCGAGCGCAGGTCCTCCAGCGAACTGGATATCTGCATATCAAGACCAAGCGACACCACCAGCGGCTTGTCGAAATGTTTTGAAAGCAATCGCCCTTCGGGGACTATGGCCACAAGCGTCTTGGGCAGCTCCATGTCCTTCATGCCCAGCCGTATGTCGTAGTTTTGGGCATTGTCCCTCTTCCAGTCGGCGTTGATTTCCCCCATCCGGATCTTTCCGGCAAGGCCGGCGTTAATGCTCATATCCTTGAGCACAAAGCCCTTGGCCTCCATGGGCATTTCTTGAATTTCCAGCATCACGTCCATTACCTTATCCATGCGTCCTTCGACAGACGCGCGCAGCAGCCGCAGATAGGGCATGGCCAGGCCGGGCACAGTCACGCCGTCCACACCGTAAAGGCCGATGGTCACCAGCTGACTGCCGTTGAATTCTACCTCCAGATCTTTTATGTGGGCGGGACCGGACTTTTCTATGCCAACGTCATTGCCCAGAAACTCGCCGAACACGACAGACATTTTTTGCGGGCCGTCAATGAGCAGGCGCATCTTTTCACTGGAGTATCTGCCAATGCGCAGGCTGGTCAGCAGCGGGGCCACCTCTTCGTCCGGGGCGTTCTGGCGCATTTTTTCATAAAGCGCCACAAACTCGCCGTTGACATCTTTCAAGGTGAATGAGTCGGCCTCAACGACCGCGCTCTTCATGCCATTCAGGTATATGTTGGCTTTCAGGGCGTCTCCGCTCATCGTCGCCTTGTATTTGACAATGGAAAGCTCGTCGATGTGCCTGATGTCGCCGGACAAAAACTCGGAAGTGCTTAATCCCTTGCAAAAGACTTCCTCGGCCTCGACCTTGAAATCCATGCCAAGGGCCTTGTCAACATAGGAGACGCCTTTGGCGCTGATTCTGCTGGTCAGGAGACTGACGCTGAATTCGCCCTGAAAGCCCGGGTATTCCTCGACCACGGCTTCTTTGATCTGTCTGGCCAGCTTGCCCTCATACCAGTTGAGAACGCCGAAACCCACGGCCAGGGCGACTATCACCACCGCCAGGATGCCGAACCATTTTTTCTTTGATGATGAAGAAGCTGATGTATTTGAAGATGTGGAAGAAACTGACATAGTTATGTATCCTGTCACGCTGTATGGTTATTGAAATACTCGCAGCCCGCGCTGGAAAGTTGCCCTACTTAACCTCTATGCCTATTGCCGGCAAGCTCTTACATGATTTATTGCCTGCCGCGATCAAGCGCCCGGAAAGCGATTGCCTGGGCGATATGCTCCTTCGAGATTGAGGGGCTTTCCCTCAAGTCGGCGATGGTCCTGGAAATACGCAATATACGCGCGTAGGATCTGGCCGACAGGTTAAGGCTTCGCATGGCGTCGCCCAAAAAGCCGTGCCCCTCCCGGTCAAGAGCGCAAAACTCATCCAGGGCCTTGCCGGACAAGTCCGCGTTCAGCCGGCACTTTCCGCCGCTGTAACGCTCCCGCTGTATCTTTCGCGCCGCCTGCACGCCTTTGGCCATCTCCGCTGAAGAACGCCCCGGCCTTCTGGCGCTCAATTCATCATACGGCACGGCCGGGACGACAACGTGCATGTCAATGCGGTCAAGCATGGGGCCGGACAGGCGCGAACGGTAGCGCTGCACCTGCCCTGGAGCGCAGACGCAAGGCCGCGTCGCGTCCCCGCTATAGCCGCAGGGGCAAGGGTTCATTGCCGCCACCAGCATGAAGTCGGCCGGGTAGGTCAGGCTTGCGGCGGCCCTGGATATCGTGATCTCGCCATGCTCCAGGGGCTGACGCAAAACCTCCAGGGTCTGCTTGGGAAATTCCAGAAACTCGTCAAGAAACAACACCCCCCGGTGCGCCAGGGAAATTTCGCCGGGCTTGGGAAACGCCCCTCCGCCAACCAGGCCGTAATGAGAAATGGTGTGGTGCGGCGCCCTGAACGGACGCTCTTCGATCAGCCCCGAATCACCCTTGAGGCGCCCGGCCACGCTGTAAATCTTCGTGACCTCAAGGGCCTCGTCAAATGAAAGCGCAGGCAGAACCGAAGGGATGCGCCGGGCCAGCATGGTTTTGCCGCTGCCCGGAGGACCGAGAAAAAGAATGTTGTGCCCGCCTGCGGCCGCCACCTCTATGGCCTGCTTGGCCAAATGCTGGCCCTTGACGTCCTGGAAGTCCAGGCCGGAAAACGCGGCAGCGCCCTGAAAAGTTTCAGCGCAGAAAGGGGGCTGCGGCGAAAGCGCATCCCGGCCGAGCAGATGGGCTGCCACCTGGCTTAAGGCGTCAACCGCGAACACTGCAAGGCCGTCCACCACCGAAGCCTCGCGGGCGTTGGCCCTGGGCACGAATATTCCGGCTGCGCCAAGCTCTTTGGCCAGAATGGCCATTGGCAGCATCCCGGGCACTGGCCTGAGTTCGCCTGAAAGCGACAGCTCCCCGGCCAGGAAAAATCCGTTGGCGGCATCAGGAGGCAATGTTCCGCTGGCGCACAAAAGCCCCACAGCCAGGGGAAGATCAAAGGCGCTGCCGCCCTTTTTGCGATCAGCCGGGGCCAGGTTGACGGTGATTCGTCCCGGCGGCAGGCCAAAGCCGCAACTGCGCAGTGCCGACCCCACTCTGTCTCTGGCTTCGCGCACGGCCCCTTCGGCCAAGCCGACGATGGCGAATCCGGGCATCCCGCTGCGAGCGAAATCAACCTCCAGGCTGACCTTGAAGGCATCGACTCCATGCAGGGAGGCGCAGGCGATTGAAGCTATTTTGCTCGAAGCGGCCATAGCAAAGACCCTTACCCGGCAGAACCGGATTTTCCGAACCTGGCCAGCCCAAGCCGGATCAGCCGCTCGACGAGGGCGCCAAAATCAAGCCCGGCAGCGGCTGCTTCCTGCGGCAGAAGGCTCGTAGAGGTCATTCCCGGCAGGGTGTTCACCTCAAGCAGGATGGGTCCGTCCTTGGTCAGGATGAAATCTGAGCGGCTGTACCCGGACAGGCCGAGCAGGCTGTGGGCCTTAAGGGACAAATCCTTGATCCGCTCCGTGTCAGGCGCGGAAATGGGCGCGGGGCAGATCTCCTCCGCCCCGCCAGGGGTGTATTTGCTGGTGTAGTCGAACAGGCCGTCCTTGCCTTTGGCCTTGATCAGAATGGGGGGAAGCGCCACAGCCTTCTCGCGGCCGCATTCGTCAAGCTCGCCCAGAACGGCGCATGTGAGCTCAAGGCCAAACAGGGCCGGCTCAACGATGTACTCCCTATCCTCGGCGAAAAGGCGGTCCAGGGCCGCCTTAAGATCCTTCGGGCTGTCGACCTTTTCCATGTGCAGGCTGGAACCGCCGGTGTTGTCCTTGATAAAGACCGGAAACGGCAGCATGGGCATCCAGCCGTGCTCGGGGCGGGATGTGAGCAGCGTCCAGTCAGCCGTGGGCAGGCCGCCCCGGCGAAAAAACATCTTGGCCGCCGCCTTGTTCAGGGCCAGCATGGACGCGGCCGGCCCCGACCCCTGATAAGGCAGCCCAAGGTTCTCAAGCATGGCCTGGATGAGTCCGTCCTCGCCGGGAGCCCCGTGCAGGTTGATAAAGGCGAAATCCTGGCCGTGCGCCGCCCGGCCAAGTTCCTGCAACCCGGTTGAAGGGTCGAACATGGTCACTTTGTGGCCCAGGCGTTCGATGGCGGCCAGGATGACCGACGCCCCGGCAAGGGAAACGTCGCGCTCGCTGGACCAGCCACCCGCGATCAGGAGTATGTTCATATGCTTCCTTTACAAGACGGGGAAAAATCCTGTTGAAGCGGTCAGGGGGTGAAGCTGGAAATGCCGTCAAACCCAAGCATGTCGCCCAAAGCCGCCTCAGCCTCCCTGGCCTGTTTCTCCGCGAAAGACAAGTGGGCAAGCGCCTGCTCGGTATCGCCATAACGCAACCGCAAATCCTTGAAGCGATGATCGAGATTGACGTAACCTTCATGCAGGACGCGCTTGTCGGCATAAAAGCAAAGCAAGGTCAGCAGGGGAATGTCGCGGACCAGCGTATCGCGCCAGGGCCAGCGGGTATGAAACAGCACGGCCTGGGCCAGAGGGCCGTTTCTTGTCTCGCGCATGACCCAGGCCGCGCCGATCTGATCGTGGTGCCCGCCGTGCGCTATGCAGTGGGTCTTGCCGATGTCGTGCAAAAGGCCGGCGGCCAGCGCGGCCTCGGGCAGAACGTCGCGTCCGGCCAAAGCGGCCTTCTGGGCCAGGGCAAAGGCCAACTCGCCGACCCGCCGGCTGTGAGTCTTGATATGCTCCAGCATCCCATAACGCTCCCAGACGCCTTCGCAGTCCTCGGCCCTGGGAACGAGAAGATATGGGCGCTTTGCCTTTGCCGCCTGGCGCAGGGGCAAAGCCTCCTGGTTTTCCCTTGGCGGGAGGCCCGGCTCAAGCGCGCCTTTATCGTCTTCTGCAAACAGCGACTCTTCCCCGCTGTGGTGGACTTTTGGATCGTAAACCCGCATGGGCGGCGTTCCCAGGGCCACGTAGGGCAGGAAGCAGACCGGCTGGCGAAAGGTCGTTTGTGTGGCGTCCCAGGACATGTCAGCTCATATTGCCATTGGCGTAAGGATTAAGACGCATTTCCGACATCAGGTCGGTCGTGCGCCCGTGGCCGGGGTAAACACTCACATCGGAGGGCAGCGTGTAAAGCCTGGCGCGGATGGAGTTCATCAGGTCATCCGCATTGCCCCTGGGAAAGTCGGTGCGTCCAATGGACCTGTAAAACAGGCAGTCGCCCGAGAAAAGCGCCTTTTCATCAGGAAAGTAGAAAGAAAGGCCGCCGGGCGTATGGCCTGGAGTCGCAAGCACGGTGCAGGACGCGCCAAGCATCTCAAGTTTTCCGGGTTCGATGTTTTCAAAGGTGAAAGGCTCCACCTTGGGCAGGCCCCAGGCGCCTCCCCGGCCAAGCTCGGTATCCATCAGATAGGCGTCTTTATCGCTGGCCAGGACAGTCGCCCCGAACTCACGCTGCAGCCGGGCGTTGCCGTAAACGTGATCCATATGCAAATGCGTGCAAAGCACGTATTTGACGATTGCGCCGCCCGCCTGGACGCTTTCCACAATCTCGTCCATATCCCCGCCCGGGTCAATAATCACGGCCTCTTTGTCGCGCGTCAGGACGTAGCAGTTGGTTTGCATGGGGCCGACAACGTACTGGCTGATGCGCATTGGAAACTCCGTGAAAAATATGCGTGCGGCTGTGAAGCCGCCGTCTACGCGCTCGCCGGCCGGGCGCGGCTCTGGCCGCGTCCTTGGCGTTTATCCCGAATGCGCCGTTTTTTAGCGCCAAACGTCCTTGAACAAGTTGGCGACAGTCCGCTCTCAGTCGGGCAGGCCAGACTATACGGGTGTTTTTCCTTAAGTTCAAGAGCTATGAAAAATCGGCGGGAGCGGTCAGATGCGTGAAACTGGCACTCCCTTCATCCACGCCAATAGACGAAAGCCGCTTTATTGTGGCGGCAATGGCTGCCGGGCTGCTGTCCGCCCCTATCCACCGGCGGCCCATTTTTTGGGCCACAGCCAGCGTGGTGCCGGAACCGCAGAAAAAATCAGCGACAATGTCACCCTCGTTGGAGCAAGCCTTGATGATCCTGCCAAGCAGGCGTTCGGGCTTCTGCGTCGGGTAGCCGGTTCTCTCCCTGGCCAGGGGGTTGATGATTGGTATGTCCCAGGTGTCGTCGGCCGGGGTGCCCAGTGGGTTGGGCAAATAATGTTTGCCCTGTGCGCTTTTTATGCCGCCTTTGGCGTAGCCGCTCGTCTTTTTGTAGGGCATGCGAATCTCATCGATATTGAAAACCTTGTCCCTGCCCTTTGAATACCAAAAGATCGTGTCGTGCTTGCGGGAAAAGACCGAGGACGAGCGTCCTCCCCCGGTATAGTGCCAGATGATTTCATTGCAGAAACGCTCCCGCCCGAAGACCTCGTCCAGGATAAGCCGCAGGCTCGCGTTGGTCCGCCAGTCGCAATGCAGAAAGATGCTCCCGTTATCGGCGAGCGCCTCGCGCATCAGGATGACGCGCTCATACATCATCTGCAAAAAGGCGCCTTCGCCGTCTTCCCAGGTATCGCTGTAGGCCGGGGCCGCCGGAGCATCTCCACCCTCCCGGCCGCGCATGTAAAAATCAGCGCCGACCATAAAGGGCGGATCCGCGTAAATCAGCTTTATGCCGCCCTGAGCCTTGAGATGGCGCGCCATGTTTTCTTCAAGCAGAAAATTCAAGGCCAGAGAATTGTCGCAGTGCATCAGCAGGTTGCTCCACGACTCGGCCAAAGGCGCTCCCCCGGCGTGCGCAAGTCCCGCCCGATCCGGGCGCGAAGGGCGCGCCTTTCCCGGCCAAGCGAACTCAGCCTGCCCCATGTTCATTTGCGATGGTTCTTTTCTCTTGGACATTTTTTGATCATATAGCAAATCGTCCCCACAAAAAAGAGGGGGAGCGGGAATAACCTCGCGAGGGAAATATCCTTGATCTGCGGATGGATGCGCAGTCGGCGTTATAGGCGGCTTGCCGGGACAGGACGCGCCAGCCGGACCTGATGCATCCGGAGAATAAAGAGAGGCATGGATGGAAATGGGGGAGGGAAAGCAGAGCCTGCGTCCACCAGACAATCGGCTCTGCCGTCTCCCTCCCCCAGCTCTTCAGTTACTGCGCGGCGCTGGCAACAGCGTGGTCGGAGAAATAGACGGTTCTGGCCAGTTGAGGATATTTTTCAAGACCCTTTGTCCAGATAATATTCTGCACACCCCACCACTCCATTTCCGGCAGGATGGCTTCGCATCTGAGCGCCCATTGAGCCAGAACGCCGTCGTCGGTCCCGGCCGCCAGGGCCTCGGCAAAGGATTCTTCCACCAGCCGCTGGGCCATTCTTCTGGAATGCCCGCATAAAAGCGGCCTGACAAGCGTCACAACCTGATGCGACACATCGTCGGGCAGCCCCTCCATCTTCATGAAAGCCGGAATCATGAAGGGGGCGAACCCGGCCCACAGCTCCGGCGCGGCAACCGCCTTGGCCCCGTCCGGGCCGGGAGCCCGGATCAGGGAAAGGGCCTGCGCTGCCTGCGCTGCCAGGCATGGCGCGGCAGAGGCGAAGCAGTCGGCGAGCAGACGGCTTTGCATGTAGGCGGCCATACGCTGGGAGAGGCGGTCAACGCTTGCCCCTTGGGTTGTCTTGTCCGGCAGGACCACCAGCACCCTGCTTTCCGACACCGGCACAATGGCAGAGCCGGGCTTTGCCTCGTCAACCTTGCCGGGGGGCAGCCAGTACCAGGCGATCTTCCTGCCCTGCTCCTCAAGGCGGCTGCGTATGACGGCCGTGCCGGACATCACTTCCGGCAGCTCGCACTTGCCGCCAAGACATTGGGACGACAGACACAAGGAACGGAACTCGGCCAGGGCCTCCTCGGGCGCGGCTGCCCGCCGCCCGGGGAAGATCTCGACCGAGCAGTTCGGCCAATGGAACGTTGCCGACCCCCTCGGTTTCGGCCATTCCCCGCCGGACTGCAGCAGAATGAGGGCCATAAGGCACAAAGTGGCCTCGTTGTCGCGGCGCGGCTCAACATCGTTTATGAAGACATCCCTGCCGGTGACCGGGCCCGCTGGTCCGGGCTGGTTTGACCGGGCCTCTTCCAGGATATCCTGAAAAGCCGGGCGAAGGTCCGGTCCGCCTGTTTCCCGGACCATGTCCATAGCCAACATGGCGTAGGTCATGGCGTTTTCCGGCTCGATGCGCTGGATGTCATCAAAAAACCAGGCGCAACTGGCGTAGGCGGCCAGTGATTTTTCCTGCATGTCCAGAAGCTTCCAGGCGAGATCGTTTTTCCCCTTGGTGTTTTTGAACCACTTTTTGGCAAAGGCCGCCTCATTTTTGCGATCCGCCAGCACCCGCCCGTAATCAAGCAGGGCCTTGGCCGGGTCTTTAAAACATTCCGGAGCAAGCCGGTCATAGTGGGCGCAAACGTCTTTGCGCATTTCATCAAGGGCCCGGCGCAAGGGGCCGCGCCAGGCCTGGTTCCAGCCGGGGTGGTCGCCGTTTGTGCAGCCGCAATCGCCGCGCCAGCGTTCAACGCCGTGCACGCAACTCCAGGAGGACGGATCGCGCAGGATAACTTGCTCAACCGGAGGGTTGGCAGCCAGAAAGGCCGCCGGATTGGTTATCCGGATTTGGTCCCGCCCGTTCTTTCCCTGCGACAAAACGTAGGCCAGGGCCATTTCCCCAAAGGCGAAATGGTGGCCGTAGGTCTCGCCGTCCGTGGCCACTGTCAGCATGTTGTCGTTGTGCTCCGAGTCGAAGATGCTCCAGGCGTGATCGGCGATGCGCTTCCAAAAGTGTTCGCCGTTGTGCAGCAACCCCTCAAAAGCCACACTGCGCGAAATTTCACCGCTGTAGAAAAATACGGCCAATTCAGCGCCAGAGGGCAGGCAAACCTTGTACGGCCGGCCGATTTTAAGGCTGTGCTCGTCAACCGGCAGGGTTTCGCCCTGGGCGTTGATCACGGCGCTGGCCTGGGCCGGGGAGAGAATTACAAACTTAACGCCTTCGGCAGCCAGAATTTCAAGGGTCCGGGCATCTGCCGCGCACTCGGAAAGCCACATTCCTTCAGACTTTCGCCCGAAGTTGTACTCAAAATCGGCCAGCCCCCAGCAGACCTCAAGCTGCTGGTCAAGGCCGGGGGACAGGGGCAAAATGGCGTGGTGATAGACTTGGGCCATGGCGTTTCCGTGTCCCAGACGGGCAAGGCTTTTACTGTCGGCGTCGCGCAGACGCTCAAAGAGCGCCGGGCATTGGGATTTTATCCAGTCCAGAAGGGTTGGCCCCACGTTGAAACTCATCCATTCGTAGCAATTAAGCAGATTATCGACCCGGCCCTCGCCGTCCAATTGCCTGGCAAAGGCGAGCGGGGCGTAACTCTCCCGCAGGATGCGCTCATTCCAATCATGCATGGGCGCGGCGCTTGCTTCGTTTAGTATGCGCCCCAGCCAGGGATCTTCCCTGGGGGGTTGATAGAAATGACCGTGGATGCAAAGAAAAATACTCACAATAACCTCCGTAAGGTTAAGCTCGATAAGATAGCAGGGGGTTCCGGCCCGTCGGTATCGGCAGGCGGATGTCAGCGGCCACACGGTTGGTATTTTACCGTCACAGCGCTCCTTGCGCAGCGCCCGGATAAGCGCCCGTCTCTCTCATGAAAGAATTTTCCGCATTTCGGGCTCTTATCCGGAGACTGCCTCGCGCCGGGCCAGGCTTGAGCGCACCAACCGCAAACCGGCGATGCGCCGGTTCCGCATCCGAGGGTTGGGGAGATTTATGAGGACGTTATATATAAATCGTTTTCAACTCCGCTGTCACTCCAACACCTGTTTCCGGACGGCTTATGACCACATAGCCGCCAAGAGACAGTGGCCCGGGATTGATTATGAGGGTGTCGCCGATGCGGTCGACCGCTTTTGACTCGTGCACATGCCCGCACACGCACAGGTCCGGCTGGCGTTTTTCGATGAATTCCCTGACTGCCGTGCTGCCGACAGGCGTTCCGTCGCTCAGCCTGTCACAGGCTGTGGCATAGGGAGGCGTGTGCGACACAAGTACTATATGCCGCCAGGCTGCTGCCCGCGCGTACGCCTCTTCCAGCCATTCGGCCAGAAGACCTTCAGGGTACTCGCTGGGCGTGGCGAACGGGGTTGGCGGACAACATCCAAGCCCGATAGCCGCTACATCCGGAAAAATCTCTCTGGCGCAACGGTGCAGGTTGATGCCTTCGCGCTCCAGCCAGCCGGTGACTTCAGGTTTGTCCATATTGCCGACCTGCGCGAGGATGGCCGGAGTTCTTCCGGACAGCCCCCGGATCACCTTCTTGGCCTGGACGATGCCGTCGCCGTATGTCAGATCGCCGGTAACGATCACTCCGGCCTCGCCCTCACGCTCCGGAATTTCAGAAATCATTGAAAAGTCATTGTGGATGTCGCCAACCGCGATCCAGTATCCGTATTTATTAGTATCGGGCATAATATTTCACATGTCCATTAGAGCTTTCAGCCGGGCGGCAAACCGCTTGCTCACAGGCAGGACTGCGGCGGTTCCATCCCGGCAATGTTCAGAAGTTAATCAAACAACGGGCGGCGAATGCCTGAAGTTTTTTTTGCCTTGTCTGACTAATTAATACATTTTTCAGCAAAAAAGAAAAGCGGCAAATGTCTCAACATTCATTTTGGGGCAAAGCAGCGGCCATTGGCGAGCCTGCCTTGTGTCCTCCCGGAAAAGTTATTTACAGCGCGTAACGCTGGTGATATCTTTAAAAGATCCTTTGCCACGGCTATCCCTTGGCGCAAAATATCTTCATCAGGTCCAGCATGACAGAACAGCACTATCCCCGGCAGACCCCCGGGACCGCAGACGGCGCTCCGGACACCTTCGCCATATACGAGTCAATATCCAGAAAACCAGCCCACAGGCTCAAAGTCGCGGGAAGCGCCCCGAAAATAGCCGTTATCGGCGGCGGCCTGGCCGGATGCGAATGCGCCCTGGTTCTGGCTGACTCCGGCATTGAAGTGACCATTTTCGAGATGAAGCCCAAGCGCTTCTCGCCGGCCCACTGCTCAAAGGATCTGGCCGAGCTGGTCTGCTCGAACTCTTTCAGGTCAGCCGCCCCTGACTCGGCGGTCGGAATTCTCAAGGAAGAGATGCGCGCGCTCGGCAGCATTTGCCTTGAGGCGGCCGAGGCCGCCAGCGTCCCGGCCGGAAAAGCCCTGGCCGTGGACCGGGAGGTTTTCTCGGCGGCCGTCACAAAAATAATTGAGACGCATGCCCGCATCACGCTCGTGCGCAAGGAAATCACATCCCTTGACCCGGCCGTCTGCCCGGATATTGCGGGCTTTGACGCGCTGGTCGTGGCGGCCGGCCCGCTCGCGTCCGACGCCCTGGCCGATTGCCTGGCCGGCCTGACCGGCAAGGAGCACCTCTATTTTTACGACGCCATTGCCCCGGTGATCGATTCCGCCGGGGTCGACATGAGCGTGGCTTTCTGGGGCACCCGCTACGCGCCCGAGGAAAAGGACTATCTCAACTGCCCTATGGAAAAGGACGAATATTTCGCCTTTTATCAGGCCCTCTTGGACGGCGAAAAAGTCCTGCCCAGGGAATTTGAGGGCCTGCTCGAGCAGGAGCAGCATTTTGAGGGCTGCATGCCGATCGAGGCCCTGGCCGAGCGCGGCCCCAAGACCCTTGTTTTCGGGCCGCTTAAACCAGTGGGGTTTGTCGACCCCAGAACCGGCAAGCGCCCTTACGCGCTTTTGCAATTGCGGGCGGAAAACGCCAACAAGACCATGTTCAACCTCGTCGGCTGCCAGACGAAACTGACGTTCAAGGAGCAGGAGCGCATATTCAAGATGATTCCAGGCCTGCAAAACGTGGAATTCGTGCGTTTTGGCAGCATGCACCGCAACACCTTCGTCAATTCGCCGCAAGCGCTGTCCTCTGACGGCTCCTTTCTCTCGGCCCCGCACATCTACCCGGCCGGACAAATCACCGGCGTGGAAGGCTATGTGGAGTCAGCCGCGTCCGGTCTGATGGCCGGGCTGCGCCTGGCCGCGAAATATGCCGGAAAAACGCTCCCGGACCTGCCCGAGGATACGGCCATCGGCTGCCTGCTCATGCACTTGAGGCGTCCGGCAAAGCGTTTCCAGCCGTCAAACGTGCAATTCGGGCTGATGCCGGAGTTGGGCGTGAAGGCCAAAAAGGCCAACCGCAAGGAACTCTACGCCCAAAGGGCCAAAGATGCCTTCTCCCAATGGATGAAGGGCCTGGAATGACGAATGCCGGCGGAATAATGACCGGACACAGGAGCGCTTCATGAACACGACCGGCCTGGAATTCTCCGTCATCATCCCGGTTTTCAACCGCTGGGACATGACCGCGCCATGCCTGGTCAGCCTCAGGAAGCACACTCCGGGCGCAAACTTTGAAGTAATCGTCGTGGACAACAGCTCCACCGACGAAACCGCCGCCGAACTCGGCCCGCTGGGCCATTCCCTGTTCGGGAATTATTTCAGGCGCATCAGGTTCGAGGAAAACCGCAACTTCGCCGGGGCCTGCAACGCCGGAGCCGAGGCCGCCGCCTCTCCCCTGCTCTTTTTCCTGAACAATGACACCATCCTTACCGAAGGGTGGCTTCCTCCCCTGCTCAAAGCCATGGAGGAGGAGCCCAACATGGGCGCTGTCGGCCCCCTGCTTCTGTTCAAGGATGACTTGGTCCAGCACGGCGGAGTCACCTACGGAATGGGCGGCTTTTCCCATCTTTATCAATATTTCCCGAAACAACACCGGGTTTTTTACAAAAAGCGCCCTATGCAGGCCATCACGGCCGCGGCCCTGATGATGCGGGCGCCCTTGTTCCGGGCCTGCGGCGGCTTTTACGAAGGTTATAAAAACGGTTTTGAGGATGTGGAGCTTTGCGTTCGGATCCGCCAGGCCGGCAGCAAGATGTCGGTCGTGCCTGAATCGCGGATCTATCATCTTGAAAGCCAGTCAAGCGGGCGCCTGGACCGCGAAAAGGAAAACGCCAGACTGCTGAAAGAGCGGTGCGGCAGCCAGTTTTACATTGATATGCACCAGCACGCCTTAAGAGACGGGTTTGACGTCGGCCTGACGCCCACGGGGAGCATGTTCCTCAAGCTCAAGCAAGACCAGGAAGAAGAGCTGGACGCCTGGTCGCAGGGGCGGACGCCGGAAGAAATTCTCGAGAAGTTGAACGATTGCCCGCCATGGCAGAAGGGCCACGACATCCTGTGCGGGCACATGATGGAAATCGGCAACACTACAGGCGCCCTTCATCTGGCCCACCGGGGCGCCATGATCAGCAACAATGAGACTTCAGCGCTCAGGCTGCTCGGCATCGCGGAAAAGGCAGCGGAATACACCATAGTCGCCGGCATGCGCGATTATCTTGAAAGCGCCCAAAGGATGCGTACGGATAAAAGCCTGGCCGTAATCCGCTTCACTGAGCTTTTGCGCACCGCAGGCAAACTTGGCGATTCATATCTTTACGGCCTTTACAAAAAACGCCTGGATGAAATCAAGGCCGGGCAATGAGCGCGTTACAGCCTTCACTGCGCTCGCGCCCGCAATGCGTGCGCCGCCCCGGCTCTGGCTTTTTCGGACAGAACCGTCGCCGGGAATGGCCAACAAACACAAATTTACCCTTAAACCCCCAATAACGACACCATACAACTGGACAAGCCGGACATCCCAATGAAAAAAATCGCCTGCAATCAGGCCGTACGCAACATCGCCATCATTGCCCACGTCGACCACGGAAAAACCACCCTGGTTGACGCCATGTTCCGCCAAAGCGGCGTCTTTCGCGACAATCAGCAGGTCGATGACCGGATCATGGACAGCATGGACCTTGAGCGCGAACGGGGCATCACCATTGCCGCCAAAAACTGCGCGGTCTTCTGGAAAGACGTCAAAATCAATATTCTCGACACCCCTGGCCACGCCGATTTCGGCGGCGAGGTCGAGCGGGCTCTGTCAATGGTCAACGGGGCCATCCTGCTCGTCGACGCCTCCGAAGGCCCCCTGCCCCAGACCCGTTTCGTCCTTGGCAAGACCCTTGAGGCCGGCCTGAAGGTCATAGTCGTCCTGAACAAGGTAGACCGTAAGGATGCCCGCACCGCCGAAGTATTGAACGAGGTTTATGACCTGTTCATCGACCTTGGCGCCAACGAGGCCCAGCTCGAATTCCCGGTCCTCTACGCCATTGGCCGCGAAGGCAAGGCCTTTGCCGAACTGGACAAACCGGCCGATGACCTCTCCTGCCTCTTTGACGCCATCCTCGCGCAGATCCCCGGGCCGTCCTACGACCCGGACGAACCATTCCAGATGCTCGTGGCCGACCTTGACTATTCCGACTACCTCGGCCGCCTCGCTGTCGGCCGCGTCATCCACGGCAAGGCCAGCATGAAGGACGCCCTGATCCGCATCGGCGAAAAATCCGAGCAGTTCCCGGCCAAAATCACCAAAATGCAAGTTTACGAAGGCCTCCAGTTGAAGGAAGCCGAAGAGGCCGAAGCCGGCGAAATCGTCGTTCTTTCCGGCATGGATGCGGTCAGCATCGGCGACACCATCTGCACCAAGGCCGACGTCCGCGTCCTGCCGCGCATACGGGTCGACGCCCCGACCGTGTCCATGCGTTTCGCCATCAACTCCTCCCCCCTGGCCGGGCATGAGGGCAAGCACGTCCAGTCCCGCAAAATCCGCGAGCGCCTTGACCGCGAAACCCTGCGCAACGTCGCCATTCAGGTCGAGGACTCCGAAGATAAAGACTGCTTCGTGGTCAAGGGCCGTGGAGAATTCCAGATGGCCATCCTCATCGAGCAGATGCGCCGCGAGGGATTTGAGCTCTGCGTCGGCAGGCCCCAGGTCATCTTCAAGGAGGAAAACGGCAAGCGCCTTGAGCCCGTCGAGCACCTCTACGTCGACTGTGACGAGACGTTCATGGGCGTTGTCACCGAAAAAATAAACATCCGCAAAGGCAGGATGCTCAGCCTGGTCAACACCGGCTCCGGCCGGGTGCGCCTGGAGTTCTCCATCCCGTCGCGCGGGCTTATCGGTTTTCGGGACGACTTTTTGACCGACACCAGGGGAACCGGCATCCTCAACTCCTATCTCTCCGGATACGAGGAATACCGCGGGGACTTCCCCACCCGCTTCACCGGCTCCATCGTAGCCGACCGCCCCGGACACGCCGTGGCTTACGCGCTTTATAACCTTGAGCCCCGCGGCATCCTCTTCACCGTGCCCAACGAGCCGGTCTACGAAGGCATGATCGTCGGCGAGCACAACCGCGACAACGACATCGACGTCAACCCGACCAAGGAAAAAAAGCTCACCAACCTGCGCGCCTCCGGCAAGGACGAGAACATCATCCTGACCCCGGTCCGCCCCATGACTTTGGAAAAGGCCCTGCACTTCGTGGCTGACGATGAACTGGTCGAAGTGACTCCCAAATCGATCCGCCTGCGCAAAACCGTCCTCAGCGCCCTTAAGCGCCACCAGATCGCAGGCAAGAAAAAATCAGAAACCGCGTAACCGGGGCGAAGAGCTGGGGGAGGGGAACCCCAAGGG
>JAVBNM010000038.1:0-43822 GCA_031551565.1 Desulfovibrionaceae bacterium | reverse complement strand
GCATGACACTCATGACGGCAGCCACTGGTTCTTGCATAAGCGCCACGTTGCCGATACCGGCCATGTTCGCCGCCTGCATGGTGGCGTCCTTTTGCATCTGGTTAAACGCCGCAGGAACGGTAATGACGGTTCCGGTTCCAGAGGCATTGCGTATTTCTTCGGGCAGATAGCCGAATAAAACTTTCAAGACTTCTGCGGAGCATTCTTCAGGCGTCCTGGTGAGGCTCACGGCAGAAAGCTCGATAGGCGTACTCGTCCCCATGAGGCGCTTGAACAACACCGCCGTATTGTCCGGGTAGAGCGGGGCCGAATCGTAAGCCCTTTTGCCGATATGCTTATTGCCGCGTCGGTCAATATAGATCGCCGATGGGGTCACATCGTTCTGCTCAGGGCTCTTCCAGATTCTAGTTTCCGACCCATCATAAGAGCAAATGGAACTATTAGTCGTTCCAAGGTCAATGCCAACAAAAGTATTCATGATTCAACCTTCCGTAACGTGACTGTTCCCGTCTTAACCAAACCATCTTTCCCCATAATGATTGGCTCAAGCATCTGGTCAATTACCAGGAGATCTTTTGCATCGAAGTCATCGATATTTAGAGGTGTAGCAGCGATACCAGGATCAAAAGGGTGACCTTCAACATTGACAATTCTAAGTTCAACTTGCGCCAATGACTCTTCTATTTTTTTTGTAAACCATCGAAGTTGGCTTGAATATCGGCCTTGTTCCCCAGCATCGAGCTTCATCAGAACTCGCTCAAACACCTTGCCAAATCTCCATGATTCCAGAGCCATTGTAATAAGCGATTCCTTCATGATTTCGGCAGTTTTCGACGCAGAAGCAGATTCTTCCATGTATCCTCCCAGTGGGGTTCACTCAGCGCAAAACACAAGGAACAGTAACAAAGATACCTCTGAAAACCAACTCTAATCAGTATCCAATTGGCGATGGGGCGTCATCGGCTGCGGATTTCTTTTCTCCACTCCCACGGAGGAATGGGATGTGGGGCCTCCCATAAACCGATCTTCAATTCTCTTGCCGCGCGCTCAGACTTTTCCCATGCCACACATTCTTGGCGCACGCAGTAACGTGGAGATACCCAGCCAGCGCCAATTCTAAGCAATTTTTCTTGGAGAGTTGTATTATCTTGGAACCGCACAATCGCGACGCTCCGACAATAGCTGTCTCTATATAGCAAATCCAGTTTGAGTGTCTGGTTATAGGTCATGTCGTAGGCTAGTTGCCGCGCATCCGTTCCGAAACCCTGATTTCCTTCTGGGCAATCAATACCATAAAGACGCACAACCATTTTTTTACCTTTTGAGTCGGTTACCACCAAAAAAGCAGCCGTTTTACTCCTCTCCCTGCCACCTGGTTGTTTTCAACGCGCCCTTCCGCATGAACTCCCATTTTCCGGTTTTCGGCGCTGTACGGGCCTTTCCCGCCTCGCCTTCCATTTTGGCCGTGAGCTGGTCGAACTGTTTCAGCAGCTTATCCGGACTTTGGATGTTGGCCCGCCAGAATGTGTCGGAACAGGCCCACTTGATGACCTCGGCCACGAAATGTGCTTCCGCCATGCGCTCGTCGTTGCGTAAGGCCACGTTGAAGCTCCGCGCCCACGTTTGCAGATCCGGCTCCTTGAGGGTCGGCACGTTGATTTTCAGCGTATCGCGCATCAGGACGGCCAGACGGTAGGCTTCGGAATCTTCAGCCAACGCCGCAGGCGTTTTTTGTGAATGCCCCTTCGGGGCAGGAGAAGGAACAGGAATGGGAGCAGGATCTGGAGAAGGAGATGGAAGAGGAGAAGGAAGAGGGCATTGCTTGTTTTGATTTGCGCATTGCCCGGCGCCGCTGGGAGCGACGAAAAGAAAAAGTCCGTTGCCGTCAAAGAGTTTCTGGGGCTTGCCCGGTTTGTCAGCGGGAGGCTTTGCGCCGCGAATGGCGGATCTGTGAGGGGCATGGGGGGGGTATTGCTCCTGGCAAGGGATTACATACCCCCAGAAGTACCCCCAAAAAGTGGGGCTTTCTGTGGATTTTTCCAGCCGAACCCGGACAAACGAAAGACCGGAAATCCTTTCTGTATAGGGATTTCCGGTCTTTCTTGGATAAACTGAAACTAAATTCTGGCGGAGAGGGAGAGATTTGAACTCTCGATACAGGTTTAAGCCCGTATACTCGCTTAGCAGGCGAGCTCCTTCGGCCGACTCGGACACCTCTCCAGGCCGATTTCGAATAGCGGCCCTGGCCGCCGCGCAATCGGCAATCACCGTTTTTATTGTATGGATAAATGACTGTCAAGCAAATTTGTCGGACAACAGCAAAAGAGCCTGACAAAACCAGGCGCGCTTGCAAGGCTGGTCTGAGCGGCAAAATGATTCCAGTGGCAGGCCCACGCTTCTGGCAGGCAAATCAGAGAATTTGTTTCAAAAACCGCTGCAGGCGAGGATGCTCGGGGTTGTTGAAGAACGGGCCGGGCGCGCTTTGCTCGATGATCTGGCCCTGATCCATGAAAACGATCCGGTCGGCCACTTCCCTGGCAAAGCCCATCTCGTGGGTTACACAGACCATGGTCATGCCTTCCTTGGCCAGGTTGGTCATAACGTCAAGCACTTCGCCGATCATTTCCGGGTCAAGCGCCGAGGTCGGCTCGTCAAAAAGCATTATCTTGGGGTTCATTGCCAGGGCTCTGGCAATGGCCACCCGCTGCTGCTGCCCGCCCGAAAGCATCGCCGGGTAGACATGGGCCTTGTCGCTTATGTCCACCTTCGTCAAAAGGCGCATGGCCTGTTCAATGGCTTGCGCTTTAGGGGTCTTGCGAAGCTTCATCGGGGCCAGAATGAGGTTTTTTAGCACTGTCATGTGCGGGAAAAGGTTGAAGCTCTGGAAGACCATCCCCAATTCCTGACGCACGGCATTGATGTCGATCTTGGGGTCGAGCATGTCAAACCCGTCAACAACGATGCTGCCGAGATCCACGGATTCAAGCCGGTTGATGGCGCGAAGAAGCGTGCTTTTCCCCGACCCGGACGGTCCGCAGATTACCACCTTCTCGCCCGGATATATGTCTATGCATACGTCGTTCAAGGCAACCACCTGCCCGTAGAACTTGTGCACGTTGCGCATGCTTATGATGGGCTGGTCAGATGTCTTCATTTTCGCAACTCTCCCTGATGCTCCCCGAAATTTCTCTTGCTGTGTCCCCAAACGCCCTGTGCCGCGCGAACCGCGCGGCTTGCTCAACGGCGATCGTAGTATGAAAGCCTGGCCTCCATGATGCTCACCCCTTTTGACAGGATCAGGGTAATCACAAGGTAGATCAGGGCGACCATGGTGTAGGTCTCAAAATAGTAAAAGGACTCGGCGGCAAATTCCCTGCCGGTCCTGAGCAGGTCGGATACGGCCAGGATGGATATAAGGGAGGTATCCTTGAGCATGGCGATAAACTCGTTGCCGACCGGGGGAAGGATCGTCCGCCAGGCCTGGGGCAGGATGACCAGAAACAGGGTCTGCGTGCGGTTGAAGCCAAGAGATCTGGCCGCCTCGCTCTGCCCCTTGCTGATCGCGCTGATGCCGGCTCTGAACACTTCGCCCATATAGGCGCCGTAGCAAAAGCTCATGGCCAGGATGGCCGCTATATAATCCGGCACCTTGATGATTCTGCCAAGGGCGTAGTAGATGTAAAAAAGCTGGACCAAAAGGGGAATGCCCCGGATCACTTCCACATAAGTGGATGTGACCAGGTTGACCAGCCTGTTTTTGCTCAGCCGGCCAAAGCCAACGAGCAATCCCAGAGGCAAGGCCAGGGTGATGGCCGATATGGTGACGCCAAAGGTGACGAAGATCCCCTCCGGCAGCAGTTGCAGCAAGCGCCAGTAGACCGTCGGCTCCAGAAAGCACAGGTAGATGATCAGGAAGATAGCCAGCACCATGCTTATCCGCCAGGCGGTGAAAATCCGCTTGTCTTTCGGATCCGGGATGGACGCGCCATCTGATATTTCAATGCGTACCTGGGGTTGTTCTTGCATAGCAGTCTCTATCGCGCACTTGGCTGGAAACGGAAAAAAGGAGGAACCGCGGGCGGTCCGTCCTTTGACTCCATTTTTAGAACATGAGGCATTCAGCGGACAAAGGCCGGCGAGTATGAACCAGTCCGGCCTTTGTCGCGAAACATACTTTTAAACCGAGCAAGGAGATCAGGAACCCGGCATCCACTTCTTGCGGATCTGGTCCTGGATGCCTTTTTCCTTGACGGCCTTGATGCCCTTGTTGAGCAGATCAAGGGCCTGGGTGTTGCCCTTGTCCACGGCAAAGCCGTAATATTCGGGAACGTCGGCCGGAATGATGAAGGCCAGCTTCATCGTTTCAGCGTAGTTCTTGTTTTCAAGGATGTAGTTTGCGGCGGTGGGGTCGTCGCACACCACGCCGTCAAGTCGTCCGTTGAAAAGGTCTTCCATGGCCAGGCCGATCTCGTCATAGGATTTGGCGGTGACGTCTTCAGCGCGCTTTATGGCCATGTAGCCGGTCGTGCCGATCTGGGCGCCGAGGGTCTTGCCCTTGAAAGCGGACATGTCGGTCGCGGTGCTGTCTTTGGGGACAACCACGGCCTGTTTGACTTCATAATAGGGGATGCTGAAGTCCATCTGTTTGGCGCGTTCTTCGGTTATGGTTACGGAAGAAGCTATGACGTCATACTTTTTGTTGGGAAGGCCGGCGAAGATGCCGTCCCAGGCCACGCTTTTATGCACGACCTTGAAGCCGGCTTCTTTGGCGACGGCGTCAATATAGTCTACGGAGTAGCCGACGATTTGCTTGTTGGCGTCAATAAATTCCATGGGAGGCCAAGTGGCGTCGTGGGCGACAACCAGCGTGACTTCCTCGGCAAAAGCCACGGTGGAAGCCAGAACCAGACATAAGGTCAGGAAGAAAGATCTAAGCATCAAACAGCTCCTTATAGCGGTTAACCGCAATTTCGTTCAGCGGCCCTGCGGCCGGAAGGCACATAACCACAGCACAAGCCTGAAGCCCGGCGCATCCACAGGCAAGACGACAGCGACAACAAGAAAGCACAGGCATATTGGATCGGCGGGCCATATCTTGTCAATGCTTCGGCGTGGCAATCTCGACCGCCACCTTGTAGCCCCTGATCTGGCAGCCGTTCATGATCCTGATGACCTCGTCGGCCATGTCTTCGGGAATTTCCACGAATGAAAAACGGTCATGGATCTCTATCGCGCCGATCCGCTTGCCCGGCATGCCGGTCTCGCCGGCAATAGCGCCGACCAGATCCTTGGGGGCGACGCGCATCTTGCTGCCCACGTTGAAAAACAGTCTGGCCACGCCGCTGCCGGAGTGGCTTGAGTCTTCTTTCCTGCGCTTGCCCTGGGGTTGTTTTTCCTCCTCCTGCTCTTCGCCAAACTCCTTTTTCATGAGCAGCTTGAGAAGCGCGGCCGCCATGTCCATGCTGGTGCAGTCGCACTCGTCGAGAAAGGATTCAATCAGCCCCACATGGCGCTCGAGCGCTCCCTCTTCCATGGTGACCCGCACACCATCCAGCAGGCGGGCGGTTTTGATGGCCACCACGTCGTTCAAGGTCGGCAGTTGGCTGTGGGAAATCTTGGCCTTGGTGTAGCGCATGATGTCGCGCAGCTTGTAGGTTTCCCTGGGGGTGACGAAGGTAAAGGCCTTGCCGGCCCGGCCGGCCCGGCCCGTGCGGCCGATCCGGTGGACGTAGCTCTCCACGTCGTTGGGGATGTCGTAGTTGATCACGCCGTCGACATCGTCAACGTCGATACCGCGCGCGGCCACGTCGGTGGCCACCAGGATGTCCACTCCGCCGCTGCGGAAACGGCCCATTACCCGGTCGCGCTGGGTCTGGGCAAGGTTGCCGTGCAGGCCGTCGGCCTGATAGCCCCTGGCCAGCAGGTGGGCGGTCAACTCGTCCACGCCCCGCTTGGTGGAACAAAACACAAGCACCCGGCGCAGGCCCTGTGAGTCAAGAACCCGGCCAAGGGCGTCCATTTTCTGGTGGGAACGCAACTCGTAGTAGACCTGCTCAATGCCCGGAACAGTCAAAAGGCGCTGGGTTATCTTGAGGACTTCCGGATTGTTCAGATACTTTCGGGCAAGCTGCATGATCGCCGGAGGCATTGTCGCTGAGAAAAAGACCTGCTGGCACCCGCTCGGCGCAACGCTCAAGATCTCCTCGATGTCGTCCCGAAACCCCATGTCGAGCATTTCGTCGGCTTCGTCCAGGACCGCCATAAGCAACGAATCAAGCTGGATGGTGCCGCGTTTCATGTGGTCCATCACCCGGCCCGGCGTGCCCACGACAATCTGCGCCCCGCGCTCAAGCCCCCTGAACTGCCTTTCAATGGGCTGGCCGCCGTATACCGGCAAGACCAAAACACCCCGCTTGTGCGCGGCCAGCGTGCCAAGTTCTTCGGCCACCTGGATGGCAAGCTCGCGGGTCGGGCACAAGATAATGGCCTGAATGCCCTTGCTGCGGGGATCTATGCGCTCAAGCACCGGGATGCCGAAGGCCGAGGTCTTGCCTGTGCCGGTCTGGGCCTGGCCGATGATGTCGCTTCCGGCCATAAGATGCGGGATTGCCAGGGCCTGGATGGGCGTGGGCTCCTCAAAGCCCATGTCTTCAATTGCTTTCAATATTTCCCTGGAAAGGCCTAATTCGTCAAAACGGGTACTCATGGTAAAATAGCATCCTCAAAATAAACCGAAATGTTACAGCAAAAGCCGAGGTGGACGAGCGCCGGAAATCGGCGTCGTTTCAAAAAAACAATTCAACAAGAAATTCAAAAACGACCGCTCCTGAACGGTTATGGCCGTTCCGCCGCCGGAAAAGACCGGCTCTCCCCGCCGCCTTTTCTCAGGACAAGGCCAGCGGCTGCCCCGGCTCGGCCCGGATAAACCTGCATTCCGGGCAGGCCTTGCCGAGCAGCGCCTCAAACTCGTCCGTATCCTGAGCCAGCAGCGGGAATGTGCCCCAATGCATGGGGATGCAACTCCCGGCCCCAAGCATCTTGGCCGCCCTGGCAGCCTGGCGGGCATCCATGGTGAAAACCCCGCCAATGGGCAGAAGGGCCAGGTCTATCTGGTAAAGCTCGCCCCATGTCTGCATGTTGCTGAATATGCCCGTGTCGCCGGCATGGTAGATGGTGAAACCGCCGGGCAGGGTGACGATAAAGCCTGTGGGCGCTCCGGCCTCGGTGGTGTGAAATGCCTCGGTCATGGTGACGCTTACGCCCTTGTGCCTGACGGTGCCGCCGATATTAAAGCCGATGCCGTTCACTATCTGCGCCTCAGGGACTCCTCTCTCATGAAGCACCCCGGCCGCCCCTACCACGCATCCGAGCATTGCCCCGGTGTTCTTGCAGATTTCAACCGCATCGCCCTCGTGATCGCCGTGCAAATGCGTGACCAGGACCAGATCGGGCGGTTCGATATCCTTCCAATCCACGACGGCCTTGGGATTGTGAGTGAAAAAGGGATCAATCAGCACATTGAAGCCTGTGCCGATGATTTGGAAGTTGGCGTGTCCGTGCCAGATAATCTTGACGCTCATGAAATCTCCTTGAGGGCCGCGGATGGTCCGGAAAGCGATTTCTGAATATGGCCGGACCATAATCCACGAATCCGCAAAACGACGGAAGCTGTCGTCAGGGCCAGCCTATGAATTAATTATTATGAATATAGAAGTATGTAAACAAAGAGTTGCCTGAGATTCGGAAAAATCACCCCGGGGGGAGAACCAAAGGGGCGCGGCCTTGGCGCCGTGGCAGCACTGTGTGAATTAAGAACGTGTTTTTCGGAAAATTTTTGCAAAAAAAACCGCCAGTTCCGCCCTGTCGCTCCCTGCGCTGAAGGGAAAGCAAAGCCCGATCAGGGCGCACAGCACGGTATAGATGAAGCCGGAAAGCACAAAGCGCGCGTAACTGTCCGCGCCTTCCAGGCCAGGCAGTGGCCAGAACTCCGTCGTACCCGCCCTGGCCAGGGCGGCGGCGGCCAGAAACAGAGCCACGCAAAGCGCCTGGTGGGCCAAGTTGCGGCCGAGCCTGAAACCGGTTAGCTGCTGGCAGCACTTCAGCAGAAAAACAGACATAGCCAACTGCACCAGCACCATCTTGCCGGCCAGTCCGGCCGCCCCCAGCCCCAAACCGGCAAAACCGGCCGGGGCGACGCAAAACCAGGACAGAATCATGCCGCCAACGTAAAAAATGACCGTCAGGTTCCGCAGTCTGGCTGTTTCGGCCATAGCGTAAAAGACCGCTGAAGCCGCCTGAAGATAAACGAGATGCAGGGGGAAAAAGGCCATAATCCTGGCCGGCCAGAGGGCGCTCGCAAAAGACTGACCGCCGAAGAGGCGCACAACCATTGCCGCCTCAACAGCCGTAAAACAGCACAACCAGGCGGAAACTGTGTAGAGCTTTGGCGCGACCCGCCCCAGAAGACCGGCCATGGCCCCGGCATCACCCCGGCCGTGCGCTATGGACAATTCCCGGAGCAAGAGCGGGATCATGGGCGATACAAAGAGAAAGCAACCGGCGCTGATTTTGGCTGAAAGCGAAAAAAAACCCTGCTCCTCGCTGCCGTTGAAATATTGCAGCACCCAGCGGTCTGCGAACGCGCCAAGGGCGGTGGTCAGGGCGATGACGAACAAGGGCGCGCTGTACGCCCTGAACTTCCCGGCAATTCCTGAAAAGTCCCGGCGGCTCAGGGACCAGCGGCGGACGGGCCAGACCCTGGACATGGTCAGGATGAAGCCGGACAAAAGCAGGGCCATCGTCAGGTATTGCTGGGCGAACAGGCCGCCCATGCTCAACCAGCCGCCGTAAAAAAGCACGATGATAAGCAGAACCGAGAACAGATTTACGCCGATCCTCACCAACTCGCTCTGAGTGGTGATTCCCAGGGCATCGTTCATGGCGCGGGCCACGCGGCTTGCCCAAAACAAAAAGCCCCACAGCGCGGCCGGAAGGATCATCCACCCGGGAACACCGGGCAGCACAAAGGAACCGACAAGCGGCGCCCACAGGACAAGACCGGCCGCAAGGCACAGTCCCAGCATCAAACCGGCCACCCTCGCGTAGAATGCGGCCAGCCTGAAATCGCCAGGCGACTTGGCCAGGGATGTTGACAAGCAAGTCGACGTGCCCATATCCAGAAAACCGGTCAACTGCTGGAACAGGCCGGTGATGAAGGAATAGTCCCCGTATCCGGCCGGCCCCAGCGCCCTTGGCAAAATCACCTCCAGCAGGAGATACAGGGGCATTGTGGCCGCATTGGACAAGAGCTTGACGGCATACCGCCGAAGCAGGGGGGAGCCCCGGCTTTCCGGGCCGGGGGAGGAATCGGCATGGGGGGCGGTGTTCGGCATGGCGCACAGGCTTTCGCGCTTGTTGTCCCGGCCTTGGGTCAAGCCCGGGACAGACTCTGCAGTTGCTGGGAGTTTGCGTGGCGGAGCGCGAATTTGAAATGTCGCGGCCCCGGCCTTTTCTTAAAATCTGCTTGACCAACCGCACCGCCCTGATATAAGAGAATCATCTTCGCATGGCGGATGTAGCTCAGTTGGCAGAGCACTTGGTTGTGGCCCAAGGGGTCGGGAGTTCAAGCCTCCTCATTCGCCCCATTTACGGTCCGCGTCGGCTTCAAAGTTGACGCGGACTTTTCATATTCTGAAACCACCAGCATAATCCGCCGGAATGACCGCGCAGCGCCGTGCGCGATGGGTGATGGCGCAGTGTCCACAGTCCGGCAAGATCTTGTCTCAAGCCCTTGCCAAAGCTGCTTGCGGGCAACCCCTGCCCATCTGCAAGCAGCTCAAAGGCAAAAAGGATTTAAAGACCGGGCAGCTTCAGAGATTGCCTCTCTTTCCTCAGCCGGGAGCTTACCCTTCTGAACGTGGACGGACGGACTCCGAAGCGGTACGACCACAGCGGGCAGCCGTCTCTGGCTCCGCATTCGCGGACCTCCAGCCGGGATCCGGCGCAGCCCAGGCAATAGCCGCGGACCAGACGCAAGGGGCTGGGCCCATTCATGGCGCCAGGCGCCGGCTCAACGGAGTTGCCAGTCTCCGGACAAGTTCCAGCCGCCTCTTTGGCGGCAAAACTCCCCTCTTTGTCCTCAGGCTCGGCCCTGGCGCCGCGCACCGGGTAAAACAGACAGCCCACGTCCAGGCAGGACGAAACAGAGGCCGGGCTGCCTCCCTGGCAGGCCAGGCAAAAACGGCGAACCGCCCTGACTACCCCGGCCACAGACATCTATCACGCCCCGCAGCACTTCTTGTGCTTTTTCCCGCTGCCGCACGGGCACGGCTCGTTGCGGCCCACTTTGGGGGTGTCTCTGACATATGGCTCATGGCCCTGGATTTCGCCGTCCACATAGTACCATTTGCCGTCGACGCGCTTGAAGGCGGCGTCCTCGCGCATAAACTGCGGCTTGCCCTTGATTTGGTAGTGAGCGGTAAAAGAAACCAGTCCGTCGTCATCTGTTTCGCCGGGTGAGGCGCTGTGAACCTCGATCCTGTCCCAGGTGATGTTTCCGGACCACTGAGAAAGCTCTTCGGTATTCAAGTCTTCCCGGTGGTCGGGATGGACCGACTCCACGAGAAAATCATAATTGCTCTGGCTGTGGGCGGTGAACCGGGCCCGCATCAGCTCCTCGGGCGTCCTGGCCTGGGCTGTTCCGGCGAGAATGGGGCCGCAGCACTGCTCAAGCGCCTTTCCAGAACCGCACGGGCATAGTTGCTCAGTTGACATTGTTTTCTCCTGAATAAGCAAACTTAAAGATAAGAAAGATAAGCTGTCACTGCCAGATGCCACCGTTGTAGGCAAGCAAAAAATGGCCCCACGGGCATTTTGCCTTTATCCTTGACCAAGCTCCAATCTTGCCTGTAGTAATATAATTTGTTGTGAACCGGCCAAGGCCTGGTTCCAAATAACTATTGAGAGATAAAAGCCAAATTTATTCACGAGCAACCGCCGCGCTGCGTAGCCAGAGCGACCACGCCCGGCGCCAAGCCGTGTATTTTCGGAGCTTTTCCAACTATGGCCAAACATATCCTGATCATCGACGACGAGCAAGACATCCGCGCCTCTTTGCGGGGCATTCTCGAAGACGAGGGGTATACTGTTTACGAGGCCCCAAACGCCGAGGACGGCGTGGCCTTTCTTGAGGGCGAGCGCACCGATCTGGTCTTTCTGGATATCTGGCTGCCGGGCATGGACGGCATCAAGGCCCTGGAGATCATTCACGCCCAGTATCCGTTTTTGCCGGTGGTGATGATTTCCGGCCACGGCACCATTGAAACAGCGGTCACGGCCATAAAAAAGGGCGCGCACGACTTTATAGAAAAGCCCCTGTCTCTTGAAAAGGTGCTGCTAAGCGCCGAAAGGGCTCTTGAGCTGTCCGCCCTGCGCCGCGAAAACACGGATCTCCGGGAACGCCTGGACGGCGTGGCCACCAACAGCCCCATGGGCTCTTCCCCGGTTATGGTCCAATTGCGCGAGCAGATCGGCCGGGTCGCCCCTCTTGACACCTGGGTGCTAATAACCGGCGAAAACGGCACCGGCAAGGAGCTTGTCGCCCGGTCCGTGCATTTGTCCAGCAACCGCAAGGACATGCCCCTAGTGGCCGTCAACTGCGCGGCCATACCCGAGGAGTTGATCGAAAGCGAGCTCTTCGGCCATGAAAAAGGGGCCTTTACCGGCGCGGATTCCTTAAAGGTCGGCAAATTTGAAATGGCCAACCAGGGCACCCTGTTCCTGGATGAAATCGGCGACATGAGCCTGAAGACCCAGGCGAAAATTCTGCGCATTCTCCAGGAAAAGACATTTGAGCGCGTGGGCGGCAACCGGACCATGCACGCGGACGTGCGGGTCATTGCGGCCACAAACAAAAACCTTGAGGCAGCCATAAAGGCCGGCGAGTTCCGGGAAGACCTTTATTACAGGCTGAAAGTCTTTCCCCTGTATGTCCACCCCTTGAGGGAAAGGGACCGCGACGCGCTTTTGCTGGCCGACTTTTTCACCGCCACCCTGGCCCAGGATTTGGGGCTTGCCCCCATGCGTTTTTCAGAGCGCGCCCGTGACGCCATCCTGGCTTACCCTTGGCCGGGCAATGTGCGCGAGTTGCGCAACTTTATCGAGCGCATGCTCATCCTTCATTCCGGGTGCGAAGTGGCGCTTGAGCTTATGCCGCCGGAATTTCAAAACGCCCTGGCCAAAGGCGCGCCTTGCCTGAACGACGTGTCCTCCGACCAATGCCTGCTGCCAGGGGCCTTTGCCGCAAAAAAGCGCGGCGACACAGCCGATGAATACGCAAAGCAAGGCGCCGGCGACGACGCCGGCGGCGCCTTCGCCCTTCCCCAGGAACTCCCGGCGGATTTCAAATCGGCCCGCAGCGCCTTTGAGGCGCATTTTCTGGCCGCCAAGCTTGAGGAATACGGCGGCAACATCAGCCGGTTGGCCGAGGCCATCGGCCTTGAGCGCAGCTACCTTTACCGCAAGCTGAAGACATACAATATCCAGGGCTCCGGTGAAACACCCCTGAAAACGCAAGGAAACGAACCTTGACAACAGCCGCGCCCACAGAGCCGAAACTTGACGAACTGCTCGCTCTGCTCAAGAGGCTGTCGCCCGTTGCCCTGGCGTATTCCGGCGGCCTGGACAGCCGCTTTCTCGCATTTGCGGCCCAAAGCGCCGATGTGGACCTGCACCTGTACCACATCAGCGGCCCGCATATCTCAACCGAGGAAACAGAGAAGGCCAAGGCCTGGGCCGTCTCGCACCGAATCGACATAACCTGCCTGCCCGTCAATGTCCTTGCTGAGCCGGCGGTGGCTGAAAATGGGACGGAACGGTGTTATCACTGCAAGAAAATGTTTGTTGAGGCCATCATGGACGCTTCCGGGGCGGCTTTATGCTCCGGGCTGCCCTGCTGCCCGGCCTGGAAAGACGGGCCAGGATTGCCGGACGGCCTGACCGGGCCGCCTGAAAAACGCGCTGGGGCCGGAACGGAACCCGGCCCCAGCCAAACCGGAAGGCGCCCGCCGACCCTGTGCGACGGCAGCAACGCCGATGATTTCGAGCAATTCAGACCCGGGATGCGGGCCCTGGCCGAATACGGGGCATGGTCTCCCCTGGCGGTCTGCGGCATCACCAAGGACGACATCCGGCGCATTGGCGAAAAGCTCGGCCTGGAAGAGCCGGAGCAAAAAGCCAGGCCCTGTCTCTTGACCAGATTCGCCTACCAGATTCCAGCCAGCGAAAAGACCCTGGATGCCCTGGGCAAGGCGGAAAGGCGTATGGACGGGCTGATGCGCCAGGAACCGGACGGAGCGTTCGGCCAGACGCTCCTGCCTGATTACAGGCTGCGCCTCTTCGGCCCCATGAATCAGCCGGGCATGGTCGAGTTGCACCTCCAGGACGTTGTTTCACAAGATTTCGCGGAAAAACTGGCGGCAGAGGCCGTCAATTTCGGCTTTGCCGCGCCGGCGGTCAGGCTGCTGAAAAAAGTGAGCGGCTGGCATGACCGCCACCGGGATCAGGGCTTGGCGCCAAATAAATTTCGGGCCTGAACAGGCGCATGCGCCGTTCATCCATTGCCATGCTGAAGCGAGGCCTTATTATCTTTCCTGCCGGGACGCCCCGGCCCTTTTCAAACCTCAGAGGAACGCGCGAAAAACGCTTCCATATAAATGGCCGAACCAGGCTGGTCCGGCTGTCCCAATATCAGGGAGAAAAAAATGGGCAAAGATTTGATTATAGTTGAGTCCCCCGCCAAGGTTAAGACCATAAGCAAGTTTCTCGGCAAGAAATACGCCGTTGAAGCCAGTGTCGGCCATGTGCGCGACCTGCCCTCAAAAGTGCTGGGGGTTGACGAGGAGAACAACTTCACCCCCCAGTACGAGGTCATCCAGGGCAAGGAGGATGTGGTCAAAAAGCTTAAAGCCGCAGCCGCCAAGGCCGACCACGTCTATCTCGCCCCCGACCCGGACCGCGAAGGCGAGGCCATTGCCTGGCACGTCGCCGCCCTGATTGAGGAAGACAACAAAAACATCAGCCGCATCCAGTTTAACGAAATCACCCCCAAAGCGGTGAAAGACGCCCTTTTGTCTCCCCGCCCGCTGGACAAAAATCTGTTTGACGCCCAGCAGGCCAGACGCGTCCTGGACCGCCTCGTGGGCTACAAGATTTCCCCCCTGCTCTGGAACAAGGTCAAGCGCGGCATCTCGGCCGGCCGGGTTCAATCGGTCGCCCTGCGCATGATTGTGGACCGCGAGAATGAGCGCCGCGCATTTGTTCCCGAGGAATACTGGCTCTTCAAGGCCTTTTTGCTCGCCGGATCCCCTCCCCCGTTCAGGGCGGACCTCAACAAGATCGACGGCAAAAAAGCCGCGATCGGCAACGAAAAAAGCGCCCTGGCCCTGGAAAAACGTCTGGCCAAAAAGCCCTTTGTCGTGGAAGACGTCGCGGTCAAGGAAAAGGAAAGAACCCCTCCTCCGCCCTTCATCACCTCCTCGCTCCAGCAGGCCGCCAACCAGCGCCTGGGCTACACCGCCAAAAAGACAATGACCGTGGCCCAGCGCCTTTATGAAGGGGTCGACCTGGATGATCTGGGCACAACCGCCCTTATCACCTATATGCGTACCGACTCGGTCCGCATCTCGAAAGAAGCCGCCGACGCCGCCAAGGAGTTCATCATCGCCCAATGGGGCAAGGACTATTACCCGTCCAGGCAGCGCGTCTTTAAAACAAAGGGCAGCGCCCAGGACGCCCACGAAGCCATAAGGCCGGTTGACGCAAGCATCACCCCGGATTCCATTAAAAACCAGATCACCGCCGAGCAGTACAAGCTCTACAAGCTCATCTGGATGCGCTTTCTGGCCTCCCAAATGGCCGGGGCCAAAGTCGAAGACACTGTCGTCACCATCAACTGCGACAAGGTTGAATTCAGAGCCAAGGGCGAGCGCGTTCTCTTCCCCGGGTTTTATATTCTCTCCCCTCAGAAGAGCGAGGACGACGTGGTCGACCTGCCGGCCCTGAGCAAGGGCCAGGAACTCAAGCTCGAAAAGCTGGAAAAGGAGCAAAAATTCACCCAGCCCCCGCCGCGCTACACCGAGGCCTCCCTGGTGCGCGAGATGGAGGAAAAGGGCATCGGCCGTCCTTCAACCTACGCCAGCATCATCGCCACCCTTCAGGACCGCGACTACGCCCGGCTTGAGGAAAAGCATTTCGCGGCCACGGACCTTGGCGAAGTGGTCAGCGAGCTTCTCACGGCAAACTTCCACGATCTCATGGACGTCGGCTTCACCGCCCAGATGGAAGAGCAGCTCGACAAAGTCGCCGACGGCAATGAGAACTGGGTGGATCTGCTGAATTCCTTCACCGAGGAATTCAACCCCACCCTGGCCAAAGCGGCCAAGGCCATACGCTCGGTCAAGGGCGGACGCCCCTCGGGCCTGCCCTGTCCGGACTGCGGCAAGGACACGGTCATCAAATTCGGCAAGGCCGGTCCGTTCCTGGCCTGCAGCGGCTACCCCGACTGCACCTTCACCAGCAACTTTGAAAAGGACGAAAAAGGCGAAGTCCACATCACCGAGCGCGAAAAGCAGGAAGCCCAGGTCGTCGGCCCCTGCCCGGAATGCGGCAAGGACATGGTCATAAAGCGCGCCCGCACCGGCAGCCGCTTCATCGCCTGCAGCGGCTACCCTGACTGCAAGCACGCCGAACCCTTCTCAACCGGAGTTCCCTGCCCCCGCTGCGGCCAGGGCGAACTGGTCGAAAAAAGCAGCCGCCGGGGCAAGATATTCTATTCCTGCAACCGCTATCCCCAATGCGACTACGCCCTTTGGGACTACCCCATAAAAGGCGTCTGCCCGGTGTGCGAAAGCCCGGTCCTGGCCCTCAAAACAACCCGCGGCAAAACCTGGATCGTCTGCCCCGAAAAAACCTGTAAATACAAAAAAGAACCCGACGAAGGCGAGGAATGATGAAGCGTTGGGTGTGCAGACAAGGCGTGACAGGTGCAGTTGATGATGGACGGGGCTTCGTTTTCATTGGCCGGGCTTTTTTATGACCTGGCATTGCCCCTTGGGCGGCTGCTCCTGACCATGTCGCTCGGGCTTCTGGCGGCGTCCCTGATAGAGGCCATGAACTGGACCAACTTCATGGCCAGGCTGGCCGCCCCCCTGGTCAGGGCGGGGCGGCTGTCGTCTGAGGCCGGGGCATCTTTCGCCCTGGCTTTCTTTTCGCCTTCAACAGCCAATGCGCTTTTGGCCGAGGCTTATGCCCAAGGCAAGATGAAGCGGCTGGAGATGGTTTTGTCCAATCTGTTCAACAGCTCTCCGGCCTACCTGGTACATTTGCCGACAGTTTTTTCCCTGGCCTGGGCCTTTCTCGGAAAATACGCCTTTGTCTATGTGGGGCTGACCTTTTGCGCTGCCGGGTTGCGCACGCTCGGCACACTGGTTGTGGCCAGGCTGTGGCTGCCAACGCGCAAGGACAAGGCAGGGGATTTGGCTGAAAGCCACGCGGCGGGGATCATGCCGCAAGCGGCGGAAAATGCCTTTCATGCCTGCGGAAAAACAGTGGCGGCCGCCGGGGAGGAAACGCGCGCTTGCGCTGGCGGCCGCCAGGCGTTTGCGGCTTCCCAGGCCTTGTTGGATGGGGATGCGGCAACGCCGGCGCCGGGCGGCGGGCCAGGCTTGCGCCGCGACTGGAAGGGGGCTTTTCGCAAAGGCTTCTCGCGCTGGCGCAAGAGGCTTTTCAAACTGCTCGTCTTCACCATCCCCATATACTGCCTGATCTACGCAGCCCAGAAAGCCGGCTGGTTCGCCCAGGCCGAAGGCTTTCTCACTCGCCATATTGCCTTTCTGACCGTACTTCCGGCCGAGGCTGTGGGCATCGTTGTCCTCAACCTGGCGGCCGAATCAGGGGCGGCCTTTTCCGCCGCCGCCTCGCTCATGCAGGGGCAGGCCCTGGAGCCCCCGGTTGTCATCCTGGCTCTTTTGATCGGGAACATCCTCTCCTCCCCGATGCGGCTCGTTCGCCATCAATTCCCGTCCTATGCCGGATATTTCGGCCCAGGCCTCGCCATGCGACTGGTCCTGATAAGCCAGTCCTGCCGAATCGTCAGCCTGGCCCTGATGGCCTGGCTATACTGGCTTGTTGTTTCCTGAGGCGTCCACGCCGCAACCGTTTGAGCAACGGCATTTGTCCGGCCGTTAATCCGGCGCGCTTCCTGATTTCGCGGCCTGCGTCGCCCAAAGCATAATCCTGGCCAGGCGCGCTTCCTCATAGGAGAAACGGGCCTCGTCATCTTCAGGCAGATCCCTGTTCGCCAATTCCACCGCCGGGGTCAGGTTCAAGGTGTTGCAGGCCTTGAAATACGCGCTCATCTTCTCAAATCGCCCCGGGTCCATATAACGGGCGGCCTCAAATTCCCGGCCATCGCGGGCGAGCTCCTCCATGTGGATCATGATGGTCAGCTTCTTCAACCCCCTTTGCCCGGCCACTTCGTCTATGCTCAGGCCCTGTTCCAGAAGGCGCAGGGTCTCCTCCCGGGTGTCATGCCGGGAGTCGCTTCGTTCCGGGGAGCCCTCCCGCTTTGCTAAAGCCCTTTTGCGCGGGCGTCTTTGGCCGGCGGCGGCATCGTCGCCCAGAAAACCGCGGCCAGCGTCTTCACCGCCACCATCTTTTTGCTTGAATTTTTCGCCCGGTTGCGGATTCGTCTCCAGCCAATCCGCAATAATGCCAAGGAAGATCCGTCCGTAAGCCCGCAGCTTGTGATCGCCCACACCGTGTATTTCCAGAAATTCAGCTTTGGTTCGAGGCAGTTTTTCAACCATGTCCCGCAGGCTGCGGTCGGAGAAAATCGAGTATGGCGGGCTTCCGGACTCCTTGGCCAATCTTGAACGCTCCAGGCGTAAAAGGTTGAAGAGCGGATTGTCGTCCATGCGCTGTTTTTTCTCTCTCTTCTTCCTGACCCTGACGGCCTCTTCCGCAACCTTGGTCAGCGAAAACGAACGGTTGCCCTTGAGTACCTCCCAGCCTTTTTCCGTAATCACCGGAATCGGAAATTCAGAGCCTTCGGGAACCGCCGCCAGGCCCTGGGAAATGACAGCGTCCATTGCCCTGTGCCAGTATGCGGCCGGACGGTCTTTGCCCACTCCGAAAGTGGGCAGGTTGTCGTGACCGTTGTCAAGTATGCGGCCCGTGGCCTTGCCCACGACGATATTTACCGCGTGGCGCGCCCCGAACCGGCACTGGGTTCTGGCCATGGCCGAAAGCAGTTTCTGCGCCGACACGGTCGCGTCCTCGAACTCAATTTCGTCATTGCAAAAGTCGCAGGCCGCGCAATTCTTGCCCGGATATTCCTCGCCGAAATACGACAGGATGTGCTTTCTGCGGCATTGGCCGGCATGGGCATAGTCCAGCATCTGGTAGACCTGCTTGCGGGCAGCATCCGCGGCCTGCTCGTCCTCGATGCCGTCGGCAAAGCGCAGCAGTTGGAATATGTCGCCGCGCCCGAAGAGCAACATGCACTCGGCCGGCTCGCCGTCGCGCCCGGCCCGGCCGGTTTCCTGATAATATCCCTCAATGCTCTTGGGCAGGTCCGCGTGCACCACATAGCGCACGTTCGGTTTGTCGATGCCCATGCCAAAGGCGATCGTGGCCACGATGACCGGGCATTTGTCCTGGCGAAAGGCTTCCTGGGTGCGGATTCTCTCCTGATCCGGCAGCCCGGCGTGATAGGCCAGGGCATTGATGTTTTTTGACTGCAGAAATTCCGCGGTTTCCTCCACGGCTTTCCTGGTAGTGTGATAGACGATTCCCGAATGCTCGGGCCGCTCCTTCACGAAATCATACAGTTGCTTGTGAAGGTTGACCTTGGGCCTGGCCTGGTAGATCAGGTTCGGACGGTCGAAGGAGGCCCTGACCATATAAGGATTGCGAAGGTTCAGCCTGGCAATGATATCCTGCTGCACCTTCAGGGTGGCTGTGGCGGTAAAGGCCGCAATGGGCAGGCCGGGAAATTCTTCGCCGAGCATGGACAAGGCCAGATAGTCCGGGCGGAAATCGTGGCCCCATTGCGAGATGCAGTGCGCCTCATCAACCGCGAAAAAAGAGATGTTCGCGCCTTTCAGATATTCCCGGAAGCCCTCGACGCCCAGACGCTCCGGGGAAACGTACAAAAGGTCGAGCCTGTTTTCGGCCAAAAGACGATAGGCGTAGTTTTTCTCCGCGCTCGTGCTGTGGCTGTTCAGGGTGGCCGCGTTAAGCCCTGTGCCCCTGGCCGCGTCGACCTGATCCTTCATCAACGATATCAGGGGGCTGACGACAACGCAGGCGCCGCGCATAAGCCGGGCCGGAAGCTGGAAACACAAGGACTTCCCGCCCCCGGTCGGCATGACCGTGAAGCAGTCTCCCCCGCCCAAAATGGCGCGGACAACGCCTTCCTGGTGGGGTCTGAATTCTCTGTAGCCGAACAAATCGGCCAGTTCTTTGTGCAGGTCGGCCATCAGGCCCTCCCGGAAATATTTGCGCATCGCGCTTTGAGACAGCAACAATTTGCCGCAAAACAGCCCAAAAGGCAAACCCGGAGGCAACTTGCGAAATGGTCCGCCAATGGCTGCGCGGCCCGGCTCAACAGATGTCCAAACTGAGCATGGGCCTGGACAAAAAGACGGCAGGCCTGGGTAATGGCGCAAATTCCGTGACAGCGGACGCGCCGGCAGCGCCTCTTGGGGGTGCGCCCCAAACCTGGTTCAATTTTTGCAAAACAACATTTGCCCGGATATTTTTTTGACGCCGGGCCAATTTCCGGCTAGTGTGCAAGGCTCATGAACTGAGGATTCAGTAATATCGTTTAAGGGTGCAATATGAACAAGATTCTTGCCCAGGACGAGGTCGATGCCCTGTTGAGAGGTCTTTCCGGAGGGGACATCGAGACGCAGTCCGACGTCCCGGAGGATGACTCGGGGATCGTCCCCTTTGACCTGGCCAACCAGGACAGGATCATCCGGGGCCGCATGCCGGTTCTGGAAATAGTCAACGACCGTTTTTCGCGTCTTTGCACCAACGCCTTGTCCAACGCCCTGCGCAAGCGTGTCGAGCTCAACCCCTTGTCGATCGACATGACCAAGTTCGGCGATTTCATGCGCTCCCTGCCGGTTCCCACCAGCATCAATATTTTCAAGATGGACCCTTTGCGGGGAAATGCCATCATCGTCATCGACGCCCGCCTGGTTTTCGCCCTGGTGGAAAACTTCTTCGGCGGCCAGGGCAGCCAGCCCAAAATCGAAGGCCGCGAATTCACCCGTATTGAGCAGGCCATCGTGGAAAGGGTGGTCAGGATCGTCCTTGAAAACATGGAAGAGTCGTGGCGCCCGGTCCATGACGTGAGCCTTGAACTGGTCCGCTCTGAAATCAACCCGCAGTTTGCGGCCATTGTGCCGCCCAGCGACGTTGTGGTTGTCATCTCTTTTGAGGTTGAGCTTGAAACCGCCATCGGTTCTTTGGTGATGTGCCTGCCCTATGCCACGATCGAGCCGATCCGCTCAAAGCTGCATGCCAGCTTCCAGACCGAAAGGCTCGAGGTGGACCACGCCTGGATGGGACGCCTTAAAGATCGGTTGCTGGAGACGCCGGTTGACCTGAAAGTGCATTTCGGCAACGCCCGCCTGACCGGCAACCAGCTTGTGAGGATGAAGGTAGGCGACGTGATCCTCCTGGACACGGACACAGACGAGCTTCTTGAGGTAACCTTGGCCGGGGTGACGAAATTTTGGGGCATCTCCGGAACGGTCAAGGGCAACATGGCCTTTCAGATCATCAAAGAAGAAGAACCCAAGAACTGACGGCATTGCGCAAGCGCTGGCGCAGGGCGCCAGGACGGTATCCCTTGCGGCGGCCGGCCGAACCGGGCCCCGCTCTCCCCTCGGCCCGGACCGCTTCTTCTTTATCCACGCCCTTGCCACGCTCTGGGCGACCCGTCACCCCCGACACGCGCATAAATTTGCCGCAACAGCCGCCTTCTTTACATCACCTTGAAATGCGCAGGCTTGGAAATAAACGATGAACGTCCGAAATGAACAGCAGTCCCTGACCGTGATCGGCATCGACCCCGGCTCCCAGTGCATGGGATGGGGTGTGGTGCGGGAAACATCGGGAGTGCTGCGCCTGGTCGATTGCGGGACGATCCGCCCCAAAGGCGACAATTTTTCAGAGCGCCTTGGCTCGCTTTTCGCCTCCCTGGCGGAGCTGATCCGCCGGCTGGGGCCGGATGAAGCCGCGATCGAGAACGTCTTTACGCACAAGAACGCGCTTTCGGCCCTGAAGCTGGGCCAGGCCAGGGGTGTGGCTGTGGCCGCCTGCGCCGCCCACAATGTCCCGGTGGCAGATTATGAGCCCACTATGATAAAAAAGAATCTGGTCGGCGTCGGGCGGGCGGAGAAAAGCCAGGTCGGTTTCATGGTCGGCAGAATTTTGGGGTGCAAGCCCGACTGGGCCGTTGACGCCAGCGATGCCCTGGCCTGCGCCATATGCCACCTGAACATGCGCCGCCTGGCCAGGCTGGTCGGGCTATAGGCCGCAGAGCGCGATCGGGCCTTCAGCCAAAGCGCCTGAACAAGCTGAAGGTCGCCATGCCCAAAAAAAGCATGGCCAGCGACCCGAGTACATGCGCGGCAATAACTCCGCCGGCAGCCCAAATTTGTTTTTTCTGGACAAGAGAGGCCACCTCGTAGGTAAAGCTGGAAAACGTGGTCAACGACCCCAGAAAACCGGTGACGGCCAAAAGGCCCCAGCGCGCGCCAAACGCCGGGCTTACCGCAAAAACGCTCACGGCAAACCCGATGATGTATCCGCCAAGCAGGTTGGCCGCCAGGGTCCCCAGGGGCATTGCCGGAAAAACGGAATTTAGCGCCAGGCCTAGCATCCAGCGCAAAACGGCTCCGATACAGGCCCCCGCGCATATGGACAGAATTGAGTGCATCATTCGCCCTTGATATACGAAAAAGTTCTTAAGCAAAAGCCTGAACCTGGCGAACTGCCTCCCTGGGCATAGACCGCCGCCCGCGGCGTATTTCGCCGCCCTCCCCTGCGCTGTGCAGGCAGGCCCACGAAGCCGGCCGCGCTTTTCGCCGCCAAACAGCATCACCCGCGCCGTTTTTGGCGCTAATTTTGCATCTTGGTATGGCATGGTGCGGCAAGGTTGCCGCCGCCGCACGCGCCGGCTTGTGTCTTTTCGGCCCCGTGCCTTTGGGCTGCGAGACTTAGCGTGCGTAAATGCCAATTCAATATGCTGAAAATTCTGGATCTTGAAAACTATGAGTACACTGGCCAACCCTAAATTTACCTTTGCCGCCTCAGTGGAGGCCCTGGCGGGTGAAATGCGTCGGAATCCCGACGCTGGCGGTTCAGGCTGGAGCAAGATATGGCTTGGCCTGGGCAAGTCTGGCGTATACGGATCTCTCTGCCTCATTATGGTTCTGACCTTGTGCCTGTCCATGCCGCGCCAACTGTCCATCACCAGCCCCAACAGGTCCGGGCAGGCCGAACGCTCCGCACCAGGGGATCAGGCCGTCCGGCAAGTCGCCCTGACCGCCCCCATGCCCGCCCTTATTTACAAGGGGCACGCCGCCATCCGCGGCTATCTGCAAAGCGCCTGCAACGTGCCGGAAACAATTCCCGGCCTTCCCGGCGTGAGGCGGACGATAGACCTGAACGCTCCCTACCGTTCCGCCGCGTCCGTAGGGGCGAAATCCCTTTCCTCAAAATGGCTCTACTCGCGATTTTTCACTGCCGGCGCCGCGCGCGGCCTGCTCAGCCTGAAAAAAGGCCGGGTGGTAGTGCTCACAGCGAACGGAGGCATGCGCGTCCTCCGGCTGCTTGATAAAAAAACCGCCGGTGAATCAGGGGAACTCAAACCGGCCCTGTTCGTCGACCAGAACGTGGGAACAGACGCCAGCCTGAGCCTCTGGAATGACGAGCCGCTCCTTGGAGAAAGCGTCGGCCCCGGGCGCACAGGCCTGCCCCTGGTCCAAGTTGCCGAGTACAGCTTTTGCCGCCGCCTTCCAGGATTATGGTCCGAAGGGGTCCGCCGGATGGCAGGGTTTCCGGCCGAAACCCTGCCGCCGGATGTGAGCATGCTCAAGCGCTCCTCCTATTACCGCAAATATGTCGACTATTACGCGGTAAAGTATAATATGGACGCATCACTGATCATGGCCATCATGCATACTGAAAGCAATTTCAACCCATTTGCCGTCAGCAAAAGCAACGCGCTCGGCCTGATGCAGATCGTGCCGGAAACCGCCGGCATGGACGTTTACACATACCTGACCGGCAAGCGGGGCAGCCCAACCCAGGCCACCCTGCTTGAGGCCGAATACAACATCCAATATGGCATAACCTATCTGCACCTGCTCAACAGCGCCCATTTCAGCCAGGTTCTCGACACCGCCTCCCGCGAGATGTGCGTCATCGCCGCGTACAACGGCGGACCGGGCGCGGTGCTGCGGACCTTTGACGCGGACAAGGACGTGGCCTTTGCCACCATCAATTCAATGACTCCCGGCGAAGTCTACGAGGCCCTGATCAGCAAAATGCCCAGCCCCGAGTCCCGCCGCTATGTGGAAACTGTCCTGGGGCACATGAAAAATTACAATTAACAGGCACGGCCGGGAACGACGCCCTTCCGCCTGCCCATGCAAATCCCGGCCAAGGCCGAAAAAAAGCGCCGCCTGCGGCAAGTCCGCAGGCGGCGCTTTTTATGTAGTCTATTTGGTTACTCAGGCTGTCTTTTTCGTCGTTTTTTTGCTCTTTTTTTCAGGCTTGTCCGGCGCGGCGTGTTTTTCCACCTTCATGAGCAGTTGGCCGGATTTTTTGTCGAAGTCTATCGTAAGCTCGCCGCCATGAGCCAGGTCGCCGAAAAGAAGCTCAGCGGCCAGGGGATCTTCCACTTCCTCGCGGATCAGCCTGGCCATGGGCCTGGCCCCGTAGGACGGGTCATAGCCCTTGTCCGCCAGGTATTCCTTGGCCGCCTTGGTCAGATGCAGATTGACGTTCTGCTCTTTCAGGTTGTGGCGCAATTCGTCGATGAACTTGTCCACGATCCGGCACATGACTTCCTTGCCAAGGGAGGCGAACGGCACCATGGCGTCAAGCCGGTTGCGGAATTCAGGGGCGAACATCCTTTCAATGGCCACCTTGGCCTTGTCCGTGGACGGCCCTGAGGGTTTGGTCGAAAAGCCGATGCTCCGGGTAGCCATTTCAAATGCCCCGGCGTTGGAGGTCATGATGATGACCACGTTGCGGAAATCCGCCTTGCGGCCGGTATTGTCCGTCAGGGTGGCATAGTCCATGACCTGGAGCAGGACGTTGAAAATATCCGGATGCGCCTTTTCAATTTCATCAAGCAAGAGTACCGCGTGCGGAGTCTTGCGGATGGACTCGGTCAAAAGGCCGCCCTGGTCAAAGCCGACATAACCCGGAGGAGCGCCGATCAGCCTGGACACGGAATGCCCTTCCATATACTCGGACATATCGTAGCGCAAAAAGGCCACGCCCAGATTATCGGCCAGTTGTTTGGCCAGTTCGGTCTTGCCGACGCCCGTTGGTCCGTAGAAGAGGAAAGAGCCTTGCGGGCGGTTGTCCCGCTTAAAGCCGGCCATGGCCCGCAGAACCGCCCGGTTGACAATCTCAACCGCCTGGTTCTGCCCGAAAACAACCTTTTTCAGGCGGCTCTCAAGGGTCTTCAAATTGGCCTTGTCCGCCCCGGCGGCCTTGACCACAGGCACCCTGGCCACGGACTCAACAACCTTTTCAATGTCGGACACGCATACGGTCAGAATCGCCTCTTTTCCGCCTGGCGCGCTAGCCTGCGCGTCTTTCTGCTTACCGTCAGGAGCCACGGGCAGACCGCCGTCCAGACGCTTCCTGGCGCCGGCTTCGTCCATGAGGTCAATGGCCTTGTCGGGCAGCTTGGAATCAAGGAGGTATCTGGCCGAAAGGGTCACCGCGGCCTCAAGCGCGGCCTTGGAGTAACGCACGCTATGGTGCTTTTCATAATGCGGTCTCAATCCAATCAAAATATTCAGGCATTCCTCGTAGGACGGCTCGGCCACGTCTATCTTCTGGAACCGGCGGGACAAGGCCCTGTCTTTTTCCAGGTGCAGGCGCAACTCCTCGTGGGTGGTCGAGCCTATGCAATGCAGCTTGCCCGTGGCCAGGGCGGGTTTGAGAATGTTGGAAGCGTCCAGAGTGCCGGAACCAGCGGCGCCCGCGCCGACAATGGTGTGAATTTCGTCGATGAAGAGCATTGAGCCGGGAGTCTTGTCCAGGGCGACGAGAACGGCCTTAAGCCGGCCCTCGAAATCGCCGCGGTATCTTGCCCCGGCCATCAGCGCGCCCATGTCCAGAGAGTAGAGCAGCGAATTGCGAAATTTCGCGGGGGCGTCTTTCGAGTTCATCAGGATGGCCAGGCCTTCAGCCAGGGCGGTTTTGCCGACACCCGGATCACCCACGAAGAGGGGGTTGTTTTTGCGTCTGCGGGCCAGTATCTGCAGGGCGCGGCCAAGTTCCTTTTCCCGGCCGATGAGCGGATCCAGCTCGCCGTTGCGGGCCTTTTTGGTCAGGTTGACCGTGTACATCTCAAGCGCCTCTTCATCCGATGTGGACTGATGGCTCCCTCCCTCTTCCCGGGATGCCCGGACTTTCTCGGTCCCGTCGGAAATGGCCTCCAGCACGTCAAGGCGGTCTACTCCCTGGGCCTGGAGGAAAAAGGCGGCGTAAGAATTCTCTTCTTCCATGATGGAGGCCAGCGCGTCGCCGATGTTGGCGGCCTCCCGCCCGCTGGAGTGCATCTGGCGCAGAACGCGCTGCATCACCCGCTGCAGGGCCAGAGTCTGGACGACCTCGGGGACGACCTGCCCCTTGGGCAGAGGCTCGACGTTCGTGCTGAAGAAATCATCAAGACTGTTCTCCAGAAGATAAGAATCCACGCCCACCTTTTTGAGCAGAGCGCGGCCCTGCTCCTGCCTTATATAGGCATAGAGAAGGTGTTCGAGGGTCAGATATTCGTGGCGCCTTCTTTGCGCTTCGCTTACGGCCAGGGAAAAGACGTGTTCCAGGTCCTTGTCAAGCATCACAGTCTCCTACTCTTTGAAGTGAATCCCAACGTTCCGCGCGCTATTTTCTCATGCAACCGCACTGCGCGGCCGGGAGATCCCGGCAACGCCGGCGCCGGCATTGCGAAAAGCGGCGGCGGCGCGATAACACCGCCCACGGAGGCGAGATTCCTCTATATTGTCAAATTTTGCCGGCAACCCTTCCGGGCAATGCCGCCTACACGGGCTCCATGCTGCAACGCAGCGGAAAGCCCTGTTTCCTGGCCTTGATATGAACTTGGGCGACCTTGGTTTCGGCCACCTCCTCGGTGTATTCGCCGCACACCCCAAGGCCGGTATCGTGAACCGTGCGCATAATTTCTTCAGCTTCGACCATGGTCTTGTGAAAAACCTCGCGCAAGATGACTATTACAAAATCCATTGTCGTATAGTCGTCGTTATGCAAAAGAACCTTGAACCTGGGAGGTTCGCGGACCGTCACTTCTAAAGGGTTTTCATGCTGGCGCTGCGGTTTGTATGAATCTGCATGCATTTTAAATACCCCGTGAAATAGTCGTATCCAGGGCCGTGCCCCGATTGATCCGCCCGGCTGAGCCGGGCCTGGCTGAAAACCCACGCAGCCAACAGAAAGTCGCCTGCGTTATATGGGCTGCCTTGTCCTATGATAGCATAATGCGCGGAAAAACCAAAACGATATTAGTAACTCCTCGCAAATAGAATCTTCTGCATTTCCTGCAAAGTTGTCAAGCCCTGTCCGCTTTCAGCCTCGGGACAGAGGATTGGCTCATAACCAAGCCTTTTCGCCTGGGCCAGCCTGATGCTGTGCCCGGCCACCGGCCTGATCTGGCCGTTTAAGTCAACCTCGCCCCACAAGACCGCCCGCTCCGGCAAGGGCACGTCATAGTAAGACGACAGCACCGCAGCCACCAGGGCAAGGTCCATGCCTGGCTCCGCCAGACGTATTCCACCGCCGATCTTGGCATAAATATCAACCTGCGCAAAAGATAATTTAAGTCGTTTTTCCAGAACGGCAAGTAGCAAATGCAGCCTATTTACATCAAACCCCAGGGCCGTGCGCCTTGGAATGGCCAAATAACTTTTTCCGACCAAGGCCTGCACCTCTACGGCCAGCGGTCTTTGCCCGTCCACGGCCATGACCACGGACGCGCCGGAAAGCCCGGCGTCCCTGGCACCCAGAAAATAAGTGGACGGATCCTCCACCAGTTCCATGCCCTTTGCGGCCATCTGGAATACGAGCAGTTCCTGGTTGGGGCCGAAACGGTTCTTGAGCACCCTTAGCAGCCTGAAGGCCTGCTGCCTGTCCCCCTCAAGGGATATGACCGTGTCTACCATATGCTCAAGCAGCCTTGGGCCGGCCAGGTTGCCGTCCTTGGTCACATGCCCGACCAGGATCGCGGTCGTGCCGTTTTTTTTGCACATCTCGACTATTTCCGTGGACACGGCCCGGACCTGATTCACGTTGCCGGGCAGGCCCTCGGTTCTGGCGCTGGTCAGGGTCTGGACGGAGTCGACAATTATCAGGGCTGGAGGCTCGGATTGCACGGCCTGATGCAGATCCTCGACCTGGTTCGCGGCCAGGGCGTAGAGATAGTCAGACAGCACACCCAGGCGCTGGGCCCGCTCGCGGACCTGGGCCAGGGATTCTTCTCCGGTCAGATAGAGGGTCTTTTTGCCGCTGGCGGCCACATGCCCGGCCAATTGCAAAAGCAGGGTGGACTTGCCGATGCCCGGCTCGCCCCCCACCAGAATAACGGCGCCCGGAACAAACCCCCGGCCAAGGATGCGATCAAAGGCCAGAAGCCCGGAACTGAAAACAGCGCCGGAGCAGTCGGTTACCTCGGCCAGTCTTTGCAGCCTGGGAGGTTGCGCGCCGGAAGATAACCCGGAGGCTTTTTTTTTCAAGGACTGGGCGCTCATCTGAGTCGCCGTGAGGGTGTTCCATTCGGAACAGGTCTGGCACTGCCCCCTCCATTGCGAGCTGTGCGAGCCGCAGGCGGAACAGATGTAGACTTCCCGGATTTTAGTCATAGCTGCCTCCGGAATAGCATGAAGACGCGGGGAAGAGGATTATTGGGCCAGCTTGGGAGGATCCCTGGCATCGATCGGGCGGACTTCGAACTCATACATTCCCTCCGGCTGCCCCTGGAAAACCACCATAAAAGGAACGCTTTTGCCGGGCATGACGTTCGTGTTGTTGGCCAGAATCTCGATCTTGTTGTTCAGGGCCTCGGTCAGATCCTTGGCCGAAAGCACGCGCAACTGAAAGACGGAGAGGGCGGAGCCGCAAAGCTGCGTGGCCGATGCCAGCTCGCGCCCGTCCCGGTCAAAAAGCCGGGCCTGCACCTGGATAAGATCTTTCGGGGTCTTAAAATTGTTGACAACGCGGCCCTGGATAACCACAAGGCGGCCCAGCACCTCATTGTCGAGGACATACTGGTTGACGTCGGCCAGGGCCAGTTTCTTGACCCTGGCCCGGATTTCCTCGGCTCTTTGGCGAATGCGGTCGGCCTCTTCGGGCGAGACGTCCCGCCCGGCCTCGCCGCTCGGGCCGGTTTGCGCGGTCGTGCCCTGGTCCTTGGATGACAACATGCCGACAAGTGTCCGGCCGCCATACAGGATGCCAAGTACGCAGATCAAAAGGGCCAAAACGGCTATAACGCCGCCTCTGCGCGTCTTGGGGCGACGGCTGCGCAAAGCTTCGCGCAAAGCGCCCATCTTGCCGGTTTTGGCCGGTGCCGCTGCAGTTGCCGTCTTTGCCGGGCCTGGACGGGAATCCTGGGGGGGCTGAGGCCCTTCCGCCGGCTTGCCCGCATCTCTTGCGCCGGAAATTTCCGGCATGGGAAACACGAAGCCGCACTGAGAACAGCGGGCCTTGCGCCCGGGCTTGTACAGCTCGTCGGGCAGGGCAAAGGTTGTTTCGCATTGGGGACAAACCAGAATCATATCGTTCTCTTGACGCCCGTCTCTTAAAGATACGCCCGCAACCGTGGCGACCGGACTCGTAGAAATTTAATGGAAACAGCTCAATTTCACAAGCAACCGCACCTTGGACCGCCTAAATAAATTTATCTGCAAAACACCGCTGCCGGCGCTTCTCACCGTGAAAATTCTGGGTATCTCCTGCCGGAAAAAACAATTTTTCAGCAGGACACGTCCGCCACATAAATCGCGGGCAGTTCCCGGAATTGTTCGGCATAATCCAGACCGTAGCCCACGATAAACCCCTTGCCCTCCATTTTAAACCCGGCAAAGTCAACCTTGACGTCAACTTCACGGCGCTCAACCTTGTCGACCAGGGCGGCGATCCGGAATGATTTCGCCCCCCGTCCGGCCAGATGCTCAGACAAAAAGGCCATTGAGCGCCCGGTATCAACGATATCCTCGACAATCAGGACGTTTTTGCCGCAAAGGTCGGCCTCCACATCCTTGGCGAAGATGATTTTTTTTGAAGACTCCGTGCCCAGGCCGTAGCTGGCCAGACGCACAAAATCAAGGCACGGCCTGATAGTCAGATGCTTGACGAGATCCGAGAAAAACATGAACCCGCCCTTGAGCACGCAAATGACCACCAAGGGCTCGTCCTTGTAAAGCTCGTTGATCTCGCAGGAGATCTTCCTGACGCGCTCTTGAATCTCCTCTGCGGTGTACAGCGTGGTCAGCTTGGTAATCTTCAATATCACACCTCGATGAGCATGGCTATTTCATCGCAGTCCGGAAACTTGGGACAATGAATGCAGTCGGCCCAGATCTTCTGGGGCAGGACATCCTTGGGAACCTCCTTGAAGCTCAGCCGCTCAAAGAAACCCGTCTTGTAGGTCAGGGTGAACACCCTGCGGATGCCCAGTTGCCTGCCCTCGTCCATGCAGGCATGCACAAGCGCTCTGCCCAGCCCGGACCCGCGAAGCTCCGCCGAAACATACAGAGAGCGAATTTCCGCCAAGTCGTCCCAGACAATGGACAAGGCGCAGCATCCGGCAAAGTTGCCGTTCTCGTCTCTGGCCACGAAAAAATCGCGCACATGGCTGTATATCTGCGACAGCGAGCGAGGCAGAAGGAGCCCTTCGGCCGACGCGGACAAAAGACAGGCGTGAATAGGCTTAACATCGCCGGTGACGGCCTTGGACAGGGAAAACCGCATATTAATCCTGCTTCAGCGCGCCATCAATATATTTAACGATATCTTCCTCGGCCAGGATGCCTACGTCGGCGTAGACAGGCTTCACTCCGGGGGCGAAGATGAAATTCGTCGGGATTGACTCAATGCCGAGATCTTCGCTGAAACCGCCGCTGGCAATGTAGATCGGATAGTTGAGGCCGAATTGGCTGAACAGCGGCGCAACCTCCTGCACGGACTCGTCAATAGATACGCCGATCATGACGACCTGGTCGGAGCTGTACTTTTCACGCACTTTCACCAGACCTGGCAGTTCCGTCATGCAGGGGCCGCACCAGGAGGCAAAGACGTTGACAACGATGACCTTGTCCTGATTGTCCTCCAAAAACTCGGCCAAACCGTCGGCAGTCAGGGGTGGGACATCCTGGGCGCGCGCCCCGGGGCCTCCCGCGACAAAAAGCAGGCTCAAGGCCAACAAGAAGGCCCCAAGACGGGTGATGGTTTTGCGGTACATACAGGCTCCTGCGTTCAATATGGTGTTCTGAAGAACAAAGCGCGGCTGCGCGTCCGATCCCTGTCCAAAAATGCAAAAATAGCGATATTCCAGGCTACCTTACAGCACAAGGCAGGCGAGGTCCAGTGCCTGGGCGGCGGCAACGGCGTTGGAACAAGGGGCGTTTTGACAACGCCCCTGTACATGTTTGGCCACAAATCCGCGTTAAAACTTGAAGCTCTTCAGGCGCTCGATCGCTTCCTCGGTGTCTTCGACAGTGCCGAAACCGGTGAAACGGAAGCAGCCTTCGCCGGTCGGGCCAAAGCCCACGCCCGGAGTGCCCACGATGCAGGCCTCGGCGAGCAGGCGATCGAAGAAGTCCCAGGAACGGGTGCCGTCAGGCAGCTTCACCCACACATAAGGGGCGTTCTTGCCGCCGACCACAAACAGGCCGAGGTCTTCAAAGGCCTGGCGCAGCTTGTTGGCGTTGGCCATGTACTCGTCGATGACAACGCGGGTCTGCGCCTTGCCCTCCGGGGTGTGGACAGCCTCGGCGCCGCGCTGCACGATGTAGGGGCAGCCGTTGTATTTGGTGGTCTGGCGGCGGGCCCAGAGATCGCGGAAGGGAACCCTCTCGCCGTTGGGAGCGGTGCCCATGACCGAGCGGGGAACAACGGTGGAGCCGCAGCGCAGCCCGGTGAAGCCGGCGGTCTTTGAGTAGCTGCGGCATTCAATGGCCACGTCTATCGCGCCGGGAACCTCGTAAATGCTGTGCGGGATGCCGGGTTCGCGGATGAACGACTCGTAAGCGGCGTCAAAGATGATAACGCAGTCGTTGGCTTTGGCATAGTTGACCCATACGGCCAGTTGGTCCTTGGTCATGACCGTGCCGGTCGGGTTGTTCGGGTAGCACAGGTAGATGACGTCGGGCACGACCGAGGGCAGCACGGGCAGGAAGTTGTTTTCCGGCAGGCTGGGCAGGTAGATCAGCTCAGGGTGGCAGCCCTTGGTGTTGGCCGGTCCGCCGCGGTAGGACATGACGTTGGAGTCGATGTAGACCGGATAGCTCGGCTCGGAAATGCACATTTTGGTATCAAGGCTGAATATTTCCTGCAAGTTGCCGATATCGCACTTGGCGCCGTCGCTGACGAAGATCTCGTCGGCCTGGATGCCCATGCCGTCATACTCTGTCTTGGCAATGGCTTCGCGCAGAAAGTCATAACCCAGTTCAGGCCCGTAGCCCCTGAAGCCTTCCTTGGTGCCTTGCTCGGCCACGGCCTTTTGCAGGGCGGTAATGATGGCCGGGATAAACGGCTTGGTTACGTCGCCGATGCCTAGGCGAATCAGCCTCTTGCTCGGGTTTTTGGACAGATGGACCTTAACTCTGGCGGTGATTTCGGAGAAAAGGTAGTTCTTCGACAGGTTCAAGTAACTGGGATTGATTTTTGCCATGAAATTGCCCTTCAAGTGATGTGGTTAAGTATTGGGAAGAAAAAATTCCCCGTTAAACACTATTTCCGCTCCTCCGGTCATGAACACGGAGCCCTCATCCGTCCACTCTATCAAAAGCTCGCCGCCAAGAAGCTCGACAACAGCCTTTCTGCCCGTAAGCCCGTTTACCGCGCAGGCGACCAGGGTGGCGCAGGCCCCGGTCCCGCAGGCCAGGGTTTCGCCAGAGCCCCGCTCCCATACGCGCATGGCCACCCGCGAGGCGGACTTGACCTGAACAAACTCGGTATTGATGCGCCTTGGAAAGAGCGGGTGGTTCTCAAAAGACGGCCCGATGCCGGGCACATCAAGGGATTTCACGTCATCCACCGCAATGACCAGGTGAGGGTTGCCCATGGAGACGGCCGTTCCCTTCCAGGTTTTGCCGGCAGCCACGATTTCGCGATTTATGAAGTCCTTTCCGTCCGCAGCCACGGGGATGCCCGCGCACTCAAAGCCCGGATGGCCCATGTTCACGCTAATCAGGGTAACCACGCCGTTTTCCAGGGTCAGGCCAAGGATGCGTATCCCGGCCAGGGTTTCGATGCGCAGCTCGTTTTTTTTCGCGATTCCACGCTCATAGACGTATTTGCCCACGCAACGGACCGCGTTGCCGCACATCTCGGCCTCGGAGCCGTCCGCGTTGAATATGCGCATCTTGGCGTCCGCCTTGCCCGGATCATCGGGCGGGCAGATCAACACCAGGCCGTCGCCTCCGACCCCGAACTGGCGGTGGCTGATGAGTTTGGCCAGTTCGGCCGGATCGTCAACTTTATTTTTTAATTCATCGACATAGACGTAGTCATTGCCGATACCGTGCATTTTTGTAAAGGGCAGCGTTTTGCGCCCGGCGGCATCAGTTTTCATTTTCATAACCCCTTCTGTCGCGATATACGCCCGACCCGTCTGCCTTGCCTCGGGCCTTGCCTGGCCAGCGGCACCCGGCATCCAAATACCCCGGAAAGGATCGGGCAGTCCAGGGGGAGAGACGCGGCCACGCCAGCGGACTCGCGCTCTGTGCGGACTTGCGCCTGAACATGTGGCTGGGTGCAGTTTGCATACGCGTGCCGGGAGCCGCCCCTTCTTCCTGCCCTAAAAGCGACGCAAAGTCCAGCGATACCGCCATTGCGGAAGGTCTACGCCAAAAAACTTGCGGATCTCGATTTTACGCTGTATGCCACTTCATAAACCAGACAGGCTCTGTCTGAAAACAGCCTTGAGCCGCACATGGCAGCCAGGTTCGAGATTGAGACGCTCTCCCGCAACGCGGACAGCCGCAAAATCATCAAGATGGAACTGGCCTGATTTTCCGGCATTGCCACGCGTTGACGCAGCAAAAATCGTAGTTATCTTGTCCTGGTGAAACATCGGGCTAACCACAAGAAGGCGGTCTTAAAAACCTCATGGAAATTTTAGACGAACATCCGCGCGACGCCTGCGGCATTGTAGGCATTTTCGATGCCGAAGACGCTGCCACCCAACTTTGGCTGGGCCTGCACGCCCTGCAGCACCGAGGGCAGGAATCAGTGGGAATTACCACGCTCGACAAAGGCGAGTTCCGCTGCCGCAAGGGCATGGGACTGATCTCCCATGTCTTTCCGGGCGGAGAGGTAGCCGGACTGTCCGGCCACACCGGCATCGGGCATGTGCGCTATTCGACAGCCGGAGGCAGCACCCTGGCCAACGCCCAGCCCATCCTCGGCGCCTTCAACGGCCAAAGAATCGCCCTGGCCCACAACGGCAACATCGCGGCCGGCGAGGAGTTGCGCGAACGTCTCTCCGGCAGGGGCGCTCTCTTTCAGACAACGACCGACAGCGAACTCATCCTGCATCTCCTGGCCCAGAATCAGGTCAAGACCGACGAAGACCTGGCCAGAATCCTCGCCTCTCTCGGGCCGGCCTTCTGCCTTGCCATGCTCTTCAACGGCAAGCTGATTGCCGCCAGAGACCCTCAGGGCTACCGCCCCCTGGTCCTTGGCCGCAAGGACAACTCCTTCGTGGTCGCATCGGAAACCTGCGCCTTTGACCAAATGGGCGCAAACTTCATTCGCGAGATCGAGCCCGGCGAGATGGTCATCATCTCCGAGCAGGGCTGCCGCTCCCTGATGTTCGCTCAAGGCGAGGCCCCCAAAGCGCGCTGCCTGCTTGAACTGGTCTACTTCGCCCGCCCGGACTCTGTCGTGTTCGGGCGCACACCCCACGTCTTCCGCCATCAGTCCGGCGTGGCCCTGGCCAAGGAACAGCCCGCCGATGTCGACATTGTGGTCGCTGTTCCCGATTCCGGACTGTCAGCGGCCATGGGATACGCCACAGAGTTGGGCCGCCCTCTGGATCGCGGCCTCATCCGCAACCACTATGTCGGGCGCAGCTTCATCGCGCCCAGCCAGGAAGCCAGAAGGGCCGCCGTGCATATGAAGCACAACGTGGTCAAGGAGGTAGTCCAGGGCAAACGCATCGCCCTGGTTGACGACTCCCTGATCAGGGGCACTACCGCCATTGCCCTGTGCAAGGCCCTGCGTCAAGGAGGCGCAAAGGAAATACACATGCGCATCGCCTGCCCCCCCACCAGGCATCCCTGCATATACGGCGTGGACTTTCCCGAAAGGAACAAGCTCATCGCCCACAACCATACCGAACAGGAGGTCTGCGCCTTCCTCGGCCTGGACAGTCTGGCCTACCTGTCCCTCGGCAAAATGCGCGCGCTCCTGGCCCCCGAGGAAAACACCTACTGCACCGCCTGCTGGTCAGGCTATTAGACGCCGGAGGAGGGGAACCCCAGGGCGGTTGCCCTGGGACTGCCGCGGCCAAGCCTCTGGCCGTGCCCTTTGGAGGCAGCCGCTTTGCTCCTGCGCCCGGTTCCGCCATCCTGCGGAATTGTCCCATCCTCTATTTCGCCATTTTTGAGGGTGAGTTTTTTGGCAGATGCTGCTAGGCTGGGCCAAGGGCGCTCACCATGCCGGCCACCTGTCCTAACCGGCACGCCAGCAGGGCTTTGAACAAATGTATTCCGCAAATAAAACGACAGGCATCTCCATCAGCAAGGCAGCCTTATGGGAGGCGGCCGAGCTGTTTGTTTTGTTGTTTGCGATGCCGCTGGCCGTCGCTTACAGCCCGGTGCGCGTGCCCAAGTTCCCCGTTTTGTTTGCCGGCGCCTTCTATTGCGTCTTCAGGCTCTGGGGAAGGGTGTCATTCAAAGAACTGTTCAGGCGGCCGGCGGCCGGCTGGTGGATAGCTCCCCTGGCTCGCGCCGCTGCCGCGTGCGTGGCGCTTTATCTGGTGCAGGAATTTTGGATCGACGGCCAGCGTTTTTCACTGATCCGGGAAAGGCCCTGGCTGTGGGCCATGGTCATGGTGCTGTACCCGGTTTTGTCAGTGCTGCCTCAGGAAATCATCTTCCGCGTCTTCCTGTGCGAAGGACATGCCAAGCTGCTGAACCATCCCCTTGCGCGCGTGCTGGTCGGCGCGATTCTGTTCGGCTGGGCGCACATCATCTATGCCGGGTATTTCGCGGCGTTCAGTTCCTTTTTCGCCGGCATAGCGCTTGCGCTGAATTACGAAAAAAACCGGGATGCGCCTGGAGCCCTGTGGCCCCTTTTGCTTGAGCACGCGCTGTACGGACAGATCGTTTTCACTCTGGGCCTGGGGAAATTCTTTTTTCTGACCCGCTAATTTTCAGCCGCCTCAAAAAAACCACAGAAAAGGGCTTGACGATTCCCGCCCCCGGCAGTATAAGCCTTTTTCCACCAATGCGCGCCAGTAGCCCAGCTGGATAGAGCAACAGGCTACGAACCTGTAGGTCGGAGGTTCGAATCCTTCCTGGCGCGCCACAATTTCAAGGGACTTGCGATAAATATCGCGAGTCCCTTCTTGTTTGCGAAATTTTGTCCGCCAACCTTGAATCCTCCTCCTCGCGTTGTGAAGAAACATGGCAAACCATGTTTCATGGCTCCTTTCCCTGAACCAGCCCCCTTGAAGGCCCTAAAGAAATGCGCCTGCGCTGCCGATAAAATATACAGGAGAAGCAGTCATGCTCAACGCACTTTTTGAAAACCGTTATACTTCGGGCCTGTCGAGTTCGCTGCCGGGCATATCGGCAAAAAACTTTGCTGAGGAGGTCGCCAAAAAAGCCGGCGAAACTCTCGAAGTTGCCGCCAAGGCCTCCGCTGATGCAGCGGCTGACGCAACGGATAACACGGCTGCCCTGGAAAAAGCGGGGCAAGTGGAAAAGCTGCGTGAATCGCTCACGGACACCCTGGCATGGGCGGGCTCGCGCTTTGGCGACGACGCCGCTCAGGCCATGATGGGCATTATGGCGGCCAGCCTGGGGGATGGAGAGATAACGGAAGACTCTATCGGCAATGCCCTTTTGGAGGCCGTGCGCTTTGTGGACGGCTCTTTCGGCTTTGAAGAGGGCGATGCCTTCATGGAGCAACTGAACGGTTCGCTGAACGACAGCCTGAACGCCCTTTTTGACAACGGCGCTGCCGAACAGTTTTTCGCGGTCAGCAGCGACGGCTCAGTCAGCGGCATTCCTGGCGGACTTGGCCTTGACCTTGGAGCGATCCTTGGCGACATGGCTGACTCCATCCTCAAAATGATCGCCGAAATGCGCGCTGGCGATAAAAACGCCGCCAACGGCATCGCTTATGGGCAACTGCGGCAAAACCCCGTCGGCCTGCTTCTTGACGCCCGCATTTAGGCCCGAAGGTTAAGCCGGCAAGCCTGAACCGGTCAATCGGCCACACGCCTGGCTGTCACATATTTGCCCTGAAAGACGTAACGCCGGCCATTCTCGACAAAGCTGTTGTCGCTCAGCCTGGTCTTCATGACCGGGTATTCCGGGTTTGGCGCGTGGACGTAGGTGTCGTTGCCGATGTACATGCCCACATGGTCGACAGGACCGGAAGAACTCCGCCCGAAAAACACCATATCGCCTGCTTTGAGATCTTTTTTGGCCACCGCCCTGCCGGCCTTGGCCTGTTCCGCCGATGTGCGCGGTATGGTGATATCGTGCTGCTTGCAGACGTAATACATCAGGCCGCTGCAGTCGAACCCCTTGGGGGTTGTTCCTCCCCATACATACTTGACGCCCTGGTATTGCAAAACCGATTTCACCAACTGTTTTCCGGAAACGCCCGCGGGATTCGCCTGCGCTCCATTTTTTTCCGGTGGGACGTTTTTGGGAGCTGCCGCCCTTTTTGGCGCCTCGCCCTTTGGCGCGGCTGGTTTTTTCTTGGGATTCGCCATGCTTGCCGGCGCAGATGCCTGAAAGGCGGGAAGATCCTCATACGGATCGGCAGACAGGTCGCGTCCTTCCACCCAGCCCGTTATTTTCTTGCCCGAGGCGGCGCCATATTGCGCCTTGGCCCAGCCTCCCTTCACCTCAAGCAGGGCGAGGGTTGAGCCGCCCTTGAGCGTGGCGACCACTGAGGCGCCAGCTTCCGGCTTTGCCCGCATGGCCGCGCCGCCACTGTCGGGCGCGACGCGCGCGCCGAGTACGGAGCGGTGCATCCAGCCGTAAGTTCCGTCGTCAAGGCGCACCTGCAGCCACTCATCTCTTTGCGCCGTCACAATAACGCGGCGCATGTAGATCTCGTCGTCGGTTCTGCCGCTGCCGGGAATCACCGTGACGACCTTGCCGCCCGGAACCTCGCGCACATTGGTCCCCTTGGGGTCCGGGTCGACGACCAGCATGGGCATGCCCCGCTCTTCGCCGCTCTGGCGGTCCCTGCCTCCCCTGCTCTTGACATCACGCACGCATCCGCTTGCCGAAAGGAGCAACACAACCAGGGCTGCGGCCAGGATCACGGCCGGATTCGCGGAACGGACGGTGTAAGCAGCATGCTCACGCACGGAAAGCCTCCTGTCGGTCAACTTGGCAGGACTTTGGACGCCCCATGCCGAAATTCGTCCGCCACGGGGGATTTCTCAGACAATCAACTGCGGTAATCGGCGTTGATGTTGATGTATTCGTGGGTCAGGTCCGAGGCCAGAAGGGTGTAAGAACCCGGACCGGAACCCAGGCTGATGTCCAGCTTGATGTCTGTTTTTTCAAACGGTTCCTTGAGGAGCGCGTCAAAGTCAAGCTCTGTCGGGCGGCCGTTTTTGAACAGCTCCACTCCGCACATCTCCACCATGACCTCTTCCGGCGCGAAATCCGCCCCGCTTCGCCCGAGTGCGGCCACGATGCGGCCCCAGTTGGCATCTTTGCCGTAGATGGCTGTCTTGACCAGCGGTGAATGCCCCACGGTGCGGGCAGCTTTTTCCGCATCAGCCGCGCTTTTCGCTCCGGTCACGCGCACATGGATGACCTTGGTGGCTCCTTCGCCGTCCTGGACGAGCAGGTAGGCCAGTTGCCCGAGCACGTCCACAAGCCCTTTTTGCAGAAGATCGCGGTCATCGCTGTTTTGGAGTCCCACCCCGGAAGCGCCGTTGGCCAGGCCGTACAGGGTGTCGTTGGTGCTGGTGTCGCCATCAACCGTGACCCGGTTGAAGGTCAAGTCAACGGCGGACCTGAGCATATCCCGCCAGGTCTGCACATCAAGAGCGGCGTCGCAGATGACCACTGAAAGCATGGTGGCCATGTTCGGGCAGATCATCCCCGCCCCCTTGGCCACGCCGGCAACAACCACATCCCCCTTGGAGAGAGTGACTGTCTTGCCGGTAAATTTTGGATATTTGTCCGTAGTCATGATGGCCTTGGCAAAGTCCTCCAGGCTCGCCTGCCCAAGGCCCTCCACGAGGCCGGGGACCGCCTTTTCCCAGCAGTCCATTTTAAGGTGGACGCCGATGACCCCGGTTGAGGCCGGCAGAATTTCAACGGCTTCCACGCCAAGCTTGCCCGAGACAAGGCGCATGGTTTCCCGGCAGTTGGCCACGCCTTCGTCGCCGGTACAGGCGTTGGCCTGCCCGGAGTTAATCACAACAGCCCTGGCCGTGGCCGTTCCCGCGAGTATCTCTTCCCCCACCAGCACGGGCGCGGCCTTGAACTTGTTCAGGGTAAACACCCCGGCCGCCTGGGCCGGCCGGTCGCTGACAACCAGGGCCAGGTCGATCCTGCCGCTTTTCCGGAAACCGGCGCTGGCCACTGAAAATCTGTATCCTTTCGGAATCGTAGTCATTGCACTGACCCCACAAAGCTGTCTGCAAGGTTAACTTATATAAAATAACTTATGCCGCTATTTGCCGTGGCCGCAGCATTTTTTGTATTTTCTGCCGCTGCCGCAGGGGCAGTCGTCGTTGCGGCCGACTTTGGGGCTCCCGCGGCGGACCGGGGAAGGCCTGTCCGGGCCGCCCGAGCCGGACGAGTAAGAGAGATTTCTTTCCTTGTGCTTGTGGGTGAAGGCTATTTTGGCCTTGGGGCGCCCGCTGTCGGAGCTGTCGGATGCGGCCCCGGCGTCTCCCGGCTCCTCGTCTTCCTCGTAGCCCTGGCCGTCGCCCTCGTCATAACCGTCATCTTCGTAGCCGTCCGGGCTTGCGGGCCTGTCGGCCGCGTCTTCCTTGACTTCCAGCTTGAGGCGGGTCAGGGAGCGGAAAACGTTCTCCTGGATGCGGCCGATCATGTCCTGGAACAGAGAGAAGCCCTCGCTCTTGTATTCCTGCTTGGGATCACGCTGGCCATAGCCGCGCAGGCCGATGCCGTCGCGCAGATGATCCATGTTCAGAAGGTGTTCCTTCCAGCAACGGTCCAGCTCTTCGAGCAGGAAGTAACGCAGGATGTCGCCGTAAATTTCCGGCGCGGTCCGCTTCATCCCGTGCAGGATTTCAAGCACGCTTTCCCTGGCTTCATCCTGGTCTGGAAGATGATCCTGGCTCCAGGTTTTCTTGATATTGAAGACCTCGACCAGGCGGCCCATGAGCAGTTCCTCCTGCTCCGGCTCAAGCTCGCCGCGGGCGGCCGCGTAGGGGGCGTAGATCTCGTCCAGGGTATTGTCCATGAACTCCTCGACGGTCTCCTCCACATCCGCGTTCATGATTGCGTCACGGCGCAGGGAGTAGATCACCTCGCGCTGCTGGTTCATGACGTTGTCGTATTCAAGAAGGCTCTTGCGGATTTCAAAGTTGTGGCCTTCAACCCGTTTCTGGGCGTTCTCAATGGCCCTTGAGATCATCTTGTGCTCGATGGATTCTCCGTCCTTCAGGCCCAAAGTGCCCATGAGGCTGGAGATGCGTTCGGACCCAAACAGACGCATCAGATCGTCCTCAAGGGACAGGTAGAACTTGGAGCAGCCAGGATCGCCCTGACGGCCGGAACGGCCCCGCAACTGGTTGTCTATGCGCCGGCTTTCATGGCGCTCCGTGCCAAGAATGAACAGCCCGCCCACCTCGCGCACGCCTTCTCCAAGTACGATGTCCGTGCCCCGGCCGGCCATGTTCGTGGCGATGGTCACCTTGCCGGCCTGCCCGGCCTCGGCGATGATCATGGCTTCCTGCTCGTGATGCTTGGCGTTCAGGACGTTGTGGGGAACACCGGCTTTCTTGAGCATGTCCGACAACAGTTCCGAGGTTTCGATCGATATCGTGCCCACCAGGACCGGCTGGCCTTTCTGATGCAACTCCTTGATTTGGCTGACAATAGCCTGATATTTCTCCCTCTTGGTCCGGTAGATGGCGTCGGGCATGTCCAGGCGGATCATCGGCCGATGGGTTGGGATACTGATGACTTCCAGGTTGTAAATTTCCTGGAATTCCACGGCTTCGGTGTCGGCCGTGCCAGTCATGCCGGAGAGTTTGTCGTAAAGGCGGAAGTAGTTCTGGAACGTGACCGAGGCCAGGGTCTGGTTTTCGGCTTCGACCTTGACCCTTTCTTTGGCCTCAAGGGCCTGGTGCAGGCCGTCCGAAAAGCGGCGGCCCGGCATCAGGCGGCCGGTGAACTCGTCGACAATGACGACCTGGCCGTCTTTCACGATATAATCAACGTCCCGGCGGAACACATTGTGGGCTTTCAGGGCCTGCAACACATGGTGCTGAGCGGTGATGTTGTGGGAATCGAACAAGTTGTCGATATTGAGAAGCTCTTCGCAGCGGGCCACGCCGTCGTCGGTGAGCATGGCTGTTTTGGCCTTTTCGTCGATCGTGAAATGCGCTTCGTTTTTAAGCATGCCGACAATGGCATCCACTTTTCTGTAGAGATCCGTCGATTCGTCGGCCGCGCCGCTGATGATGAGGGGAGTTCTCGCCTCGTCGATCAGGATGGAGTCGACTTCGTCGACAATGGCGAAGCTGTGGCCGCGCTGAACAAGCTGGTTCTGGTAGAACTTCATGTTGTCGCGCAGGTAATCAAAGCCGAACTCGTTGTTCGTGCCGTAGGTGATGTCCGCGCCGTACGCTTCCTGGCGCTGCTTGTCGTTCAAGCCGTGAATTATCACGCCGACGGTCAGGCCGAGAAAATTATACAGTTTGCCCATCCACTCGGAGTCGCGTTTGGCCAGGTAGTCGTTAACCGTGACCACATGCACGCCCTTGCCGGAGATGGCGTTAAGAACCACGGCCAGGGTGGCCATGAGGGTCTTACCTTCGCCGGTCTTCATTTCCGCGATCCGCCCGCTGTGCAGAACAATGCCACCGACAAGCTGCACGTCGAAATGGCGCATGCCAAGGACACGCCGGCTGGCCTCTCTGACCATGGCGAAGACCTCCGGCAAAATATGATCCAGAGTGACCTTGCCGTCAGCCGCCTGTATTTTCAACTCGGCGATGCGCTTTGGAAATTCCTCGTCGGCCAGATCTTTCACCTCGGGCTCAAGGGCGTTGATCTTCTCCACCAAAGGCATCTTGCCCTTTATGTAGCGTTCGTTTTTAGAGCCGAATATCTTCTTAAGTATGAATGTAAACATTAGTCACCCTTTTTAGACTGGAAAGATCCGGCGTTTGTCCTAGCTTGGCAGAGCGCAACCGGTCCGGGGCAATATAGTGTTTTTGCGGAAAAAAACAAAGTCCTTTGGAGGATATTCCCCCAAGAAAAAATATTTTTAACTTGGCATGTTATAGAAACAGTTCAAATTAATTGCCCCGCTCAAGAATAAACAGCTTTGGCCGGGCGTGCGCGCGCTTGCGTTGCGTGCAGGATAAACTCGACTTTCATGGCGTCTTGGGGTATATAGTTTAACTAGGCTGCCGCGCAGTTTCCGCCAAAACGCAGCCCTGCAATATTATCAACGCGAATGGAGCAGCTTTCAAAATGATATGCCGTAGTTTCAGCGTAAATTCTCCCGCCGGTGCCAGAGAATTCCTCAACATCTTGAAAGGACGGCATAATCCCTTATCCGGAGCGCCAGATGGGAAAGCCGGCGGCAACACCGAGTCCGCAGTCAAAGACATCCTGAGCCGCGTCCGGACTGAAGGGCTTGACGCTGTGGTGGAATACACCCGCAAATTCGACAGCCCCGCATTCTCCCCTGAAATGTTTCGCGTTTCTCCGGAAAAGGCGGCCGAGGCGGCCAGGAGCGTTGACCCGGAAGACCTTGCATGCATCAGGCGAGCCGCCGACAATATCCGCGCCTTTCACCAGGAACAGAAGGAACATTCCTGGTTCATGCCCGTTTCTGACGGAGCCGTGCTGGGCCAGATGGTCAGGCCGGTTGATCGGGCCGGGCTGTATGTCCCCGGCGGCAGGGGCGGGGCAACCCCGCTCATTTCAAGCCTGCTGATGAACGCCATTCCGGCCCAGGTGGCGGGGGTGAAAGAAATAGCCGTGATTTCCCCGCCGCGCGCCGACGGGACAATCAGCCCGCACATCCTGGCCGCGGCCGACCTTCTCGGCATCCGGGAAATATACGCCGCCGGAAGCGCCTGGGCCATTGCCGCGCTGGCCTTTGGCGCCGGCCCGTTAAGGCCCGTCGACGTGATCGCCGGCCCGGGCAACATCTTTGTCACTACCGCCAAACGGCTCTTGCTCGGCTCGGTCGGCATCGACATGCTGGCCGGTCCAAGCGAAATACTCATCCTGGCCGACGAAAGCGCCAACCCGGCCTGGCTGGCAGCCGACATGCTCTCCCAGGCCGAACACGACGCCCAGGCCTCTTCGGTCTGCCTGACCACCTCGCCCAAACTGGCCCAGGACGTGCTGGCAGAACTTGAAAGGCAATGCCGGGAACTGCCCCGGGCAGACATCGCCGAGCAAGCGCTCAAAGCTTACGGCGCGGTCATGATTGTCGCCGACATGCCGCTGGGAATCGCCATTTCCAACAGCATCGCCCCTGAACACCTTGAGCTGCTCGTGGACAACCCCTGGGAACTCCTGCCGTCAATAACCCACGCCGGAGCCGTATTTCTCGGCCATTACTCGCCGGAAGCCCTGGGGGACTATTTTGCCGGGCCGAACCACGTCCTGCCCACCATGGGCACGGCCCGGTTCTCATCGGCCCTGTCCGTTGACACATTCTGCAAGAAGACTTCTCTGATCGCGGCATCGCCGGCCTTCACCCGCAAAGGCGTTGCCGACATCGCCCGCCTGGCGAGGCTCGAAGGCCTTGAAGCCCACGCAAGGTCAGCGGAGTGCAGATCTGGCGGGGATGACCCTAAAGGCGATCGCCTTTAGGGTCATCCCCGCCAGATCTG
>JAVBNM010000032.1:0-35072 GCA_031551565.1 Desulfovibrionaceae bacterium | reverse complement strand
CCTATGGCCCGGCAAAAGAACTGATGCAACACCCAAAAATAAACTATGCCTACCTGGGTGGCTTGTGGTTGCGGCGGGAATCGTGGGGGAGAGGAACCAACCGGGCGATTGCCCTGATGGTTCCTCTCCCCCAGGCCCCCTCTCCTCCTTGTCCCGCTTTGTGGGGGAGTGGCCGGCATACGGCTAACCTGCGGATGTATGCGCGAATGGCACTACGAGCGGCTTGGCCGGGCAGGACGGGCAAACCGGGCGGCATCGCACGGAACAGTGAGGCGGATTAAGCCGATTGCTATTTGTGGTGATGACTGTATAATAGAAACATCTATTATCTTGCATGTTTTTGAATTGAACCTGGAGAATACGCATGTTGATGATTCGCGCCATTATTCGGCCTGAAAAGCTTGACTCCGTCCTTACCGCCCTCAGCCATGAAGGGTTTGTGGCTCTGACCGTCATTGATGTTTACGGCCGCGGCCGCCAGGGCGGCGTCACCATCGGCGAAGTTCACTACCATGAACTGCCCAAGCAGATGGTTATGATCGTGGTCAAAAACGAGGATAAAGACAAAGTTGTTGATACCATCATGCGCACGGCCAGAACCGGCGAAGGACATCCGGGCGATGGACGCATTTTCATCACCCCGGTCGAACAGTCCATCGCGATCCGCACCGGCAAGTCCGAGTAAGGAGGCCGCCATGAAAGAAGTTATGGCCATCGTGCGCGGCACCAAGGTCCACCAGACAAAAGACGCCCTTACCGAAGCCGGGTTCACCCGCTTCACCAACATGGCTTGCCTGGGACGTGGAAAACAGCTCCTCGAAGCCGCGGCCGACAAGCTATTGAAACTCGTCGAAGAAGGCGGGGACGAAGACATGATGCGCGTCGCCAAAGCCATGGTCGACCCAAGAAAACTCCTCCCCAAGCGGCTGTTCCACATAATGGTTGAAGACGACCAGGTCCAGAGCGTCGTCGACGTGCTCATCGCCGCCAATGCCACCGGACACTCCGGAGACGGTGAAATATTCATAATCCCGGTTCTTGAGGCCTACAGCGTGTGCCTGGGGCAAGCCTACCAGGCGAACCAGGGTAGTTGAGACGCTGGAAAAGCCAGGGAACGGCGGGAGCTTTTGGCACTCCGGACGCGCTGGGCATGCGGCCTACCCCGGACGAGCGCGTTTTGCTCCGGCAGCCCAACCGCCCAAAGGCGCCGCAAACGACTGCTTAACATGATCTAAACGCACGGCGGCCACGCGCTGCCGTTTGCATTTGCTCAGAACCCAAAAATCAGAACGCATATTCTATATTCTATCCTGCATGGAGCATGAGATGACGCTCGTCAGCCACCTTCCCCACGTCACCGTCTATCCGAACCGCATCTGCGACAACGTCGCCAGGTTTAACGGCCTGATCACGAGCGCCATGCCTGAACAGTGGCCGGCGACCACTCCGGTCATAAAGGCCGACGCATACGGGCACGGCCTTATTCCAGTGGGCAAGGCCCTTTGCCGCTCCGGATCGGAAATGCTCAGCGCCGGTTCAGTAGAAGAATGCGTGATGCTCAGGGAAGCTCTGGCTGAAGCCGGACATAATCCGCGATTAATAGCCCTTTTGGGCGTCGTTACCCCAGAAGACATTGAAGCCGCCGCCAAGCATCGGATTATCGGCCTGGTTCATTGCTTCGATCAGTTGGATATGTATGAGGCGTCCGCGAAAGCTCCGGTTGAAATAGCCCTCAAGTTCAACCTGGGGATGGCACGGCTTGGCTTTCTGGAAGAAGACCTGCCGGAACTGATGCAACGTCTGCTGAAGACGCCCTGGCTAAAACCAGTCGTCGCTGCTTCCCACCTGCCCAAGGGAGACGACGCCAGCGCCTTGAGCGAAATCAAAACCCAGGCCGACGCCCTGGCCCGCATCATGACCGGATTGCGGACCAACTGGCCGGACATGGTTCCCTCCCTGGCCAACTCTCCCGGCATGCTGGCCGCCGACAAGCTGCTCAGCGAGGCGCTCGGGCCACACATCAGGCGCCTGGGCGTTGCCATTTACGGAATCAATCCGCTCGCCTCTGCCAATCATGGTCCCGCAGGTCTTGCATTTTCACCGGCCATGGAAGTGACCGCGCCGGTGCTGGCCATCCGCACGCTAAAACGCGGCCAGGGAATCGGGTATTCCCACCTTTACAAGGCCAAGGAAGACATGCGCGTAGCCATCATCGGCGTCGGCTACGCCGACGGATATTCCAGGGGCCTGACCGGAAAGGCACAAGTCTGCCTGCACGGAGAAAGGGCGCCTTTGGTCGGCCGCATTTCCATGCAGATGTCGGCAGTCGCCATCCCCCATCGGCTCGACGTTAAAACAGGCGACCGGGCCTGGCTTCTTGGCGGAGACTTCACAAACGCCATTTCCGCCACGGAACTGGCAAACATGTGGGGCACCATTCCCTACGAGGTTGTATGCCTATTGGGCTGCAACGCCAGAACGTACAAAGAATGACCGTCGCGCCGCCGAAATGGCGCGCCGCCTCGTTCAGTGTGCAAGCGCGCCAAAGCCTGAACGGGCCAGGATCTGCCGAAGACCCGTTTCACCCAGGATTGCACCGCAACCCCATTTAATCGCCAGGCCCGCGCGAGAGCTGGCCGCCTGGAATGTCTTCCCGGCGTCACCTTGTTCGATACGGCGCGAAAATGCCCACTCGCTACGGGGTCTTGGCTGCAATCTGCGACGGTTTGGCCACTCCCCCTGAGCCAACCTTGCCTGCGGCATGATCCCCTTTCAAGCTTCACCGCCACGGTCACAAGCTCGACGCTCGCGTTTTCCACCCTGTTTCTGCGCAATCTTTAAAAAGACCTTTGCATACTCTTTTGCTTCATGCCATTATGATAGAATACAAGTGCATACATTTCGCTCAAATCGGATTTTTTTAATATGATTGGAGCGTGTGCCACTTTGTTCTGCCATGGAGCAGCGCTGCGATTTATGTGAAATAAATCACAACTTTGGCGCAGAAATTTTTTTGTATTTTTTAATCCAGGAGGCCATACGGTGTTGCGAATCGCAAAAATCTCATGTACGCAATAGGAGAGTAAGTGCATAGCTCGTGAAACGGGAGTTCATATTTCCATTAACCTCAACAAGGAGTCATTATGATCCAGTGGCCAAAGTCTAATGATGTTCTGGGTACCACCAACCGTGGCAACCCGACGGAATCAGGGCTGTGCACCTTGTGCCGCGCGGACTGCGCCGGCAAGTGTGAGACGTGGCTATCGTGTCTGAAAGGACGCGACGTGCTCTATCCAAGAGATTTCGGTAAAGTCACCGCCGGCAGCGTGACCACCAGCCCCATGGGCGTGAACTACAGTTCTCTTCGCATCCAGGGTTACGCCCACGGTGCTGTTTCCGCCCCGGAAAACGCCAAGACCGGCGATGTACTCTTTACCGATGTGTCCCTTGAAACCGAAATCGGCAGGCAAAAACCTTTTAAATGCCGCTATCCCTTTGTCACCGGCGCGCTCGGCTCCACTTTTGTTGCCGCCAGGTACTGGGATTCGTTCGCCTCGGGCTGCGCAATTTGCGGCATACCCATGGTCATCGGCGAGAACGTGGTTGGCATCGACCCCGAGGCCAAGTTCAAAAACGGCAAAGTCACCAAGGCCCCGGAACTTGACCGGCGGCTGGAGATCTATCGCCGCTATTACAACGGCTACGGCGCCATTTTCGTGCAGATGAACGTCGAAGACGCCCGCAACGGCGTGGCCGAATACGCCCTTGAAAAATTCGGCGATGACGTGGTCATTGAATTGAAATGGGGCCAGGGAGCAAAAGACATCGGCGGCGAAATCGCGGTGGATGAATTGGACTATGCCCAATTCCTCAAAAAACGCGGCTACCTGCTCGATCCGGATCCTTCCCAGCCCGAGGTCATTGACGCCTACAACGCTGGAACCCATCCCCATTTCGCCAGACACAGCCGCCTGGGCAACACGCACCTGAACAACTATGCGGAAGTGCGCGAAGAATTCTTAAAGAGCGTCGAACACTTGCGCAAGGCGGGCTGCAAACGCCTGACCCTCAAAACCGGCGCATACGGCATGGAAGCTCTGGCTATGGCCATCCGCCTGGCCACCGAAGCCGAGTTGGACCTGCTCAACATCGACGGAGCCGGCGGCGGCACCGGCATGAGTCCGTGGGATATGATGGAAAACTGGGGCGTGCCTTCACTCTTCCTGCATGCCAAGGCCCACGAGTATGCCTCCATTCTGGCCAAGCGCGGCATAAAGCCTGTGGATCTGGCCTTTGCCGGCGGATTCGCCAAACCCAGCCAGATCTTCAAGGCAATAGCCATTGGCGCTCCTTACACCAAGCTGGTGTGCATGGGCCGCGCCATGATGATTCCCGGGTTCCTGGGGTCCAACATCGAAGGCGTGCTAAAGCCCGAGAACAAGGGAAAAAGATTCGGCAACTGGGACAGTCTGCCTAAAACCGTATCCGACATAGGCACTACCGCCGAGACCATTTTCGCCGGATATCACAGCGTGGAAAGGATGGTCGGCAAAAAAGTCATGGCCGAGTTGCCCTTCGGCGCTATTGCCATGTGGAGCCTGCTCGACAAACTCGGCGCCGGGCTGCAGCAATTCATGGCCGGAGCGCGCAAGTTCACCCTTGACGCCATCAGCCGCGATGACATCACCTCCGCCAACCGTGAAACAGAAGAAGCCACCGGCATCCCCTTCATCACCAAAGTGGGCGATGAAATTGCCAAGAGGATACTAAGCAGCTAACATAGCTGGGCATAATGGTTTGCCGGCGATTATGCGGGCAGCCACCTTGCTCAACGGGCATGTCGAAAGGCATGCCCGTTGCAGTTTTGGGCAAAAATCCCCACGCAACCCTTCGGTTTTATGACAATGAAAAGGCCGTTGGCGTACCATGAAAATCCAACGCGCTGACGCCATCCAAAAAAATTTCATTTTTACACCAAAAAAACTTGCCAAGCACTTTGGTAAAGCGTATATCACCTCCTGCGCCGAAGTGGTGGAATTGGTAGACACGCTAGGTTCAGGGTCTAGTGTTCGCAAGGACATGGGAGTTCGAGTCTCCCCTTCGGCACCATCAAAGATTTCAAAGTAGTTCGAGAAAGTCCGCTAAGGTTAGAGCCAAGCGGACTTTCTCCGTTTTTGAGGTTCATCGTAGTTCGTTTGGGTACGTTGACACCCGGTAGTTTTGGGGGCACCGTTGGGGGCATAGGAGTTTTAGTCCAAGGAGATGCCCCCAATGCCCCTGACAGATAAACAAATTCAGGCTTTGAAGCCGGAAGCCAAGCCCAAGCGCTACTTTGATGGCAATGGCTTGTATATCGAGGTCGCTCCCATACCCACCGGCACCAAAAAATGGCGATTGAAATATCGAGTGGGCGGCGTTGAAAAGCGTATCAGCCTGGGCATCTACCCGGAAGTTTCACTTAAGGAAGCGCGGGAAAAGACCCACGAATACCGGAAAACGCTACGAGACGGCCTTGATCCTTCCGTGGAACGTCGCCGCAGCCAAGCACGGGCGCGCACGTTTGAAGATATCGGCCTGGAATGGCTTGCCAAGGAACAGGGCGCGTGGTCAGAGAATCACCGCATTGCCACCGTTTCCCGCATAGAACGCCTTATCTTCCCCCGCATCGGCAAGCGGACTATCGACTCCTTATCGCCGCCAGATATGATGGCTTTTGCCGCCCATCGGTCCGGGCCATGCTCCGGACCGATGGGCAACCCCGTGAGCCTGCCGGAAGTTTCTACTTATTGCCGGCCCTAAGAATGGGGACTTTACAACTGGAAAGCACATAAAACCATCCAAAAGACAAGGCCTCGCTTATACCAAGCGAGGCCTTGTCTTTTGGATGTATAAGTTCATTTTTTATCGGCAGCTTTAGTCTTTCGCTCAATACTCTTATGCGTATGCTTGGCGATCTCTTCTCTCAAGTAATCATCCTGCCAGGTTGCCCATGCGCTTCTGCGGCTTTTCATGTAAAGCACGAATTGACCAAGGCGGCGAATAACCTCATCCGGTACCACGTGTTCAAGGGCGCAAGCCACATTGTCGGCCGCTTCTTCGTCGATTTGCAAAATATCCTGGAAAAATTCCTGAAAAACCACGTGCCGGTGAGCGATATCCCTGCCTATGCGTCTTCCCTTGTCGGTCAACTGAACGTGGCTGTAGGGGGAGTATTCCACCATATCCAGTGATTTCAACGCCTTTAAGGCGCTGGTCACTGTCGAACGAGACACTTTGGCCTGTTCGGCAATGGAACTCGACCTGGCCGATCCGGTAGCGGCTTCCAGGCGGAAGATGATCTCCAGATAATTTTCCAGCACGGCGGAGAGATTGCCCTCCGGCCCGGAAACTGCTGACATGGCTTTACCTTGCTTTGATTAGCATTTGGCTGGACTCTTTTACGTTCCCGCCATGTTGCCTTTTTTTCTGGCCGCATTCAAGCCATTTTTCACTTCGATATATTGCAAGCATGCAGACTGTCTGCAAAATACGCGCGGCAAGCATGGCCAGGAATATCCCTCTTTCAGCCAAGCCGCACGTATAAGCCAGGATGTAGGCCAGCGGAACCTGGATCACCCACATGACCGCAGCCCCCGCAATGCAGCTATAGCGCGTGGCCCCGGTACCGGAAAATACACCGTTAAGAACCGCGTGCACGGCCAGCAAAGGAATGCCCAGGCAGGAAAATTCCAGAAACAGCACGGCCCTGGACGCGGCGTCGGCATCGGTGGTCATAAGGTGGGCCAACTCGTGGCGCATGAAAAAAAGCAAAGCCGAACCCAAGAGGAAAACTCCGGCCGCCTTTATGGAAAAACGCCGGCCAAAACTGTAAAGAATCGCGTGTTGTCCGGCTCCGAGCAGATGGCCGCTGAAAATGGCCATGGTGAGCGATACCGCCCCGAGAGGAAAAAGCAACACCGAAGCAACCCGCATGCCCAGCGTCATGCCGGCCATTACCGCCACAGCGTCATGGGGCAGTCTGGAAACAAGGCTCAGCAAAAAAATACTGCCGGTCTGCTCGGCCAACTGCCCGAGAGCCGCCGGCCCGCCCACCTTCAGAATGTATGGCATGGCCTTACGGCTCCACCTTAAACCGGCAAAGGAGCCGCGTCTTAAAATTCGATGACGCATGGCAGAGGAAATGCTCACGCAAAGACCGAGCAAGGTCGCCCCAAAGGTGGCCCAAGGGATGCCGGCGTAACCGATTTGGGGAAGCCCCCACCACCCCAGGCCAAGACCGGTACTGCCGAAAAAATTGACCGCCAGCACGATACCGAAGCTCAATAGAGGCATAAGGACAAGCTTGTAAGCCCTGAATATGGAGTTGAGCATTATCAGACAATAGTAAAACGGCAGATTGAGGCAATAAACACTGATGAAGACCTTGACGACCGGCACCAGCGGCTCGGGAACCGACAAAAGGTCCAGGATGTACGGAGCGCAGAGATAGCCGCATCCGCCGACAACCGCCCCGACGCAAAGCGCCAGGCGCAGAATGAGCCCGGCATACCGACAGGCCCTCTTCTCAAGCCCGGCGCCCAGCGCCTGGCTGACAGCCGCCAAACACCCACTGCCCGCAATAGAAGTAATGAGCATGAGCAAGGCGAATATCTGGGAAACCACCCCCAAGGACGCCAGCACATTGGAATCGATCCGCCCGGCCACCCACATGTCGGTCAACGAAATGCCAAGATGGCAAAGCATCAGGCCCGCCAAAGGCAGGGCAATGCCAAGCACCTGAACGGTTGAGGGCATTGCCGGTTTTTTTTTGATTCCTTGGTCTGACGTTGCCATGTACGCGATCTCCGCAGGCTGGATAGCAATTTTTTCAATGAAAAGTCAAACAAAGTTTTACCATGCTAACTTTCACATAAAAAGCACTAGTCCCACTCCTTACTTTTAATGCTGATTTTTCACGGCATCTGGTTGGCAAAACTGTCATGCTAGTTATTTTGACATCTCAACGCTAAAGGCGTGACTTTCAATAGAGGAACAGTCGTTTTCGAAAAAAAACTCCACGATATTACAATGTTAAACCAAACATTATATTACCACTATTTTTTAGTTGACAATATTTATCAAAATCAATAATCCTGCCTTCGCAAAGTTTGATCAATAAAACTTTACGTTTTTTTGACGCAAGATTCCAATGCCCACAACCCCGCCGCCCTACGGCCGGATAAAGAAGACTATAACCATGCACAAAGAGCTGCAGCATATGCCAGGTGGCAGGCGCCGGGAGTTTCCGGGCCAGGAGGCCATGGGCCGACAACTCCACGCTCATCCCGGGGCATCGCACGCTGTTCCGTCAGAGGATGGCGAAAACCGTTTTTTCGCTCGTGAAGGCGTCAACCCGCTTACTTCCGCCTTCAAACGCAAGATAGCCGTGCATCCGGGCCTCGGAGGCCGCCAGGTTTCCCCGGACGAGAAAGGCCCTCTGCTTGATGAGCTTTCGCAAAAAAAAATTGAAGGCAAAGCCGTAGCTTACATTCATGTGCCATTTTGCGAAACGCGCTGCCTGTATTGCGGGTTCTATCGCAACCCCTATAAGCAAGGGCACAGCCGGATATTTACCGATGCCTTGATCGCCGAGCTGGCTCTCTGGCGCAAGCGGCAAATCCAAAACAGCGGACCGTTTCATGCTATTTATTTTGGAGGCGGCACTCCGACCGCGCTTGAGGCTCAAGATATCAAACGCCTCTTAAAGGCCACGGCATCTTTCCTGCCGCTCGCCAACGACTGCGAAATCACCGTTGAGGGACGCGTCTCCAATCTGACCGAAGAAAAAATCGAGGCCATGCTTGAAGGCGGAGCCAACCGTTTTTCTCTGGGCGTGCAGAGCTTTAATACTCAAATCCGCCAGGCCATGGGCCGCAGATCAACACGGGAAGAGGCCATCAGCCGTTTGCAGCTTTTGCAGTCATACGATCAGTCAGCCATCCTTGTGGACCTGATTTACGGGTTTCCCATGCAGACCATGGACATCTGGCTCAAAGACATCGCCGACGCCCAGGCCCTGAATCTGGACGGAGCCGACTGCTATCAATTGAACATTTATGACGCCTCCCCCCTGGCCAGTTCCATCAAAAACGGCAATCTGCCGGAGGGAGCTGACATACCAGGACAAGCCTTGATGTTCGAGGCCGGCATCGCGGCCATGGAAAACGCCTTTTACCGCCGCCTGTCCATCAGCCATTGGGGCCGAACCACACGCGAGCGCAACATCTACAACCAGTACGTCAAGGGCAACTCGCACTGTCTTTCCTTCGGCCCCGGCGGCGGCGGCACCCTGCACGGACATTTCTATTTCAACCAGCCCGACTACCAGGCCTGGCTGGATCTGGTGGCCAAAGGTGAAAAGCCTGTCGCCATGCTGCAACGCCCCGGCGAAAACGCCCGGTTCTACCGCGCCGTTGCCGAGGGCATGGAACAAGCGAGGTTTGAGTTGGGGCTCCTGGAAGCAGTCTACGGGCTTGAGCTTTCAGCCACGCTTTCTCCCCTGCTGCAACAATGGGAGCGGGCCGGTCTTGTCCGGCCGTTACCCTGCGGCGGATTCACGCTGACGGTGGCCGGCCAGTTCTGGCAGGTCAACCTGACCCAATTGCTGATCGAATACCTCAACCAATGCTTGTAGGAGCACATATGAATTGGAGAATGCTTTCCCTGGCCCTGTGCGCCGCTCTGGGACTTACGTTCTTTTCCGGATACACAGCCAGAGCCGACGACCTGCCCACTGACGATGAAAGCGGAGTAACCCTGCACTCCGACGACGTTTACGTCACCGCCGGCAAAGTCGCGCAAGAGCTGCTAGACGTACCCATGAGCGTATCTGTCGTCACGGAAGAAGACATCCGCCGCTCTGCCGATCACACCATCGGCGGCCTTTTGCGCGACGTTCCGGGGGTGGAGCTTGTTTCTTCGGGCGGCCAGGGCTTTAACCGCATAAAGATCAGGGGTGAAAATCCGAACCGCGTTCTGATCCTGATCGACGGCCAGAAGATCGCTGAAAACAAGTCAATGGATGGAACGGCCCTTTTGATCGACCCGGCGAGAGTGGAACGCATCGAGGTCATCCGCGGGCCGGCCTCCGTGCTTTACGGCTCAGAGGCCATTGGCGGCGTAGTCAACATCATCACCAAAAAAGGCGGCAAAAAGCCGGTTGAAGGGAGCCTTTCCGCTTTCTGGGATGGCGCCAACGACGGCTACGGCGGCAGCGCGAGCATTGCCGGTAACTACGAGGGCTGGAAATACCGCATTTCCGGCGCCTACGGAGATCACAACGACCGCAGAACCCCTGACGGACGGGCCAACAACTCCGATTACCTGCAAAAAGATACTTCAGTCTTTCTCGGATATGGGAATGACAAGATGGAACTTGGCGCCGGCTATGAGTATTTTGAAAGCCACCTGGGCGCAGGATCGCGCGAACCGGGCTATTCCAGGTTCCGCGTGGACGTCCCTGAATGGAAACGGGAAAAATATTACGCTTTCACCGAATTTAAAAACATAACCGACTGGTTCGCCAGATTGCGCCTGGACGTTTTCTACCAGGAAAACACAAAGCTGATGAACAACCATGTCGATGTTGACGGCATGCCTATGGTCATGGACATAATGGCCGACAACCTCAACAGGCAATTCGGCTTTTCCGCGCAGGCCGACTGGCAAGTGGGCGAAAACAACTACCTGATAACCGGCTATGAATTCAACAATGACGACCTGAAAGCCGATGGCACCAGCAGGAGCGCCAGCCCTATACCATCACCTGCGATGAATTACAGCACAATCACCAAACACGACGGCACGCAAAAGACCAACGCCTTGTTCGCGCAGATGGAAACCACCCTGCCCAGCGATTTCACCCTGACCTATGGTGTGCGTTACACCTGGGTAAAATCAACGATGCACGAGGCAAGCGGAACACGCACAAACGCTTTTGGCACCACCCCTTCTGCTGTTGGCGATGTGGGCAGTTCAGACGAATCCCGGCCGGTGTTCGGGGCCTCGCTCATGTGGTCCGGCATCGAAAACATGACCTGGCGGATATCCTTCTCCCAGGGCTTTCGAGTGCCCACACTCCAGGAGCAATACGTTCAGACCACAATGGGCGGTGAAATCGTTCTGCCCAACTCGGACCTGACACCGGAAAAGTCGAACAACTACGAGCTTGGGGTGCGCTACAGCCTGGAAAAACTCAATCTGGATGCCACAGTGTTTTATTCCGATGCCGACGATTACATTTCCACGCAAAGGATCGATTCGACTACGGTTCATTACGTCAACGTCTCAAAGGCGGAAACTCACGGCCTGGAATTCTCGGCCAGTTACGACCTGCCCTACGGCTTCACCCCGTACGCCAGCGGAACCTGGATGCGCCGCAAGTTTGACTTCGGCGACCACTCTACATGGCATACCGGCACGCCTGACTTCTTCGGCAGAGCCGGCCTGCGTTATGCCACGGATCTTGGCGAAGACGTCGGCTTTTACGCGGACGCCTACGGGCGCTTCAGCACTACATCTAAAGACGAGGACTCCAGCGGCGAAATAGTAACCTATGACGCCTGGGAAACCGCCAACTTCGGCTTCGGTTTCGAGTTTGGGGACGAGCGGCAATACTCCGTCAATGCGGAACTGTTGAACCTCTTTGACACGAAATACAAAACATCTGACGCGATTCTGGAGCCGGGCTTCCACGCAAATATCAACTTCAGCATGAAGTTTTAGCGATTGCGCGCAGATTTATTGATAAAGAAAACCACTTTCAATTTAACTTGAAATGATCTACTAATTTGACCGCGCCTCCCGCGGACAGCCGGGTATTCCTGCAAAAGGCGGTCGGCGCGGTCAACAAGGATTCACATGGCTCAGGCGATTATACATACGGCATTAAAGCCCAATCTTCGGTCATGGCAGGTCAGGGAGCTGGTCATGATCGGAGTGTTCGCCGCTGCCGCCAAGGTCTCCACGCTCATGGTGGCCCTGGTGGGCGGAGGCATGAATCCCATCACCCTTATGGCCAAGAATTGCATCTTCACCACCTTGATGGTCGTTCTGCTTTGCAAGATACGCCGGCCGGGAACGCTCGCTCTTTTTGCAGGCATTAACATGCTGGTCAGCCTGCTTGTGCTCGGCAGCACCGTCACCCTTCTGGTGCCCATGATTTTCGCGGCTGGTGCGGGAGAAGCGGTCATCGCTCTTTTCGGCGGCAAAAACAACCCCAAATCCCCGCTGGCCGGAGCGGCCGTATATGATCTGCTGTCAAAACTTTTGTCGCTGGTTTTCTCATGGCTCTTGATGCGGGAAAACCCGATGCTTGTATACATCGCCGTTCCCATTGTTTTTTTGGGATGGCTGGGCGCTTTGGGCGGACTTTTTCTTGGTTGGCGCGCGGTAAAGGAGCTTAAGAATGCGGGCATTATTGCTGAGTGATCTGCGCGGCGGCAGCGGCTGGATAAGCTCTGTGGACGTCAGGGCCAAGATCGCCATAAGTCTTATGGCTTCGGTTGCAACTATCGCCCTGGACAACCCGGCCTCGCAACTCGTGCTTTTTGCGACCTCAATGGCCTATGCGTTATCCATGCGCCGTTTCAAGTTGTTGGCTGCGGCTTACGGCATATGCATTGCCATGCTTGTAATAGCCACAGGATTTGCCTGGCTCATAGCCAGACTGGCCGGCATGAAAGACATGAGCCTGCTCGCAATGGCCGTGCCGTTCCTGCGCCTTGGCGTTATGGTCAACGTCATCCTTCCGCTCGCCTTTTCCACACGCTTGCAAGCCCTTCTGGCCGCCCTGAAGGGGATGCGTCTGCCTTTTTTCATCTACATACCGCTATCTGTGATGATCCGCTTCATCCCGACTTTTATTTCCGACCTGCAACAGATCCACGAGGCCCTGCGAATCAGGGGATACGCCCTGTCCTGGAAGCGTTTTGTGCGCCAGCCGGTACTTTCCCTGCGGTTTATCACCGCTCCGATGCTGTTTCGTTCTCTCAAGGCCTCAGAGGATCTGGGCGTGGCGGCTGAATTGAAAGGACTTGGGGCCAACCGCAAAATGTGCCCATACAAGTCCCCGGTCTGGAAGCTTTCCGACACCCTGCTCATGGTCGCAGCATTTTTGGCGGCCGGGGCGGCCGTCGGCTGCATGTTCCTGGTCGAGACTCCGGTCTCGATGATGGGGGGAATGCGCTGATGCTCCGCTTCGAAGAGGTAACGTTCACATACCCGCACCAGCAGAGCGCGGCTGTGGAGCAGATCAGTTTCCAGGTTGCTCCGGGCGAGTTGGTCCTGTGTACCGGGGCCAGCGGCTGCGGAAAGTCGACGATCGTGCGTCTGGCCAACGGCCTGTGCCCACATTACTTTCAGGGAAAAATGAGCGGCCAGGTCTTCGTCAACGGCATGTCTACCCTGGATTACCCCCTGCACCTGCTGGCCGATCAGGCCGGCACTCTGTTTCAAAACCCCGAAGAGCAGTTTTTCGCCCTGAATGTAGAGGACGAGCTTGTCTTCGCCCACGAATGGCGAGGTCTGCCTGCCGATGAAATAGACCGGAAACTGTCCGGCATGGTGAAAGATTTCAAGCTCGAGAACCTAATGGACTCGTCCGTACAGCAGCTTTCCGAAGGGCAGAAGCAAAAGGTTGGCCTGGCTTCGGTGATGTCGCAAAAACCGGCTGCCCTGATTCTGGACGAGCCCACAGCCAACCTGGACCCGGAAAGCACACTTGAACTCGGGCGCGCCCTGTTCGAACTAAAAAAACAAGGCCTGGCCATTTTGGTTGTGGATCACCGCCTTTACTGGCTGAAAGACATTGCCGACAGGGTGCTGATCATGAATCAGGGCCGGATTTGCGAACAAGGAGGCTTCGGCATCCTGGATGACGGTCGGATTTGCGAAAAATACGGCCTGCGCAAAAGCCAGGTCAAAGATCCCCGGCCGGTCCTGGCGAATCTGACAAACCTGACGGCAGCTAGGCAAGGAACCGCAAAGTCCGCTGCGGAAGAAAGCCAAAACTGCGGCCTTGAAGTGCAAAATTTATGTTTTGCCTGGCCGGGAAAAACGCCCATGTTCCACACTTGCGATTTTTCCATCCAGCCGGGAATAACCGCCCTGATCGGCGACAACGGCATGGGCAAAACAACCCTGGCCAGACTGATCACAGGACTGACCGAGCCTGATTCTGGCAGTTTTACTCTTAAAGGCCAAAAAACCACCCCGGACAACCTGCTGGAAAAATCGGGGATTGTTTTACAAAATGCCGATCATCAGCTTTACATGAAAACCGTCCTGTCAGAGGTCAAAATCTGCCTTGAAATTGCGGCCATGAACCAGCGCCGGAATATTACGGCTGAAGAAAAGAAAAAACAGGCGTTTGATCTTTTGAGCAGTCTGGACCTTGAACGGCTGGCCCCCAGGCATCCGCAATCATTGTCCGGCGGAGAAAAACAACGGTTGGTAATTGCCTGCGCCCTGGCCAAGCAACCAGATATGCTCATTCTGGACGAGCCAACCAGCGGCCTTGACGGGCGCAACATGCGGCGTATCGCCAATGTGCTGCGCTCTTGCGCGCAAAAGGAAACCATAGTTCTGGTGATCACCCACGACCTTGAACTCATGTCCGACATCTGCACCCAGGCGTTGCGCCTGCCCTTTGAAAAAAGGGATGATATCTGTGGCCCTGCCGTTGATTGCCCGCACAGTGAAGAACCGACGCTAAGAAATGTGCGTCAGGACGAGTTCGAATTAGCGGATAGTCCGCGTCAGACCGGCGTAAACCCGAACTTTTTGATGGAGTAGCTATGCTTAACCCGGAAACGGAGCGCCAGGCGGAAAACCTGGCCAATATCATCGCATCCTGCCTGGAGGAAAATAAACCGGTCATGCTTGCAAGCATTGCCGCGCTCGGCAAGGTCAGCGAACTTGATGTGGCGAAAGCTCTGCCGCAGGCCATGCGTGCCTTTGCCCCAGCCGGAACTTTTGAAGAGGTCTGGGCCGAAATGGCCACCTGGGAAAAAGCCACCTTCATCATGCAGCATCTTGGAAGCGTACTTGAAATAAAAGCCGCGATCCCGTCTGGAAACCACGGGCATGGCTATTTCAATCTCAACGGCGCATCACCCCTGCAAGGTCACCTCAAGATCGATGACCTTGGGGAAATTTGCTTTTTATCCATGCCGTTCATGGGTCTGGAAAGCCATTCAGTCCAATTTTTCAATGCCGACGGAAATGTCAAATTTTCCGTCTATGTCGGCCGGGGCGAGGACCGCAAGCTGCTCCCCCTGGCCCGTGAATCTTTTCTAAAAATGCGTGCCGCCATGGCAAAGGAGATCTGCTGATGCGTACCCTGATAGTTTATTCGTCACTCACCGGCAACACGAAAAAGGTTGCCGAGGCCATTGCCCAAAAACTCTCTCCCTGCGACCTGCACCCGGTCGAATCCGCTCCTGCCGCGGACGGCTACGACTTCGTCGCCGTCGGCTACTGGGTGGACAAGGGCATGCCGGACGCGAAATGCCTGGCTTACATGCGCGGCATCAAGAACAGCAAGGTGGCCCTGTTCGGCACGTTGGGAGCGTATCCCGATTCCGACCACGCCAAGGAATGCATCGCCAAAAGCGAAGCAGTGCTTTGCGAGGGAGACAGCAACAACACCGTGCTCGGCAGCTTTCTCTGCCAGGGCAAGGTGGACCCGAAGGTCGTTGAGATGATGATGAAAAAAGCGCCCAAAGCCCATCCCATGACTCCTGAAAGAATCGCCCGCTTAAAAGAGGCCGAGAGCCACCCTGACGAGCAGGACTGCCGCAACGCCCAGGAAGCTCTCGCCGGTTTCCTGGCCAAGGCCAAGGGCTGATGCGGAAACATATGCAAACAGCCTGTTAGGACTGAGCCCGGCCGGATCTCGCCAGCGGTTCTGGCCGGACTGGCCGGTTTTTATTAACACCTGGTACATGACATAAGGATTGATCATGAACCTCCCATATTACGACTCGCTAGGACCCGCGGGATACGCGCTGATCGTCGTGGCCTGTCTGGCCCTGTATATATCCCTGAAGAACGTGTTTTACCTGCACTTCGTTCGCAAAGACTTTAACCGCAATTTCATCGGCCGGGAAAAAAACAACTGCTCGGACGACTGCAGCCTGGAGAGCGGCAACCCGCTCGTCGCCATCATCCGCGATGTGGTCATGATTCACGCCGGACACTCCGAAGACATCAGGGCCGAAGTGGCCTATCTCTTTCACAGGAACTTCGAATCAGTCATGAAAAGTCTGTGCTACCTGCGCCTGATTTCAGTAGTCTCACCGCTTTTGGGACTGCTGGGGACGATCCTCGGCATGGTGACCGTGTTTAAAAACATCGCCGCCAATGCGGCTCCGGACCCGAGCCTTCTGGCCGCCGGGATATGGGAGGCGCTAATCACCACGATCATGGGACTGTGCGTGGCCATACCGACCCTGATGTTCTATTACTACCTGACCCTGAAATTCAAGGGATTCCACATCGATGCCGTAGAACACAGTTACAGGGCCATCGAGCTTTGTACCGGGGTGAAGCGCGGGACGAGGGAAAACTTTGTAAAACACCAGAGGCTGCAACGTGTTCAACCTTGATTTCGATCTTGACGTCGGCATAGATTTGACGCCTTTGATCGACGTCGTGTTCATGCTGTTGATATTTTTCATCATGACGACCACCTTCAGCAAACCGGTGCTGGACATAATCCTGCCGGTTTCCGAGCAAGCGGGGGAGCTGCAAAAGACCGCTCCGGAACTGGTAATAACCGTGACCGCCGAAGGCAAGATCTTCCACAACGACCAAGAGCTGGACCGGGAAGCCATTGTCGCCCTCCTCGACAATCACTCCGACCGGCTGCTCAATCTGTTCGTGGACGAAAAAGCCCCGTTTGAATCCTTCGTGTCCATCGTAGACATTGCCAAAGACAAAAGGGGAGGACGCTTTGTCATCTCTACCCAAAAGCCTGCCGCCGCTCCGGTCCAGGCCGCAAACTGACCGGCAATACGACAAAAAAAGCAGCGTAATGGCCGGGGCTCTGACACTGCTTCTTATGCTTGCTTCATTTGCGGCGGCCGTGCTGTCCTTTTTCCCCGAGGGCGTCGTGGCTCTGCCGCTTGGCGGCGGAACATCCGTTGAGCTGCGGTTGGTTCCCCCGTCAGCCGCTGAAATAGCAACACGGCGGGATGAGCCGGAACAAGGCGATATGCGCAAACTGCTTGGTTCCTACCCCAACGAGAGCGCCATTCAAGTCCCAGCGCATAAAGAACCAGAGATAAAACAAAAGACCGCTGAACCAAAGGTTATAAAAGAAAAAAACTTAAAAACAGAAACCATCGTTGAAAAAAAGCCCAAACCCAAGCAAAATCCACGTCCTAAGCCACAAAAACAGCCTGCGCCACAGGTTAAAACTACGAAAAAACACACGAATGCTCCGGCAAAGGAGCAACCCGCAGCCACAGCGTCTCTCACCGACAACATGAACGGCAGCGCAAGAAATCAGGGAGACCCGGGGAGTGGGGAAAGGGACGGCAGCGGCGGCGGAACCGGGGGTGGGACCACAGCCAACCACGGACACTATGCCGGCACGACCCAGGATGCCAACCGGGAAGGCAAAATCCTGGCCGCCCTGCTGCATGAGGTTGAAGCCAGGAAAAAATACCCGAAGCAGGCTCGCCGCATTGGGGCGGAAGGCAAGGTGATGTTACAGGTGAAGATCAGCGGGCAAGGACGAATAACGGCCTGCGCAATAGCCAAGCCATCAGGCAAGGGGGTTTTGGACAAAGCAACCGCCGAATTGGGGGAAAAACTGACCGGCCTGGAAATCCCCCAAGCCAGGGGCGGCGCGTCAGTAACGATACTGATTCCAGTTTATTACGTCCTGCACTAAGAACCCAGACCCTCTGTGGATACCCTGCCCAAAATTGTGTAGCAAGTGCCCTTCCTCAATGTGGCCCAAAGCTCGACCCATTTTAATATTTAAACTTAATTATCAAGTTGTTAGCCACAACCATTCAAAACGGGGCCGATTCTCCCCTTCGCACCATCAAGAAATCCAAACAAGTCCCGCAAGGTTCACAACACCTTGCGGGACTTGGCTTTTCTGGCGTGTCGACCCTCATGACCGTGCAGCAGAGGCCATGGACACGCGCGAGAAAACGGCATTCCAAACGGTATGCCGCCACGAAGAGACTACTCTGCTTTTAATATCAGCGGAACTCACGCCTCTTTGTAAGCAAAGACTCCCTGAAAGAAATCGGAGCGGACCCAAAACAGCGGGCGGCCATCCCCTGAGAACAGCCGCCCCTTATAATTTCATCTACGCTGGAAATTTTACCATTCTTCCCACGCAGGCTCGTCCGGGTTCTTCTTGACCTTGGGAATAACGATGCGCTGGCATTTCTCATCCAGCAAGTTGGCAATCAGGGGGCGTCCGTCCTCGTCCAGGCGCAGTTGCGCGTAGCTCGCCCGCTCATACAAATGGGCAAAACCTTCCTGGAAGAAGAACGCGCCCGAGGCGATGCGCACCCCGCTGCGGCTGTCGGCGTTGCGCCGGAACTGAATGCTCACCTCCCCCTCTTCAAGGGGTTTTCCGTCGTCAAGGCGGACAAATTTGCCCACGCCGCGCTCATCCAGATGAAATACAGCCTTGCCGGCGTCAGGCGGCAAGGCACGGACGCTGGAGCCATCTTCTTTGATTTTCTCCGCCTCAGCCCACAAGGCATCGGAAATTTCCTGGGTAGCGGTGAAATCCAGGGCCATATAATCACCCTGCATGATGGAGCGCGGGTCCACCGGCATAATTTCGAGAAGAGCCACCCGGCCGTTGGCCAACTGGTCTTCCTTCTGAAACACCGACCAGGAAAACCCGGCCAGAAACACAACAAGCACAACGCATATTGCCGCCTTACGCATGGTCGCCTCCCTGGTTGGGCATGTCCGGTGTGGCTGCGACTGTGTTCCCCGAGACCTGTAACGGCCCCGAAAGAAACACGGCATCCGGCGCGCCTGGAACATCCGGGGCTCCCGGCTCATCCGGATCAGGGCCGGACACAAGCTCACGGAAAACCCTGTACAGAACGCAGCCGAAAATGAGCATCACCACGCCCGCTCCGCACAAGGTGTAGGATTTATACAATAGACTCGTGCGCAGCGAATAGTAGTACCAATTGATGCAGCAGGTCAGAAACACGGCGGCAAAGCCCACCACGGCCATGCTGCCGAGATATCTGCCCAGAGCCAGAAGCAGGATGGCTATGGGCAGCCAGGGCAGCCACCAGCCCGCAACGGCAAAGGCTATCGCGCCGCAGTATATGACCGCCTTTTGCCCGGCCCCGCCAGTTCCCTTGCGCAGGATGCCGCGGGCCAGAAAAATCAGGCCGATACCAGCGCCGATGCCTGCCCAGTTGCACATGGAGAGAAACGCGCCGAAACGTGAATAAATATAATGAAGCTCAGGCATGTATTTATAGCTATCCCCTCCAAAGGCGGCATACAGCGCGCCCATGACCAGAAAGGACGCGCAAAGGGCGAACAGCACCGGCCGCAAAACCTCATCCTTTTTTTTGCTTTGGACCCAGAACATTTCATTCTCCCAGCTTCTGACCAGAAAGGCCGCCAGCCCGGCAAACAAAAGAACGGAAACGCCGATGCACGAATAAGCAAATACATACATAAATGCTTTTCCCGCTGCTTTCAGCGCAAAAGTTTCAGCAGCCGTTTCCATTGACCAGTTGAAAAAGACCACCAAGAGGTCAGTGCAGGTGAAGATAACAACCAGAAAGGCCACACAGCGCATGGCCTGCTGGCGTATAAAAATCAGGCAGCACAAAGCGGTGGCGAGGACGGGCAGTTGAAACCAGCCCTCCATCTTAAGCTGCATGATGATGCCTATAGGAAAAATGATAAGCCCGGCAATACCAAGCGCCAGGCCGAACTGCCTGGCGAAAAGGCTGGGCGTGCGGCACATAATCACGGACGCGACCAGAAAAATAAATCCAAAGGACAAAAGCAAAAGTTCCGCGTTCCTGCTCTGGCCTTCAATGATGAAGCCGAGAAAGGCCATCAAAAAAATGGCCGAAATCCAGCCGCAAAGGGTCAGCATAAGCCGCACATACCAGGGCATGAGGTGGCCGATGTTTTCGTCAAGCGCTTTTTCAGCCGCTGACGCGTCCCCTTGGCCGAGCCAGGCGAAAAGCTGGGGCAAGGTCCTGGTGCGGATAAACATCAGGGAGCGCGCCCCTTTTCGATCTTCATCCACAGGTGTTTTTCGTTTCAAGGCCTGCCTGTGCCAGTGCATGACCAACTTGGCCGTTCCAAAGGCGCAACCAGCCAGAAGGACGGCGCCCAACAGCATGCCGCCGGCATTGAAAAGATCGTTCTTTGAGTAAATCCAGACAAAAAACAGGAAAATCAGGCTGAGAAATCCCACGGTCAGGATAAAGGTGTCCGGCCGCTTGAATCTGTACCAGCAAAAGCCCGCCAGAAGAAGGAAGGCGTGCGCGGCGGCTGAAATAAGCGGGCTGCCTACCAGCAGCAGCACATCGTCGTTATAGCCAAAGCTTACAATGTGCCAGGCATTGAGCCAGGAAAGGGCCACGAACAGGCAAACAGCCACCAGGCGCATGGTCCAGGAAGCATGCAGAAAACTGTTCTTGCGGTTGCGGGCCTGATACGCGGCCGCTTCCCATAGCGCGAGAACAAGAATCTGGCACAGCATGTACCACCAGAATCTGGAAGCGATGCTGCTTCCCCCCTCCCACTGGGGAACGGCGGTTTGCGCGAGATACAGCCCCGCCCACAGGCTTCCGACTATCCAGGCGGCCACCCACAGCCCGTTCTGCCTGCCGATCACGGCCAGCGGGATCAGGAACAAAGCCCAGGCCCGAAAAAGCTCCCAGGCGTCGGCTCCGGTCTGATAATACTGCCCGTACACCGCGAGAAGCGGTCCGGCAAGAATGCCGCAGGCCAGAAGCCCCAGGCCGCCGGGCAATGAGTCCACCCCACGCCAAAGGGGCAAGGCGGCGCTCATAAGCATCAACGCCGCAAGCACGCCGAACTTCTGGAAATGACTCATTTCAGACCAGTTCCAGGCAAAGAAGCAGAAAACCCCGGCCAGGAAAAACAAAAGGCCGGTGACCAAAAGTATACGGAACCAGAAGACGATCCAGCTCTTGGCAGTTGGGCGAATGCCCAGAAAACTTAACGCCTTTTCATAGTTGTGCGCATCCAGAAAGCCTGCTCCGGCAAGGCCGCGCACGCCGCCAGCCGTGAGGAGGGAGGCGTTTTGAACCGGCGTTAAAGAAGCAGCGGGGCCGGCCTGGACGCTGTTGGCATTGGACATTAAAACCTCCATAAATCCTTGTTCATGATGTCGGGGCGCAATCCCCACTGTTATGATTTAAGCCTGTCGATAAGGGCGGCCAAGTCCGCGATGGCCTGCGTCACCTCATCAAGATTGCGTCTGGCATTATGCATGAGTTCTGTTGTTGAATTGGCAATCACATCTATCTTTTCGACGCCGAGAGTAATTTCCTTGCTGCTGTTGCTTTGTTCCCAGGTGGCGTTCTTAATGTCAGTCACATGGCTGGCGTTGGCCTTAACCGCATTTACAATTTCCAGTATTGAAGCGCCGGATTCTTCCGCCAGCCTGCTGGTGTTCATGACCGTGGAGGATGTCGCGTCCATCAAAACAATGTTTTCTCTCGCAGCGGCCTGAATTTCCGACACAGTCGCCCCAACTTCTCTGGTCGCTGTCATGGTCTTTTCAGCAAGCTTGCGCACCTCATCGGCAACAACTGCAAAGCCGCGCCCGGCGTCCCCCGCTCTGGCAGCCTCTATGGCAGCATTAAGGGCAAGCAGGTTGGTCTGGTCCGCAATATCGCTGATAACGGTCATGACGGCGGTAATGGCATTCGCCTTCACGCCAAGTGCGTTCAAGCTTCCCTTAAGCTGGGCAGCCTGCTTGTCGACTTCAGTAATGGCCGCGGCCACGTCGGAAACCGCTTTTGCTCCGCCTTCAGCCATGCCTTGCGCCTGCAACGCGCTTTGAGTGGCGTTCTCGGCGCTATGCTGCACATGACTTACCGAGTTGTTGAGGTTGTTTATAATCTCCATGTTGAGGTCGGACTGGCGCTGTTGCTCTTCCGCCCCGTTGGTGACGGAAACAATGCTTTTTTGCAGGATTTGCGACGCGGCATTCAACTGGTTTACCAGTTCTCCCAATTGCGCCGCCGCATGCTGTATCCCTTCTTTTCTGGCTTTTTCCGCTTCTCTTTGGCTTTCCTGCGCGTCGCGCACGGCTTTTTCCGCCCTGTTCGCCTGCTCCTGGGCCTCCTTGGCCTGTTGTTCGCTGCGCTCAAACATTCCTTTAAGCGCGGCGACCATGCGGTTAAGCTCTCTTCCCAAAGCGCCGATTTCATCATTTGATACGACGGGGATGTGTTCGTTAAATTCGCCTGATGCAATTTTCCCGGCAAAAGACAGGGTTCTGCCAATGGCCTTTGAGGCGCGGGTAATTACCACAAAAAGCATCGCCGTTATGCCCAGTATGTAAATTATATTCACCAGCAAAAGGCGTACGGAAAAATCATAAATGGGGGCAAAGACTTCAGAATCCCTTACTTTTACAATAACAGTCCAGTTAGTTACGGGGTCTGTATCGTATATCGATGTCCACCATATGTTTTTAAAATCGTAATTTTTCCTGCCTACGCCTTCTTTTACGATGGCGGGCGTAATAAAGGTGGAGTCAGGCTCTTTCATAACCATTGCGCTTGCCGGGTGGTAAAGAATGACTCCCCGCAAACCAGCCACAAAGGCCATGCCTTCATTGCCTATCTTGACGTTGGCGACATGATGCTGGGCGACTTTGGAAAAATCCACGCAAGCCTCGACAGCGCCATAAGGTTTCCCGCTTTCATCAAGGGCCGGAACAATAAAGGACACATAGGCCTTGGCCGGCTCATCCACGGTAAAAGCCGGGCTGACCGCAAGTTTTCCGGATTGCATGGCCTTGTCAAAAGTAGCCTTGTCGCGCACCGCAAGCCGTTTTTCCGGCACAACGCCGTTCATGAGGCTGTTCCCGCCAGCCGCATCAAGGCCCATCTCAGCCGGGTCGCTGCTCATAATGACCAGGCCGTTACGGTCAATCAGGTTCATGTACCTGAAGGTGCCGTCTTTCACAAAAGGCTTGGTGGCCAACGAAATGTGCATGACACGCAATGTTTCCGCAAGTTCGTCTCCGCTGACTTTTTCAGAAAGCAAAAGTCTGGCCGGACGGATAATTTTGGTGCCGTCCAAGTCCTGTATAATGCTGTCGCGCACGCCCGCAAGGCCGACCATTACCGTGCGCAATTCACTTTGCAGGCGTTCGTTGACTGTCTTGCGTAAAACACGCGATGTATAGTCGCGCATGTACCACACCGACGCGGCTGTCATGACCAGCAAAAAAACGAGTATGGGCAGAATGATTTTACCGCGCAATTTAAATGACATGTATCCCCCCGGGAATGCCAATTTTATTATATGGTATTAAATATAAAAGATGATCCCCGCCTGCGACGAACTCAAGACAATGATTGCGTCTTCAGAAAGGAACCGGTCACGGATTTTTTATTGCTGATGATTTCTTCAGGAGTGCCCTTAGCCACGATGAGGCCGCCGCCCTCTCCGCCGCCGGGGCCAAGGTCGAGGATGTGGTCGGCGCACATGATCACGTCGGTGTTATGCTCGATGACGATGACCGTTGCCCCGCGCTCGACCAGATGGTGAAGCACGGAGATGAGCTTGCCCACTTCATGCATGTGCAGGCCGGTGGTTGGCTCGTCAAGGATGTAGAGCATGCCGGGCAGGCTCTTTTTGCCAAGCTCGCGCGATATCTTGATGCGCTGGGCCTCGCCTCCGGAAAGGGTGGTGGCCGGCTGGCCGAGGCGCAGGTATTCAAGGCCGACGTCCTCAAGGACGGCCAGCTTGCGCTCCAGGGCCGGATAGCTGCTGAAAAAAGCCCTGGCCTGGCTTACGGTCAGGTCGAGCACGTCGGCGATGTTCAGGCCCTTGTAGCGCACTTCAAGGGTTTCATGGTTGTAGCGCTTGCCCTTGCAGACGTCGCAAAGAACGAAGACATCGGGCAAAAAGTGCATTTCGACCCGGATGTGGCCGTCGCCGCTGCAGGTCTCACAGCGTCCGCCCTTGACGTTAAAGCTGAAGCGTCCGGGAAGGTAGCCCTTCTTGCGGGCGTCGACCGACTGGGCGAAGATCTGCCGGATCTCGTCAAAGACCTTGGTGTAAGTGGCCGGGTTGGAGCGCGGGGTGCGGCCGATCGGGGTCTGGTCGATGGAAACGATGCGTTCGACCGCCTCATTGCCGGACATGCCTTTGATTATGCCGGGATTCTCAACCTTGTTGCCCTGGCAGAGGGAAAGATGTTTGTAAATGGTATCCACAACCAAAGAGCTTTTGCCTGAACCGGACACCCCGGTCACGCAGGTGAATACGCCAAGAGGGATTACGCAATCAATATCGCGCAGGTTGTTTGTGGTGATGCCGGTGAATTTCAATTCGCCCCTGGGCTTTCTCCGGGACGAGGGGCGGGGAATGGTCAGATCGCCGCGCAAATATTGGGCTGTGAGAGATGAAGACCTAAGAAGTTCCGGCACGCTGCCCTGAAAAACAAGCTGCCCGCCGTTGGCGCCGGAGCCCGGCCCCAGTTCAAGCACGGTGTCGGCCTCAAGGATGGTATCCTGGTCATGCTCGACCACGAGTACGGTATTGCCGCGCCGCTGCAAATCGCGCAGGGTGCGGATAAGGCGCTGGTTGTCGGTCGGGTGCAGGCCGATGGAAGGCTCGTCCAAAACATAGGTGACGCCTACAAGCCCGGAGCCGAGTTGGGAGGCCAGGCGGATGCGCTGGGCCTCGCCGCCGGAAAGCGTGGCCATATTGCGGCCAAGGGACAGATAGTCAAGACCGACGCGAACCATGAATTCAAGGCGGTGGGAGATCTCCTTGACCAGCGGCTCGGCCACGGGGATGTGCCTTGGCCTGAAGGCGAGCCTGCCCAGCCAGTCCAGGGCTCTGGCGACCGACATACGGCAGAAGTCGTAGATGCTCAGACCGTCGACCCGGACGGCCAGGGCGGTCGGATTGAGTCTGGCCCCATCACAGACCGGACAGGCCGTGGTCTGGCGAAAACGTGAAAGTTCGTCGCGCCAGGCGTCGCCATACTGCATGCCCTGCTCAAGGGTCGCGACCACGCCGGGCCAAAGTTCGGATTCCTGCTCGCCCTTCTTGCCGCGCAGTTTGACCGATCCCCCCATCCAGTTGCGGCGCAGTCCGCTTTCAGCGTCAACGCGGGCCACACCCGGTTCGTCCTCGCCAAAAAAGAGCGCGTTCAGGGCGTTTGCGGAAAATTCATTCAAGGGCGTTTCAAGGGTGAAGCCAAAACGCTTGCCAAGGCAGGCCATAGCCTCCTTCTGGCGGCCCAGGGCCTTGGGGGTTTTCCAGGGCAAAAGCGCGCCTGAAGCCAGGGAAAGTCCCCGGTTGGGGGCAATGAGCAGCGGCTCGAAATATTCGACGCTGCCAAGCCCAAGACAACGCTGGCAAGCGCCCTGCGGGCTGTTGAAGGAAAAAAGCTGCGGCGAAAGCGCCGGCAGGCTGACTTTGCACAAGGCGCAGGACGCGGTGGTGCTGTGGATGGTTTCCAGGCCGAGGCTATTTTCCTCGCCATGCCCGCCGGACTTCCCGGGCGATTTGGAATCCGCGCCTCTGCCGTCAAGGACCAGCGTACTGAGCCGCCCTTCCCCATACTTCAGGGCCAGCTCAACCGAATCGGCCAGGCGTCCCCGGATGGACGGCCCGATGACCAGGCGGTCCACGACCAGATCAATGTTGTGCTTCTTGTTCTTTTCAAGCTCTGGCGCTTCGTCCAGATTGCAGATGACCCCGTTGACCCGGACCCTGGCGAAGCCTTCGGCGCGCAGCTTCTTGAAGCGGTCCTGGTGGGTTCCCTTCTGATATTCGACAAGAGGGGCCATGAGAATAAGCCGCGTGCCCTCATCCAGGGCCATAATGTCTGCGATGATCTCGTCCGTGGCCCGCGATTCAATGGGCTTGCCGCATTTGGGGCAATGCATAATCCCCAGGCGCGCGTAAAACACACGCAGAAAGTCGTAAATTTCCGTAACCGTGCCCACGGTCGAACGCGGGTTGCGGGTGGCGGTCTGCTGCTCCAGAGAGATTGCCGGGGAAAGACCCTCGATCTTGTCCACGTCCGGTTTGTCCATCTGCGGCAGAAACTGGCGGGCGTAAGCGGAAAGAGATTCAACATAGCGCCTCTGCCCTTCGGCATAGACCAGGTCAAAGGCCAGGGTTGACTTGCCCGAACCAGAAGGCCCGCAAATGACCACAAGCTCGTCGCGTGGAATGTCAAGGCTCAGATTTTTAAGGTTGTGCTGGCGCGCGCCCTCAATGTGGATGCAGCGGTCGCGGACCGTGCCTGCTGCGGCAACAACGGCAGACAAGGAAGTTGGGGCTGTGGCGACAACCGCGGAGGCTCCCGAAACGGAAACAGGGGCGGATGCGGCAACGGCAGCGGAAGAACCCGATGAGGCACTTGATGCGGAATCGCCGGCGTAAGCAGGATCGCCCTGCCCGTCTTTCCGGGTTTTGCGGGGTTTACGCTTTTTTTCTTCAGATATTTTCGACATGATTTCTTCTTTTATCTATTTGCCCTTGGCATTGTTATATAATTTTGAGCCCGCCTAAAGCAGGGATGTGACAAGGCAGAGGATTACAGCGATAAGAAGGGACGGGAGCATGTTTGAGATGCGGATTTTCTTGATTTCCAACATATTCACGCCGATGCCCATTACCATGATCCCGCCGGCAGCCGATATTTCAGCGCGCATGACGTCGCTCACATAAGGCTCGACCGAGGAGGCGAAAACCGTAATCAGCGCCTGATATATAAGCATGGGAATTGAAGCGAACAAGACCCCGGAGCCCAAAACCGCCCCGAAGGCTATACAGATAAAAAAGTCAAGCATGCTCTTGGTAAGCAGGACGATACGCCCGGTGCCGAGGCCTTCCTCGATGGAGCCGACAATACCCATGGCGCCGACAGTGACGATGAGGGCGGCGGTGACGAACCCTTCGGTGAAGCGGGCGTTTTTTGAGCGCAGGGAACGTCTGAGGGCTTCACCTATGCGGTTGAAGCCGCCTTCAACATTGATGACCTCGCCGATAATCGATCCTGCGAGAATGCTGCCTACCATATACAGCGGATTGGTGGTCTTAAGGGTCATGCCGCAGCCAAGGGCCAGGATGCACAGCCCCAAGCCCTGAAAGACCATAAGGCGCATCTGCTCGGACAGACGGTTTCCGAGGAGCATGCCAATCGCTCCGCCGGCCGTCACGCAGGCGGCATTGATGAGAGATCCTAAGGGAATAACCACATTACCTCACTTACAGGCGGACTGGCCAATCAGATATAGAAAAAGGCGATCAGGGCAACCACGATCAGGGCCGGCGGCGTGGGAATAAGAAAAGACGCCGTCCAGGAAAGACGCAGGCTGTAGCGGCAGCCAAGGACAAGGCTGACCAGGAACCAGGTAACGCCCACAAACGGCCCGACAAACGGAACGACGCTGACGACAAGGGGGGCGGCCGCGTAGCTGACGGTCTTGAATACGAGGTTGTAGGGATATTCGTAAGGGTAAAGGATATGGGCCAGAACGCGGATGCATCCGGCCAGAAAAACCTGGACCAGGCCAAGAGCGAAGGGCGCGAGCAAAAGCAGGACGAGGAGCATCAGGTGCGTGCCTGAAGCGGCGAAATCAAGGCCGATGAGCTTGGCGGCAGCCTGACGCCAAAGAAGGGAAAATACGATGGCGACATAGCCTTGCAAGAGGAAAAAGAGATAGCCGGAAGTCAGGCTGCCCCGCGGATCCAGGCCGGAGAAAAAGCTCGGGGCCGAGAACATTGCCTTTTGGACCGTGGCCGTGAATCCGGAAAACCAGCCGTGGCTGCGGGGGTTTTCCCACGGGATTTCGACCATGTTTTCTTCGGGGATATCGAGGGGGATGCGCTCTTCATCCCCGTCACCCAAAGAAGCGGAGCAAGGGACGGGGGAAATCGGGAGATCCGGCGCTTGCCCGGCGTCACGGTCGGGCAGGGGAAATATTTCCGCTGCAGGGGGGCAGGGGCAGGCGGGTGGAACGCCTTGTTCCCGGCTGCCTGGATCCTGGACAGAGCGCCCGCCCAAGACGGCAACGGGTGATTCGAGTTTTTGAGCGGCCTGGCCTGAAAACGGAGCGTCATCAAGCCTGCCCAGGTCGCGGCTCGGTCTTCCTGGGTCTCCTTTAAGCATGAGGAGATCTCTCTCAACGCGAAGCTCGGGGGTAATATCCCCGTCATCGTAAAGAAACGCCGGACGCGAATGGACAGACTGCGCGGCTGGACCGGGCGAGTCTTCTCGCGCCGACGGCTGCGCGGCCGGATCCGGAGATTGTCCCTCCCGGCCAGGCCCGTCACTTACGGGCGCGGGTGTCGCCAAAAGCTGGTTTTGCGGGCAGGAGAAGGAAGCCTGAGCCTCAACCTCCCTCGGCCCTTCTTTGGACAAATCTGCGCTCCGCAAGGTTTGCCGGGGAACATCATCGCTCGAAGCGACGCCCTCAAGAACCGCGTCTGGCCCGGCCTCAGAACTGGCTCCCAGCGCAGTTTTTTCTTCAGGAGTTCTGAACGCCGGGATTCTTCCGGCGAGCAAATCCATAGCTGAAGGGCCGGAATCATCAATGGGCTGAGAGTCGGGCTCTGCGGCGCCTTCGCGCGACCTTTCCTCCCGGCGGATTTCATCCTGCGCTCTGGCTACAATGCTTGTATCCTCGGTCTGCTTTTCCCAGCGCTGGTTGAGGATATCCATAGTATCCCAGATGTCCTGCCCGACGCGCTTTTCCGGCTCGTATTCGGAGCTGCCGCCATAACGCCCAAAGGCCGGCTCACGGGCCAACCCGCCCCCCGGTTTTGGCTGCGCCGCGTCATCCTGAAGTTCCGCGCCGCGCTCCAGAGTCCTGAAGCGGAAACGGCTCTTGCACTTGGGACAGGTGGCCAGTTCAGCGGTCGCCGGAATCTTGCTTTCACTGATTGAACGAGTGAATTCGCATTGGGGGCAGCGGATAATCATTGAAGGCAATTCCTCACGGTTCAACCGGATTGCGAAAAGCGGGCAACGGCGATATCCGTAAGATTACACGCTTGTTCGGCTTGCGCCAATGTATATAGATTCGCCATGTTAATCAAGAAGCCGGATAACATTTTGCAGCCTGGATTCACAGACTTATACGCAGGCGGGAGTTTTGCGGCCAGCTCGGGAAATGCGGCCGGATCGCAAAATATAAAAAGAAAAGCAAGGTGCTGGTTGAAGAAACAGATTCATCAACAGCTAGCCGGAAACATCCCCCAGCGATGAAAGCATCTCCCGCAACTCAACTTTTCCGGCAACGGCAACCTTCAGCCTCAGTTCCGGATAGTGTCTTAAAATGGCCTCCAACTGGGCGTCGTTACCTCCCCGCAGCACATTGTAAACGCCAAGCGAAGCCTGTTCGGCCTGAGGCTGCGGCATATCCACCGGAAGCACCCTGTCGTCAACCAGGCGAACAGCAGTGCCGTTCAATACCGCCATTGCCCAGAAAAACAGGTCGTCGGCTCTGGGGGCCAGCTTGAGAAAAAGATCCTCATTGAGGATATCCGGGTGAAGGCATTCCGGAGGATAAAGAATGCCGCCAAGACCGGTGGCCACGTTCAGATACGAGTCTTTGACCGGGTTTTCCCTGGAGTGAATCCAATAGATATACGGGCTGATCCGGCCCTGTTCCGTGAAGGTTATATGATGAACCCGGTGCGCGTAGATTTTTTTCGCAAAACCAGCTTTGCGGTAGTCTCCATACAAAGCTTCCAGCCAATTGGCCGGATAAACGGCATCGTCGTCGGCCGTGACTATGACTTTACCGGGGAATTCCCGCAGGGCGGGGATGAGTTTCTTGTATGACTTGATGTCGGTTGTCCATCTTATCTCCAGGCCTCTGCCGCGCAATTCCAGAACGCTCTTTGGCAGATCTGCCTCCTTGTTCGGAAACTCTTCCACGCCAAGCCACAACACCACTCGCTCCGGAGCCAGTGATTGCGCCAGCAGCGAGACAAGGCAATCACCAATCGCCGCAATGCGCGCCGGATATGATGTCAGAGAAACGATAATGCCGTGCTCAGCGTGAGCGTCGCCGCTTCTTCCGCCCTCGGGCCGGGGTGTCATTTTTACCTCCCAGGCAAAAGTGGTGAAGGAAGGAGGGAACTGGGGGAGGGAAAACCGTCAGGGCCATGCTCCTGTTGGTTCCCTCCCCCGGTTTGTCTGTCGCGCTTACTCGTCCAGGAAGGTCTCCACCCAGGGCAGGCCGTGGATGGAGAGGGCTTGCATGAAGGGGTCGGGATTTAGCTGCTCCATATTCCAGACACCCGGCTTTTTCCATTCTCCGGTGAGGATCATCTTGGCTCCGATCATGGCCGGCACACCGGTCGTGTAGCTTATGGCCTGGGATTTTACCTCGCGGTAACACTCCTCGTGATCGCAGATGTTGTAGATATAGTAGGTGCGCTCACGGCCGTTTTTAACGCCCTTGATCAGGCAGCCGATGCAGGTTTTGCCTTTGGTCAGAGGGCCGAGGGAGGCAGGATCGGGAAGAAGGGCCTTCAGGAACTGGATGGGAACAATTTTCTGGCCGTTGAAATTCACGGCGTCGATACGGGTCATGCCTACGTTTTCAAGCACCTTCAGGTGATTGAGATAATTGTCGGAAAAGGTCATCCAGAACCTGGCCCTTTTGATGCCCTTGATGTTCTGAACAAGAGATTCGAGTTCCTCGTGATACATGAGGAAACACTTCTTTTTGCCAATGCCGCCGGGGAAATCGAAAGTCATGGACCAGGACAGCGGGTCGGTCTCAACCCATTCGCCGCGCTCCCAGTAGCGTCCCTTGGCGGTGACTTCGCGGATGTTGATTTCAGGATTGAAGTTGGTGGCAAAGGGCTGGCCGTGATCGCCGGCATTGCAGTCAATGATGTCAAGCTGGTGGATTTCGTCAAAATGGTGCTTCAGGGCGTGGGCGCAAAATACGTTGGTCACGCCGGGGTCGAATCCGGAACCAAGAAGAGCGGTCAGCCCTTTTGCCTTGAAGCGCTCCTGATATGCCCACTGCCACTTGTATTCAAACTTGGCCTCGTCCAGGGGCTCGTAATTGGCGGTATCCAGATAATCGACGCCGGCTTCAAGGCAGGCGTCCATGATGTGCAAATCCTGGTATGGCAGGGCCACGTTGATAACCAGGTCCGGGCCGTAATCCTTGAGCAGGGCCACGAGTTCGGGCACGTTGTCCGCATCGACCCTGGCTGTGCGCACAGGCCTTGATATCTGGGCGGCAATGGCGTCGCACCGTGATTTCGTGCGGCTGGCGAGCATGATTTCACCAAAAACTTCAGGCGCCTGGGCGCACTTGTGAGTGACCACGGAACCAACGCCGCCCGCGCCAATTATAAGGACTTTTTTCATTTCAACTCCTGATTGGTCTTTATCAATAAAAAACCGGCGAACTGAACGCGCCTCTACCGCGCTGGCCGAGAAAGACAGGTATCAACAATTGGCCTTTTCTGTCAAATAACGCATATGGCAACAGCGCGCGGGAGACACATTCACGGACGGAGACATCCCGCTGTCAACACGGTGAAATATCGCGCTGCCGAAAGAAAAACGCCGGAAGTGCCGGCGTCAATTATGTGCGAAGGTTCCTGTTTTTGCCCGGCGATGCCAGCCAGGCCGCGATCTCGGCCGCGTATTCCCTGGGATGGGCGGAGCCGCCTTTTACCACGAAATCGGCGTAGCGCCTGTAGAGCAGGATGCGCTCGTTGTAGAGGTCTTCGATTGTCTGCCCGGGAGCGATGGCCAGCCCGCGCTCAGGCTTGCGGGAGATGCGATCGAGAATGATCGGCAGACTCACGTCGACATAAATGATCGGCCCGAGCGAGGCCATATACTCCATCGTCTTGTGCCGATAAACAACGCTGCCGCCTGTCGAGATAATGGCGTGCTGAATTTTCAGGTTGCGGATAACCAAGCCTTCGAGATCCAGAAACTCGTCCTTGGTCATCCTGTCGGTGACTTCCTGCAAATTCGCGCCGTAAGTGGCCTCAATCAGATGGTCGCAGTCAATCTGCGGCCAGCCGATGATTGCGGCCAACTCTCTGCCGATGGTCGTTTTCCCGGCGCCGGCCATGCCAATGATGACAACGGCCCCACAGGGCGACACCTTGTCGGGATGCGGAATGAATGCGGTTTCGGTTGGATCTGACATGGTTGTCAAATGCCCTTTATTGAAATGAATAGCAACCTTTTTTTCTGAAAACAGATCCTTCAGGCAAGGATGAAAATGGCTGCCTTCAAATCAATTTCTGCCTCCAGCTTTCGGCCTTTATCTACACACGGCCTCTGATGAGCGGCCTCTTGTGCGAAAAAACAACACCTCCAGCATGGCAGGGCGCGGCATTCTGACATCATTTTTATAACCACCAGAAATAAAAAAGAAGTTGCTGGCGGCATATCTTTTGCTTGGTTAAATGGGCATTCGAAAACGATTGCCTTTCGGCATCAGAAGACGACAGCCGTACAGAACCTTACCGGCGGAAAAGAATATGAAGAGATTGATTAAACGGTTGCTTTTTTCTTTTATCTTGCTGATTACCTGTCCTTTTTTCACAATTACCGCCAGCCCCCAGCCAAATACCGGGGCTGAGACACTGATCAGCGGCGCCTTGTCTGATTTACACGCGCAACGTCTTAAGAGGGCGGAAAACAATATCCGGCTCGAATCAGCCCTGCAGGAAATGACGTCCGGAAAAAACGCGCGCCAAATAAACAACAAACCACACCAGTCACCCGGGCAAACTGTCCTGGTCACGGCTCCGGCCAGGCCGGCCGCGATTCAAAAAAACGTCGCCAATCCGGCAAAGGGCGCAGAATCAATTAAGGGGGCGCCGTCTGGTGCGGCTGTAATCCCCGGTTCCATTGCCGCAGCCGCAGTTCCCGCTCCGTCCCGGCAGAGCCAGGATAACGGCAAAAAAGTGATTTACGGATCTGGCAAAGATGCCAAAAGCCCGGATGAAACCGGAATGTTCCAGGTCAACGACAACCTTTTCATGAGCGCCGGAGAATCCGACAAACAGTTCGACCCTCTGGCGCCCCGTAAAGACACCTTCCCTGGCGACAAACACACCCTGTCGCAAATGGACAAATCCACTCCGCTCGAGGCCACGGTTCTCTACCGCCTTGACAAGAAAAACTCCGCCAGGCTGCAAATAAACAACGACGATGAAAACTCCCCCATCTACACCCCCCGCCCGTACGACCGGGAGATGACCTCGGCCGGCATTTTCATGGATATGGAAGTCAAAAAGGATCTGCAGCTTGAACTCGGCGGCCAGCACCGCAGCATGGAAAGCGAAACCGGGCGCTTGCCGAACGGCTTCACCGACACCGGGGCGTCTCTGGGGCTTAAGTATCTATTTTAAAAGTTGTTGCGCGCACGGCATAGAAACATCACCACAACGCGTGGCGCCGCAAAGGCCAGGATGCCGACAAACAGGCGTTCTGGCCTTGCCGGTATCGGCATTATCAACCTTGGCATTGTTCCGCCCTGCCCGTACCCTTATCACTCCTTTTTTCCCGGCTCGCTTTTGTCTGGCCTTTTGCCCCTAAAGCGGCTAAAAGGCTTTGACCGCCGCCTTCCCGCGCATATCCCGGCTTCAACCACAAAATCCCGGCCGGGTTCAGCCTCCGGTTAATTCCGGCAGGACAGGCGTTGGCAATTCCACCTCAGCCCAAAAAACTTTCCTTCGCTTCCCAAAAGTGAAAACAAAAGTTCCCGGTTTACAAGGAGATTTCATGCCGAAGTTAGGCGAGCTTTTTATTTTGGTCAGCCCCAGGGGCAAACGTTCATTGCGCCGGCTCATGCAGGGGCAGGACGTTCACGGCAATGACGGGATAATCCCCGTATCCGAGCTTGAAAAGACCGATTTCGGGCAGGAAGTGAAAACCTTGCAGGGCGTGCCCTACCGGGTTTACAAGCCGACCCTTTACGATCTGGTGCGCGGGGTCAGGCGGCAGACGCAGGTGATATATCCAAAAGATATCGGCTATATATGCATGCGCCTTGGAATCGGCAACGGAACCAGGGTAATCGAGGCCGGGTCCGGCTCCGGCAGCCTGACCATCGCCCTTTCCTGGTTTACCGGAGAGTGCGGCCAGGTTTACACTTACGAGGCCAGACCGGAGTTTTTCGAGCTTTGCGGCAAAAACCTGGCCTGGGCCGGGGTTGGCAAAAACGTAGTCCAGCATTTGCGCGACATTGAGGATGGTTTTGACCAGACTGACGCGGACGCCCTGTTTCTGGACGTGCGCACTCCCTGGGAATATATCGACCAGGTTCTGGCGGCCGTGCGTCCCGGCGCGGCTCTCGCCTTTCTCGTGCCGACTGTCGACCAGGTATCCAGGTTGCTGCACGTTTTCGAGACAAAGCCGATCGACGATGTCGAGGTCGAGGAAATACTGGTCCGGGGATGGAAGGCGGTCGCCGACCGTCTTCGTCCGAACGACCGGATGGTGGCGCACACCGGATTTCTCATCTTCGCCCGCAAGCAGGAGCGCTCGCAGGCCTTTGAAGACTTAAAACCCAAAGGCACCAGGGAGCGCAAACAAAAAGCGGCCCTGGACGAGCGTCTGGCCGCGCACCAGGCCAATGATGCCGGTTTTGAGGGTGACGCCGGATTTGAAGATGACCGGGACGCCGGCCTGGAATAAGCCGTTAGCCGCCAGGCTGCGGAATTAACCCCAACGCGGCCCCAAGATGTAAGGCCGCACCACCTCTTCCCACCTATCCCACCCCACAAAAGGGTTCAGGAAGGGAGGGGGTCTGGGGGAGGGAAACCTCAAG
>JAVBNM010000029.1:0-12605 GCA_031551565.1 Desulfovibrionaceae bacterium | reverse complement strand
AGAGCAGCGGATCACATGTTTAAAAGTTACGGAAAAGTCTAAAATACTTTGAACGCATTCATGATTGCAACTCGCCCGCCCCCAAAAGGGGAAGGGGGGAGAGCGGGCCCCGGGGATAGGAACCCTCACGGCAATCGCCCTGTTGGTTCCTCTCCCCCGGCTCTTCGCGGCTAGCCCGCCGTGATTACTTTTGCCGCTTCTCCGCCGGACAGCTTGATCTTTTCGATTGCGCCGGCCACGGCTTCTTTTTGATCTTCCGGAACGAGGTTTTTGCTGACGAGCCAGCTTATGAATTTGGCGGAAATCTCCAACTCTGGGTTGATGTCCACGGATTTGACCAAAAATTCCACTGTCTTCGGGACGTTTTTCTTCTCAAGGTAGGCCCTGGCCAGGTTGTAGAAGAGGTTCTCGTCATGCACGGACAGTTGCGCGGCCTTTTGGTAATAATCGATGGCCTGATCGAGCATGCCGTTTTTTCTCAGGTTGATGCCGAACTCGTTGAAAAGGTGTTTGTGCTCCGGCTCAAAGGTGGCTTCGAGTTTCACGAGCCGCTCAAAGATGTTTTCGGCCTTGTTTGCTTCGCCGCGCTCAAGATAGGTCAGGCCGAGGCCGAAGTTGGCCCTTACGTTTTCCTCGTCAACGTTCAGGGCCTTGCCGAATTCCATTTCCGCGCTGAAGGTCTCCTTGTTGGCCCGGTGTCTTTCGCCTCTGGCGATGTGCTTGTTGACCTCGCGCATGGCCGGGTAGACCTTGGTGACGTACATTTCCGGCTCTGGAGAAAAGGCCCCCAGGAACTGTTCTTTGGTGATAGTCTTTTTGGGGCCGGAACGGATGTAGTTGGCGTTCAACGGCTGGATCTCGATCGAGCCGTCGGAAAGCTCCTCGCAATACCAGAAGGCCTTCTGGATGGTTTTGCGGGTTGTCGTCCCGGTGCCGACCTTTTTTACATCTTGAGAAGAAAACACCCCGCTGATGCTTTCACGTTTCTCTTCCTGCGAAGACATGGTTCCCTCGTTTTCCGGCGATATGAGTTTAAATCCGGCGAGTTGGCGTTATTGGCGAATTTTTAAGAAATATAAGTGTAATCATATGAAAAAGAAGCCATTGTTCGGAACAACATAATCACCGCCGCCCAAAGGTCAAAGGGGGGCCTTGAAATAATTTTTATTCATATCCCTGTATGCCCATCTGGGCAAGCGCCCGCAAAGCGGCCCGGCGGGGGTCGGCCGACCGGGTGACGGGCCTGCCCATGACCAGGTAATCAGCCCCGTTGCCGACCGCTTCGGACGGCGTGACCACCCTGGCCTGGTCGTCTCCGGAGCCTTCGCCGGCAAAGCGGATTCCGGGGCAAAGCCCCAAAAATGAGGCCCCGCAGCGTTGCTTTACAGCCGCTACCTCAAGGCCCGAGCAGACAACCCCGTCAAGGCCGCATTGCCTGGCGCACAGCGCTGCCGCGACCACGCTTTTTTCGATCTCCTCCCGGCTTTGCCCGGCGCCGGAGCTGGTCAGCATGGTGATGCCGAGTATCTTCGGCCCATCCAGCGCTCCCGGCTTCGCGCCCTTGTCGGCAAGCCCCAGCCCTTTGCCCTCGACAGCGGCCGCGAGCATGGCCTCCCCGCCGGAGATATGCACGGTGAGCAGATCCGCGCCAAGCCCCACAGCCGAGCGCACCGCGCCTTTGACCGTGTTGGGTATGTCGTGAAATTTCAAATCGAGGAAGACCGGAAATCCAAGCGCCCTGATTTTGCAGACCACGTCCGGGCCGCCGGCTGTGAACAGCTCAAGGCCGATCTTCATCCAGACCGGAAGGCCGCCGAACTGTGCGGCCAGGCTCAGGGCCGCCTGCGCGTCCTGAACGTCGAGGGCGATTGCCAATGCGGGCTTCATATCGGTTTCTCCATCATGCTCAGCCCCCGGCCTCTGACCACTGCCGCCGCAAGTCATCCAAAAGATTGCGGCGGCATCCGGGCTTTAAGGCGGATGCCATGTAGACCGCTTTCAATTCGGCCCAGGCGCGTTCGATATCGTCGTTTACAATCCAGTAGTCGAACCAGTGGGCTTCGCGCAACTCGAACCCGGCGTTGAAAAGACGTTTTTGAATTGATTCGTCGGTTTCCGAGCCCCTTCCCCTGAGCCTTTTTTCCAGCTCCTCACGCGAGGGGGGCAGGATGAATATAAAATTGGCGCTCGGCAGGGCCTGCTTGAGCTGCGCCGCTCCCTGGACGTCAACGTCAAAAAGCACGTCCCGTCCGGAGTGCAGCAGGTCTTCGGCAGATTTGACCGGCGTGCCGTAATAGTTGCCGTGGACTTCGGCCCATTCGGCGAAAAAACCCTGCTCAATCTTTTTTTTGAAATCGTCCGGCTCAAGAAAATGATAGTCCTTGCCGTTCACCTCGCCATTGCGCGGCTTTCGGGTGGTGCAGGAAGTGGAAAAGGCAAAGCCCGGATGCTCGGCCACAAGGCGCTGGATAAGCGTGGTCTTTCCCGTGCCCGACGGGGCGCAGATCACAAAGGCCATGCCGATCCGATCCGATGACAGGGTCATGATTCCTCCTCGCGCAGGCGCAGGCGTATGGTCTCGGCCTGCACGGACGACAGTATGACGTGGCGCGAGTCGGTTATCACCAGGGAGCGGGTCTTGCGCCCTTGCGTGACGTCGATCAGCCGGCCTTCGTTGCGGGCGTCCTCGCGCAGGCGCCGCATGGGGGATGAGCCGGGGTTGACCACGGCCACCACGCGCGAGGCCATGACAAAGTTTCCGAAACCAAGGTTCAGAAGCTGTCGGCGATTCTCAATCATTTGCTGCTCCCGGGGGCGGGCGTTTGGTTTATTCGAGGTTTTGCACCTGCTCGCGGCATTTTTCCAGCTCGTTCTTGATGTCGACCACAAGCCTTGAGATGTTGGCGTCCTGGATTTTATTGCCGCAGGTGGTGATTTCCCGGAAGCATTCCTGCATGGTGAAATCAAGCTTGCGGCCGGCGCCCTCGCCAATGGACAGCAACTCGCGCAAACGGTCGAAATGCAGGGCCAGGCGGGTCAGCTCCTCGCTCACGTCAAGCTTGTCGGCCATGAGTACGATTTCCTGCAAAAAGCGGCTTTCATCAAGTTCCTGCCCCAGGCGCTCAAGGATCTCCGACAGACGATCCCGCACGGTGGCAAAGCGGTCTTCCTTGATCTGCGGCGCGTTTTCGCGGATGCGCGCGACCCACTCCTCCATGTGCAAAAGCCTGGTCAGGATGTCCTTCTCAAGGCCCCTGGCCTCCTGGGCCCGCGACTCGTTCCAGTCTTCAAGGGCGAGGGCCAGGCCCCGCTCAAGGCTCTTTTCCAGGATTTCCTCGGTCTCGGACGGCCCGTCGTCCCACAAAAATCCTATGCCGAGCAGCCTGTTGTAGTCAGGGATGTATTCATCACCCCTGGAACCGGCGAAGTCTTCCACAGCTCCGAGCATGGCGTTGGCGGCCGCGTGATTGAGCGTGCCCAGCCCGGGCTGCTCCTTCATTTGCAGGAACAGGGATATCTCGACGCGCCCGCGGGCAGCGCATTGTTTGACCAGCTTTTCAAATTTTTGCTCAAGGGTGCGGGCCAAAGCCGGGAGCTTCCAGCGGGTGTCGAGATACTTGCCGTTAACGCTGCGTATCTCCCATATCTGGGTCCAATTGTCTTCCTCAAGGAGGGCGCGGCCAAAGCCGGTCATACTGCGGAGCATGGCTGTCCTGTCTGCGAAAACGCTGTTTTGCTGGTTCAAGCTGGCGTTAGATGCTATAGCAGAAAAACCCGGCTCCAGGCAATCACTCAGTGGGCGAAGGCCCGGAGGGGGGCAAGTTTTGGCGGCGCGGACGAGCGGGCAGCGCCTTGAGCGGCTTGGCCGGGCAGGGCGGTCCTGTGCGGCATCCGTCTTAAGCAGCTTCAGGACTCATTGAACATCCTGACGTATGCCTCGTAGCAGTCTTTCAGGGGGAAAGTGTCCGGAAACTTGCCGACCATGTTGCCGAGGTTGGCTGGCGGAGCGGGGAGCCTGCGGGGAAGGACCGGCTCCCTGGGTGTTCTTTTGACCGTCAGCGGGCGCTTGCCTTGAAGAAGAACCACTCTGACGCGCCTGAAATATTGCGAATCCATAAAGGCGTTGGCCAGATCCAGGATGTCCTGGGAGCTCATGGACAAATCCTGCATGGCCATGTTGTCTTCGGCGCCGATTACCAGGATGTTGTCCTTGCAGGCCAGGGGCTTTCCCAGTTCGGACAGATCCGGGCCAAGGACGATGTCCCAGTTTTCCCAAAGGGCGTTCAGATGCAGCCGGGTTTTGCCGTTGCGCTTTTCGAGAAATGCGTCCAGGGCTTCCTGCGCGGAGAGCACCCGCCTTGCCCGCTGGGCGCTTTTCTTTGTGGATGATTTTCCGGCAGTCATCATACCCGGCCCAAAGGCTATTGTTCTTCCCTGGAAACCACGGCGGATGGGACAGCCAGCCGCCGGACCTCTTCAAGCATTCTGTCGGCCTCTGAAAATTCAAATACCGCCAGGGCGTTGGATATCCCGGCGCCGAATTTGGGATTCAGGCGCATGACCTGTGCCTGGATTGACTCATAAAGCGCGAGGGATTCCGCGTCGTTGTCTTTCAAGAGGGTGGAGAGCTGGTTCATGCTTTTTAAAAGCTCGTCCAAAGAGCGGGCGCTGCTGCCGCCTTCTTCCGCCGCGCCCCGGGGCATTGCGTCTGCCTTGGCGGCCGGGCATTGCGAATTTTCAGGCGCGCCCATTGGAATGACGTTTTTTTCAAGGCGGCTCAACAGGAGCTTGTGCAGGTTGCCGACATCTATGGGCTTGGGAAGATGCTCGTCCATGCCAAGCCTCAGGCAGCGCTCGCGCTCCTCGTTGGTGGCGTGAGCGGTCATGGCGATAATGGTCAGGGCGTCGCCCCCGGGCAGTCCGCGGATGAGCCTGGTGGCGGTAAAGCCGTCCATTTCCGGCATTTGCAGGTCCATAAATATGATTGCGTAGTCGGGGCGGTCCGCCTTGCTCATAATCTCGACCGCTTCAACCCCGTTGTCGGCCACATCGACGCTGATGCCGGTTTCGTTGAACAGCTCGACCGCCAGTTGCTGATTGACCGGGTTGTCTTCGACCAAAAGGACGCGCACTCCGGAAAATTGCGGAACCTGCAGGCAGACCTGGGCAGGGGCCTTGACGTCTATTTCCGGCTTGATCAGCGCGGCCACAGCCTTGTAAAGATCTGGGGAGCAAATAGGGCGGGACAGGAGCGCGTCAGCCCAGATCAAGGCGCTGGAGGCCTGTAAAAGCGGATGCGTGAGGCAAAGGATCTTGGGGCGCGCATCGCTGGCCATACCGCCGAGCAGACCGCCATTCGTCTCATCCGGCCGCCCTTTGCTCCCTGCGCCTGATCCTGGCTTGAGCCAGGCCTCGACCGTCTCCTGGGCGCAAAGCAGCAGATCAAACGGGCGGCATTCGCCGGCGCGCTCAAGGGCCGCGACCGTTTGCGCAAACTCTGACTGCGTCTCCACCGCGCAGCCGAAACCGGAGAGGATGCGCTCAAGGGCGTCACGCGCAATGCCGCTCTCGGCCGCGAGCAGGATCCTGGCTCCAGCCAATTCATCCATGCCGAACTGCGGGATGAAATCGGGGTCGATATCAAAGGGGATTAAAACCGTGGCCTCGGTGCCGTACCCAAGCCGGCTTTGAAGCTCAAGGCGTCCTCCGGCCAGTTCGGCGAGCTTTCTGGCAATGACCAGGCCAAGGCCCGAGCCGCCGTAGCGGCGGGTAATCGACGAATCCACCTGGGTGAAGGCGTTGAACAGCTTGTCTCTTTGCTCGTCCGACATGCCGATGCCGGTGTCTTTCACGACAAAGCGCAGGTCGGCGCGGTTGTCGGCGATTTTCACAAGCTCGCAACTGACGGTGACACTGCCTTTTTCCGTGAATTTCAAAGCGTTGCTGAGCAGGTTGCTCAACACCTGGCCGATCCGCAGGGCATCGCCGATCAGGCCGCGGGGCACGTTGCCGTTGATGCTGAAGATGGCTTCAATGTCCGAATTTCTGGTCTTTGGCTCGGCCAGCGAAACGAGGTTGGCAAAGACATGCTCCAGGCTGAAAGGGCGATGCTCAAATTCGATCTTGCCGGATTCGATTTTTGAAAAGTCAAGGACGTCGTTGACAACGCCGAGCAGGGTGACTCCGGCGGCGTTGATCTTGGCGATATAGTCGCGCTGCGCCGGAGTGAGGCCGGTCTTTTGCACGAGATAGGCCATGCCGATGATGGCGTTGAGAGGGGTGCGGATCTCATGGCTCATATTGGCCAAAAAGTCGCTCTTGGCCCTGTTGGCCGCCTCGGCCTGCTGGGCCAGGGCCTGGGCGTGCCTGACGGATATTTCCAGTTCGCTGTTGGCCGTCTCAAGGGCGGCCAGGGTGGCCTCAAGGCTTTGGGAGATGGTTTTGCTTCTGGTGATGTCCTGGCTTGTGCCGCGCAGGCCGGCGATGCCGTTCTCGTCGGACATCAGGCTGCCGGACGTGTAAAGCCAGATTTCACTCCCGTCCTTGCCAAAGATACGGTGCTCAAGGGCCCTGAAGCTCCCGGAAGGCAGGCAGGCCTGGAACATGAGCCCGGTCATGCCCTCCGCGCTCCTGGCGACGTCCAGATCCTCCCATCGCCTGCCGCGTATTTCAGCCGGCGAAAACCCCGTCACCTCGATCACCCGCTCCGAGACGTAAGAAAAATAGCCTTGGGCGTTCAGCTCCCATACAACTTCGCCGGCGGCTTCGGCCACGTCCCTGAAACGCTTGTCTGATTCAAGAAGCGCTTCCTGGATCTGCCGCCTTTGCATGGTGGCCGCCAGAAACATGCCCACCGAACGCAGGATGGATTCTTCGCCGTTTCCCCAGGCGTTGTAAGGCGTTTTTAAGCCGATGCGTATAAAGCCCCAGAATGTATTGTGAAATATAATAGGTACAGCCAGGGCCGTGCTTATTTTATGGTGGGCCAGGTATTCGCGTTCCTGGGGCGTGCCTTGCCGGGCATGCGTGTTTACGGGGCGCCCTTCTGCCAGTTCCTTCTCCCATCCGGGCAGGTGGGTGGAATAAACGGCCGTTCCAAGATGCAGGCTCAAATATTTTTCGGAGTTGTCGGCCACCCATTCATAGACGAGGGTGCACATCAGTTCTCCGCCGGCGCTTTCGTGGTTCCGCCACAGGTCCACGCGTTCCGCGCCGGTGGCCCGTCCGATGATGGACAGCACCTGCGAAACCACCATGTCCAGGTCGGCGTCGTCCGCAAAGAGGAGCAGGGCGGCATCGTTTGCGGCCTGGAGCAGTTCGCGCTGGTGTTTGATCTCCTTGTCCGCGGTGACCAGCTCGGTGACGTCCGTGCATTTGCCCAAAGAACCCATGCGATTGCCGTGGCTGTCGTAGTCATTGAATATTTTGCACTCTATATGGCGCTCATGACCGTTTTCGCCGGTCACCGAGCCCGACCAGCCTCTGGCCAGAGCGCAGTCGTCCGTCATTGCGGATTCCGGGGACAGGAGCGATTCATACTCCGGGTCCAGGGACATCTGCTGAACGGTCTTGCCCCTGGCAAAGTCGCTGGTTCGTTTGAAGGTGTTTTCAAAGGCCTCGTTGCAGGCGAGAAAACGTCCCTGGCTGTCCCGGATGTAGAGCATGTCCGGGTATTTTGTGAATTTGCGGTTCATGATGTCCGAATGAAGCGCATTCTGGCTTTCGAACGACATGAAGAGAACCGGATCGGGCTTTGCGCGCCGGTCAATGTAAAATACGGTGAAGAGGGCCTGGCCGTGAGGATTTTCCAGGGCAGGCCAGGAAAAAAGGCGGCTGAACGCGCACGCCCCACAGGAGCTTTGCGCCGGGCCCGTGTCTTTTGGCGCCGTCTCAAGGCTGGCCAGGGCCTGTTCCAGAAAGAGGACGATTTGGGATTGAGCGCCCAGAACGTCCGGCAGATAAACGCCGGCGGCCAGGAGATTGCCGCTGCGCAAGGCGCAGGCCCTGTTGCAGCCGGTGACCTCAAGGGTTCTGGCGTTCAGGGTGAAAATTGGAAATGGGGCCGAATCCAGGGCGGGAGGCAGCGCGCCGGGATGGTCCTTTTTGGCTGTTGACGCGTCGTCGGCCCTGGCTGTGCGGGAAAATGCCGCCAGTAACAGGGTCAGGATGATTGAAAAGCTGATAAAGCCAACGATCATAAATCCTCTTTACGGCCCACCAAAATATGGCTCCCGGATTTTCCGGGATTACTGAACGCGGGATTGCGGCTATAATCATGCATTTTTTTAAAAGAGGCAAGCTTTGTAATCAAGTATGATGACCTGTTCGCTCTGATATGGGGAACAGCCCGGCCGGGCTGCTCGGTCCGGCTGCGAAGACGCGTTTGCGGGGCTGAGTCCAGTTTCATTTTCAGCTCAATCACGCGGTTGTACGCGGCCTTTATCTTGTCTTTGCCGACATTCCCATCTTTCACGGACTGCATGATGGCCGCGTGCGTGTCCCGGCCAAGGGTGGGGCTGTGTTCCAGGTTGTTGCCAAGAAGCACGATGTCAGCCCCGGCGTTTATGCTGGACAACACCGGGGCGTTCTCGGGGAATTGCCCGTCCACAGCCTTCATCTGCAAATCGTCTGTGATGACCACCCCTTTCCAGGCCATTCTGGAGCGTAAAAGTCCGTCTATCACAAGCGGCGACATGGAGGCTGGGCTTTCCTTGTCGTAATTCTCGTTCAAGAGGTGGCCGACCATGATCATGGCGGGCATGCCTGCCGCGATCATATCCTTGTAGGGAAGCAATTCCTCTTCCCGCCATGTGGAGGATATGTCGGTCGGATCAAGGTGAGGATCCTTGGCCGCCGAACCGTGGCCGGGGAAATGCTTGAAGCAGGGGATGACCCCGGCTTGCAGAAGGCCGCCGGCAAAGGACAGGGCGTGGGCGGACGCCACAGCCGGGTCGGCCGAAAAAGAACGTCCCACCGCGCCGATGGCCGGGCTGTCGGGGTTGGCGTCCAGATCCGCCACCGGCGCCAGGTTCAGGTTAATGCCGACGCCTTTCAGCATCCGGCCAAGCTCAAAGCCGGCCTCGCGGGTTTTTTCGGGCGTCATCCGCCCCATTTCGGCGGCCGAGGGGGTGTCAATGGCCCCATGCTCCGGCTTGAGGCGCCGCACCCGGCCTCCTTCCTGGTCTATGGCGATGAACAGGGGGATTTTGGCCTTTGACTGCAAAAGGTCGACCAGGCCTTTCACCTGCTCAAGGGAGGTGATGTTCCGGCCGGATCGCCCGGTGAGCTTGTCCGTCTCGAAAAGTATCACTCCGCCGACCTTGCCGGCCTCAATATCCTCAAGCAGGAAGCGGAGGTCTTCGGTCAGCGGCTCTTCGCCCGTGCCCCTGAAGCCGACCATGATCATCTGCCCGACCATGGCCTCAAGGCCGGGTTCCTCGGCGCGGGAGGTTTGAACGCCCGCAAAGCTTGCCGGCAAGGCCGGCAACATCGCAAAAAATATCGACAAGATCGATATTCCCAATAAGTCTGACAATTTCGGCCTAAACTTCACCGGCAGCCCCATAAAATATCCACCTGCGCGCATCGCGCCGGTATTTTTCGATTAATCCACACAGTCCATCAAATCAACGCATATCAAAATACCAAATTACCCATGCCCGACAAATCAACGCATATCAAAATGCCAAATTACCCATGCCCAAAATAAAGGGTAAAGGAAAGAGGGGGTCTGGGGGAGGAAACCATCAGGGCAATCGCCCTGTTGGTTTCCTCCCCCAGGGCTTCGCCCGCAGCCCTAGTGCGCCTCGTTCCAGTTTGCGCCAAAGCCCCAGTCGACGAGGAGTTTGACCGAGAGGGCCTCCCGGCCGGGGGATATGGCGGACATGATCGCGGCCAGGCGTTTTCCGGCGGCCTCGGCGTTTCGCACCGGCGCTTCAAGGACGAGTTCGTCGTGTATTTGCAGCAGCAGCCTGGCTTCAAGGGCGTTCAGCTCGGCGTCATCTTCAACGGCGATCATGGCCAGTTTGATGATGTCGGCCGCGCTGCCCTGGATGCGGGTATTGATGGCCTGACGCCGGGCCTGGGAGCGCAACTGGTTGTTCGCGGATTCAATGTCCGGGGTGAAGCGCCGCCGGCCGCTCATGGTTGTGACGAAGCCGTGTTCCCTGGCGTCTTTTTCCACCTGGTCGTAAAATTCTTTCAGTTTTTTCAGGCGGGAGAAGTACCTTTCCATGAATTCCTTGGCCTGGGCCATGCTGATGCCAAGTTCCCTGGCCAGCTTTTGCGCCCCCATGCCGTAGATCAGTCCGAAGTTGATGGTCTTGGCGTTGCGGCGCTGCTCCGCGGTGACTTCGGACGTGGGCACGTCGAAGATAAGCCCGGCCGTGCGCTTGTGGATGTCCTCGTCTTTGGCGAAGGCGTCAAGCAGGGTGGGGTCTTGCGACAGATGGGCCAGGATGCGCAGTTCGATCTGCGAATAGTCTGCCGAAACCAGGGCCTTGCCGGGCGCGGCCGTGAAACAGGCCCGCATCCTGCCGCCAAAGGCGCCCCGGACCGGGATGTTTTGCAGATTGGGGTTGCTTGATGACAGCCGCCCGGTGGCCGTAGCCGTCTGGTTGAAGGTTGTGTGGATGCGGTTTTGGGCGTCGGCCAGCTTGGGCAGGGGCTCAAGGTAGGTTGAGCGCAGTTTTTCCAGTTTGCGGTAGTCAAGCAGAAGGTCGATGATCTCGTGCTTGCCCTGAAGTTTTTCCAAGGCCTCTTGCGAGGTCGAGGCGGCGCCCTTGCCGGTCTTTCCGGCCTTGGGCAGGCCGAGCACGGTGAAGAGGATGTCCGACAGTTGCGATGCGGAGCGGATGTTGAAGGTCTGGCCTGCGGCCCGGTAGATGTTTTCGGTCAGGCGGTCCAGTTCCTTTTGGACTTCATCGAGAAAGCCGGCAAAGGCCTTGTGGTCGATGGTGATTCCTCGTTTTTCCATTGCCAGCAACACCGGCGCCAGGGGGATTTCAAGCGTCTCGCAGACTTCGGCCAGCTCGGCCGCAGCCATCCGCTCTTTGAAATACGCGGCCAGATCAAGGGCCAGGAGGCCGGGGTGGCTTGAGGCATAGAACTTTGAGCCGGACGGGCCGCCCCAGCGCTCGGCGATGTGCTGCCAGGAGTAGGAGCGGTCTTCCGGATTAAGCAGATAGGCGGCCAGCTTGAGGTCAAAACAGCGGACGTGGCCGCGGGCGTTGAGCGAGGGCAGTTCATGGAGCAGCTCTTTCAAATCGGGCGTGACCAGGGTCAGGCCCTTGATGCCGGATATAAATTCCGCCAGCTCATCAAGCGGCCCGGTGTAAATGCGCTCCCAGGCGGTTGAGGCGGCCAGCATTCCGGACGGCATGGGGATGAGGGCCAGGCAGTCTCCGATTCCGGGAAGCCCGGCAAGGGTCTCGGCCGTGGCGAATTCCGGCCCGGCCAAGGTCTGGCTGAAGAGATCCGCCTGAATCAGCGCTTCAGGCTGCGCCGCGCTCCGGGGCCTGGCCGTAGGCGAGTCTGCTTCGAAAAGGCCGGCCTGTTTCTCTTCTGCATTTTCGGCCTTTGCCGCCAAATCGGGTTTCGCAGCCGGCGCGGCCTTTGCCCTGGCCCCGGCCCGCGCCGGCTGCGGGCCGTCCGCCCGCGCGGCGGCATCCGGAAATGCGTTTTTCCTTGAAAACACCCCGGCCCTGCCCATTGAGTCAAGTTCGCGGGCCAGGGTCCGCAACTCATACTCTTGCATAAAATTCACGGCCGCCTCGATATCCGGCTCCGCGGTTTTGATATCCTCAAGGCCGATATCCAGGCAGGCGTCGGTCTTCAGGGTCGTCAGCCTGCGGTAGGTGAGGGCGTCTTGTTCCCTTCCTTCAAGCTTGGAGCGGATTTTCGGAGGCACGGCCGGCAGACGGCCAAAGATTTCCTCCAGGCTGGAAAAACTTTGGAAAAGTTCCTGAGCGGTCTTTGGGCCGATTTTCGGAATGCCGGGAATGTTGTCGCTGGAATCGCCGATCAGGGCCTGATAATCCGGCCAGGCCGCGGGCTCCATGCCTGTCTCCTCCCTGAAGCTTTGCAGGGTGACGATCTTCTCATCCTTCAGGGCCGGATCCCACAGCACGACATTCTCATGCAGGCACTGGCGCAGATCCTTGTCCGAACCGACGATCACAACCTGCCTCTCGTCGCGGAACCGCCGGGCCAGAGAGGCCAGGCAGTCGTCGGCCTCGACCCCTTGCGAAACGATCACGGGCAGGCCAAGCCGCCGCAAAAGCTCGCCAATCGCCGGAAGCTGCTGGACCAAAGGCTCGGGCGTGGCCGAGCGATTGGCCTTGTACGGCGCGTAGATATCCTTTCTGAACGACGGACCCCTGCCGTCCAGGAAAAACGCGAAATAAACCGGCCTTTCCTCGCGCAGCAGCCTGAGCATGAGCCTGGCGATGCTGAAGATGACGTTGGTCGGAAAACCGTCCGCCCTGGTCATGTTCTGAAAGGCGTAAAAACCCCTGAAAACAAAGGCTGAACCATCCATGATATACAGGGGCTCGGTGGAAAAGCCCAAACGGGTGCGCAACGACATCGTGTTTCCTCTAAATAAT
>JAVBNM010000051.1:0-19081 GCA_031551565.1 Desulfovibrionaceae bacterium | reverse complement strand
CCTCCCCCAGACCCCCACCCCACCGTTACCCTTTTTTTTGGGGGGCTAATTTTTAGGCGATGGTGCGGGTACTGATATTAGTTGATATGGTAGGGTTGTGGCGTGCCGGCATGTTGGGTCACAATTGCCGTCCAGATCATTAATAAATCCGGCCGGGCTTGCTTGCGCTTGCCGGGCCGGATTTATTGCAACGTCTTGGGCTGGCCGCTGCCGGGCAATGCCTTCAGGCAGCGCCCGTGCTGTGCAGAGAGAACCTAGAATTCATACCCTACGGACAAGGAGTAAATGCTGGTGTCGCCGTTGCTCTTGCCTTCCCAGGTATGGGTTTCATAGTTGGTCCTATAGTGGCGCGACCGGGCGTCTATGTAGGCGTAAGCCAGGTCGAACGTCCACTGTTCATAACGGAATCCAGCGCCGATGCTGTAGATGTTGCGATCATCCGTCGGGACCAGATAATCCTCATACTGCTCGGTCATGGGGGACTGGTCAAATATATAACCTGCGCGCAATGTCAGCCAGTCATTGACGTCATACTCAACGCCGAAATTGAGGCGCCAGGCGTTCTTCCAGTCCTTGTGCTCCGTCGAGGAGATGTTCATCGGGTCATCAAAATCTATGGTCAGGTTCTTGAACCGTCCCCACCTTGTCCAAATGGCTCCGGCCTCAAAGGAAAGATCCTCCCTGGGCTGGTAGGCGACGCCAAACGCGATGGACTCCGGAAGGGTCACGTTGCCGCGCACCCTGCCGTCATGAAAATTGGCGTTGAAGATAGACTCAGCAACGCCAGGGCCTGCAACGGCGTCTATAGCCGCGCCGTTGACCAGCGAAAATTCGTTGTCGCCCTTGGCCTTGTGGCGCATCTGGCTGCGGTAGGACAGGCCGACCGACCATTCGTCGGAAAGATCCAGGTGCGCGGCCAGGTTATAGCCAACCGCGACGCTGTCGCCGTTGCTGATGTCAACGTCATACTCCATCTGGGGAACCGCGGGGTTTGGACTAATGCGCTGTTGCTTCCTCTTGTTGAGATCCAGGCTGAAATACATGACTTCGACACCGGCGGCCACGGAAAAGCTGTCGGTCACGGCCAGGGCCACGTTCGGGTTGATCGAGGCGGTCTGCAGGCTGATCGAATAAATGTTGAAACGGCCGGGCCAGTTCTTGGGATAGTCAAAACCAAGACCAAAACGGGTGAACTCGCCAACGCCGATAAAAAGCCTGTCGGTGACCTGTTGTGTATAGTAAGCGTGCGGCAGAGCCCATACCGCGTCGCGCAGATGGGTGCATTTTTCGCTGCCGCTATCGTCGCGGGTGACCATATCGCCGCGCGGGGCAACCGCGCTCACGCCGGCCATGACATGGGCTCCCTTGAGCTTGGTCATCAGGGCCGGATTGGACGCCACAACCGAGGGATCGGCGCGTTTTCTGGCGACAGTCGCGCCGCCAAGGGCCAGGGAACGCGCGCTCCATTCGTAAAGACCAAAGCCCTCAGCCAGGGCCTGACCGGCATGACAAACGATCAAAGTCATGGAAAACGCCCAAAAAAGAAACTTTTTCATCAGACATCCTTTTAACAAACGACAGGTGAAGAAAAAGGGCCTCACCAAAGCAGTTTAAAAACCGCCCCGTCGCGGGAAGGTTTTTAAATGACTTCACAAGGTGAGGAAAACCAGCCTCCGTGCCAACATGTGCCTGCAAAAAACATGGAAAAAAACCGCAAGTAGAAGAGGCTTTCCCGTCTCAAGGCCAAAAGCTCATATCTGAAAAATAATGACTATGCAAGTCTGAAAAAGCCGGACAAAACAGCCGCTTAAATGTGCAGCGCCAGCACAGAAAGCACCTTTTCCAGGCATTATGCCATGATGGGCGCCAAACTAAAATAATGCGGTTTTAAGCATATCCAGCGCACCTCGCGGCTTAGATCAACATCACGCGCGGCGTGCCTTTACCTGGAAGCATGCCTCAGCCGGGATGCTGCCCTGAAAGCCGTCACGAAAACAGCGCCGATATCCCGCTGCGTCCGGATGTTATCTGGAAACGGATTTTAAGTGCTCGGCGCACCTCTTGCGCGTTTCCTCGTCAAGCGCAAGGACATCCTCAATGCTTGCCGGCTCACATGCTTGCGTCATGCCGGCGTGAGCCGCCAGCGCTGTTTCAACAAGCCAGGGAATGCCCAAAAAGCCGACTTTGCCTTGCAAAAAGGCCTCTACCGCGCACTCGTTGGCCGCGTTCAAGACCACAGGCGCGCCCTTTCCGGCGGACTGGGCCGCTTTTGCCAGGGCAAGACAGGGAAAGGCGCCCTCATCGGGGTTGGAAAACGACAGGGGAACAGCCTGGGCCAGATCAAGGCGGGCCGCTCCGGAGTTGATCCTGTGGGGATATCCAAGGCAGTGCGCCAAGGGGATGCGCATATCGGGAGAACCAAGATGGCTCAGGAGTGAGCCGTCCTTAAACTCGACCAGGGCGTGCGTCAGCGACTGCCGGTGAACCAGCACGTCAAACCGCCCCGGTTCAAGGCCGAAAAGATGATGCGCCTCGATAAGCTCAAGGCCCTTGTTCATCAAGGTCGCAGAATCAATGGTTATTTTCTTGCCCATCCTCCAGTTGGGATGGTTCAGGGCCTGGGCCACTTCAACCTTGGCCAGCTCCTGTCTGGTCATGCCGAAAAATGGCCCGCCAGAAGCGGTGAGGATGATACGGATCACGTCTCCTGACTCAAACCCGGATATGCCGCTGGAAAGATTCTCCTGTTCCACCGGCAAGGATGCGGGAGGGAAGAGGGAAGTGGAATGTTTGCCAATGACGGCGCCAAAGCGGTCGGTGAGGCACTGGAAGACCGCGTTGTGTTCGGAGTCGACCGGCAGAATTGCCGCCCCGGTCCTGGAGCAGAGGGATCGGATAAGCGAGCCGGCCAAAACCAGTGATTCCTTGTTGGCCAAAGCGATCAGCTTTCCAGCCGCGACCGCCGCATAGGTACCGAAAAGACCGGCTGCCCCCGACTGTGCGGCCACAACCATGTCGACTTCGCCAAGGGCCGCCAGTTCGGCGTAGCCGCCGCTTCCGGACAAGATGCGCGGTATGGCCGGACTTGCGGACCGGCCGAGCATCTCCTTAAGAACCGGAACAGATTCATCTTCCAGCACGGCGATGTAATCGGGCTGAAATTCCCTGGCCTGCTGTGCGAGAAGCTCCAGGTTGCGCCCCCCGGCCAGGGCGGCGACCTTGAACGATCCCGGATTTTTCCGCACCACGTCCAGGCAGGAACACCCCACGGAGCCGGTGCTGCCAAGCACACTCAGCCTGCGGGGAAAATCAGACCGCCCGGCATCGGGGAGAGAAGAGATATAACGGAGCATCTGACCATTCACCAGCGCAATTCAAAAGTTGCCCAAAGGGTTACCAAATTGATGCTCAAAAAACGCACCGGATCAATGAATAAACCGGCAGGATGAATAACAGGCTGTCGATGCGATCCAAAACGCCGCCGTGGCCCGGCAGAATTGTTCCGGAATCCTTGACGTCCAGAGTGCGTTTCAGAGCCGACTCGAAAAAGTCGCCCAACTGGGCGAAAACATTCAGGATCATCCCGACAAGAGCCCATATCCACAGGGAAAATTTGGGCAGGTCCGCCCAGCCGCCATACAGGGAAATCGCGCCAAACGCCAGACAGACAATGATGCAACCGACGAACCCGCCGGCCGAGCCTTCCCAGCTCTTCTTGGGGCTGACCCTGGGCCATATTTTGTGCTTCCCAAAGGACAAGCCGACAAAATATCCCAGAGTGTCGGTGGTGACGGAGGCCAGAATAACCAGAATCTGCTCGCCGAGGGTAAGGCTGAGCGCGGACGCCAGGAGCAGGGGAATATAGGCGATGCCCAGGGTGACGGTGCCGTGGTGTTCAAGCTTGGCCGAATCGTTTCCCCGGCCGTAATCAAAGAGAAAATACAGGGCCGGAACAACAAAAGAGGCAGCCAGAAGTCCGACAGTCCACCAGGGAGAATAGTCGCTGGCAAGCACCACCCCAATGCCGAGCAGAATGCCCAGCACCTTTTTCGCAATATTGGCAAAGCCGGGCCAGAACATGGTGTAGAACTCGTAAAGCCCGATGCCCGATACAAGCATGACCAGGATGCGCAGGGGCCACTGGCCAAGATAAAGAGCCGTGGCCAGGATAGCCAGAAGGACCAGGCCTGTTATGATACGCGACTTGCTGACGGAAAGAATCATCTGATATCCTGTTCGGTTGTTGCGTTATTTGCGTTCGCTGCCCTCAGGATCCCGAGCCCGCCGGGGCCGGAACGGCTCCACCCGGCTCAGCCGGAGCATCAACCCTGCCGAAACGGCGTTTTCTGGCGCCATAACGCTCCACTGCCTCACGCAGGTTCGCCGGTTTGAAATCCGGCCAGTAGACATCCGTAAAATACAACTCGCTGTAAGCCGATTGAAAAAGAAGAAAGTTGCTCAGGCGCAATTCGCCGCTCGTGCGGATGATCAGGTCCGGGTCCGGCTGCCCCTTGCTGTAGAGGTGTTCGGCTATGGTTTCCGGCGTGATGTCTTCAGGGGCAATGCCTTTTTCAACAATCTGGCGGCAGGCTCTGGCCAGTTCATCCCGCCCCGAATAGTTCAGGGCCAAGTTGAGGTTGAGGGCTGTCCCGCCGGAGGTGCGCTTGCAAGCCGCCTGCAGGGCCCGGCGGGCGGCAAAAGGCAGGGCGGCGGCCTCGCCGAAAACATTCAGCCTGACCCCGCGCTCCTTGAAATTGGCCATCTCAAGAGTGATGAAATCCACCATCAGGTTGAACAGAAAGCGCACTTCCTGAGCGGGCCTGTGCCAGTTTTCCCTGGAGAAGGCATAGAGTGAAAGGTGGGGAATTCCAAGCGCAAGGCACTCAAGGACAACGTCTCTGGCCGCCAGCGTTCCGGCCCGGTGCCCTTCGCTGCGGTCAAGGCCTCTTTCTTTTGCCCACCTGCCGTTGCCGTCCATGATTATTGCGATATGGGCCGGCATATTGTGAGTTACTGATGTGCTTTCAACAGCCACGCGAACCTCTTTGGCTTGACGATACGCGTCCGGGCCGGATGCGGCTTAAGCGCACCGCCGCAATTCCAAGACCAGACAATTGTCATGCAAGTTGACTTCTAGCTGTTCCGCCCGGATGGGTCAAGCCAAGGTTTGAGCTCCGGAACGACGTTTGCCCACCAGGCAAAAGCCTGATACAAGAGCCGCAAATGTATCAACGCTTAATCAAGGGAGCGGGACCGGACAAGACCGTTCCGCTCGCGCCGCGCCTGTAAAACACCAAATAACGGAGAATGAAATGCAGCAGGATTGTCCGGTTTGTTCGTCAAAATATGCCTATCAGGACGAGGACATGATGATCTGCCCGGAATGCGCCCACGAATGGCGGGCGGGCGAAGAAAACGAGCCGGGCTCCGGCCTTGAGGTGAAGGACAGCAACGGGAACCTCCTTGCCGACGGCGACTCGGTCATCCTCATCAAGGACCTGAAGCTGAAAGGTTCTTCGACCACGCTCAAAAAAGGGGCCAAGGCCAAAAACATCCGCCTGGTTGAAGGCGATCATGAAATCGACTGCAAGGTCGGCGACATGAAGGTCATGCTCAAGGCGAGCTTTGTGAAAAAGTGCTGAACCCGGCAAACTCCAGTTGGAAAAATCGCCAGGAAGGACGCAAAATTATGGACCGGCATCAACCGGCATGGACTGGCGGCGGATGAATATTGGCCGTTACGCGGATGTGAACGTCCTGGGGGACGCGTACATTTTGCCATGACCGGGTAACGAAGGCCCTCCGGGAGCGGCCGCTCCCACATGCGCATGAAGCGAATATAGACGCGGACTATGCGCATTGGGCCATCGGCACAGGCAGGCAATGCCCTCCGCTTTGTAGCTGCCATTTTTTTTAAGATTCCCTCGTTTTTTTCTTGACGAGTCTGGCACAAAACTATAGAAAGCTTCCCTTGAGCGACGTGTGCAAGCGCGGAGCGACGCATGAAAATGCATTCCCCAGTAGCTCAATAGGCAGAGCGGGTGACTGTTAATCACTAGGTTCGCGGTTCAAGTCCGTGCTGGGGAGCCAGGAAATTCAAAGCCCCGGAAGGTTTTAAGACCTCCGGGGCTTTTTTCTTTTGGCGCCCACCCGGTACCCAGTGCGGGGAAGCAGCTATCAACAGGATCATGGCCAGCCTTGCACGCGAAAAGACCGTAACCCCATAAGCCCTGGTGATTACGGTCTTTTGTGTGCGTAGAATGGGAATTAACTCTGTCTAGTCTGCGCGCAACGAACGCTTCGCAAGGACGATTGCTACTTGGTTTTGATGTTAAGGTGCTTGGCTATTTTGGGCAAAAGCACCTGCGCGTCTATGGGTTTTTTCATGAAATCGTTCGCACCGGCGCTGTGCGCCTTTTTTATGTTTTCCACACTGACGTTGCCGGTTAAAAAAACTACCGGGGTGTTCTCATACGCCTTGATTTTCCTGATTATTCCCAGCAGGGCGAACCCGTTCATGTCCGGCATTTCAATGTCCAGCAAAATCAGATCAGCGCTGTTATTCGTGAGAAACTTGAGTGCCGCCATATGATTGGTGACGCCGTATACAGCATAATCGTCTTTAAGCACAGCCTTGACGGTGTTTAGCACGTCCGGCATGTCGTCTACGGCCAGTATTTTCTTTTTTGCCGCCTTGCCGGTTTCAGCCGAGGTTTCCCTGGTGGCCTCAATCAGCCGTTTTGCCTGCGCGGCGGAGCCCTCATAGTCAAATTTGGCCAAATCCTTGTATACGGCGATGAGCAGGGAATCCACCACCTGGTTGTACCGAAAGCCCAACAGGGAGCGGAGCAAGGCAATGGCATCGTCGAATTCGAAGTTTTCAATCAGAATGTTAAGTTTTTCAAAAAGCTCCGGCCTGACAGGCGCCTTAGGCCGTGTTGCCGCAGTCGGAGGGGGGGGGGCGGGAGAGGCGGAAGCGCCGGACGCTTCCTTGCCGGAACCAGGATCCGCCTTGGCATCGTCCAATTTCGCGCACAAAACCCTAACGCGCGCGGCAAGATTGCACAATTCGTCCTCGCATTTGACCTTATTCTCAGAGGAAGCCGCAGCGGCGATTTTTTCAGCGAGCCACAAAAGCGACGGCGAGCCGATGCCGAGCAACAGTTTCTGCAGGGAGTTGACCCTTCGCAAAAACAACGAGGGTTCCTCTTCGCCCTCCGGCGCGGTCAAAGTGGCAAGAATGCCTGGCGCAACCTCGGTGAACTCCGCCAGAATGTTGAAATAAGCATCGTTTGAACCCGCTTTGTTTCGGGCTGCGAATGCATCAAGCTCCGTGTAATTCATCAACTTGTTCATGAGGTAATAATGCTTTTTCTTATCCATAGCTCACCCGTAAAATGATAAAGCGGCGCAAAATAACTTATAGGGCCTCAAGCGCGGCCATAGCCCGTTCATATTCAAACTCTTCAATAAATACGCTTGCTTGTTTAAGTATTTCGTTGATCGTGGCGCCATAATCATGTTCACTTAATTTGAGTGTAATGGCAAGGGCCTCATCTCCTTCAAAAGCATTGAGCAACTCGCGCACAACGGTAAGTTGCTGTCTTAGCAAAGCGCTGTCGCCTGCGGGGGCTGAAGATGCCGTTGGAGCATTTTTCGACAAGGCCGCTGACAGTTTCTCATGAAGCCCGGTCAGAACGAGATCCAGGGCTGGCAGATTTTCTTCACAAAACCGCAAATCGCCAACTTTGGACTTGCGCTCAAGGGCTTCCGCCGTGGCGGCCAAGCTGGTTGCGCCTATGTTGTTCAGCGAGCCTTTAAGGCCGTGTACCTCAATGGAGAAACCAACGGCATCTTTATGTTGCAAAAATGAGGAAAGCTTGCTCAAAACGCCTGGAAGCCTTCTGGCAAAAATGCCAAGGGAAGTTTCGTACGCATCCTGCAAGCCGCCTATTCTTTCAAGGCCAAGCCGGACGTCCACACCTTCAATGGATGCCACACGTTGCAGTTGCTCTGAGATTTCCTGTGCCGCCGCCGGCTCTTTTTCGCGCTTTTTTTGCCGCAGTTTTTCGGCCGGAAGCCATTTCAACAAAATATTATTTAACTGGATCCCATCTATGGGTTTTGACAGGTAATCGTTCATCTTCGCGTTCAGGAGCATCTCCCTGGCTCCTTCAACCGCATTGGCCGTCAGGGCGATCACCACGAGAGAATCCATATCGTACGTTTCCCGCAGCTTTCTGGTTGTTTCAACACCGTCCATCCCGGGCATCATGTGATCCATGAAAATAATGTCATATTTCTTTGTGGCGATTTTATCTATGGCCTCCTGTCCGCTCAGGGCTGTGTCACAGGTTATCCCGTAAAGCCTGAGCAGTCCGGCGGCGACATGGAGATTCACCTCTGTGTCATCCACTACCAGCACATTCGCGTCTGGCGCATCAATAAGATCTGGCTCGGCCGTGACGCCGACCATTCTGGACGCATCGCCAAAAACCAAAGGAAATTCCAGGCTAAATACAGAACCTTTTCCGTATTCACTTTCAACATGTATGGCGCCGCCCATCATGGACACCAGGTTTTTTGTGATGGAAAGCCCCAGACCGGTCCCCGCGATAGCGCGGTTAGCATGCAGATCCAGGCGGTCAAAGTCGTTAAAGATGTTGGGCATTTCTTCTGGTTTTATGCCAACGCCGGTATCAATGACGTCGAAGAAGATATTATCACTTTCAACCCCGACACGTAAAGTGACCCCTCCACTCTGCGTGAATTTTACCGCATTGCCGACAACGTTGACAAGCACCTGCCTGAGACGGATATCATCGCCGTACAGGCACTCCGGAATATCTCCCTGTATGTCCAAAGCAAAAGAGATGCCTTTCTTTTTAGCCGAAAATGTAAACATGGAACCAATATTTTTCAGCAATTGCATAATGTCATAATCAACATTGTGTATCTGCAGCTTTCCGGCTTCAATCTTGGAAAAATCGAGAATGTCGTTTATTATGCCCAGCAGCGCCGTGGAAGATACTTTTATATCGTGCAGATGACTTCTATGCCGGTCGCTGAGATCATCATTGAGCAAAATGTCGGTCATGCCGATTATCGCATTCATGGGCGTGCGTATTTCATGCGACATGTTGGAAAGAAACTGGCTTTTTGCGCGACTTGCGTTTTCAGCCGCGTTTTTCGCGGCCATCAGCTCGTTTTCCATGGTCACCTGGGGCGTAATGTCAATGCACATGCCGATAACGCGCTGAGCTTTGCCCGTTTTGTCGCGTATGGTGTTTCCGTGGTTACGCACATAGCGGATGCTGCCGTCTGGAAAATTCAGATGAAAAACGCGGACCGTCACTCCTGAATAAGGGTTAGAGTCCCTCAGCCCCTGGAGCAAATCAGGCCCTGAGCTTTCCACCATCGTCTTTTCCAGATGAGCGATCAACTCAGAAATGTGCATGGTGCCATTTTCCGGGTCAAGCCCGAAAAGGTTGGCGCTCACGGCATCGTATGACAGCAGGTTGGTCTCAAAGGATATTTCCCACACGCCGGCCTTTGAGGAGCTAAGGGCCGTTTCCAGGCGCTCCCGGACGGCCTTGGTTTCTCCTTGCGCTTCCAGAATGTCGGTAATGTCGGTTGAATGCTGCATATGGACTTTTTTGCCGTCCATCCATTCAATGACGCTATCAACATTTTTGTAGTGGCGTTTAGTTACGGTATTGTGCTCCTCCCACACCACCGGGACATCAGGAGTCTTTTCCAAAGAAAAATTCGGGCAAAATGAGCAACGTTCGCTAAATCCATCCTGAAGCACTTTCCAGCATGTTGACCCGACTGCTGCATCAGTAAGCCCAAATGCATTCTTCATTCTGTTGTTGATGAAGAGAATCTCGTCAGTCTCCATGTCGGAAACATAAACGTAAGCGTCCATGCCGTTGAGTATATTTTTCAATATGCCAAGCATATTGACGGCGTCATGCTGGGCAGTTTTTGTTTCCGTGATATCGATGGCGTATTGCAGATGCACTCTTCGCCCGTCAACCCAATCAATGACGCTGTCTACATTTTTGTAGTATCTTCCCGTTACTGTATTTAACTCTTCCCAGACAACAGGGGTTGTGGGGTCTTTTTCAAGTTGAAATACTGGACAAAAAGAACAGCGTTCATTGAACCCCTTCTGGAAAATCTGCCAGCATTTTTTTCCAGAAAATTCATGTTCAAAATTGAACGTATCTTTTATTTTTTTATTCACAAACAATATTTCGTCATTATCCATATCAGTGACATGAATATAGGCGTCAATATCGTTCAATATATTTTCAAGTGATTTTTGCAGACCCTCTGAATAGATATCACCATTACTGCACATGATTGACTCTCTTATGCGGTGGTTTTTACCATCAGGCATGAATGGGGCTTGGGCGCGGCGGCTTGCCCCTTACTAACAATTATAGCGTGATTTGCATATAAAAAAATGTGAAAAATTAGGTGAATATAGTCTTTCTCTCTGCCCCCATGAACTCCCCCAGGATGAAATTTGGGGGGACAGACGCGAGCAGGTCTTTCCGCCAAAACCAGCCCCAGAGTGCCGGCTGTATACAGACGCGCCGCGCATCGCGGTCGTGAAAGGCTTAGGGAAGAACCGGTCGCAAACTGTTTCATTAGTTTTTACGGCGCTCGTTGTATTGCTTGGCATAATCAGTTATGATGCGCCACGCAGGCTCACTGCCCCATGATTTCCATTACCGGTATTTGCCTTTAAGGAGTCCTCATGAAACGAATTCTGATCATCATCGGCCTGGTTGCCGCGACGCTTATAGCGCTCATCGCCATCGGCCTGGGCATATTGCTCTACACTATAGATCCAAACGATTATAAAGGTGAGATCAGCCAGATGGTGCGTGACGCCACCGGCCGTGAACTTGTTTTTGAAGAAGATATCAGCGCCACCATGTTCCCGTGGTTGGGCCTGAAAACCGGCAGACTGCGTCTTTCTGACGGCCCCGGGTTCAGCCAAGGCTCCTTTTTGGAAGTGCAAAGCGCCGGGTTCAAACTGGACGTGCTGCCCCTGATCTCCGGCACGATTCGCATCGGCGAAGTGACTTTGGACGGCGTGCGCCTTAAGTTGGAGGTGGATGCCGCGGGCCGAAAGAATTGGGAGATGAAACCCGAGACGGAAAAAGCTCCTGGCAGCAAGCCTGACGCCCCAGCCGAAAAACCGGGGCAGGGCTCGCCTGGCGCCTCCGCTGGAGTTTCTTCCGACAATTCTCCAGCCGTTGCAACGGCTCCGGACAAGGTTTCAAGCAAGGCCTCAGACAAGAATGCCGGCTCGGGCATGGATCTTTCCGTCGACAGCATCCAGCTTACTGACTGCAAAATATCTTACACGGATCTTGCCAAAAACGCGTCATACAGCCTTGAATTGCCCGAACTGCTGGTAAGCGACATCACCCCCGGCGGCAAAGGCAGCCTGAAAGGAACTGCCATGGTCACCGACCGCGTTACCGGCATGGCAATCCACCTTAATATCGACGGCTCCGTGCATATGGCAGACAACTTTGCCCTGCAAAGCGCGGATATTTCCGAGCTTGGCCTCACTTTGGACACAGCGGCCCAAAAAGAGTTGGTCACCCTGGATCTTAAGCTGGATTTTTCCGCATCCGAACAAAAACTGAATGTCTCCAGCCTTTCCGGAAAATTGGGCACGGCTGATTTCAAAGGCTCGTGCGTCGCCCTGCTGCCGGGGGCAAAAGGACTTGCCAAAGACCTGCGGCTTGATGTGCGCGGCAACCTGGAAATGGGCAGCCTGGACGTTGACGCGCTGCTGTCCCAGCTTGGACAAGACAGGGGCAAGTCAGGGCAGAGCCACGCCGGCAAAGACGCTGGCGATAAAGGTGATGAAGGCAAAAACAACCGCGAATCCGGCGGTTCCACCTTCGCCGTGCTGGCGGGAGTTTATGCTGAATTCGACTTTTCGGCCAAAGAGGTCATCACCTCGGGCTTTTCCATCACGGATATCAAGATCCCAATCAAGGCTGACCGGGGCGTAGTCACTATTGAGCCATATTCTTTCAGCATGCTCGACGGCAAAGCAAGCGGCCTGGTCAAGGCCGACCTGACCCAAAAAACTCCCGCCCTGCGCCTGACCAACGCCATCACCGGCCTGCAGGTTGGCGGCTTCTTTAAAGGCGGAGCGGGCAAAGCAATGGTGCGCGGCATCCTCACAAGCAACCTGGACGTAAACGGCGCCGGCCTGGATTGGAACACAATTGCCCCCAGCCTGAACGGCAGTGGCGATTTCCAGGTGGCCAACGGCGAAGTTCACAACCTGGTCCTCATTCCCGGCGGCGTGATTCCCGGCCTTGAAGCCAAGCTTCCTTCTGACTTCAGTCTGGACAAGCTGTCCGGCACATATAAAATAACTAAAGGCATAGCCACTAATAACGATTTCACCCTGCTCTCCCCCCTGCTCAAGGCCACAGGCGGCGGCACGGTCAATCTGCCTTCAGAATCCCTTGACTTTGAAGCCGACGTCGCCCTGCCAGGCATAGGAGCGGTGCTGCCTGCCTACGCCAAGGGCAAGTTCTCCAACCTGTCCTATGGAGTGGACTCCAAAAAGCTACTGCAAAACCTGACTAAAAACAGGCTCACGGACGGCCTGAAAGACGCCCTGCCCCAAGGCCCGGCCGGCTCGGATCGACCCGGCTTGAAAAACTTGGGAGACGGGATAAAAAAGCTGTTCTAAGACACTGCCAATCCATGCTGGGAGGGGAGAAGCAACAGGCCATTGCCCTGATGGGCACAGGCGCAGACCCTGTGCTTCCTCTCCCAGACTATGAAATCGAAAGGCGCCGGGATGGAATCAGCAGGCCGGCGCCTTGGCCTCCATCTCCTTACGCATATTGCTATATCCACGAAAAAGCACTATCTTGCAGAAGCTTACACGGTGTGCGCACGGTCTTTAATCAGGATTGCATAATGAAAGAGCGTTGCTATTTGCCAAGATTCGACAACGAAAAAAGCGTCGCATCCCTTTGCCGCCCGCTGGACTGATCGGAATGCACGCCAACCCTTTTCTGAAATGGGCCGGAGGAAAACGCCGCCTGTTAGACAAGATCCTGCCGGAACTGCCAGCAGGAAAACGGTTTGTCGAGCCGTTCGCCGGTTCAGCCGCGGTCTATCTGAACGCCCCGTTCGAATCCGCCCTGGTCTGCGACCTAAACCCCGATCTCATCTCCTTGTTCACCATCATCCAGCAGCAGGGCGATGATTTCATAGGCCACTGCCGCGACCTCTTCATTCCGGAAAACAATACATCGGAAAAATACTATCAATTCAGAGAGGAGTTCAACACCGCCGCCGACGACCGCCGCAAGGCCTCCCTCTTTGTCTACCTGAACCGCCACAGCTACAACGGCTTGGTCAGGTACAACGCAAGCGGACAATTCAATGTTCCCTTCGGAAGATATCTGTCGCCCCGTTTCCCGGAAGCTGAGATGCGCCTGTTTCACGAAAAAACCCAGGCTGTGCGGACCGAGTTCTCGGCCATCGACTTCCAGGCCGCATTTGACCGAATCCTGCCGGGCGATGTGGTTTACTGCGACCCCCCATACGCTCCGCTATCCAGAACTTCCAATTTCACAACGTACTGCGGCAACACCTTCACCGAACACGACCAGCGGCGGCTGGCAGAACTCGCCCTTGCTGCCGCGTCCAAAGGCGCCAAAGTAATATTAAGCAACCACAACACCGAACTGACCCGCTCTCTTTACGCCTCTGCCACCATCAAGACATTCAGCGTCCGGCGCAACATAAGCTGCAACAAGCACAAACGACTCCAATCCCCTGAAATTCTGGTAATCTGCGGCTAAGCAGCCCTTGAAAACATTGATTTTAATAATCTGAGCGCAAGCAGCCGCAAAAGCCCACAAAAAAGACCCCACACAAAGATGGAGTCGAGGAAGGACGAGGCCTGGTGGATGGAACCATAAGGGACTGAAGCCCCTTATGGTTCCATCCACGGCCTTGCTCAGGACTTGAGGAATGCGCTGAAGGCCAGTGTTGTGGCGTAGATGTCGACTTTGCTGGAAAGCTCGAAGGGGCTGTGCATGGACAGCACGGGCGGGCCGCAGTCAATGATGTCCATGCCGTATTCGGCCAGGTGCATGGCCACCGTTCCGCCGCCGCCGCCGTCCACTTTGCCCAGTTGGGCCATCTGCCAGGGGATGTTGTGCTTGTTGAGCAGGCCGCGCAGCCAGGCCACATATTCGGGGTGGGCGTCGTTGGCCATATATTTTCCACGGCTGCCGGTATATTTGCAAAAGCAGGGACCGTTGCCGATCAGGGCGGCATTGAGCTTTTCGTGCAGTTCCTGCCAGTCCGGGTCGATCGCCGCATGCACGTCGGCCGAAATGGCCTTGGTGGCCATCATGGCATCAGAGAACCTGGCCTTGGGCTCCCAGGCGGCTATCAGGTCTTTCACGCAGTATTCAAAAAAACGGGATTTCGCGCCGGTTGATCCTTCGGACCCGATCTCCTCTTTATCCCAAAACACCAGGCACTGAGTGTGTTCCGGGTGGCCCTGGTCGCAGTCAAGCAAAGCCTCAAGGGCGCAAAAGACATTTATTCGATCGTCCTGGCCGTAGCCGCCAATCAGCGCGCTGTCCAATCCCACATAGCGGGCCGGGCCGGCCGGGACCGCCTGGAGTTCGGCGGAATAGAAATCCTCTTCGATAATGCCGTACTTTTGAGCGAACAAGGCCAGGATGTGGGCCTTCACCTGGTCCTTGCTCTTGGTCGGGCAGTTGTCCTCCGACTTTGATTTCTTGCTGGCCGCCCTGACCTTTTTGGCCAAAGCTGATTTGTCCAGCGGCTGATGCCCGAGAACCAGGTTCATCTTTTCGCCTTCAAAGGCCTTGGCCAGGGTCTTCTCAGCCTGGCCCTGAGCCAGATGGGGAAGGAGATCCGAGATGGTGAACACGGGTTCTTTTGGAGAGTCGCCGATACTCACATCAACCCTGGTTCCATCCTGCTTTATGATCACGCCGTGTATGGCCAGGGGACGGGCAAACCATTGATACTTATGTATCCCTCCGTAATAGTGCGTTTTGGCTTGGCCTATGTTGCATTGCTCAAGCAACGGATGTTGTTTAAAATCGAGCCTGGGTGAGTCTGCGTGAGCGCCGAGCATTCTAAGGCCGCTTGAGACAAGTTTTTTGCCCCGCCTGACCACAAAAAGAGCTTTGCCGTGCAGAGCCTTCATCGCCTTTTCCCGGCTGAAGTTCTCCGCTGAATAGCCTGCCTTGGCCAATCGCTCCATGGCATAAGACACTACTTCGCGCTCTGTCTTGCAACGGGAAAGAAAATCAACGTAGCGATCCGCAAGGGCGTCCATCGCCTTAATATCGTCAGCGGATGTATAGACATCCCAGCAGCTTTTTGGGGTATATGCATGGTTGAACATAGTGGTTCCTTCAAGCAAACAGCCTGTGCGGCTGGATGTGGTTCCGCTCAAACCGAAATATCGACTGAGCATCATAGAAACAATACAGATATAACGAAATATAAAATAAAATGCAAAAAATCAATAAGCAGATATAACTTTTCAATACATAAACCTATAGAGCGCAATTTCAGCATGGGAAATCACGATCTCAACATCGGCGTCCCAGGAAATACACATCATAAAGCAAGGCGCAATGCGCATAACCGCTGTATCCAAATACAAAGCGCAAAGCAAGTACCAACATTTTATTACTGAATTACAGTATAACAGGAAGAATTAAGTCCTCAAACCGTCAATGATTTGAGACAAAAAACATAACACATATGCCGGCGGCGGAAAAAAGCGACCAAGGTGTGGCGGAACTACGGCTAGGATGCTTTTTTCCGCCAGCAAAGACGCCGCCTGAAGGTTTGTTTTGCAGCCAAACTTGATTATGATCCGGGTTCCAGGCTTACACTCACTTTGCGCGGGGCGAGCGCATGGCCTGCGTCCGCGACATGACACGGGGGGAGTGAAAAAGGCAATTATTAATATGTCTTGCGCAGCCAGCACACCAACATGATACCCAACGATCAGATATCGAACACACAGCGGCCAAAGCCCCCCAATTCCGCACACCAGATCACAAAAAATGGCAACAGGCGCAGAGGCTGTGAAAATTGGCCGCTCGTGACGGCGCTCAATTCGCATGACGGCTAAATTGGATCTCGGGCGAAGCAGTTGCGCTCGAAAGGATAAGCCCCATAACGGCCGAGCCGGCTTCATAGCAATTGCCTGGCTGCTCCAGCCAGGCAATTGCTGCGCTTCCTCCCCAGGCTGCGGCTCGTCAAAACTCCAGGCTGCGCGGGGTGCGGGGGTAGGGGATGACGTCGCGGATGTTGGTCACGCCGGTCAGCATCATCAAAAGACGCTCAAAACCCAGCCCAAAGCCGGCGTGAGGGGCGGAGCCGAAGCGCCGCAGGTCGAGATACCACCAGTAATCTTCAACCTTATGCCCCATCTGGCTTATTTTGGCCGAGAGGACGTGCAGGCGCTCCTCGCGCTGGCTGCCGCCGACAAGCTCGCCGATGCGCGGGACAAGGACGTCCATGGCGGCCACGGTTTCGTCGTCGTCATTCAAGCGCATGTAGAAAGCTTTGATTTCCTTGGGATAATCGTAAACAATAACCGGCTTTTTGAAATGCTCCTCCGCCAGGTAGCGCTCGTGCTCGGTTTGAAGATCCGTGCCGAAAAAGACCGGATATTCAAAGGCGCACCCGGAGCCTTGCAGGATATTCACGGCCTCCCTGTAAGGAAGGCGGGCAAAGGGCTCGGCGATGATGTTGTGAAGGCGATCCAGCAGGGTGGTGTCGACAAACTTGTTGAATAATTCCAGGTCATCCCGGCAGCGATCAAGAACCTTGGCCACGACTTTCTGGGTCAGGCTCTCGGCGAGGTTCATGTTGTCAACATTGTCGGCAAAGGCCACTTCCGGCTCAACCATCCAAAATTCCGCGCAATGGCGGGGAGTGTTGGAGTTTTCAGCCCTGAATGTAGGCCCGAAGGAATAGACCTTACCAAGGGACATGGCCATATTTTCGGCCTCAAGCTGCCCGGAGACGGTCAGGTTGCACTCCCGGCCGAAGAAGTCTTCCTCAAAAACGCCCATGCCCTTGGGCGGCTCGTAGCCGGACGCGGGCAAGGTGGTGACCCGGAACATCTCGCCCGCTCCCTCGCAATCAGATCCGGTCAAAATCGGGGTGTGGACATGGAAAAACCCGTTTTCCCGGAAATATTCATGAATGGCGAAGGCCGTTTCCGAGCGGATCCTGAACATGGCCCCGAATTTGTTGGTCCTGGGGCGCAAGTGGGCGATGGTGCGCAAAAATTCGTCCGAATGCCTTTTCTTCTGCAAGGGGAATGTTTCCGGGTCGGCTTCGCCGAGGATTTCCATATCAATGGCCTGGACCTCCCATCTCTGGCCCTTGCCTGGCGATTCAATCAGTTTTCCGGTCAAAGCGACGGCCGCTCCGGTGTTGGCCAGGTGAATCCGCTCATGGGCCTTGGCCCCGGCGTCCACAACTACCTGAATGTTGGCCAGGCATGAACCGTCGTTAAGCTCCAGAAATGAAAAGCCTTTCGAGTCGCGGCGGGTGGGCACCCACCCCCACCCCAAGATATAATAACACGGGGCGTCTGTGCGCAAGGCGTCGGCAATCGAAGTGCGCTTTGAAAAATCCAATGGTTCGGACATGGCTGCTCCTTTTATCACTTTTGCGAATCCTGGGGAGTATTTAAAAATAGGGGAGTATTAAAGATAAGGATCCCGGCTTTCCAGATAGTATTTAACATAATCATTCACGCCCTGCTCAAGGCTGTGAAAGGGCTGGACGTACCCCGCCAGGCGCAGACGGCGCATGTCCGCCTGGGTGAAATTCTGGTATTTGCCCCGCAGCTCTTCCGGCATGTCGACATATTCGATGTTTACCGGCATATCCAGAGCGGCGAAGACAGAGACGGCCAGATCGTTCCAGGAACGGGCCTGGCCCGTGCCCACGTTGAAAAGGCCGTTCACCGCCGGGTTGTCAAGGAACCAGGACATGATGTCGACGCAGTCCTTGACGTAAATGAAATCGCGCAGTTGGCCGCCGTCGGGATAATCAGGGCAGTTGGACTTAAAGAGGCGGATCTGCCCGGTATCCCTGATCTGCTGCCGGGCCTTGTTGACCATGCTGCGCATGCCGCCCTTGTGCTGCTCGTTGGGGCCGTAAACGTTGAAGAACTTCAGAGAGACTATGCGATCCAAAAGACCATTGCGCAAGGCCCAGAGGTCGAAAAGGTGCTTTGAATATCCGTACATGTTCAAAGGGCGCAAGGCGTTGAGGGCTTCGGGCGAGGGGTCGTCCTCAAAACCCCGCTCACCGTCGCCGTAGGTGGCGGCTGAGCTGGCCTGGATGTAGCGGATGCCGCGGCTTAACGCGTACTCGCAAAGCGTCTTGCTGTATTCCACATTGTTGCGCATCAGGAAATCCGCGTCGCGCTCGACAGTGCTTGAGCAGGCCCCCATATGGACGACGGCCTCGACGCCGCCGGGCAGGGAATCGCTCTTCACCCGCTCCAGGAACTCGTCGCGGTGCAGATAGCCGCTGTAACGGCGGTTGACCAGGTTGCGCCATTTTTCTGATGCTTGCAGGTTGTCGACGACCAGTATGTCGTCATAACCGAGACTGTTCAACTTCCATACGAACGCGCTGCCTATGAAGCCAGCTCCGCCAGTGACGATGATCATTTATTTCCGCCTTAGACAATATGTTCCGGCAGGCGCCGTGGTTGGTTCAATTGAACGCCGGTGGTTTTGCGGGAATCAGCCCGGCGCCCACGCAATTGTTGCGCAATGGTTGCGCTATTTTTTTGCGATGATAGCGGTTCGCGCCGTTTCATTCAAGGGGCGGCCCCGGGGCGGGCCCATCCCGGCCGCGGGGGGGGGGGGGGCACACCCCCCCCGCGCCCCCCCGGGGGGTGGGGGGCCCGCGCGGTGTTGAAGCCCGACCCAGAGATATATAGTAAATAGGGGAGAAGGAGCCATTAGGGTATTATAGC
>JAVBNM010000022.1:0-54409 GCA_031551565.1 Desulfovibrionaceae bacterium | reverse complement strand
GAGGGGGTCTGGGGGAGGGGAACCATCAGGGCGATCGCCCTGTTGGTTCCCCTCCCCCAGCTCTTCACCCGGCTTATACCGCCACTCGGACCGAGATGGAGGCCAGTTTTTCGTTGTATTGCTTGAGGGAGGCTATTTGTTTTTCCATTTTGACGATTTCGGCGTCAAGGGTTGCGGCCTTTTTCGGGTTGTTGGACTTGCGGGCGTCCGCGGAGACGGTCTTTTGCCTGTTGACCTCGTTTTGCAGGATTTCTATGTTCTGGGCCACTTCGGCGCGGCGGTCCTTGATGGTTTTTGCTTCGGCCATGAGGGCGTCGCGGGAGGCCTGGTTTTTCTTGTAGTCGGCGGCGAGTTTGACGGTCTTTTTGTCAAGCGCGGCCACGTCTGTTTTCAGCTTGGTGTTGTAGGCCACGGCCTGCTTGTTCAGCGACTCGGTCTGGGCGATGCAGTCGTCGAGCCAGTCTTCCTCGGAGGCGTATTCGGCCTTGCGGTCAGCGATGTGGTCGCCGACAAAATAACCCGCAACGCCGCCGACAAGGCCGCCGATAGCGGCTCCGATGGCCGCGCCTCTTCCGCCGCCGGCAATGGCGCCGATGCCGGCGCCAACGGCCGCGCCGCCGCCCATGCCGACAAGGGTGCCTTCGGTTCTGGTGCGCTGGCCGTCATCCTTGATGTTGGCGCAACTGAAGATGCTGGTGCAGAGCATCAGGACGATGAGAATTTTGCATACGTTTTTCATGGAATTAGCTCTCCCTGTTTATTTGGTGTCTGCAGAAGCGGCATAGTCATTGCGCCAGGCCGCTGCGTCAAAACGTTTTTCCTTGGCGTATTTCTCATAGTGCGCTTTGGTGGTGGCAAGCCAGTCAAGCTGGGCGTTAAGGTCGGTGACCCTGGCCTTTGCATTGTCCGACTCTCCGGCGTTTTCCTTGTCAATCTTGGCTTTGAGCGCGGCCACATACCATTCAAAGCCTTTTTTGACAGCCTCGGGCGGAAGCTTGGCCAGTTCGGCCATGATTTCTCCATAGTTTTCAAGCCCGGCTTCCACGTTGTAAGCGTATTGCTCGGCCCGGCGGCGCAGGTTTTCCGTGGGCGCTTCTTCGGCCAGGGCCAGCCCTTGCAGGTTGACGGCCAGGTACATGCCCCGTTCGCCGGCTATTTTGGCCCAGACCCTGGCCGAGTCTTCGTCGGCTTGTTTGCGGACCTGGGTCATATTTAAAAGGGCGGCTTCGGTCAGGCCGATATCCTGCTTGAGGCTGTCGGCCAGACCGGCTGAAGCCAGGGCTTCTTTGATCCGGTTCAGGCGCACCAGGGCTTCCTGGGCCGGCACGGCCTCCTGGGCGCTTATGTCGGACACGGACAGGGCGGCGGGCAGGTTGGCCCCGGCTCCGGCCCGGTATTCGTCAAAGTCGTCTTCCATTCGGGCGATGGTGGCCCGGTCGGTCAGGATCGGAGCCGAGATGGCCAGGCGAAAGCCCATGGTCGGCTTGGTGTTTGGGCGCATGCCCTCGTTGGCCGAGCCGAGGTAATAGGGCTCTTCGGCCCGCGCGGCCGAGATTATGCCGGTTTCTTCCATGAGATAGTGCCCGCCGCGGGCGGTGAATCCCCCGCTTCGGCCTTGGTAATATTCGATCTGGTAATGGGTCTGGGTAATCTCGCGCACATTGCCGAGCATGTCGTGCAGGCCGAGGGGATTGGGCAAAAGCCTGCCGATCGGCTGCAATTTGTTGTGGGATGACTGCGGCCCGGCGAACCACTCGTGGGGCGTCAGGTCGTCGTAGGGGTAGTCGGTGTCAAAGACCAGGGCCTCGACCGCGCCGCCGCCGCGGGCCGCGTATTCCCATTCCACCTCGGTGGGCAGGCGCACGAAACCGGGGAACGGCCCGGAAACCGGCAGCTTGTCAAGGGCATTGGCGTATAGCCAGGTGTTCAGGGCATCGGCGAAGCGGATGGCGTCAAAGTAGGAAACCTGGGTCATGGGCAGGTCGCTTTCAAGCTTGGCTTTGTCCACTCCATCGGGCAGCCCCATGACCGCGTAATACTGTGCCTCGGTTATTTCGTATTTGCCAAGGTAGTAGACCCAGGCGCTTTCGCTGCCCTCGCCGTCTTTGCCGCCAGTGCCCGAAGGCGCGGCAAAGGCCCCGCCCACGACCACGGCTGTAGGGGGAGCGCGGAAATCCCCGGAAGGATCGCCCATGATGAAGCGCGCGCCGGCCATCAGGCCCTCGCCTTTGATTTTAACGGGGCGGAACACGAACTTCGATCCGCCCGGTCCGGGCAGGACAAAGTCGCCGTCAGCCGGGGACGGGTTATGGATATCCCCCTGGCCGGCGGCGGCAAAGGCGGTTGCCGGGCCAAGGCAGGACGAAGGCGTCGCGAAAATGGCGGCCGCAGATGCAAGAACGAATGCCGCCAGGAACGCCAGTCCGGATTTTTTGACAATGGACAATCTATTCATCGCGCAAGCACTCCGCCGGGTCGATGTTTGCAAAACGCCTGGATGCCGCCAGCCCGGCGACGATCGACATGGCCAGGCCAAGGCCTATGGCCCCGGCCTGGTGGCCGAGGGTCAGGCTGCAAAAGGCCTCCCCGGCATCCAGGTGGGAGGCGAACAGGGTGTTAATGGCATAGCTCAATATGTGGTAGGCCGCGAGCCCCATAATCAGCCCGCACAATGTCAGCACAACGCCCGAAACCAGCGGGAAGGCTGTGAGCGAGCCGCCGTGCACGCCAAGCAGGCGCAGCACGGCCAGATCCCGCCGTTTGCGCTCCACATTGGCGTAAATGCTTGAAAGCAGGCAGGCCGTGCCGCCGACGAGCGAAGTGGCCGCGATGAGCCAGAACAAAAGGTTAAGGTACATATTCAGGTTGAGCACTTCGTCGATGCGGTCCGCCCTGGTGTTGGCCCTGATGCCGGACTCCTCAAGCTCCTTGGCAAGCGGCCCGACCTGTTCGAGGCCGGAGGCGTACATGCGAAAGCCGGAATAGCCGCGCCGCCCGAGCAGGAAAGTGCGGTTCCCGCCATCGGCCCCGCCAAAGGTGAGGGGGCGCTGCTCAAGCAGGGTCAGAACTCCGAGCAGGGATGCCGGCGCCCGTGCCTGGCCCGGCAGGGTGTTGGGGTCGGCGGCGAGCCTGGCTTCAAATTCAACCGAGCGTTCCGGGGTCATACCCGGAACAACGGCCTTGAGCATGACCGGCCCGGAGCCCAAAGCCGCCACGACTTCCGGGGCCACCAGAAGGGCCCGCTCGGCCGGGGCGAGCGTGAAATCCGACCAGGACGCCAAGGGCTCGCCTGTCGCTCCGGGCGCTCCGGGCACCCCGGACGCTCCGGGCGGCAGGGGATGGCCGGGCAACGCGGCTCCCAGGGCCGTGGCCGGCAGCAGCTCAAGGTCTATTTTCTCTTTCGGATCGATTGAGGAGCCCGGTGTGGAAGGGGTTGGAGCCCCGGCTGAGACGATGCGCACCGACGGAGGCTCGGCCATGATGATGGCGCCTGTCCCGCGAAGTTTGTCCCTGAGGGCGGACACATTGTCTTTGTTCGCCGGGGAACCGATTGTGGAAAGCCTGTAGCCGCCGGCATACCCGGGCAGGCCGGATTGGCTGATTTCATCCTCCGGCAGCGCGCTTAGCCTGGCAAAGCCGGTGTTTTGCTGTAAAAGCGATTGTTTCACAGCGTCAAGCCGGTCAGGGGTGAACACAAGGACCGCGCCCAAGACCGGGTAGGCCAGCGGGTCGGCCCCGGGCCAGCCGAAGGCGGGCACAGCCCGTCCGTCCTTGAAGGCTTCGATGTGTTCCAGTTGTTCCAGCGGGATGTAGGCGGCCGGAAGCTGGTTGGCCCGCACGGGCAGGACGCCTGTGACGGTGAAATCGTGCGAGGCTTTGACCCTGGCCTGCTCTCTGGTCACGGTGCAGGTCAGCTTGTCGCCCGGCTTTGCCCCCAGCTTTTCAGCCGCCTTGAAGGTCAGAACGCATTGGTCAGGGCCGGGAGGGGTGAGCCCGTAGCGGGTCAGCAGGATGTCCCCGGGCATTGACGGCGAGACGTCCACCCGCTCAACCGGTTTTTTCGCCTCGGCCGGGGCCATGTCCGCCTGGGCCGAAAGTTTTCTGGTATGCGGCACCACAAAGGCCACGCGCGGGTTTTGCCGCCACCTGGCGAACCAGTCGTCGTCCAGCAGCTTTTCCGTGACCGGCATTATTTCCAGGGTGACCGGATTGTCCAGCAGCCGTTTGCGCAAGGTCTCCACCGTGCCGTGCTTCAGGCCGAAAAAAAGGAGCAGGGGGGTGGCGATGGCGGCCACGGCCAGAACCAGGCAGACGCTCATCCTCCATTCGTGCAGGATGTCGGCGACGGCCAGCCTGGACACAGTCCCGGCATGCGATGAATTTGATCGCCGGTTCATGCCGCCTGCCCTTGTTCGTTTTCCACCAGGGTGGAGGTGACGGCGTTTTGCCGCCGCTCAATGGTAAAGGTGGCCACCCGGTCCGCAAAACGCCGGGCCAGGCTCACATCGTGGCTGACGACAACCAGAGCGGTGCGCATCTCTTTGACGATGTCCTGGAATATTCCAAATATTTCGGAAGCCGTGACCTGGTCGACGGCTGCCGTGGGCTCATCCGCGAATACAAGTTTGGGAGTGTGGACCAGGGCTCTGGCAATGGCCGCGCGCTGGCGCTGCCCGCCGGACAGGTGCTGTGGCTTTTTGCCGAGCTGGTCGGCAATTCCCAGGCGTTCGGCCAGGGAATCGAGGCGTTTGTGCAGGGCGTTTGCGGGAAGGCCGGCCAGTTTTCCGGGCAGGATGATGTTGTCCCTGACGTTGAGGAAGGACAAAAGGCCGCCGGACTGAAGCACATAGCCTATTTCGCTGGACCTGACCGAGGCCAGGACCGAGGGAGCGGCTGTGGTCAAATCCAGGCGCGAGCCGGTTCCCGGAAGCAGGCTGAACTCCTGCGCCCGGGTCGGCTTTAAGACGAGGGCCAGAAGGTCGAGCAAGGTTGACTTGCCGCAACCGCTCTGGCCCAGGATTGCAAGGGTTTGTCCGGGGCAGACGTCAAGATGGGGGATGTGGAGCGAGAAGCGGAATCCGTTTTTCTCCCGCTCCACAGACATCTCTCTGACCGCCAGATATGCCGTCACGGCAACAGTTCCAGCGGGATGGGGGCCACGAATTCCGAGGGGTCGTCGCCCTGGTTGACCTGCACCCATACGTCCGGGTCGTCGTGCAGCGATTTGTAGGCGCTCACCTTGGCCTCGATCCTGCTCAGGAAGTAGTCCTGCTCGTCCGGTCCCCAGCTTGCCCAAAGGTCGTTGTTCATGTCCATGAGCTGGCTGTGGTAGGGCAGGCCTTCGAGGAAGTCGGGGATAAGGCCGGACTCGGCCAGGTTGGGCGCTGAGGCCAAAAGGCTCGGATCCCTTGAGGCCACGGCCGAGGCGGCCTGGAGTGAGTCAAAGAAGCTCTTGCCGCTGATCTGGTTCATCTGGCCCGCCATCAGAACCTCTTCGAGAAGGACGGCCAGGCTGTTCAACTGGCGCTTGTTGAGCAAGAGGCGCACGTCAAGGGCCTGCTTGCTGGGGTCGACCAGGTCTTTGTCAGACACCCAGGCCATGACGTCGCGCGGCGGTACGGTGTTGGACTGGCTGCCCAACCACATGACGGACGCGGCCTTGAGCATGCCGCGAATGTCTTCGGAGCTTGGCGCGTCGCCGGCGGCCGGCGGGGCCGGCGTCTCGGGCTTGGCGACGAGCGGATCCTTGGATGCGGGCGGGGCCTGTTTCGGCGTTGTTTCGGCCAGGGCTTCGCGCCCGGCGCTGACGTAGTCGACAATGCCCTGGGCGATGGCTTTGGTGTATTTTCCGAACGCATCCATGTCGTTGGCGTTTATCGCCCAGTACAAGGGCGTGGGGCAGCCCGCGTTCATTGACAGGGCCTTGAACTGATTTTCCGCCAGCTTGAAGAACTTCTTTCTCTTGGGCGGCTTTAAGTGCAGGGCCACGATGGCCGTCTGCTTCTGGTCGGCCAGGGCGCGCAGGGTCTGCTCGTCCATGCCGCTGCTGTTCCATTTGTGGCCCAGCTCGTGCGACGGGGCGTCGCCGACAAGGATGATCAGCTTGATGGAGTTCTCGCGCCAGTTTTTCGCCATGAGCGCGTCGCGAACGCCCGCGAACATGTCTTCCGGGATGTCGTCGGTGTCGGCTTTGGTCTCGTCCACAGTCTTCATGACCTTGAGCCAGTCCTCGATAGGCAGAAGCTCGGGCGTGTAGTTTTTGGTCTGATAGTCGATCTGGGGAATGCCCGGGTCGTCCCGGTAGCCCCAAACGCCGAAGGCGATCTTGCCCTTGAGGGCGGGATCGGCGGCAATCGCGCTTGACACCTCGGACATGATCTCGGTCGCCTTTTTGATGTACGGCGACATGCTGAGCGTGGTGTCGACGACCCAGACGATGTCCACCCGCACTTCGTCGAGCTTGTCGGCCTTATCCTGGCTCTTTATCGCGGATGAGCGCAAGTAGTCGTCGTTTTTCTTGATATTGCTGCTCTCGCGGGATTTTTCCCCGCTGCCGCTGACCGCGACCACTTTGAGCAGCCTGCCTTCGCGCCCGCTCAAGTCGGCGGCCTCGTATTCGAGGATGGGCAGAAGGTAGAACTGTTTGGTCAGGTCCACGGCCATTTTCGGCTCCATGGAAAGGATCGGGAAATTGTCCGGCAGAGGCGCGCTGCTTTTGGCTGCATCGTCAATCGCGCTGTAGAAAGATTGCGCGTCCTGCGCTCTTTTTGCGTCGTCTTCACCGGCGAGGCCCTCGAGCGCCTCGCGCGTTTCAAACATCAGGACCGGGTTGCGTCCCTCGGGGTGGGTGTAGGTCAGGCACATGGTCTGCTTCCACTCAAAGACGTCTTCGCCCTTGAGCCAGCCGACGACCGTGCCCTTGTCGTCGGTGCCCACCTCATACCAGCCGCCGCCTTTGCCGCGCTCGTCCGCTGAAGGCCTGGTATAGACAAAGTAGGGGTGGAATGTCGGCAGGTTGCTCTGCAGGACGGTTTCCTCCGACGGGCTTTTGTAAAGCGCAGCCAAAGGCCGGGTCAGAACCCGCAGGGCCAGGGAGGAGCTTTCGCTCACGCTCACCGGCTGGCGCTCGTCCGCGTGCGCCAGCGCAGGGCATAGTATGAACAGGAAAAGAAATACCGACAACCAGCGTTTCATGGAGAGCCTCCTGTCTTTGAACGGCTGAGGTATTGGATGTTTTTCGGTGTGGCCAAACAACGTGGACGCTGCCGGGCAGCATAAGCCCGTAAAAGGGCGCTTGAAATGACGAGGCTGTCTTGGCGCAAAAAATAACGGCGAAATAAGTAGTGTTGCGGCAAACAATCCGCACTTGACTCTAACTCAATATGTCCAAAATCCGCAATATCTTAATCGGGAGATTTCGCCCCGTTTTCCCATAATGTTTTTACAAGGAAATTTTTCGTTCAGCGCGCCGCAACATAGTCAGGTCGGCCTGCTTTGGCGGAGAAGCAACAATGGCCATCCGCCAAAACAGAGGCGGCCGGCGGGCGTGGCGCGTGTAAAAACATCAGGCCGCCAAGCCCTCTAGCCCTCGACCCGGTCGCCCTTGAGGTTCACCACTTGTTCGGCCTTGCCCCCAATCATCAGGGACAGGGTGCCTGTCATGGAGATGGAGTCTTTGTCTTCGACAAACTGGACATCCAGGGCAAAGGTCATTGCGGACTCATTTGGAACCGGGGCCTGCAAAGAAGCCTTGCCGGTGGCCGGGTCGTAAGTGCCGTCAAACTTGATGCCGTCTGACTCCATGGAAACTTTCGTGCCGGACTGGACGAACGGCATGGAGATTTCACCGGTCTCGCCGGTTTGAGAATCCGTACCCATCACGCGGTATTCGCCGTTGATGTCCGCGACAGCGGCCAGGGCCGGCGATCCGGAGGCGATAAACAGGGCCAGGCCAAGAAGCAGGGCCAGAGCCAGTGAGGCAGACTTGATGCTTTTCATTTAAGACTCCTTGCATGTTTTGATGAAATCACTCAATGCCGCTGTTGTGATCTTCGAGCGGCAGCTTCGGACAATCGAATTGCCTTGCTGATCACACCCGCGCGAAGATGGTGAAGCGCTTAACAAAAAACGTGCCGAATTGTCACATGCCGCAATCTGCCGCGGAATATGCATTTGACCGGCAAACTTCTTTCAAGTTATAGTGCAAGACGGTTTTAACGGCAGCGCTCGCGGGCCCTGCGCCATCCTTAGATGCCGAGCGCGGACTGCTTTGCCTTTCAACTGTATTGTAGCTAACACGGGAACGGAAAAGAGTCGAGAACACGTTAAAGCGCATGCCGCGCCGGCCTTGCGCGGCATATTCTCAGCCCCGCCGGGCTGCCAGGATTTCCGGCAGTGCCAGGATTGCCGGCAGCCGGCTCCGCCACGGCTTTCATTTCTCTTTTATGACCACTTACCAAGGACAACCCTATGGAGTTTGCCTTCCGTCAGATCGGTTCCGCGTATGTAATTACACTATCCGGGCGGTTGGATGCGTTTTCCTCGCAGGGGTTTGAGCAGTCCGCCCTTGAGTTGGTCCGCAATAACGGCATGAGCCACGCTGTTTTGGACCTTTCCCAGGTTGACTATGTGAGTTCGTTCGGCTTGCGGGCCATCTTGGGGCTTGGCAAGGCGCTTGCTCCGGGCGGCGGGGCGCTCCACGTTACCGGGCTGCATCCCTCTGTGCGCAAGGTGTTCACCGGCAGCGGCTTTGATTCCCTGTTTCCGGAATTTCCCAGCGTGCCGGAAGCCGTGGAAGCCTTTACAAGCGAACCGGAATAAACATGGCCCCCTTCCCGGCAGCGGCAACAGCCATTCCGGTCAGGCGCCGGCTGGCTGTGCGACACGCCGTCCCGATCGTGACCGCCATATTGCTGGTGAGCATCTCCTTTCTTGCGGCGGGCTATCTTTACGCGTCCAACCAGGTGCTTGACGGGGTGGAGCGCCAGACCGCGCAATTGGCCGGCAGCGTGAACCGCTATGACGGCCATTACCGGAAATGGCTTGAGGCCAACATCATCCCGGTCGTCCGGCTGCTTGAGAAAACCGGCCCTTACCTTCCTCTTGACTTTCAGTTCACCGCGAACGAATTGGGCACCCTCCCCAGCCACAGCATGGGGCAGGAGGAAATAATCGTCAGGACTGTCGATCTGAACGGGGTTTACCGCGCCAGGCGCTGGTCCCGCCAGCGGGCGGGCGAGGTGTCCAGCGCCACGGAGGGGCTTGGCTGGATCGAAAGCGACATGGCGGACATCCTGGCCGCGATAGGCAATTCCGCCGGCTGGCACGGGCCAAGCATCGCCGACAGCGGCCAGGAATCCGAAATGCGGCTGCGCTACAGCGTCCCTTTGCGCTACCCCTTGGGGAGCATACCCCGCCAGCAGGAGCCAAACGGCGACATCTTCGGCGTGCTTACCATGACTGTGTCAATGCCCTGGTTTGAGGAGCGGATCAAATCAATCAAGTCGCTTCGGAACAGCATCGTCTTTCTGCTCGCCCCCGACGGACAGTGGACGCTGCCGCGCTCGTTGTCCGGGTCAAGTCCGGCCGCGCCAAATGCGGCCGGCAGGGAGGCCCCGGAGAAGCCCGCATCGCCTGAACCCGCCGACAGCGCCGCCCTGGCCGACATGAAGCAACGCATATTGCTCCGGCAGCCGGGAACCATGCCGATATCCGTCCAGGGCGAGGAATATGTGGCCGTGTTCACGCCCCTTAGCATGAAGAATTTCATGCTCGGCATGCTGATCCCCCGCGATGTGCTTTTCGGGGCGCTCAACCGCCTTACCCTGGATATTTGCCTTGTCGCCGGCGCAGTTCTTTGCCTGGCCATCGCCATTTTGATCAACACCTCTCTGAGAATGCTCAAGCCCTTGAACGCGCTGGCTCAGGTCGCCGACCGGATGGCCGTGGGAGACAGCGCGACTGTGGTTGAGGAAATGCCCCAGACCCGCGCGTTCATGCCGGATGAGCCGGGACGGCTGATGCGGGCTTCGGTCGAATTGCGCGGAACCATGCTTGGCAGGACGCGGGAGCTGACCAGCCAGGCCCTCGCGCGGGAAAGGATCGCCGGCGAGTTCAGGCTGGCCGCTGATATCCAGGACGGCCTTTTGCCGCCTTCTCTTCCGTCCTCCGACCGCATCGCGGTGCGTGCCGCCATAATGCCGGGAAAAAACGGGGGAGGGGAAATCTATGACTGTTTCTCCCTGCAAAACGGCAGGGTGTGCTGCATTCTGGCCTCCGCCAACGCTTCCGGCGTGCCGGGAGCGCTCTTGATCGGCGGCGCCGTGCCGCTTTTGCAGGAGTTGCTGTTGTCCGGCCTTGGTCCGGCCCAGGCGCTTTCCGGGGTAAACGACTCGGCCTTCGGCTATGGGCGGCAAGGGCAGAGCCAGAACGGCCAATTTGTAAATATCGTTGCCGCCGTCATAGACCCCTTTGAAAATATGATGAATATCGCGGGGGCTGGCGGGGCGGTCCCCATTCTGGTGAGGCCGGAAGCGGTTGTTGACCGGGCGCCCCTGGATAGCGGGGAGGCGTCCGGCCTGGCTGTGCGCGAGGTATCAGGCCAGGGGCTTTTTGCCTCCCCGCCGGTCGGGGAGCGGCCGGGAACGGAATACCGGGATGATTCTTTTGACCTTATGCCGGGCGATGCGGTCTTTTTTTTCAGCGGCAAACTATTGAATGCCCAATCCCCGGACGGGCAAGCCTTTGGCCGTGACAGGCTGGCGGCTTCGCTGAGAAGAGGCGGCACCCGTCCCGACAGTCTGATCCGGTCCGTGCGGGCGAGCGTCTTTGAGCACGCCAGGGGCGGGCTTGGGCACAGTTTGGCTGTCATGTGCTTCGCCCTTCCCGGAGGAAGGCGGTGAGCGCGGGCAGGGGCGGGTTCTTCCAGGGCGGGCTTGGGCAAGCCGTGTCTTACGCCAGCACGCCCGGATGCCTGCGTATTGTTTTTTCCTGCCGGTGCGCCGACGACCTTGGGAGTATTGAGGAATTGGGCCTTTTGGTCGAGCGTTGGGCTCGCGAGAGCGAGCTTGAGCCTGACGACAGGGCGGGGTTTCTGCTGCTTCTGGGCGATTTTCTGCCGGATATCTGCGCCAAGTCCCTTGCGCTTGCCATGGGCCCGGAAGGCGCCAGCCTCGAGCGGGAGGTGGTGTTTGATCTGCAGATCGGGCTCGGCCAGTTGAGCGCTCCAGGCCTCTACAGGGGCACCCTTGCCGAGGAGCCGCGGTCATCCGGTCTGGAGGACGGCTTGCCTCAGTGCCTGACCCTGGTGCTCAAGTCGAACCTGGGGGACTTTAACGTTTCAAAAGCGCAGTTCCGCCGTGAGCTGATTGAGGAAAAATCCGACACTGGCCTGTCCAACCGTTCCCTGACCCGGCTGTTCGCCATCAGGTCGGCTGTGGAGCGACATGACGGGCAGGACGCCCTTGTGCTTGAGTTTCCCTTGTCGGCCGCCTTGCCGCGGTCCATGTATGATGCGGCGGGGGAAAACGGGAGCGGCGTTGGCGAAGCGCTTCAGCGGTCCGCAAAAAGCGCCCCGGACGGTTTTTTCCGGAGACTGCTTCAACTGTGGCGCGGCAGGCTGGCTCTTCGCCAGACCATTTTTTTCACGTTCAGCTCACTGGCCCTGCTTTGGCTTGGCATCTGGACCTTTTATGAGACCGTTGAGGCCAGCGGGGAGCGAAACGCCCTGACCCTCTCCATCCAGGCCATGTCCACCCTTGACTCGGTGTCAACGACCTTTTTGCGGCGAGTTGAAAGCGGGGTGGACACCCTGGCCAAGGGGCTGTCGACCATGCGTTTTTCCGCCTCGCTGTCTGAAAACAGCGAGGCCATGCTGGCAGTCCTGCGCGGTGAGGATTTTCTGCGCAATTTCACCAGGGAGGCTGCGTTCATAGGCATAGTCTCGGGGAAAAAAGGCGAGTCCGGGGCCTGGCTGTATACATTCGAGGGCGGAGACGTGCAGAAAAGCCGTTTGTCCGGGGTGTTGCTGGCCGACGGCCCGGAATGGCAGAAGGAAGGCCGCACCAACTGGATAGGCCCGGTCAACGGCCTGACCGGGCCGGGGGTCGGCCGGCATTCAACCATTGTTTGCGCGCTTGAGTTGAGCGCTCCGCATGGCAGCGACAAATACTGGATTGGGGTAATTCTGGGCATGACCTGGGCGGAGAATGCCTTGCGCGGCGTATCCGGTTTTGGCCAGGCCGAGCCCTTGTTTTTGACCTCGCGCGGCGAATACGTCCTTTACCCGCCCGGCCGCCAGGCCGGCGAAGGCCCCCAGACCATATTCCAGGACGCTTTTTCGGTAGACAACCCCGCGCTTGCCGGGGCCGCAAAAAGAATCCAGGCCGGCGGCAAGGGGCTGGCCGAGCTTGGCGGCAAAGCTGGAACTCTGCCCTGGGCCCTGCCGTGGCCGGGTGAAACAAGCATTCTTTACTATCCGCTGAGCATAGAGGGGTGGCGGCTGGCGCTGCTGGTCCCGGACCAGGTGCTGGGCCGCGACAATGTCAGTCTTCCCACCTGGCTGCTGATCCTGGGGATCGCCGGCCCGCTGCTGATTGGCCTGGCCACCCACGCGTCAACTTCCAGGACTCTGGGCCCAATCCGCAAGCTTGCCGATTCTCTGGAGAATATGGAAAAAGGCAACCTTGACACCCCCTTCCCCCAGCCGGCCATCCAGGATGAGACCGGCAGGATGCTCAAGGCCTTTGAAAATACCAGGATCATCCTCAAGGCCTCTTTGCGTAACCTTTTGCTCAACGCCACCACCCAGCAGCAGTTGCACAATGAGCTCGGCCTGGCCCGCTCAATTCAGAAATCCATGTTGCCCGACAAGTTCCCAAGGCCGGACGGGGCCGACATTTCAGCCTGGCTGGACATCTCGCGCGAGGTTTGCGGCGACTTGTACAGTTGCTTTATTCCTGATCCGGCGGCCCCGCACATCGTCGCCCTGGTCGTTGGCGACGTGTGCGGCAAGGGCGTCCCGGCCGCCCTGGTCATGAGCCGGGCCATGTCTTTGGCCGGGGCGGTTTTGGCGCGGGGCCTTTCACCTGCCCAGGCCCTTGAGCATATCAACATGGCCATTTTGAGGAAGGACGCCTCCAACATGTTCGTGACAATGCTGATCGGCCTTTTCAACGTCAAGGACGGAACTTTCGTCTACTCCAGCGCCGGCCACCCCCCGCCCGTAATCGGACCGGCCGCCGGTGACGCCGGCGGACAGGGGCGCATTTTGCCCTGGTCCAAGGAACTGGTTTTGGGCGTGATGGCCGGCATAAAGTACAGCGTTTTTTCCCTGGCCCTTTCGCCCGGACAGTCAATGCTGCTCATGACCGACGGCGCCGACGAGGCTATGGGGCCGGCTGGAAGCGCCGGAAAGAACGGGAGCGGCACCCCTGAGATCTTTGGCGAAAAGCGCCTGGCCAAATCCTTCGCCGATGCCTGCCGCAAGGCCAACATGGGCTTGACGGCGCAACCGCGCGAAGAAGGGCGCAACCCGGCGGCGGAAATCATAGGCCATGTCCGCCAGGATCTGCTCGATCACATGGCCGGTCTCCCGGCCCATGACGACATTACGCTGCTGGTTGTCAGGAGGTGGGGTGATGCGCAAACCGGATAGGCATCTTCGCTTGCGGCTGGCTGGCGCCGTTCCAGGCCCTCTATAGGCCGGCGATAAAGGCAACCATGGGGCAATCAGAAAGACAGCATTTCTTCCAGGAATCTGGAGCCGGCTGCGCCTGACGGGGGCAGCCCTTCAAAACTCCCGATCGCATGCGCCGCAGCCGTTTGGCGGCATGTATCGCCGCCTGAATTGCCGTTCTAGATTTTTACGCGATAATCTTGGGTAATTATATAGAGTTGCGGGATGCGCCGCAATTGGCGGTCTTTTGCGCCATTCGGGACGCAGGGCGCAAAAAAAAGCAGGGATGTTCCTCCCTGCTTTTCAGTTTGATATTTGGGCTGCTTTTTAGTTGATGCCCATGGCCTTGCCAACTTTTTTCGCAAACTTCTTGGCCTTGGACACCAGCTTTTTTTCTTCAATGGCCGCGAATTCGCGCAGGAGTTTTTCCTGCTTTTCGTTAAGGCTTGTGGGGGTGACCACGGTGATTTCGACCAGCAGATCCCCGACGTTGCTGCGGCCCGGATAAGGCATGCCTTTTCCTTCCAGCCTGAATATTTCGCCCGTCTGGGTGCCTTTCGGAATTTCCAGAGTCACCGGGTCGTCAAGAGAGGGAACCTCAATGCTTGTGCCAAGCGTCGCCTCGACAAGACCGATCTTGCGGCTCAAGAAGAGGTTTTGCCCGTCTCGCTCAAAACCGCCGTTGTCCTTGACGTGCAGGACCACGAACAGATCGCCCCTGGGTCCGCCGTTCAGGCCGCTTTCGCCCTCGCCCTGCAGGCGCAGGCGGTTTCCGGTGTCAACGCCGGCCGGGATGCGGACGGAAAGCTCCCGCGTTTCCTGGACTACCCCCTGCCCCTTGCAGCGCGGGCAGGGATGAGGAATGAATTGTCCCTTGCCCCGGCAACTCGGGCAAGGCACGGCGAGCTGGAAAAAGCCCTGGCTGTGCCTGACCTGACCGATGCCGCCGCAGTGGGCGCAAGTTTCGACGCTTGTGCCGGGAGCCGCGCGGCTGCCGTTGCACTCTGTGCAGGTGGCGCTGCGCGGAACCTTGATGATGACCTCATCACCCTTGGCAGCCTGTTTGAAGGAAATGCCCAGATCGTAGCGCAGGTCGTGTCCGCGCTGGGGCTGATTCCTGCGGGCGTTGGCGGCATTGCGGCCAAATCCGAAGAAGTCTCCGAAGATGTCGCTGAAACTGGAGAAAATATCCTCGGTGTTATGGAATCCGCCGCCCTGGTTCACCCCGGCGTGCCCGAAACGGTCATAGCGGGCGCGTTTGTCGGCGTCTCTCAAGCAGTCGTAAGCTTCCGCCGCCTCTTTGAACAGCCGCTCGGCCTCGGGGTTGTCCGGGTTGCGATCCGGGTGGTACTCCATGGCCAGCCTGCGGTAGGATTTTTTGATCTCCTCGCCGCTGGCCGTGCGCTCAACTTGCAGCACTTCGTAATAGTCTCGCCGATTCATGGAAAACCTGTTCTCGCTCAGCTTGAATGCGGTTTATTCGATGTCGGAAATGTCGAGGGCCTGTCCGGGATCTGGCGCGGTGTAGTAGGAGAGATCTTCGGGCAGAACCTTGGCCGCGGCTATTTCCCTCAGGGCCGTCACAACTTCCTTGTTGGTGGAGTCGACAAGGGCCGGGTAGCCTTCACGATATTGATGAACGCGTTTTATTGCCATCTGCACCAGCAAAAAGCGGTTGTCCACTCTCGCCTGGCAATCTTCGACAGTAATGCGGGCCATACAGCCTCCTGGTAGGTATGATTAAAAACCGGCCGGTTTTATCAGGTTGATTTCATGCGCGGCAGTGCCAAGAGTGTTTCGCGCGTTAGTCAAACGAAGGTTAGCCGAAATACATAAAGGATTATAGAGGCGCAGTCAAGCCTTCAGTTTTTCGGCCAAAGAACAAGGCCCGGCGGGGCCGGCCATTATCTCAATAGTCACGCCGCCGGGCGCAGTCAAGGGGCGACGTGGGCATGCGCAGCATTGACGTTACGGCGTTGCGCGCGCTAACGGCAAAAAATAACCCGGACAAAAGAGGGTTAAGGAAGGTGGGGGCCTTGCGGATGCCCGGCTAAACGGCCCGTTTGGCCAGCAGTTCTTCCAGGGTCTGGGCGAACAGCTCGAGGTCTTCCCTGGGGATGTTCAGGGCGGGCAGCAGCCGCAAGACTTTCTCCTGGGTGAGGTTGAGGATGAACCCCTTTGCCATGAGCTCTTCCCATACTTCCTTGCCGGGGAAGGAGAGCTCGATGCCGATCATCAGTCCCAGGCCGCGCACTTCGTTGATGACGCCAGGATATTTTTTCCCGATGCTTCTGAACCGGTTCATGGCCCATTCGCCCAACTCGCCCGCGCGCTCGACGAGCTTGTCCCGGCCCAGGATTTCAAGGGTCTTGTCGGCGGCCATGGACATCAGCGCGCCTGCGCCAAAGGTTGTGGCGTGGCTCCCGGCGACAAAGCCCCGGGCCACCTCGTCAACGGCCATCATTGCGCCCATGGGCAGGCCGTTGGCCAGGGCCTTTGCGCAGGTGATAATATGGGGTGTTATGCCGTAATGCTGGAAGGCCCACCATTTTCCGGTGCGGCCCAGGCCGGCCTGGATCTCGTCGATGATGAGGAGAATTTGTTTCTCCTTGCAAAAGGCCTCAAGCTCCTTGAGGAACGGGGCCGGAAAGGGTCTGATTCCGCCCTCTCCCTGGATGATCTCAAGCAGGATGCCGGCGGTTTTGTCTGAAACGGCGGCCTTTACGGCGCTCATGTCGGCAAAGGCGATCTGTTTGAAGCCTTCGGGCATGGGCGAAAAGCCGTCCTGGAAGCGGGCCTGGCCGGTGGCGGCCACGGTGGCCAGCGTCCGCCCGTGGAAGCAGCCTTCAAAAGTGATGATCTCGTAAGCGTCGCGGTTCAGCACCCGCTGCTGGTAGCGCCTGGCCAGCTTAAAGGCGGCTTCATTGGCCTCGGCCCCGGAGTTGCAGAAAAACACCTTGTCAAGATGGCTGGTCGCCAGGATGCGTTCGGCCAGGACGAGCTGTTCCTCCTGATAGAACAGGTTGCTCACATGGACGAGCTTTCGCGCTTGGGCGGCAATAGCGTTTGCGACCTCCTCGTTGCAGTGGCCGACAGCGGTCACCGCTATGCCGGAGAGCAGGTCGATATATTCCTTGCCGGCAAAGTCCCAAAGCCGGCTGCCCAGGCCCCGTTTTACCGCTATCGGATAGCGGCCGTAGGTTTTGAACAGGAGTGCTTCTTCTTTTTGCTTCAGAGTGTCGAAAGTTTCCTTGGTCATGGCTCAGCCTTTGCCTGGATTTTTATTGTTGAGCCCGCGTCGGCCGACATGGGCGGTTTTGTCCGCAACGCGCGCGAGATGAAATATTTTGTGGTGAGAAAAGACGGCGCGGCGGATTTATTGCCGTCCGGTATGCCCGAACCCGCCCGCGCCGCGGGCGGTTTCGCCAAGCTCGTCTGTTTCGGAGAACTCGGCCCGCAAATACGGCTGAAAGACGAGTTGGGCGATGCGGTCGCCTCGTCTCACGATGTATGACTCGCGGCTTGTGTTTAGCAAAAAGACCTTGATCTCGCCCCGATAGTCCGGGTCGATCAGGCCGACTCCCTGGGCGACGGTCAGCCCTCTGGACGCCCCAAGCCCGCTTCGGGAGTAGACAAAGCCGGCCACGCCCGGAGCGCCCGGCTCAATGGCAATGCCCGTGCCGATGGCCGCGCGCTCGCCCGGACCGATCACGAATTCCTGATCGTCCCTGATGCACGCTCTCAGGTCAACCCCGGCAGAATCGCCGGTAGCCGGCGCAATGCCGTCTGATCCGTAGATTTTCTTTGCGTCGTCGAAATATTTTACGTTGACCTTCACGGCCTGTTTAAAAGCGGAAAACACAAGACAGCTCCATATGATGTGAGGTTATCCGTCACCTTACGCGCACTGCCCCGGCAAGTCAAAGCAGTCTTTGGGCCAAAGCTGGCATTTCGGCCCAAGAAAACAACGCGAGCCGCGCAAGGGAGGGGAGGGCTTAATTCCCAGGAAAGGGGGACTGGACGCCAAAGCGAAGCGGCTGCGCCCGAAAGGCGAGTCCAGGGAGGGCCGGGCCGGCCTCAGGGCAGCCGCCCTGTGGGTTTTTCTCCCCCACCTTCTATCAGGGCGTCGATTTCGGGGACGGTCGGGATGCTGGGGTGCAGGGGCTCCAGCCTGGAATTGAAGGTGACGCCCGGGATCCAGGGGTATTGGCCGGCGGTCGGCAATTGTTCGAGTTCCAGTATGGTCATGCCCCGGCCAAGGGAGTCGGAGCGCATCCACAACACCCCGGGAGCGCGGCTGTCAAAGGCCTGGGCAAAGCCAAGCCCTTCGCCCGCGCCAAGAATGAGGTTGAAGACGCCGTCGGCCAGGCTGAGGAAGTCGCGTTCCGCGTCCATGCCCCAGGGGCTGACGCCGATAATGAAGTCAGCCTTTGCCCCCAGGGTTCGCCCGGCCTTGAGGCATTGAGCCTGGATTGAGTCAGGGGCGTCGGGCTCGGGGGATGGTTCGGCGATTTCCGGAAAGAAAACCAGGCCGATGGTTGTGCCAAAGACGCTCAGTAGCCTGGTTTCCGGCGATTTTTTCACGGTTGAATAACCTTTCGGAAACTTGCCGGCACCGCTGAAAAACCACGCTTCCGAGGCGGGGGAAAGCCAGCCGGCGTCCACGCCGAGCGCATCGTGCAAGGCGAGGTGCAGCTTCGGGCTTGCCGGCCCGGCGTCGTTTGCCAAAGGCGGTTCGCTCGCCTTTGCGTCAGGCGGAAATTCGTAGGGCCCTGCGATGTACAGCAGCGGAGCGCCGCTCTGGCGCATTTGCGCCAGCCGGAAAAAGCGCCTGGAGATGCCGCCGGCGGCGTAACTGGAGCAGGTGGCGCAGGGGAACAGGCTGCCTTTGGAGTTGGCGACAAAGATCAGGGTGAGGGCCGGTCCGGCGGGTTGTCCCGGTTCAGGCCGGCCGGAAAATGATAAAGGCCCTGCCGCGCAGGATGCGGCAGGGCAGGACAATAAAGCAAGCCAGATGAAGAGGCAGACCGGCGCGATGCCGGCCAGATACCCGGAAACGCTTCCCGCGGGCCGGCGGGAAGCGTTTCTTGCCGGGATGGTCATGAGTTATTGAGGAATTCTTTCAGTTCCTTGCCGGCCCTGAAAAAGGGCAGGCGTTTCGGGGAAACATACACAATTTCGCCGCTTTTGGGGTTGCGGCCGGTGTAGCCTTCATATTCCTTGAGCTTGAAGCTGCCAAGACCGCGAATTTCAACCCGCTGTCCGGACAAGAGGGCCTTGCGGACGCAATCGAAGAATGTGTTCACAACCAGTGCCGCTTCATCTGGGGAGAGCGCATTTTCTTCTGCCAGTGTTTTTACGAGTTCGCTTTTATTCATGTAAGACTCCCTGGAATGTGGTAAGGTACCGGTTGGCGCCAGTTGCCCAAAGGCATCCGAATTTATCGGCGGCGTCCTTTCTTTCTATTTTGTATAACGCCCGATGAAAATGGTCAACTATCGGCTGGCGTTATGTTGACACAATAGGCGCTAACGGTAACATTAAGTTTTTCATTCGCCAAGTACTTTGCGTAGCGGTTCGACTGCTTTGTTCTGGGCCGCGCTTTGCTTGCGAATGCTTTGAAGCAGGCCGCAGACGGCCCGGCAATCCGCCGCCGCCTGTGATTTGGGCTGTGTCTCCATAAAGGGTTTCTGTCTTCTGACAGACTCAGGCACGCACGGGTCAGAGCGGATGGAGCCGAGATATTCGGGCTCAAATCCCAGGAAGCGGTTGGCGGCCGCGGCCAGCCTTGCGAAGGTGCTTTTGCCTTCGGCAAAGTTTTCCACCTGGTTGACCAGGACGTGGAAGCTGTTTATCCCGTGGGTGTTGGCCATTACCTTCATCAGGGCGTAGCCGTCGGTGAGGGAGGTGGGCTCGGGCGTAACCACCAGCACGCGCATGGCTGTCATGGCCGCAAAGGTCTGCACGGTCGGGGAAATGCCCGCTCCGATGTCAAGGACCATAAAGCTGTAGCCCGTGGCGATGGGGTTGATCATGTTCCGCAGCATTTCGGCGTCTTCGCCGCCGATTTCGGCGAAATCGGCCATGCCGGAGTTGGCGGGCAAAAGGTCGAACCCGCTGGAGGCCAGGGGCACCAGGAGTTCGGCCGGGCTGGTCTGGGAGAGGAGGATGTCCTGGATATGCCCGTCCGGGGCGATGCCGAGCATGACATCCATATTGGCCAGGCCCATGTCGCAGTCCATCAAAAGGATTGATTCGCCTGCCTGGTACAGGGCATAGCTCAAATTGAGAGCCAGGCTGCTCTTGCCCACTCCGCCTTTGCCGCTGAGTATTGAAATGCTTGATGTCATCTTTGAGTGCCGTGGTTGATGTGGCGTAAATCAGGTAAGACTTGCAAAGAGTTCGGCTCCCGGTGCGCCGGTCAGCCGTCGTCAAAGCCGGAAAATAGAAATTGTTTTTCCTGGGAGCGCACCAGGCTTCTGCCCGCGCCATCGGTAACGATAGCGTCCTGGTAGACGACCACCTGGTTCTTGCCCTGGGTTTTGGCCTGGTACAGGGCCTCGTCGGCCGATCTGGCCAGGCCTTCGCCGTCGTTGGCGCCTTTGCCCAGGAAAGACAGGGTGCTGACCCCGGCCGAGAAGGTGACCACAAAGTCCTCGCCCCGGCAGGTGAAGACCTCCTTGCTGAAGTTGTCCAGAATGCGGCGGGCCAGATTGGCCGCTGTCCAGGAGGATGCTCCGGGCAGGAGCAGGGCGAACTCCTCTCCGCCGTAACGGGCCGCCGTGTCGTAGGGCCTGATGGAATGGCCCAGCATGTCTGCCAGCCTTCGCAGGACAGCGTCTCCGCAGGCATGGCCATAGGTGTCGTTGACTTTCTTGAAGTCATCGATATCAAGCATGACCAGGGCAAGTTGCGTATCGAGCCGTTTGGCCCGCTCGACTTCACTGTTCAGCCTGCGGTCGAAAAAGCCCCTGTTGCCTATGCCGGTGAGGGCGTCGATATCCCGCTGCCTGGCCAGGTTTTCCTGCACGGACATGACCGCGCTTATGGCCGTGGCCAAAGAGCCGGCAAGCGGTATGGCCAGCCATGATTCAAGGCCGTTTTTCCTGGCGAAACTCTCCCATTCCGGCAGCGACACGCCGGAAATGACGCGCGACACGACCAGCCCGGGGCCTTTCGCGGCATCGGCCCCGGCCTGTTTCCGGAGCAGGGCAAGGACTGTGGAGAGTTCTTCCATCACAGCCGTGAGCGCCTGAGGATCCGGTTTATGTGGGATTTCTTTCTCCATGCCGATATAGTAACTGGTCCCGTATGAATTTGTCCAGTGCCCCGTCAAGGACCGCGTCCACGTCCGACATCTCGGCGCCGGTGCGGTGATCTTTGACCAGCCGGTAGGGCTGCAGAGTGTATGTGCGGATCTGGCTGCCGAAGTTGATGGCGTCCTTGTCCTGGTACTGGGCCTTTTTCTCGTCCGCCACCCGGTTCATCTCCCGCTCGTACAACCTGGCCCGCAAGATGTGCATGGCTGTGTCCTTGTTGCTGTGCTGGGATTTTTCGTTCTGGCACTGAACCACAATGTTTGTGGGCAGGTGGGTGATGCGGACGGCCGAGTTGGTGCGGTTGACGTGCTGCCCGCCCGCGCCGCTGGCTCTGAAGACGTCGATGCGAAGGTCGGCTTCGTTGATTTCTATGTTGACCTCCTGCCCGGCGTCAGGGATGACGTCGACCGAGGCAAAGGAGGTGTGGCGCCGCCCCGAGGAGTCGAAAGGCGATATGCGGATGAGCCTGTGGATGCCCTTTTCCCCTTTGAGCAGGCCAAAGGCGTGCTGGCCGTCGATTCGCAGGGTGACGCTTTTTATGCCGGCCTCATCCCCGCTCAGGAAATCGAGCAGCTCGACCTTGCAGCCGTGCTTGTCGGCCCAACGCTGATACATGCGCTGGAGCATGGCCGCCCAGTCCTGGGCCTCGGTGCCGCCGGCGCCCGGGTGGATTTCCAGGATGGCCGGAAAGGCGTCTTCCTTGTCCGAGAGCAGCAGCTCGGTTTCGGCCCGGCTGACCAGCGATTCCAGGTTTTCAATGGCCAGGGCCAGGTTTTCAAGGGTATCCTGATCGCCTTCCTCTTCGGCGAGGGCGGTCCATTCCTCCACATTGTCGCGGGCGGCGCAAAGACGCGAGAAGCGCTCCACCTCGCCCGCAAGGCGGCTTTTCTCCTGCAAGACCGGGGTGAGTTTCTCCGGATTGTTCCAGGCGTCAGGGGCGGAAAGCTGTTTTTCTATTTCGTCGAGGCGGTGTTTAGTCGTCTCAAGGTCAAAGACGCCTCCGCAGGTCTTTGAACTGCTCAAGCAGGGGAGCGGCGGATGTGCGTAAGTCGGCTAATTGATACATGGCGGGAACTTCCAAGGATTGCTGTTAATATGGACGCTAAAGACCGCCGCCCTGAAATGATGCGGAAACAGACGCGAGGCAGGGGCGGGCAGCCGCTGAAATTACCGTTTTGGGGCGTTCGCCTGACGGCGTTTCGCGCTCCTCCTGCCGATGGCAATGGCGGCCAGCGGCACGAGCACCAGCAAGGTGGCCATGAACGGGTGCAGGTGCGAATAAATCGTCCGGCCTTTTTGCGGCCTGACGTCCTGGATCATTATCTGATCCATGAACAGGGCGCCAATTTTCTCAATTTGCCCGTATTCGTCTACAAAAGACGTATACCCGGTGTTGGTGCAACGCACCAGGGGGCGTTTTTGCTCAACCGCGCGCATGGCGGCAAGGTACAGGTGCTGCATGGGGGCCGAGGTGAGGCCGAACCAGGCGTCATTGCTGACGGTGATGAGGATTTCGGCCCCGGCGGCCACCCGTTCGTGGGCCAGCTCCGGAAAAATGGTTTCATAGCAGATCAAAATCCCCAGCGCAAGCGAAGGGCTTTTTGAATTGTCCCCTGGTCTTACGACCTGGGGCTGGCCGTTCTTGAGCGGGGGGAGCGGGGCATCGGCCAAAGGGTCGTATTTTCGCAGGTAAATGGGCGATACATCCTTTCCGGCCGTGAAATACTGCCCCTGCATGAGCGCGTGCAAAAATTCAAAATCCAGGAGCGGGGGGAGGTATTCCCCGAACGGCACCAGGTGTTCCTTGTCGTAATGTCCGGCCGACCCGCCGTTCGGGTTGAGCATGATGAAGCGGTTGGCCAGGGTGTGGCCGCCGCCCGGGTGCTTCATGTAATAGATCGTGCCAAGCCCGAGATTGACCTTGTTGGCCACGGCGAAACTGCGGACCTGATCCGCGTAGTAAGGCTCGGTCTGAAAGGAAAAGGGCATGGATGTTTCGGGCCAGAGCAACACGGTGAAATCGGCGTCAGAGCCCATGGACCTTGCGGCGGTGAGCCCCTTCGCGCTCAAGCCAAGATAATGCTCCACGGTTTTTTGCTGATACTCTGCCGTCCATTTCTCGCTCTGGTCAATGCAGCCCTGAATTTGCACGAATCTGGCCGTTACCGCGCCTTCCCCGTCTTTTTCCCCGCTTTTGGCCGTGCCCAGCCTGACAAGGCCGAAACAGGGAACGGCCATGATGATGACAAGCCCGCAAACGCCAATCAATGCCGATTGCTTTTTGCCCTGAACAACCAGCGCCATGGCCAGGCAGGACGCCCCGGCAGCCAGCCAGGCCGATAGGCCGTAGCTGCCGATAATTGACGCGGCCTGAATCCAGGACGGCCGGGCCACGAACCCGGAGGCCAGGTTCAGCCAGGGAAAGCCGGTGAACAGCACCCCGCACAAAATCTCGGCCCCGCCAAAGGCCAGGCCGCCTGCCAGGGGCGGCACCAGGAGCCCGGCGAGGCTGCGGCCCTGACGGTCTTTTTGCCAGTAGCGGTAGAGCAGGCGCATGGCCAGGCAGGTCAGGGCGTAGTAAATTGAAAGGTACATGCTCAAGAGAACGATGCAAGCCTGGCTTGGCAAAAGCGGCAGCCCGGCCACCTCGTTCAGGGGACGGCTCATCCAGTAAAGGGCCAGCGATTGGCCGATTGCCCCGGTGAGCCAGCCGTGCAGCAGGGCCTTTTTGTTTGTGCCCGCCCTTGCCCCAAGCAAAAATAGACAAAAGGGGGTAAAGAGAAGCAGCGCTGGTTCCGCGGTGAAAAGAAAGTTGGGCAACCCGAGGAAAAGCCCCAGGCCGCCCAGAAAGATGAGGCCGATCGTCAGCATGAGGCATAATTCCTTGAGCAGGGCTCCGGTGAGAACGGTTGCGGTGAGCGGGCCGCTGGCGCGAAGCGCCCGGGCCGCGCGCCGCTTTTGGCGCGAATGCCGCTATGGCCGTTCATGCCGGCCTTATTCCGTGATGCAGTCATCGCCGCAGTGCTGGACATTTTTGTCGAGGATTATGGTGTGGATCTGTTTCGCGTCCGCTTCCTTGACCGTGAATTTGGCCCCGGCCGCGAAAAAGCTCTCCCCGGTTTTGGGCACCCGTCCGGCAAGGTGGGAGAGATATCCGCCGATGGTATCCACCTCGTCCGACTCTATCTCAACCTCCATTTCTTCGGCCAAATCTTCAAGGTTGGCCCGGCCCTTGACCAGATATGTGCCGTCTTCAAGCGGGCTCACGTCAAGCTCGCGCGGGGTGTCGTGCTCGTCCTCGATGTCGCCGACGATTTGCTCGATGACGTCTTCGATGGAAATCAGGCCGGCGGTTCCCCCGTACTCGTCAAGGATGATCGCCAGGTGGCTTTTGCGGAGCTTGAACTCCTGCAAAAGATCCAGAACGTTTTTGGTCTCGGGGATGAAGAAGGGATCGCGCATGATCGCGCTGGCCGAGCGCTCCTGTCCGGCGGCATCCAGGCTGTGCAAAAGCAGATCCTTGGCATGGACCAGGCCGACGATGTTGTCGCGGTTTTCGCGGTACAGGGGGATTCTGGAATGGCCGGTAGCGATGATGATCTCCGCGACCTCGCGGATGGTGCTTTCCACCGGCGCGCAGGCGATGTCCGTGCGCGGGGTCATGATGTCTTGTACCTGCAGTTCATCCAGTTCAAGCACGCTGAGCAGCATTGAACCTTCTTCTTCATCCAGTTCGCCTTCCTCGCTTGCTTCGCGGATGGCCTGCTCTACGCTGTCGGTCGCTTTGGGGTGAAATACCCTGCTGATTTTTCGCCAGATGCTGCTACTGTCCGAATCTCCGTCCAAAATTTCCTCTCAGGTTTGACATTAAGGGAGGCGGGCTGCTCACACCCCGCCGGCTCACGGCCTTTATAAATACTTCTATAAATATCTTCAATTTTTTTCAAGACGCAAGGAGGTCGCCCGGCTAGTCTTTGGGCAGGATGTCCGGCAATTCCCTGAACAGTTCCAGGTGGCGGCGCATGATCCAGTTGCCGAGCGGCTCTACCTCGTTTGAGGACGAGAGCCTCAGCCATTCAAGGGCGCTGCCTTGCAGGGTCTGATCCGCGGCCGCCCTTGGCCTGGCCCAGGACAAAAACTGCAGGCCGATCTGGATGTTTTTGCTGGCGCCCTCCTGCCAGACGCTCTGGATGCGGCAGAGCAGCCAGAGGCGCAGTTGCTTGCCTTGCTGAGTGTCCTGCAGGTCCAGCATGAACATCACCTGGGACACGGTTGAGAACTCAAGCCCGTGCTCGCTGATTGCCGAATAAGGTATGTGCAGCCGGGCGCCTCCGGCCGAGATGTCCATGATCGTGAACTGCTCGGCCGTGCCGGGCAGGATGAGCAGTTTGGGCCGGGGCCACAGGGCAAGATTGCCGAGCTTTTCCGGCTCCGGCATGCTTGTTTCCGGCCACAGGGCCGCTCCCAGGAGATACTCCACAGGCGGGGAGATACGCAAAAAAGAGCGTTTTTGCCGGTTGTCCAGGTATTGCGGAAATTCCAGGCTGATGACGCACAGTCCCTGCTTGGGGATGTAGATTCCCTTTATCGAGGATGGAAAGGTGTAGTAGATGAACTGACCTTTGATTTTGGTGCGGAAATAAACCGAGACCACGCGGCCAAGCCAGTTGTCGGAGAGGGACTGGATGCCGGTTAGCTCAAGGGATATGGTGTCTGTGCCTATAGCGTCAGGGGAGCAGCGGATTGTCGGCCTGCGGGTGAAGTTTTCCGCAGCCACCTGGATTTCGAATGGGCGCCGCTGCTCAAAGGAGTCGCGCAGTATCGCCCGCACCTGTCCGGCGTCGGTCACCCGGTCCAGGGGCGCGTACCGCCTGTTGCGGTCGCGGATCAGCTTGACGACAAAAAACGTGATCAGGACGACGCACAAAAAGCCCACAGCCAGGAGCCAGGGAGTGGCTGAAGTAACATCAAACGCCCGGTTTACGAAATGCGATTGGATTTGCTGCAACATGAAGACTATACCTTATGCAGGTCTTTGTTCCGTGTAAAACCTGGTGGGTGGAAAGACCCTGACGCCCGAAATGCCGGCGGTTCCATAATAATATATTTGCAGGTATGATATGGGCTGCAATAGCACACACCGGGCATGGATTTCAAGACGGCAAACAGAAGGAGGCCGCTGTCAACAATATAGCGCAAATATTGTTCTCGTCCAGTGAATATTACGGCTCGCCCCTGCCGCTCAGACCCCTTTTGCCGCCAGTTTTTTCAGTTCGATCTCCAGGCAGGCTATCGCCGCCGGGGTGATGCCGGGGATGCGCGAGGCCTGTCCGAGGGTCGCGGGGCGCACATGCCCGAGTTTTTCCCTGGCCTCGAGCGTGAGCCCGGCCACCTTGCCGTAATCTATTTCATCGGGCAGGGCGACTGCGTCAATCCCGGACTGGCGATCGGCCAGCTCCTTTTGCCTGTCGACATACCCGGCATAGCGGAAAACGTTTTCAGCCTCATGGGTGGCGTTGCCGCTGTATTCCAGGAGCTTGGGCCAAAAAAGAGCCATTTTTTCAGCAGTCATGCCGGTTCGCCGGTAAAGCTCGCCCAGCGGCAAAACCTGGCCGGGGCAGGGCTCGTTGATCTTTGCGAATATTTCCCTGGTCGCGGCATCCGGGCGGAGCCTGATTTCGCCAAGAGAGGCGACAAGTTCCTCCAGCTCCCGCTTCCTTTCCACAAAGGCCGCCCATTGGGCGTCTTTGACAAGGCCGTGTTCGCGGCCCACGGCGGTCAGCCGCAAATCAGCGTTTCCTTCGCGCAGCAGGAGGCGGTGTTCGGCCCTTGAGGTGAACATGCGGTAAGGCTCGTTGGTGCCCTTGGTCACAAGATCGTCAATCATGACGGCCATGTATGATTCATGCCTGCCGGGCAAAAACGCCTTGCCGCCGCGAATTTGCGCCGCGATGTTCAAAGCGGCCCACAACCCCTGGGCCGCGGCCTCCTCGTAGCCGGAGGTGCCGTTTATCTGCCCGGCGAACCACAGTCCGGGAACAATGCCGGACTCCAAAGTGGGTTTGAGCTGCGTTGAGTCTATGACGTCATAGCCGATCGCGTAGCCCGGGCGGACCACATGGGCGTTTTCCAGGCCCGGAATGGTTTTAAGAAACTCGATCTGCACGTCAAGGGCAAGGCCCGTGGGCATGCCGTTCGGATAGCATTCCGGGCTGCTCACGCCTTCGGGCTCGACAAATATCTGGTGGCGGTCTTTTTCCGGAAAGCGGGCGATTTTGTCCTCAATGGCCGGACAATAGCGCGGCCCGGTGCTGGGCAAGGCCCCGCTGTACATGGCCGAGCGGGAAAGCCCTTTTTGGATGACCTCGTGGGTGCGCTCATTGGTCCAGGTCAAATAACAGGGAAGTTGCGGCAGGACCGGCCCGTCGCCTCTGGATGAAAAACGGGGCGTGGGCGTGTCGCCGTGCTGCTTTTCCATGACCTCGAAGTTGATGCTGGCCCTTAAAAGGCGCGGAGTCGTGCAGGTCATGAAGCGCATCAGGCTGATGCCGTGCCTTTCAAGGCTGGCCGACAAAAACGGGGACGGCGCGTCCCCCTGCCTGCCGCCCGGATATTGAACCTCCCCGACATGCAACTGCCCGCGCATGAAGGTGCCGGCGGTGACAAGAACCACAGGGGCGAAAAAACGCTGGCCGAGCGTGGTGCTTATGCCTTTGGCCCGCCCGTTTTCGACTATGATCTCCGCGACCATTTCCTCCCGCAAGAGAAGGCCGGGATGATTGAACATGTCCGTCTTGACCGCATGCATGTACGCGTCGCGGTCAACCTGCGCCCTGGTCGCCCGCACGGCCGGCCCCTTGCCGGCATTCAGGGTGCGCACCTGGATGGCGGCGAGATCGGTCCAGCGGCCGATTGCTCCGCCAAGGGCGTCTATTTCCCTGACCATATGCCCTTTGCCCAGGCCTCCGACGGCCGGGTTGCAGGAGATGTGGCCGATGCGGTCGGCGTTGCTGGTGACAAGCAGGGTTTTCAGGCCCATGTTGGCCGCGGCCAGGGCCGCCTCGCATCCGGCATGGCCCGCGCCGACGACGATCAGATCAAGGGAGTTGATGAAATATGGGTCAAAGGAAGAATTCATAAAAAGCTTCAGGCAAAGTCCGGTTGGTTGAAAAAAAGCCAATAAATCAGCAAGGCGGCAGGTTAAAAAATCCGGTTCATCTCCGTTTCGGGATCATTCCGGGCATTTCAGCATGTCGAGCACCACCTTGGCGTCGGCCAGAGTGCTTGATATGCGTGATTTCTCGTTGGGGGTGTGGGCGTTGGGGACAAGGGTTGACCATACAACGGCCGGAATGCCCCTGCGCCTCAAGCATCCGGCCACTGTCTGGCCGCCGACGCCGTGAAGGATTCCATTTACCCCCCTGGTTTTTTGCAGGGATTTGAGCAACCCTTTGACCACCGGCGCATCCTCCGGGGTGGGCGGAGCAGCGTCGCTTCTTGAGCCGATGTCGACATGTATCGACACGGTGTATTTTTCGGCGATGCCTCGGGCAATCCGGCGGCATTCGTCAATCACCCGGTCAAGGGAGTATTGGGGCAGGACGCGGCAGTCCATGTAAAACACGTCCCGGCCGGGGATTGTGTTCACGTTCTCCACGTTGGCGTCTTTGCGGGTGGGCGTGAAGGTTGAGCGGGCGGGGGAATAGATCGGGTTTTTGTCGTCAAAAACGGCATGCAGCTCGTCAAGGGCCAGGACCAGGGCGGAGGCGGCGACAAGCGTGTTGCAGCCCTGATCGGGGGTGCTGGCGTGGCATTGCTTGCCGAGCAGCTCAAACCTGACCCAGAGCAGGCCTTTTTCGGCCACTTCGACCATTGAGCCTTCCGCGTTGCCCATGTCCGGCACTATGATGAGGTCATCCGGCGAGATCAGGTCCGGGGCCGCTTCCAGCACATGGGGAAGCCCGCGCGCCATGCCGGTTTCCTCGTCAGCGACGCAGATGAGGCCAAGCGAGATTTCGGGCGCGATATTTTTGTCGAGCAGGGCCTTGGCCGCGAGCAGCCCGGTAACGATGGCCTGCTGGTTGTCTTCGACCCCGCGCCCGATGATGACGTCGCCGTCAACGACCAGGGTGTAGGGGTCGGTTGCCCACAGGGTGAGATCGCCCGGAGGCACCACGTCCGAGTGAGCGATGATCCAGAGCGTCTTTTGCGATTTTCCGGGCACCCGGGCCGAGACGTTGGGCCGGAACCCGTCCGGCACCCGGTCGTCCGGGCAGGGATATTCCCTGATGTCCGAAAAGCCCATGGCCTTCATTTCGGCCACGAGCCAGTCGGTCTTTTCCTTCTCCCCAGCGCCCTGGTTTTCCGGACCAAGCGCCGGGATCGCGGTCATTTCGCGCTGCCAGCGGATCAATTCTTCGCCAAGCGAATCAATATATTCAAAAAGGTCTGAGGACATTTTTCTTCCTGTGTTTTAGTCAGACGGTGCTTTCAAAGCCGCCCGCGCCGCAAGCCGCGCGCCTGCCCGGGATAATAACCGCCAAACCCGCCCCTATTTGGTCATGATCAGCATTTGTTCCTGGGTGGCCGCAAAGGGCAGGTTTTTGTGGATGTTGATGGCCGAGACGCGCCAGCGGTAGGCCGGGGATTGTTTCGGGCAATAGGTGAAGGAGACCGTGCCGTTGATGGAGTCAAAGCCGGCTTCGGCCGGGGTCAGAACCTGGATTTCCCCGGGCACGAAGGGGCAGCCCGGGCAGTCTTCGGGGCCGGAGACGGCCGCAAGCTCAAGGCGCAGGTGGTCGAGGTTGCCGTAGGCCCCGTCCAGGGCGCCGGAAAACACGAAGCAGTAATTGACCGAAGAGGCGCTGTCCTCTTTCCAGGTGAAGGCCTTGGAGAGGTCCTGCGGCTCGGGGTCGCCCTTTTTGCCGCAGGATGCGCCAAACCCGGCGATAACCGCCAGCAAAAGCGCAAGCAGGATAATTTTAAGGAGGGGGGTGCGGGCTTTTGCGGGCTGGGTTGAGCGGCTTTTCATTGGTTTTTTTCTCCCCATAGCTGTTTCCATTCGGTTAGAAGGGCCAGGGCCTTCATTGGCGTGAGGTGGTCTGTGTCTATATCTTTTAAAGCAGTAAGCACCGGATGGTCCACAGGTTTTTTCTCATCCGGCAGCACGGGCCTTTCAGCTTCCCTGGAGACGGCGTCCGGGGAAAGGCCGGGCAAAAGCTGGCGCACGGCCTTGGCCGCGTCTGAATTTGAGGCCGCGCCCCGGCTTTTTTCGAGAGCGGCCAGGATTTTTTTCGCCCGGTTCACGACCGGCTGCGGCACCCCGGCCAGGCGGGCCACCTCGATGCCGTAGCTGCGATCAGCCGGACCTGGAACCAGGCGGTGCATGAAGACTATTTCGCCCTTGGACTCGATCACCGAGATGTTCATGTTGCAGATGCCGGGGATGCGCCCTTCAAGGCTGGTCAGCTCGTGGTAGTGGGTGGCAAAAAGGGTGCGGATGCCGCCGTCTTTTCTTTCGGCCAGGTTCTCGGCCACGGCCCAGGCCAGGGACAGGCCGTCAAAGGTGCTGGTGCCCCTGCCGATCTCGTCCAGGATGACCAGGCTTTTTTTCGTGGCCTGGCGCAGGATGCGGGCTGTCTCCATCATCTCGACCATGAAAGTGCTTTGATGCTCTGCCAGGTTGTCCGAGGCCCCGACCCTGGAATAGACCCGGTCGCACAGGCCGATTACCGCCTCGCTGGCCGGGACGAACGAGCCCATCTGGGCCAGGATGACGATGAGGGCCGCCTGGCGCAACACAGTGGATTTGCCGGCCATGTTCGGGCCGGTGATGAGCAGGAGGCGGCGGTTGGCGTCAAGGATGAGGTCGTTGGCGATAAAGCCGGCCGAGCCGACCAGATGCTCGATGACCGGATGGCGGCCTTCGCGGATCAAAATATCCGCGCCCGCGTTCAGCGCGGGCCTGGCCCAGTTGCGTTTGGCCGCGGCTTCGGCCAGGCCCTGCCAGAAATCAAGCGCGGCCAGGGCGTGGGACATGAACTTTATGCGGACAAGCTCGTTGCAGACCAGGCCGCCTATTTCCTTGTACAACTGGTATTCCAAGGCCTTGCGCCGGTCCTGGGCCACGGTGATTTTGTCCTGAAGCTCGTTTAACTCGGGCGAGGTGTAACGCTCGGCGTTGGCCACGGTCTGGCGGCGGATGAAGTTTGGCGGGGCCTGGGCGGCCATGCCCTTGGGCAACTCGAAATAATAGCCAAAGACCCGGTTGTAGCCGATTTTAAGGCGAGGCAGGCTGTTGCGCCGCTTTTCCTCGTCAAGAAGGGCGTCGAGCCGTTCCGAGCCGTGCTCGGCGAGTTCGATCAGTTCGTCAAGCTCGGGGTGAAAGCCGGGTTTGAACATGCCGCCGTCGGTCATGGTCACCGGCGGGCTTTCGACAAAGCTTTTTTCGAGCATGTCCGAGAGATCGGACAAATCGTCCCAATTCTGGTAGATGCGCGAGGCAGCGCCGGGCAGGGCGATTTCGGGGGATTCCTCCTGCCCCGGATAAATTCCTGGTTCGCAGACCTTGAAAGAGGCCCGCGCCTTCTCAAGGGCCTTGAAACTGTGCTTCAAGGCCACAAAGTCGCGGGGATTGGCCTTGCCGGTCTCAATGCGCGTCGACAGGCGCTCGATGTCGTGGACCTCGTCCAGGGCTTGGCGCAGGGCTTCGCGCTTGTAGGGATTTTCCGCGAAGAACTCGACCACGTCGGCTGTGGCGCGAATCTGTTCCAGATCCTTCCACGGATGGCGCAGGCGCTCTTCCAGAAGGCGCGCGCCCATGGCGGTCATGGTTTCGTCAAGGACGTGGCGCAGGGTGCCAAGCCCTTTTCGGCCGTCCAGGCGGCGGAATATTTCCAGATTGCGCTCTGTGACCTCGTCAATGACCAGGTGCCGGTTGAGATCAAGGGGCACGAAGGGCGAGAGGTGGCCCGGGTCGCGTTTTTTGGTCTGGCGCAGGTAGCTCAAGATGGCGCCGCAGGCCATGACAAGCTCGTCCTTGCCGCCAAGGCCGAGAGCGCCAAGCTCCTGAACCTTCTGGGCCTTTTGCACCCGTTCGGCCGCGGCCTTCAACTCGAAGAATCCCCTGAAAGGAACCCGGACCGTGAAGATTTCGCCCTGCTCGACGGCCTTGTTTATTTGAAAGGCCTCCCGCGACACGTCGGGCACGAGCAGTTCCCTGGGGTTCAGCTTGAGAACCCATTGCCAGAGCTCTATTTCCTTTCTGGCATGAAGCCCGGACCACTCCCCGGTCGAATAGTCGAGCCAGGCGAAGCCGCCGGCCTCTTTGTCCTTGTCCCACCAGACAGCGCCCAGGTAACAGTGCTCGGTTCCGGCTGTCGCGCTGTCTTCGATCGCGGTCGAGGGGGTGCGCACGTCAAGCACGGCCCTCTCAACCACGCTGCCTTTGGCGGTTTTTGGGTCTTCGATCTGATCGCAGACAGCGACGTAGAACCCCTTGTCGATCAACTGGCGAATGTACGCCTCGACCGAATGATGAGGCACCCCGCACATGGGCACGGGAACCTCAGCATCCGGGTTTCTGCTGGTCAGGGTGATTTGCAGGGCCTTGGCGGCGATTACGGCGTCGTCAAAGAACAGCTCGTAAAAGTCGCCCATGCGGAACATCAGCAGCGCGTTTTCGTTTTCGGACTTTATCCTGGCATATTGCTCGAACATGGGGGTCATCTTGACCCCTGGCGGCAGGACGAACGCGGCCATGTCAGCTATTCGCCAAAGACGGGGCGGGGCGCTTGTTCCTTGGCCTTGGCCGCTTCTTTCAGGGCGCCCACTTCCGCTTTCAGGGCGGTGGCTTCGCTTTGGGCGGCGGCAGCGGATTTTCTGGTCCGGCGCAGTTCGCTGTGCAGGCGCATTCTGTCCATGAAGAGGTAGAAGATGCCCAAAAGCATGCCCACGGCAAAAGCCACGATGACGACGAAGTAGAAGGGCAGCTCAACCGAAGTCCAGGGGGGCGCAAGGTACAGGGTGAAGCTCAAGACCATCTGCTTGCCCAGAACGTCGCCGTTCTGCACAAAGAAAAGCAGTCCGAAAAAAAACACAATCAACAGCACGAGAGCCTTAATGAAACGCATGATTCCTCCTTGATTCAAGGCAATATCAGCCCTTTTCCGGGCCGGCTTGTACAGACTTTGCAGGTTTTGCGGTTTTCAAACGGGCGCGGTTTTCTTTTTATAAAGACTGTCTGCAACCAGCCGTTTTTCGCATTGGCCTTTCTTGTCCACATGTTAAAATCCAACAACAGCGCCCTTGAGCGCAAATCAGCATTCAAATCGGGTGATTAAAGCGAGATTTTTTCAAACAGGGGCTTTAGGCGCTGATAGGTCTGCCTGATGTGTTCAGGTATGAGCCTGACGTCGTCCATGACCGCGATAAAGGACGAGTCGCCGAACCAGCGGGGGACGATGTGAAAGTGGACATGCTCCCTGATGCCCGCCCCGGCCGCTTCGCCGATGTTCATGCCGATGTTCACGCCCTCGGGCGAGGAGGCATTTTGCAGCGTCTCGGTGCTTTTTTGCAGCAGCATGGTAATTTCCAGGGCTGTTTCCTGGTCAAGGCGGCAGAAATCCACGGCATGGCAGTACGGGACAACCATAAGGTGCCCGTTGGCATACGGGTATTTATTCATGATGACGAATGACTTGCGCCCTCTGAAAAGCACGAGCCTTTCCTCGTCCTCTTCCCGGCCGCCAGGCAGGCAGAAGGGGCAGGAGTCCGCCTTTTTTCCCAGGATGTAGTCAATGCGCCACGGCGTCCAGAGTTGTTTCATAGCAATGTCCCGCCTGTCTCGATTAAAATGTCGCCATAAAGAAAATATCTATACTGCCTCGGCTGTTTGGGCAAGTGCGGACAAGGGAGGATTTTTCAGGCCGCCTGGTCTTTTGTTTTTGATAATCGGCATGGGGATCGGCGTGGGGCGCCCTCTCCGGGGAGAGGCGCTGATTTGGACAAACGCGCCGGGCGCGCCGGGCGCGCTGGAGAAGCCGGCTGGAGTCAGAGCGGCGCGCGGGTGCCCTTGTTGGCGACGAGGCGCAAGAGGACCGTGCAAAGCTCGTTGATGTCAATGGGCTTTGTGATGTGTTCGTCCATGCCGGCGGCCAGGCTTTTTTCCCGGTCTTCCTGGAGGGCGTGGGCGGTCATGGCTATGATCGGCAAGGAGCGGAGCCTGGCGTCGGCGCTTTCCCTGATGGCCTTGGTGGCTGTGAGTCCGTCCATGAGGGGCATCTGGATGTCCATCAGCACGCCGTCTATTTCCCGTTCCTCCAGCATGCACAGGGCCTCGGCGCCGTTGGAGGCCACAACCGTCTCGCAGCCCAGGGATGTGAGCAGGGCCACCGCCACTTCCTGGTTGATCTCGTTGTCCTCGGCCAGGAGGATGCGCAGTCCCTGCAGGGCCGGGGTCTCGTTTGCCTCATCTTGCGTTTTCCGGGCTTCCTGCGGCGGCTCAAGACAGCGTTCGAGGAAAACGTAAAAAGTGAAGGTGCTGCCTTTTCCCTGCTCGCTTTCGACCACGATCCGGCCTTGCATCATTTCAATCAGGAGCTTTGATATGACGAGGCCAAGGCCGGTGCCCCCATATTTTCTGGTGGTGGAGGTGTCGACCTGGGCGAACGGCTCAAAGAGCAGGGCCAATTGCCTTTCGGTCATGCCGACGCCTGTGTCCCTGATGGAAAACCTGACGCGCAAAATGTCGTCGTATTCGGCGTCAAGGGAGACTTTCAGGGTGACTTCGCCCTGTTCCGTGAATTTCACGGCGTTGCCGCACAAGTTCAAAAGCACCTGGGAAAGGCGCAACTCGTCGCCGGCCACATAGTCCGGCAGGTTCGGGTCGGACTCGATCCTGAAGCTCAATTTCTTGTCTCTGGCCTGGGCTGTGAAGAGATCAAACACGGTGGTCAGCATGCGCGAAAAGGAGAATGGCGCATGATCCAGGGCGAAGCGCCCGCTTTCCATCTTGGAAAAATCCAGAATGTCGTTGATGACCCGCAGCAGAATGCGGGCCGAGGCCTGGATCTTTTGCAGGTAGCTTTTTTGCGCTGGCGGCGGGGAGTCTTCAAGGGCGAGGTGGGTCAGGCCCAAGACGCCGTTCATCGGGGTGCGGATTTCATGGCTCATGCGCGCCAGAAATTCACTCTTGACCCTGGCCGCCTCTTCGGCCTGTTCCTTGCTGACGCGCAAGGTGTGTTCGGTCAGCTTCTGCTGGCGCAGATCCCTGAAGTAGGCCAGCGCCCAGATTCCATCCTGTCTTTTGATCGGCAGGTATGACACCTCAAACGGGATGGCCTCGCCCCGGATGGAGTTGAGGTAAAGCTCCTCGCGCACAAATCCTTGAGCGATCACCTCTTCATACAGCTTTTGCTGCTGCGCGAACGGGGTAAACCCTATATCCCGCCAGCGCAGGTAAAGTTCCTGAACGTCCTTGAGGCCGAGCATTTTCAAAAGCTCGGCGTTGGCCGTGTGCAATTTCCCGGGCGACCACAGGCAGTACCCTTCCACCGAGACCTGAAACACCGCGGTCATCAGGGCCTCGAGGTCCTTTTTTTCCGCCGCGTCCTCGGCCAGTTGCGAGGCGTGGGTGGTCAATTCCGCGATGTGGACGCTGAAGCGGTCAAGCAAATCGCCGACCTGGAAAAGTTCCCTGATGTGAATTTTCGGGGCCGGGCTGTCCAGGACGCCGTGCTGTATTTCAGCCAGCTTCAGTCCCGTCCACCTTACCGGGCGAACCAAAAACCAGTGCAGCGCGGCAAGGTAAAGCAGAAAACAGGCCATGCCTCCCCCCGCAAGGCAGGCTGTGAACAGCGCGGCCCGTTCCAGGGAGGATTCGATAGTGGTCAGCGTTTCCTGGCTTTCCACCTCGGCGCCCGTCCTTACGGCGTCGCGCATTTCTCTGAGCTGCTGGTCGACGCTGTCCCATTGGGCGTGGGCCTCGGCCATGTTTTCGGCAAAGCCGGCCAGGACGTTGGAGTATTGCTCGAAAAAGCGTTTTTGCCCTTCGCAAAGGGGCGCAAGAGCCGGATTTTCAACTGCCTGCTCCGAGCATATTCTCAGGATGGCCGCGAAGTTGGCGGCATCGTCGGCGTTCATTTGCCTCAGCTTTTTCGCGGCGTCGCCGGAAACGCCCACTGCCCCGAACTGGTAGAGCGAGCTTGCGTAGATATTCTTGAGAATACCTTCAAGGCGGGTAGGCTCGGGGCTTAAGGCCGCAAGGCGGTAAGTCGAGGCCAGAAAGTCCTTGCCCAGTTGCCTGAGTTTGCGCGCCTTTGCCTGCGCCTCGTCTCGGCAGGCGGCCAAGGCGTTTATCCGGGCCGAGAGCCCTTGGGCCTGGTCATAAAAGTCCTTGTTGCGGGTGAAAATCGACTCGTTGGACAGGGCCTGGGCCTTTATCCTGGCGTTTCGGCGGGCCTGGGGGTTTTCCGAAATATAGACGACCTCGGCCAGACGCCGCAGGCTCTCGATATTTATGAAGGAGCGCTGGGTCTCGGCCGCCTCGGGCAGTTTCACCTGCCGCACCTCGGCCACCTTGGACCTGACCGCCAGGGTGTTTGACAAATAGCTCAGGCAGATGAGCAAAAAGACCGCCGCCAGGAGAAAAGACGTCAGCCAGAGGAAAACGGTTATGCCTATTCTGAATGATGAGCGCATATTCCTGGCCTTGCGGGGTATTCTCAGTAAATTATGAAGTCAAAATACTTGCGGTTTATCTTGTCATATTCGCCCGAGCGGCGCAGGCTGCCGATGGCCCGGCTCAGACTGTCCCTCAGCTCCGGGCGGTTTTTGGGCACTGCGATGTAGGATATGCCCATGTGCCCTCCGGGCTCGATCGGGTCGCCTATTGTCTCAAGCCCTTCCCCTTCTTCGGAGGTCAGATAGGCGTAGCCGGGCAGGCCGTCGGACAAGACGAGATCCACCTCGCCCTTTTTCAGCATGATGAACAGTTCTTCATAGGCAGCGGTGGTGACGAGATTGATTGCATCGCCGTATGTCTTTTCCAGATAGCCGGCCTGCACGGAGCCGGCCTGGGCGCCCACCCGTTTGCCTTTCAGGGTTTGCGGCGTGATGCTCTCAACGGTGCCGTTCCTCTCAATGAAGATGCTCATCGAGCGGTAGTAGCGCTCGGTGAAATCTATGAGTTTTTTGCGCTCTTCTGTCGCGCCCATGCCGGCCACGGCAAAGTCGAGCCTGCCGTCCACGAGCATGGGGATGATGTCGTCAAACTGAACGTTTTCAACCACGCACTCACGGTTGATCTCTTTGCAGACGGCGTAAGCGATATCCACGTCAAACCCGAAAACGTTGCCTGCGTCGTCAGTCTGGGCGAACGGCGGATACGGCCCGCTGACAGCCACGCGAAGCGGGGCTTCGGCGGCCCGGGAGACGGATGGACAGCATATGGCAATCAATGCGGCGGCAATAATAACACAGCTTAATTTCATGTCGGATCTCCAACGCCCGCTACTTGGGCGATATTCATCATCGCTGTAAGCTGCCGGTTGGCGAAACCAGCGCGCCCGACGCCCGGGAACGGCTGTCGCATGCCTTGAGACTGGGGAGACAGTGTGTTTCAGCAACAAGTGTGTTTCAGCAACAATGGTTATAACGAACTATAATAAAGCTATGTGGTAATAGCGGCGAGCGTAACCGTTTAATGGAATAAGAGCAAATAAAAACAGCGTTGCGCGGCCTGCAGATCTGAAAAAGGCGTGAATGCCGGATGACGCCGCGGCTGTGAAAGGCGGCCGGTGTTGTGTTATATGCCGGGCATACAGAGCCCGCGCGTTGCCGCGGGCGCCATTGCAGTCTTTTTCCCCCGGGATTTCTCCCCGTGTCAGGTTCGCAGCGCGGCGTAAAGGCGGCCCAGGAGGGGGCGGGAGTATATTTTAGTCCTGCTCAGCAGCCATTTCCCGCTTTTGGGTTTGGCGGTGAAGCGGCGAACGGCCGACGGCTCGCCGGGAAGGTTCACTCCTTCCTTCGTGGTCACAAAGGCTTTGAATCCCGCTCTTTTGCCGGTTTCAAGCGCCTGCTCCGAGTATTTTCCCCAGGGCCAGCACAGGGTTGCCACCTCCCTTTCGAGGATGCGCTCAAGGTCTTTTTTGCCCTGGCCGATTTCCGCCTCAAAGCGGGCCGACATTTCTTCATCCGACTCAAAGCGCCCGAGGGCGTTTTTATGTCCGCCCACGAGCTTTTCCAGCTCGCGGACGTTGGCGGGGGAGGCGAAAAAATCATAGGCTCCGTCAAGGTCCTGGGGTACGAGTCTTTTGATCTCCTCCACCATCTCTGGCGAAGGCAGAAAGGCCCGGCAGGACAAACCGGCGGTCTGCCTGAAGGCCGGCAGGCCGAAGGGCCGCTCGTGGGCAGTCATGTAAAAGGTGCGCATCTGCGGCCCCGGGGCGATGAATCCGTCATATTCCGGCCCGGCGAAGACGCTCAGGTGTCCCTTTGAGTGCGCGGCCACGGCCATGGTGCCGTCCTTGTCCATGAAGCGCGCCTCCTGGTGGTTGCAGAACACGTCCAGGCGTTGCTGGTTGCCGCGCGAGTCTTTGCGGATCACCTCGTCGACCAGGGGCGTGTTTTGATATTCGCCTTTTGCCAAAAGGCAGCAATCGGCCCTGGGGGTTCCGTCCTTTTCCAGCCTGTCGGTGACGGCGAACATTACCCCGCAGTGGCCGTATTTTTTTAAAATCGGCATGGCGTACACGAAGTTGTCAAGATAGCCGTCGTCAAAGGTGAAAAGCGCCGAGCGCTTTGGCAGGGGGCGTCCGTTTATCCAGAAATCCTCGGCCTCGGCCAGGCTGACGCCGCGCCAGCCGTTTTCGGCCAGGGTGCGGCAGTGTTCGCCAAACAGCGCGGGGTCGACCGCGATTTTGCTCGGGTTGCGGCTTATGTAGTGGTACATCAGCACCGGAAGGCTTTTGGCGGTACCTGGCATCTCAAACCTCTTTCGCATTTGGCGGATGATGTATAATTATATACAGTGCAGAATTCTTGACATTCACCATGCGGCACTTATTTTTTTGATATTATCTTTGAAGGAGTGCTATACGATATGAGCGTTGAATACAAGGATTACTATAAAATCCTGGGCGTTTCCAAGACCGCGGGCAAAGAGGAAATCAGCAAGGCCTTCAAAAAACTGGCTAGAAAGTATCATCCCGACCTCAATCAGAACGATGCCAAGGCCGAGACGAAATTCAAGGAAGTCAACGAGGCCTATGAGGTATTGAAAGACGACGAAAAACGCCGTCTTTACGACCAGCTCGGCCCTGACTGGCAGCACGGGCAGAATTTTCAACGCCCGCCGGGCTATGAGAACGTGCATTTCTCGTTCGGCGGCGGCGGGTCTGGGTTCAGCGATTTTTTTGAGACTCTGTTCGGCGGCGGCCTTGGCGGCATGCGGTTCGGCCAGGGCGGCGGGTCCCCGTTCAACGCCGGTTCGTTTGGCGGCGGCTCGTGCGGCGGCGGATTCGGCCAGGGATTTTCCGGCGGCTTTGGCCAGCAGGCCCAAAAAGGCCAGGATGTTGAGGCATCCGTCACCCTGTCGCTTGAAGAAGCCTACAACGGCGGGCGCAAGGCCATCAGCCTGCAAGTGTCGGACGGCTCCGCCCGCTCGCTTGAGGTTAATATACCGGCCGGGATCAAGCAAGGCGGCAGAATCCGCCTTGCCGGCCAGGGCAGCCCCGGTTTTGGCGGCGGGCCGAACGGCGACTTGTTTTTGCGCGTGACCATTACGCACGCCAGGCACTTCAAGCTGGAAAACAACGACATCATATACGATTTGGCGCTCGCCCCCTGGGAGGCCGTTTTGGGCGTAAAGACGCGAATCCCGACCATGTCCGGCGAGGTTGATCTGACCATCGCGCCTGGCACAGGCAGCGGCCGGCGTCTGCGCATCAAGGGCCGGGGCCTTGGTTCCGGCAAGGACAAGGGCGATCAGTATGTTGAGATAAGCATCAAGGTCCCCAAGGATCTGACCGACGAAGAAAGAGAATTGTGGAAGGCGCTTCAGGAGAAATCAGGCTTCAACGCCAGGGAAGGGGCCAAGTAAATTTCAGGAGCGGCAAGCCGGATCTTTTTAAATTCGGATCTTTTCAAGGCCGGATCTTTTCAGGGCGCGAGGCGCATGGGAAAAATCGGGCGAAGGCGCACTGAGCATGCGGTGAGGCCGATTTTCCCCTGGAACGAAGCGCCTGCTGAAAAAGGCGGCTTTGCAGCCGGAATTTATACAGCAACATCCCCGGGCAGGAGCAATATCAGGAGCAATATATGGACCTCAAACAATTTACCGAAAAATCGCAAATGGCCATCATGGCCGCCCAGGACATAGCTGTCCGCATGGGCCACCAGGATGAGGACGTCGAGCACGTCGCCCTGGCCCTGGTTGTCCAGGAAGGCGGCCTTGTGCCGCGCCTGCTGGAAAAGGCCGGGGTGGAGCCGAGAGCTTACGCCCAGGAGCTGGAGCGGGAACTGGGCAAAAAGCCCAAGGTCAGCGGGCCTGGCGCGACCGCGCAGGTGCCGGTCACCCAGCGTCTGCGCCAGTTGCTTTTGCGCTCCCGCGACAACGCCCAGCGCATGAAGGACGAATTTGTCAGCGTCGAACACATCTTTTTTGAGATGTCCGGCGAGTCTGACAGCACAATCATGGGCCGGGTGAACAAGGCCTTCGGCCTTAACCGCGAGAGGGTTCTGACCGCCATGAGCGCGGTGCGCGGCAACCAGCGGGTCAGTTCGGCCAACCCGGAGGATACCTACGAAGCCCTGTCCAAATTCGGGCGCGATCTGGTCGAGGAGGCCCGCAAAGGGCGGCTTGACCCGGTAATCGGCCGGGACGCCGAAATCAGGCGCTGCATCCGCATCCTTTCCCGGCGCACCAAGAACAACCCGGTCTTGATCGGCGAGGCCGGGGTGGGCAAGACCGCCATCGTCGAGGGCCTGGCCCGCCGCATTCTCAACGGCGACGTCCCGGAAGGCCTGCGCGACAAGCAGCTTTACGCGCTCGACATGGGCGCTTTGATCGCCGGGGCCAAGTATCGCGGCGAGTTTGAGGAGCGCCTGAAGGCCGTTCTGAAAGAGGTGCAGGCCTCGGAAGGGCGGATTCTGCTCTTTATTGACGAAATTCACACCATTGTCGGGGCCGGGCGCGCCGAGGGCGCCATGGATGCCGGCAACCTCCTGAAACCCCTGCTGGCCAGGGGCGAGCTGCATTGCCTTGGCGCGACCACCACGGACGAATACCGCAAATATATCGAAAAAGACCCGGCCCTTGAGCGGCGCTTTCAGCCGGTCATGGTCGACGAGCCCAGCGTTGAGGACGCCATCTCCATCCTGCGCGGCCTGAAAGAGCGTTTTGAGGTCCACCACGGGGTGCGCATCGCTGACGGGGCCATTGTCGAGGCCGTGGTTCTTTCCACCCGCTACATCAGCGACCGCCAGCTTCCGGACAAGGCCATCGATCTCATTGACGAGGCCGCGGCCATGATCCGCACCGAAATCGACTCTCTTCCGGCCGAGCTTGACGAGGCCAACCGCAAGATCATGCAGCTTGAGATCGAGCGCGAGGCCTTGCGCCGGGAAACCGACGAGGCCTCCCGCGACCGGCTGGCCCGTCTTGAAAACGAGTTGGAGGCGCTGCGGGCCAAACAGGCCGAGTTGAACAGCCAGTGGGAGAGGGAAAAGGGCGGCATCAACGAGATCCGCGACCTCAAGGAAGAAATAGACCGCACCCGCCGCCTGGTCGAGGAGGCCGAGCGCAGCTATGACCTGAACCGGGCCGCGGAGTTGAAATACGGCACCCTGCAGCAGCTTGAGCAAAGGCTGGCCGCGCTCGAGGCCGTGGAAGACAGCAAGGGTTCCGACACCGCGAGGCTGCTCAAGGAAGAGGTCCGCCCGGACGACATCGCCGAGATCGTGGCCCGCTGGACCGGCATCCCGGTCACCAGGCTTCTTGAATCAGAGCGGGAAAAGCTCATCCGCCTGCCGGACATCCTGCACAAGCGCGTCATCGGCCAGCACGAGGCCATAACAGCCGTGGCCGAGGCCGTTTTGCGCTCGCGGGCCGGTTTGTCCGACCCGGGCCGCCCGATCGGCTCCTTCATCTTCCTCGGGCCGACCGGTGTCGGCAAGACCGAGCTGTGCAAGACCCTGGCCGAGGCCCTGTTCGACACCGAGGACAATATGGTGCGCCTGGACATGAGCGAGTATATGGAAAAGCACGCCGTGGCCCGGCTCATCGGCGCGCCTCCGGGCTATGTGGGCTATGACGAGGGCGGGCAGCTCACCGAGGCCGTGCGCAGAAAGCCCTACAGCGTCGTCTTGTTCGACGAGGTGGAAAAGGCCCACCCGGACGTCTTCAACGCCCTGCTCCAGATCCTGGACGACGGCCGGCTCACTGACAGCCAGGGCCGCACTGTCGACTTCCGCAACGCCTTGATCATCATGACGTCAAACATCGGCTCGGGCCGCATGCTCGAGGGCATCACCCGCGACGGCGAGTTCCGCGACGGCGTGCGCGAGGCGGTCATGGGCGAATTGCGCATGCATTTCCGGCCCGAATTCCTGAACCGGGTCGACGAGACCGTGCTTTTCAAGCCGCTGATGCTCGACGAGATCGTGACCATCGTCGACCTGCTCGTGAACAGGCTGCAAAAGCGCCTCGACGACCGCAAGATCGCCGTTTCCCTGAGCCCTGAGGCCAGGAAGTTCATCGCCGAGTCGGCCTACGACCCGATCTACGGGGCCAGGCCGCTGCGCCGCTACGTCCAGCAGCACGTCGAAACCCCGCTGGCCAAGAAGCTGATCCTCGGCGAAATCCGCGAGGGCCAGCGCGTCCATATCGATGCGCAGGAAGACAAACTGACCTTCAAAGCCGAGTAAGAGCTGGGGGAGGGAACCAACAGGGCGGTTGCCCTGATGGCCGCGGGCACAGGCGCCTGTGTTCCCTCCCCCAGGCCCCCTCCTTCCTTTACCCTTTTTGGGGTGGGGAGTATGTCCTATGTCCGGATGTTCAGGCCGGACGAAGCTAGGTCATTCGTAATCCCGCTCGCTTGCGCCTGTGGACGGGCTTGCGCCGAATGTTTGCGGGTGTCCATCGTGTTGCGGACCCCGCCATTTCTCCTGATGCCTTTTCCCCGGAAATATATTATGGGGATTGCATGATCAAACGCACGTCACGCAGCTTCATCCTTTTCGCGCTCACGGCCGTTTTTCTGTCCGCTTCTCTTTGCGCGGCCTTTGCCGCGGCCGTTGAGCAGTACGGCAAAAAAGACGGCGTCAGGCCGTCCTCGGTTCCCGGTTATTCCATGGAAGATCTGGAAAAAATGGCCGAGAACGTCACCAAAACCGGGGTGGGGTTCAATTCCATCCCTTCGCTGAACAAGCCGCAGTATATCAATGTCTCAAACGCCAGCCTGTCCATGGACGACGACGAGATCGTCTTTATCGTGGAATATCCGAACGGCCTCACCAGGATTTACCCGCAGCGCCTTTTGGTCTGGCATGAGGTCGTCAACGACATCCTGCCGGACACCAGCCCCCGCGAAAGAGGGCCGGGCGCGGTGGTGCGCGAGGGCGACAGTTGGAGCGTCACCTACTGCCCGCTGACCGGATCGGTCGTGGCCTTCAAGGGCATGGCCGGGAAATATCCCACCGCTTTCGGGGTTACGGGGAATCTTGTCAATTCAAACACCGTGCTGTTTGACTGGGCCACGCAGAGCAACTGGAGCCAGATCCTTGGCGTGTGCATTGAAGGGATGATGGCCGGCAAAAGGCTTGAGCGCATCCAGGCGGTCTGGGCGACCTGGAAGGGCGTGAAAGAGCGCTACGCCGGCAAGGCCGAGGTCTTGTCGCGCTCAACCGGGCATTCCAGGCCCTATGGCCGGGATCCTTACGGCTCTTATGTCAAGCCGGGAAATTATTACGACAACCTGACGATAGGGCATCCCCTGACCGCCCGCGACAACAGGCTTCCGCCCAAAATGCGCATCCTGGGCATTGAAGATGGCGACGCGTTCGGCGCCCTGCAGGTGGGCGCCGCGGCCGAGGCAATGGCGCTGAACTTCACCCTTGGCGTAACGCCCATGCTCGGGCTTTATGATGAGGAAATCGGCGCGGTGCGCGTATTTGACCGCCGCATCGGCGGGCAGGACGGCCAGCACCTGACCTTTGCCTTTTTTGAAGACAAGTTTATCGACGAAGAAACCCGCAGCGTCTGGAACGCATTGGGCGAATGCGTATACGGGCGTTTGCGGGGCACGCGCCTTGTCCCGGTCTACACGATAGACTGCATGTGGTTCGCCTGGTCCGCTTTCCATCAGGGATGCTCGGTCTTTCCACCCCCGCAGCCATGGTAGCCGTCGCAGCCGGATGCGGGCATTGCCGCCGCCGGAATGCAAAATCCGTTTATTTATCTCAAGCGGCCATCTTTGTCTTGACACCCTCCAGGCTGACGGCTATCAGCATTTTTAGAGTGAGTTGATAACGCGGGCGGGTTGTATGGCCCGCCCCCAAATGCCTATGGAGGCTAACATGGCTTGGAATCCCCAGATTGATGCCGACAAGTGCGTCGGTTGCGGCGAATGCGTGGACGTTTGCCCCGTGGAAGTATATGAAATGTGCGACGGAAAATCCGTTCCTGTTAATGGTCCCGAATGCATCGGCTGCCAGTCTTGCGTCGGCGTCTGCCCGGTCAGCGCCATTTGTGTGGAAGACGACTGATTCAAGGCGGACTGGTTTCCAGATAATGACTGCTTGCCGTTGCGGTTTTTGACCGTTGCGGCGGTTTTGCCCGAAAGGGCGCATCTTGAAGGCAGCCGGCAAAAGCCGGCTGCTTTTTTGGGCAGAAAACTCAGCCTTGCGGCAAGGGATGATCTGTGCTAGGGGCTATTTTTTAACCAACTTTCGCAAAACGCCTTTTTCCGTCGCCTTTGCGATAAATCCGCCCTTATCTGTGGAGGGTTCACATGAAAATCCGTTTGATCAGTTTGCTGGCGGCCGTGGCCATGGTGCTAAGCCTTGCCGGATGTGACGATAACAAGGCAGACAAGCCCTTCAAGATCGCCGTAATAAACTCCGAAAGGGTTATCGCCGAGAGTGTTGCCGGAAAGGCCGGCAGCGCCCACATGAATGCCGTGAGCGGCGAATTGCAGGCGCAACTGGTCAAGCTGCGGGCCGAATATGAAGCAGATCCCAAAAACAAGGAACTGGAAAAGAAGCTTCAGCAGGGCTTTGTCGAACTCCAGCAGCGCTTTGCCGAGCAGCAGGCCTTTGTGAACGCGAAACTCAACGAAGCCTACCAAAAAGCGCTTGTGAGCTTTCGCGAAAAGCACGGTATCGATATCGTTCTCCCGGCCGAGTCGGTCCTGTCTTCAGGGCCCAGGGCGGACATGACCGCCCAGCTTATAGCCGAGTTTGACAAATTCGAGGTTTCTTTCGCAGCGCCCGCCCAGGAGCAGCCCCCGGCCGGAGCCGCGGCCCCGGTCCAGGCCGCGCCCGAGGCGCAAGGAGCCGTCAAGGCCCCGGCTGATACCGGCCAGGCCCCTGCCGAGCCCCAGGGCCAGGAGCAGAAGCAGTAGCGGTTTTCGCGGCGGCAATTGGCGGATCCGCAAAGACGGGCGCGCGGCAGCCGTGGTTTTCGCGGCGCCGCAAAAGGGAGGCTTGCCCTCCAGCGCCTGCGCGCGCAAATTGCGGGCGCTTTTGAAATCGCCAAAATTGCCCTTTGCGACAGAACACGACCGACCTTGCCCTGAGAGACGACGCTCTCAGGGCAAGGCCGATTTTCATCTTGACGCTTGTACCCTTAGAATGTAAGAAGAGCAGTTCATATTTTTTCAAGGAGAATTAAAATGAAAAGAACATATCAACCAAGCAAGATTAAACGCAAAAGGGTGCATGGCTTCAGGGCCAGGATGAGCACCGCGGGCGGGCGCGAAATTTTAAGACGCAGACGGGCCAAGGGCCGCAAAAGACTGAGCGTCTAAGCGCTTTTTCCGGCTTTGAACGGGCCGGGTGATTTTGCCGTGGCCGCGGGTTTGCACGAGTTTCCCAAGCTGCATAAAATTCTGGACAGGAAAGATTTCAAGCACTGCTATGATCGGGGCAGGCGTTCGTTTTCCAGAAATTTCGTGCTGTTTTACGTCAAAAGGGCGCAAAATGCGCTCCCCTGGCGTCTTGGGCTCGCTGTTACAAAAAAGACCGGAAACGCCGTCTGGCGCAACCGGGTCAAACGGCTGATCCGCGAGGTTTTTCGTTTAGCACAGGCCGACGTTCCTTGTGGCTATGATCTGGTTGTCGTGCCCAAGCGTTGCCTGGATCCGAGAACCCTCGGCTTTGAAACGGTGGAGAGCGAGGTCGCCTTTCTGCTGAAAGCTGTTTCGGGAAAGAATGGTGTTGCCGAGGATGAAGAACGCACTGCGTAAGCTCGTGGTTTTGCCTATTTATTTCTACAAATACTGCATATCCCCTTTGCTTGGCCCGCGTTGCCGTTTTTATCCCTCCTGTTCCACCTACGCTAAAGAGGCCATCCTGACGCACGGCGTCGGCAAGGGGGTTTTTCTGGCCGTGTCCAGGATAATCCGCTGTCATCCCTGGCATCCCGGCGGGTTCGACCCTGTTCCGCCGGCGCCTCAAAACCCTCAGAAAAATCATTGAGCATATCTGTATGGAAACTAAACGCCTCTTTCTGGCAGTTGGCCTGTGTCTGGTCCTGTTTTTCGGGTGGAACTATCTGGCCCAGTACATGGGCTGGATAAGGCCGCCGCAGGAGGAACCCGCCAAGACCGAATCCTCCACCGGATCACCGGGGGTGGCCACGCAAGGGGCTGGCGGCCAGCCTTCGTCCGCGTCTCCGGCTCTGCCTGCGTCTCCTGCCCTGCCCACCATGGCGCTGCCCGATTCCGCCAAGCTGGCTGTTGAGGGGGGCGGAACCGTCACTATTGACACCCCGCTTTATTCCGCGCAGTTTCATGTCAATGGCGCGGTCCTGAAAGAGTTCAAGCTCAAGAAATATAAAGAGACCACTGCCGCGGATTCCCAACTGGTCAACATGGTTTCCCCGCAGGCCGCCGCTTACGCGCCCATGGGGCTTTTGGTCAACGGCGCCCCGTCCTGGACCACCGGCGGCTGGGCGGCCAGCGACGAGAGCATATCCCTGGCTGGCGAAGAGTCAAAGACGGTCAGCTTTGCCGCTGATATCAACGGCGTCAAGGTGGTTCGGGAAATAACCTTCCACGCCGACAAGTATGTGATGCACGAGAAAACGCGCCTGAACTCCGACTTGAGCCAGTTCGTGCGCATCGGCTACACTTTCGGGTCCAACAACCTGTCCAGTGAAGTCAACCCGTCCATTGTCAGCTACATAAAATACCTCATTTTCGGCGGGCAGAAGCCCAAGGCCGAGCCGAGCAGCTACAACCTGACCCGCGCGGCCATGGTTCAGCACGGCAAGCTTGAGCAGTTGAACGCCTCCAAAGACCTGGCAAACGGCCAGGCTTTTGACGGCGACATCTCATGGATGGGGGTTATGAACAACTACTTCCTGGGCGCGGTCAGCACCAATACTGACGGCACCTCCGGCAAGGTGGTGATGCAGGACGACGTGTTCCGCGTCGCGCTCGAGCGGACCAACCTGGCTGTGCAGCCCGGGCAGGAAGTGGCCAGCGAGGCGGACTATTACGTCGGCCCCAAGGAGACCAAGTCTCTGGAGGGCGCTCCGAACCTTCTTGAAAAGGCCCAGTATTACGGCTGGTTCAGCTTCATCGCAAGACCCCTGGTCTGGCTGCTGGACTTCTTCTACGGTTTTGTGGGCAACTACGGCATTGCCATCATCATCCTGACCATCCTGATCAAGGTGGTTTTCTGGCCCTTGTCTTACAAGAGCTTCCAGTCGATGCAAAAGATGAAGAAAATTCAGCCCCTTATCGACAAGATTCGGGAAAAGCACGCCGGCGACAAGGATGCCATCAGCCGCGAGACCATGCAGCTTTACAAGACCTACAAGGTCAACCCGGTTGGCGGGTGCCTGCCGATTCTTGTGCAACTGCCGTTCTTCTTCGGGCTGTATCAGGGTCTTTTGAACTCGATCGAGCTTCGGCACGCCCCGTTCATCACCTATCTGCCCTTTACCGAGCTTCGCTGGCTGGCGGATCTTTCGGCCAAGGATCCGTTCTTCATCACCCCGATCGTCATGGGCCTGACCATGTTTTTGCAGCAAAGGATGACGCCGGCCGTGGGCGACCCCACGCAGGCCAAGGTCATGATGATGATGCCTTTCATCTTTACCTTTATTTTCCTTAACTTCCCGTCAGGCCTGGTCGTGTACTGGCTGGTCAACAACATAATCAGCATTGCCCAGCAGTGGTGGCAAATGAGGCGCGCGAGCTAGCCGTTCTTATTTCGTGCCGGGCGCGCCCGGAAAATAACGGCCTGGACAACCAGGCCGTATATTTAATAAGAGACTTGTATCGTCCTCTGCCGGAAAGAGGTTTATATATGTCAGAAAAAAAAGAATTCCAGGGCAAGTCCCTTGACGACGCGATCCGCCAGGCCTGCGACTATTATGGCGTGGAGCGGGAAAAGCTGGAAATTGACATCGTCAGCGCGGCCAAGTCAGGCATCTTCGGCCTGGTGGGAGCGCGCAAGGCGACGGTCCGCGCAGCCCGCCTGCAGCCGGCCAAATCCGTCATGGATATGGACGGCCTTGGCAAGCCCGAGCCGCTGTTGCAAAAAGAGCCCAGGGCTGCCAAGCCCAGACAGGCCCAGCCGAAAAAAGACAAGCCGGAACCCCAGGCCGAACCGTCTCAAGCTGTCCAGCCGCCCCAGGCGGGCGCGGACAAAAAGTCCGCCCGTCCCAAGAAGAACCAGACCCCCAAGGCGGTGCGCGCCAAAGCTGAAAAATCCCTGCCCGCAGGCAAAACGGCTTTGGCCCTGGAAGGGGCGCAGAGCCTGGCCACCGCCGGCCCAAAGCATCTGCCCGCGTTGGAGCCGTTTGACGAGATGGATGACCTCTCGCTTGACTCCTTTGCCGCAGCGGATGAAAAACGAGGCGAGGAACCGCCCGTCCTGCGCATTGACGCCGAGAACGAGCCGCTTGTTCTTGAGACGGTCAAAGAAGTTGTGGCGCGCCTGGTCCTGCCCATAGTCGGGGAGGTTGCCTGTCACACGGAACATTCCGAAGGCCGGATCAACGTCGGCATCGAGGCCGGGGACTCCTCCGGTCTTTTGGTGGGCCGCGAAGGCCAGACTCTGGCCGCCATCCACTATCTGGCCTCCCGCATAGCTTCCCGCCGTCTGAACGGCTCGGTCAGGCTGCATATTGACGCCGGAAACTACAAAGAGCGCCAGGAAGACAAACTCAAGGAAACCGCCCTTTCCCTGGCCGCCAAGCTGAAGGCCACGGGCAAGCCCCAGTCGACCAGGGCGCTGAGCGCCTACCAGCGCCGCGTGATTCACATGATAATGGAAAGCGATTCCGAGGTTGTCACCCGCAGCAAGGGTGACGGCGCCCAGCGGCGGGTCGTGTTTTATCTGCGGAAAAATTCCGACAAAAGAGGCCGGGGCGCGGGCGCCGGAAAAAATGCCGAATCCGGCCATGACCAGGATCAGGACCAGGACGCCGCCGAGGCGTGATAGCTCCTGTTTCAAGTAAGCCCTGTCTTCTGGTTCAGGTGAAACCGGGACGGAGTTTTGATCTGTGGAACAACAAAGCATTCCACCAAAGGATGGTTTCCCATAGCCAAGATAGAGGGAAATACCCAGGGACTCAAACCCAGCCAGGTGAAGGCCCTGTCAAGGATGCTGACCCGCAGATATCCGGCGCAAGGCGGCTATACCATTGACCAGGCCAGGGAACTGGCGGCCCTTTCCCGTTCGCTTGGCAGGCAGATCGCCCTTTTAATCAACCGCCAGGGCCGCCCGGAGATGATTCTGGTCGGCACTCCTTCCGGCATCCTCATCCCCGAGTTGCCCCGTTCGCGCGAAAGCGTCGGGCGTCTGCGCGGCTTTCGCCTTCTCCACACCCATTTAAGCCCTGACCTGCTCTCCCAGGAAGACCTGATGGACATGCTCTTTCAGCGTCTTGACTCCATTGCCGTTTTGACGGTCAGCCAGTGGGGGGAGCCCATGCGCCTGCAGCGGGCCAACCTTATGCCTCCCAACCCGGAGGGCGCATCCTACCAGACCCATCCGCCGCTGCCCTGGGACAAGGTCGAGGTAGACTTTCTGGCCGAAACCCTGGCCCTTGAAGAAGAGTTGGCCAGGGCCGGCCGCCAGGAGCTGATCGAGGCCGCCGGTTTGCCGCAAGGCGCCGAGAAGCGGGCTGTTCTGGTCAGCGTGAGTACCCAGCCAAAGCTGGTTCAGGAATCGTCGCTGCAAGAGTTGAAGGAACTGGCCAGGACGGCCGGGGTGCATGTCACCGGCACCCTGATGCAGCGGGTGCATTCGCTCAACCCCAAGTTTATTCTCGGCAAGGGCAAGCTGGCCGACCTGGAAGTCATGGCCCTGCAGGGCAACGCCGGGCTTATCATTTTTGACGACGAGCTTTCCCCGGCCCAGTTGCGCAACCTCACCGAAGCCACCTCCCGCCGGATACTCGACCGCAACCAGCTTATTCTCGACATCTTCGCGCAGCGGGCGCAATCGCGGGCGGGCAAATATCAGGTTGAGCTGGCCCAGTTGCAGTACATGCTGCCGCGGCTCGTCGGCAGGAGCAGGGCTTTGGACCGTCTGGCCGGCGGCATCGGCGGGAGGGGACCGGGCGAGACAAAGCTCGAGACCGATCGCCGCAGGCTGCGCGAGCGGGTGACGCGGATCAAGGACGAGTTGAAAACTCTGCGCCGCCAGCGCAAACATGCCAGGTCAAGGCGGGCCAAGAGCGGGGTGCCCGTGGCCTCGCTGGTCGGCTACACGAACGCGGGCAAGTCGACCCTGCTCAACGCCCTGACCGGCTCCGACGTATTTGCCGAGAACAAGCTCTTCGCCACCCTCGACCCCACAACCCGGCGGCTGCGTTTTCCGGAGGAGCGCGAGCTCATTCTCACCGACACGGTCGGTTTCATCCGCAGCCTGCCCAAGGAATTGATGGAGGCCTTTCAGGCCACGCTTGAAGAGCTGGAAGAGGCCGACATCCTTTTGCATGTGGCCGACGCCTCGCATCCGGAACTCGACGCCCAGTTGAAGGCCGTTGAGGACATCCTGGTGCAGTTGTCTTTGCAGGACATTCCGGTCATGCTGATTCTCAACAAGATTGACGCCTTGAAGGCTGATCCTCAGGGAGAGGAGCGCCTGGCCACGCTTGCCGGCAACCATCCGGCAGCCTATTTTGTCTCGGCTTTGACCAGGGAAGGTCTGCCCGAGCTGTCCAGGGCGCTGGCCGAGCGGATCGACTGGCAAAACGAGATCGAGCGCGGCCGCATCCGCGCCGGGTTTACGGACGACGGGCCGGGCGAGGACGCATTGGGCGATGATGGGCCAGACGGATACGACGGGTCGGACGGATACGACGGGTTGGACGATGACGGCGAATAGGGAACAAACGTCCTTTCTTGACCAGATGGGCCAGCAGGAACTGCGCGGCACCCTTGAGCGGGTGGTCTTTCACAATGAGGAGAACGGCTACACGGTTTTGCGCCTGAAATTGCAGAACAAGGACGAACCGGCCACGGTCGTGGGCTTTATGGCCGACCCCAAGCCCGGCCTGGGTCTTCGGGTGGCCGGCGAATGGGTGACGGACCCGCGTTTCGGCCGCCAGTTTAAAATGTCCGCCTGCGAGTGTCTTTTGCCGGCCACGGCCGAGGGCATCCGCCACTATTTGAGCTCCGGGCTGATCAAGGGGGTCGGCAAGGCCAGGGCCACCAGGATTGTCGAGACGTTCGGCGAGGAGACCTTTGACATCCTCGACAACGACCCGGACCGGCTGTGCGAGGTTCCGGGCATCAACCCGCGCCTGGTCAGCGACATCAAACTGGCCTGGGACGAGCATCGCGGCATCCGGGATCTGATCATGTTTTTGCAGCCGCACGGGGTGTCCACATCCTACGCGGTTCGGATATTTCGCCACTACGGCAAGAGCGCGGTCAATATCGTCAAGGAAAACCCTTACTGCCTGGCCATGGACATCAGGGGCATCGGCTTTCTGACCGCCGACATGGTGGCCATGAAGCTCGGCCACGCCCCGGAAAGCCCGCTCAGGGCCGAAGCCGGCCTGCTTTACACCCTGCGGAAGGTCACGGACGACGGAAACCTGTTTTATCCCTACGCCGACCTTGTCACCCTGACCAGCGAGGAACTTGGCGTCGACACCGGCCTGGTCGAGGAAGCCGTCCGCGCTTTGGCCGCCGAGGAGCGCGTGGTCATTGAGGAATTTGAGGAACCCTGCGGGCACAAGTTTGAGGGGGTCTACCTCAACCGCTATTACCATTACGAACGCGGGATCGCCCGTTACCTGAACAGGATTTTGCGGTCCCCAAAATCCGTCCGTTTCGAAGAGCCGGAAAAATTGCTCTCGCGGGTCATGGGCTCACTGAGCATCGCCCTGGCCGACGAGCAAGCCGAGGCCGTTGGCGCGACCATGCGCGACAAGGTTCTGGTCATAACCGGCGGGCCCGGCACGGGCAAGACAACGGTAATCAACGCGATCATCAAGCTTTACAAGTCAAAGGGGGCCAAGATCCTCCTGGCCGCCCCGACCGGCCGCGCGGCCAAGCGCATGGCCGAGACCAGCGGGGTCGAGGCCAAAACCATCCACCGCCTGCTCGAATACAGCCCCAAAGACGACGGTTTCGCCCGCAACGAAGACACGCCCCTGGCCTGCGGCCTGCTCGTCATTGACGAGGCGTCCATGCTCGACGCCATGCTCACGCATCACCTGCTCAAGGCCGTGCCCCTCGGCACGACCCTGGTGCTGGTCGGCGACGTCAACCAGCTTCCGTCGGTCGGCCCGGGCAACGTGCTGCGCGACATTATCGCCAGCAAGGCCGTGCCTGTGGTCGAGCTGACCGAGGTCTTCCGCCAGGCCGCCGAGAGCGAGATCATCGTCAACGCCCACCTGATCAACCAGGGCAAGACGCCCGAGCTCACGCCCCCATCCGGCGGAATGAGCGATTTTTACTTCATCCGCCAGGAAGATCCGGACAAGGCCGCCGACATGATTGTCGATCTGGTCAAAAACCACATCCCCCGCAAATTCGGATTCGATCCGGTCGACGACATCCAGGTTCTTACGCCCATGCACAAAGGCGTGGCCGGGGCCGCCAACCTGAACCTGCGCCTCCAGTCCGCCTTGAACCGGCAAAGCGAGATGCTCCAGCGCGGGGAGCGCCGGTTCGTGCTGGACGACAAGGTCATGCAGATCCGCAACAATTACGAGAAGGATGTCTTCAACGGGGATATAGGCCGGATTTGCTACGTCAGCCAGGAAGAACGCGAACTGGCCGTGCGCTTTGAGGACCGGAACATCATCTACAACTGGGAGGAGCTTGACGAAATTGTTCCGGCCTACGCCATTTCCGTCCACAAATCCCAGGGTTCCGAATATCCGGCCGTGGTCCTGCCCGTGCTCACCCAGCACTACATGCTTCTTCAGCGCAACGTCCTCTACACCGGCGTGACCAGGGGAAAGCGCCTGGTCATCCTGGTCGGCTCGCCAAAGGCATTGGCAATGGCCTTGAAAAACAATAAAATGCGTTTCCGGCACACCAGGCTGGCCCAGAGGCTGGCCCAAGGCGCGGACGCGCTGAATTTGTTTGACCAGGAAAATGACTGAAAACGCCGCAAAGGCGCATGACCCAGGCTCACCCCGCACCCCAACAAGGAGAAAAGATATGACCAGCTTTATGGATCTTTGCCTTCGCAGACAAAGCTGCCGTGATTTTGCCGATAAACCCGTCGAGCACGACAAGCTCGTCAAATGCATCGAAGCGGCCCGCCTCACCCCCTCGGGCTGCAACGCCCAACCCTGGAGCTTTGTGGTCGCCGAAACCCCGGAAGTAGTGGCCGAAGTGGCCAAGGCTTCCCAGCAACTTGGCAGCAACGCGTTCGTCTCCAAGGCCAAGGCCTTTATCGTTGTTCTCGAAGAACACGCCGTGCTGATGCCCAAGATCCGCTGCTTCCTCGACAGCCAGTATTTCGCCAAGAACGACATGGGCGCGGCCGCCCTGACCATCTGCCTGCAAGCAGAGGAACTCGGCCTTGGAACCTGCATCCTGGGCCTCTTCGACCGCGAACGCCTCTGCGAACTCCTCGACATCCCGCTCGAAAAACAGTTTGCCGTGGTCATCGCCGTGGGCTACCCGGCAAAGGACGAAGTGCGCCCCAAATCCCGTAAGCCAATGGAGCAGATTGTAAAATTCGTATAGCGGTGAAGAGCTGGGGGAGG
>JAVBNM010000026.1:0-20691 GCA_031551565.1 Desulfovibrionaceae bacterium | reverse complement strand
CCTCCCCCGGACCCCCTCCCCTCTTTACCCTTTTTTGTGGGAGCGGCATTGGATGTATGGGAAGGGCGCTTTTGAGCTGCGGCAGGCGCGGAATGTCCGGGAAAGCCCATTTTGAGATGCGGGCAGGCGCGGGCGGAAATTCGGGCGGCCGTTTTTCAGGGATATTTGCATATCGGGTGGAATGGGAGTATGGGTTGACCAGCCCGGCTTTTGAATCAGCCGGAAAATCGAGAGCAAGGTTCAAATGCCGACAAAAATATCAATCGACGAAGAAGCGCGCATACTGTTTGACCACGAATGGTATTGCATGGCCTACCTTGGGAAGAGGCGGTCTTTCAGCTATGCCATGAGCCATTTTTTGTCAGAGGGCGTGGCAAAAAGACACAACCCGCACCCCCTGTTTTCTCTGGATTTTTATTTTTCCAGGCTCCCGGTCCCGGAAAGGACCGTGGAAAACCCGCTGCTTCACTACATCAGCCACGGGGCCATAAAGGGCGTATCCCCTTTCCCGCTCTTCACGCCCGACTGGTATGCCGGGCAATACGACACATGGGCAAGCGGCCTTTCCCCCCTGGCCCACTACATCGCCATAGGCGAACCCGAAGGCTACAGGCCGAACGAATTTTTTGACCCCCAATTCTACGCCGCGGCCCAGGGAGACAAAATCAGGCCCTACCGCCACGCCCTTTTGCATTACCTGCACACCGCCATGGCTGAAACGCAGGACCCTGCCGGACCGCCGGACCCCGGGCCTGATTTTTCGACAGCCGACTACCTGGCCTTTTACCCCTGGCTCAGACAGCACGGCCTGAACCCGCTGGCCCATTACCTGTGGATAGGCCGCAAGGAACGCAGAAAGATCAAGCGCAGCGTGGTTGACTACGGCAATTTCAGGCGCATCGCCGGGCCCGCCCGCGCCCTGGACGGGCCGGACGCAACGGGCGGAGAAACCGGGCGCGCGGGGGAAATTGTCGTGGCCACGTCCATCACCGGCAATTACTCCAGACTGCTGCCGCCCATGGCCGTAAATCCCGGATTCCGCTATGTCTGCTTTTCCGATGCGCCGGCCGACGGCCACGGCATATGGGAAGTCGCGCCCCTGCCTTTTGAAAACCCGGATCTGACCCGCCTGTCCAGGTTTCCCAAGCTCAACCCCCATATCCTGTTCCCAAAGGCCCGCTGGTTCATCTGGGTTGACGCCAACATTATCATCAACGCCGACCTTGCCAAATACATCCGGATCGTGCAAGACAGCGGCGCGCCCGCCGGGTTCATCCCCCACCCGGACCGCTCCTGCCTGTATCTCGAGGCGATTGTCTGCGACACCACGGGCAAGGACAGCAAGGAATCCCTGGGCAGACAGGCGAACCATTACCTGGCCGCCGGGCATCCGCAGAACGCCGGGCTGTACGAGAACAATTTCTTCGTCGCGGATCTCGGCCACCCTGAAAGCGGCAAACTGTTTGCGGCATGGTGGGAAGAATACATGAAATTCAGCCGCAGGGATCAGCTCAGCCTGCCCTTTGTTCTCAATTCCCTGGGGATAAAACCGGCCCGGCTGCTGGAAGGCGGACAATGCGCCCGCACGTCCGAAGACTTCATCTACCTGCTGCACGGGGAAACCTTCGGGGTGAGCGTCCCGCAGGGGCTTGCGCTCAAATGAGGGCATCCCGGAAATAAAGACGTCCCCGGCTGGACCGCTTTTCGCTTTTCGCCCTTCGCCCGCCCGTTTGCCGCCCATTTGCCGCCCATTTGCCGGCCTGGCCCGGCCTCGCCCGGCCGGCCACCCCCCGCCCGGCCCAGGAACCTCCCCGCCAAATCCGCGCAAAAAACTCCTCCGCTTGCGGGCGGGCTTTGCCCGCCCGGCGGTAAACTCCTCATAAGGCGCGGCAATCACGCAACTTTCATTCTTTTCCAATTATTTCTTGACACAACCGCCCGCATGGGGGAATAGTGGTAAAAAATGGTAAGTTGTGGTAAAAGTCACCCCAGTTTGTCCAATCCCTACTCCGTCAAGGCAACTATGTATTTTCGCGGCAGAAGCTCACGCAGCCTGGACCCAAAAGGCCGACTGATGCTCCCTCCGGACATGAGGGAGATCGTCAATGCCTCATCCGCAGAGGGCAAGATCGTCCTTACCACCTACGACGGATGCGTGGTCGGCTTCCCCATGCCGGACTGGGAAGAATTTGAAGAAAAGATGAACCGCATCAAAAACCCGGCCCGCAGCGTCAGAGATTTCAGGCGGCTGGTCATCGGCGGGGCCGAGGTGATGCCCCTTGACGGCCAGGGCAGGATTCGCCTGTCAAAAGAGCATATGCAGTATGCGGGCATTGAGCGCGAGGTCATGCTGGTCGGCCAGGGCAGGCGGCTTGAAATATGGTCGCCGGAAAGGCTGGCGCCGGTTTTGGATCAGAACTTCGACGACGTCGCCCAGCATATCGCGGAAACAGGCATAGATTTCGGCTTCTGACGTCATTTGCAACTATACAGGCCTGGGACACAAACGCACTTCCCGCGCACCCGACCTGTCCGCCGGATCAGGACCAACCCGGGCCGCTGCGGGGATTTTTCGTCCGGCCGGCAAAACCGCCCCCGCATTTTTTCAGCATCAAGAGCGCACTATGGGCCAGAACGACGAAATTCATATTCCAGTTCTTTTCGATGAAGTGCTGGCCTATCTGCCTCCCAAGCCGGGAATGCGCTATCTCGACGGCACCCTCGGCCTGGCCGGCCACTCTCTGGGCCTGCTTGAAGCGGCGCGCAAGATGGGCTGTTCCGGCGTATCCCTTCTTGGCCTTGACCGGGACGGCGAGGCCCTGGAACTGGCCAGGACGCGGCTGGCGGCTTACGAGGGCGTCCATACGGCCAGGGCCTGCTATTCGGAGTTCGGCCGGGTTCTTGACGAGCTTGGCTGGGACAAGGTCGACGCGGCGCTGATCGACATCGGGGTCAGCTCCCTGCAGCTCGACAGGCCCGAGCGCGGGTTCAGCTTCATAAACGACGGCCCGCTCGACATGCGCATGGACAAAAGCCGGGGCAACGACGCGGCCTTTCTCGTGAACAAGGCCCCGCGCGCGAAGCTCAAGGAAATAATCGAGGTCATGGGCGAAGACCCCATGGCCGGAAAAATCGCGAAAGCCATTGAGGATGCAAGGGCCAAAGGGCCGATCGAAACCACCCTGGAACTGGCCGGCATCGTCGAGCGGGCTTACCCGCCCAAATGGCGGGCGACATCGCGCAACCACCCGGCCACCCGCACTTTCCAGGCCCTGCGCATGGCTGTCAACGACGAGTTGGGCGAGCTTGAAAGATTTTTGAATGAGATTGTGGATCGCCTGAACGTGGGCGGCAGGGTGGCCGTGATCAGCTTTCACTCGCTGGAAGACCGGCTGGTCAAGCACTTTTTCCGCAAGGCCGAAAATCCCTGTGCCTGCCCCCGGCAGGCGCCGTACTGCGTGTGCGGGCAAAAGCCGGTTTTAAAAGTTCTGACCAAAAAGCCGGTCTGCCCGGGCGAGGCCGAGGCCGCCGCCAATCCAAGGGCCGGCAGCGCCAAGATGCGCGTGGCCGAGAGGATTTGATGTCCATATTAAAGCGCATCGCCCAGGGCGGGGCCGAATCCGGCCAGACCCTGATTCTGCCGCTCATACTCTCGGTCCTGTGCCTTGTGGCGCTTGGCCTTATGCTTGTCTGGATGAATATTGAGCGCACCCAGATGGCCTACCAGATGCTCTCGATGAAGGACGAGGTGACCCGCCTGTCCGATTTGTCGGCCAAGCTCACGGTGGAAAAGGCGCACCTTTTGTCCCAGCTTGGCGATCGGGCCAAGGATATGGGGCTGCAGCCGGCCAACCCCGGCCAGACCAGACGGATGGACCCGCTGCCGGCAACCCCGCCCCAGGCGGAAGATGCCGGCGCTGACAAGGCGTCCCGGAATTAGAATCAGCGCCGGAAACAGCCGGCGCTTGAATATATGCCAGAGGATAAGACATGCTCCCACGCCGTACCAACAAGGTCATGGCCAACAGACGCACCCCGAAGACGCAGCCCGCGCCTGTGAAGGTCGCGGCCAAAAGCCGGGTGGACTGGAGCCGGGCCAGGCTATGGGTCGTGGGCGTCTTTTTTTGCGTTCTGTGGGCAGGACTCTGGGCCAGGGCCTTCCAGCTCCAGGTCATCCAGGGGCCCGAGCTGGCCGAGAAGGCCAGACGGCAGCACATGACCTCCATCGAGGTGGCCGGCGTGCGCGGGAACATCCTTGACCGCAACGGGAACATCCTGGCCCGCAGCGTGGACTGCAAGACGATCTGGGTCAACCCGACGCAAATAGCCGACCCTGAAAAAACAGCGGTCAGCCTGTCAAAGATCACCGGCATTCCGGTAGCCAAACTCTCGGCAAAATTCAAAAGCAAGAAAAAGTTCGCCTACATCGCCCGCAAGGTAAGTTTCAGCACGGCCGAAGCCGTGAAAGAGGCCCATCTGCCCGGAATCTATCTGATGACCGAATACGAGCGCATCTACCCCAACAAATACCGGGCCGGGCAGCTTCTTGGCTTTGTGAACATTGACGGCCAGGGAATCGAAGGCCTTGAGCTGGCCTTTGAGGATCAGTTGCGCGGCAGAAAGACCAGACAGTATTTCGAGCGCGACGCTGTCGGCAACCGCATGCTCATGGACAGCCAGGACGACCTGGAAAATCTGCGCGGCCAGGATCTTTCCCTGACCATTGACGCCCAGGTGCAGTTTTTCGCCGAAGAGGCCCTGGCCGAAAACGTCAAGAAATTCGAGGCCAAATGGGGCGGCTGCATGGTCGTGGACGTGCCCACAGGCGAAATCCTGGCCTGGGCCCAGTATCCTTTCTTCAACCCGAACGCCCCGGCCCAGTCGTCGCAGCTTGTCAGGCGAAACCGCCTGGCCATGGACGCTCTGGAACAGGGCTCGACCATCAAGTCGTTTCTGATAGCCGCCGCCCTGCAAGAAAAGGCGGTCACGCCGGATACTGAAATCAACTGCGAAAAGGGGCGCTGGAAACTGCGCTCGGCCACAATCCACGACACCCACTCCTGGGGCATCCTGCCGGTCAGGAAGATCCTGCACGTCTCAAGCAACATCGGCGCGGCCAAGATCGGCGCGGCCATTGGCGCTCAGAAGCTGCACGCCTACCTGAGCATGCTCGGCTTTGGCGAAAAAACCGATTTGCCTCTGGCCGGCGAAGCCAAGGGCATTTTGCGCCCATACACCAGGTGGCAGGAAATCGATCTGGCCGCTACATCCTTCGGCCAGAGTTTTTCGGCCAACCTGGCCCAGATGGCCCAGGCCTACCTCTGCCTTGCCGGAGACGGCACAAAGCGCCCCCTGAAGCTGCTCATGGCTGACCCCGACGACCAGGACTTGAATGACGCGCCCAAGGAGCGCATATTTTCCGAAGAGACCGTGAAAATCGTCCGGGACATGCTGCGCGAGGTTGTTGAAGAAGACGGCGGCACCGGCAGGCAGGCCCGCATCTCCGGACTTGTCGCCGGCGGCAAGACCGGAACGGCCCAAAAGGCCGACCGAACCGGCAAATACGGCAAGGGCCGGGTCGGCTCGTTTGTCGGGATGATCCCGGCCGACAAGCCGCGCTACCTGGTGCTGGTTCTTTTGGACGAGCCGGTCAAAAACCAGTACGGCGGCATCATCGCGGCCCCGGTCTTCAAGGATGTGGCCCTGCGCACAATGGCCTACCACGGGCATTTGCCTGACGCGGAAGAAATCCTGGCGCGTTCCAAAGAGAAAGAAAACGGCGCCGCCCAGGCCCTGGAAAACATCATGGCCAAGCAAAGCCCGATGACCTCGATTGTCAGCGACGCGCTGCAGGAATTGCAAAAATCGTCAACGCGCAAAGGCGGCGCGCCCGCCCAAGGCAAACCGAACGCCAAAAACTCCGGAAACCAGAGGGCGCAGGCCCAGGCCCCGGAAAAACCTGCCGGACAGGCCGCGAAAGTGGATGAAGCCAACCGGGTCGGCGCGCCAATCGTCAAGAGCGACAAAGTTCCAAGCGTGGTCGGCCTGAATATGCAGCGGGCCATAGAGGTTTTCGCGGCCCAGGGAATCGTGCCCACCCTGAAAGGCTCGAGCGGCACGGTGATCAGGCAGTCGCCGGAACCAGGCAGCGCCTGGCCGCAAGGAAATGCCCAGGGCGTCTTCGTGCTCTGGCTTGAGGAGAAAAACACATGAGTCGCGGCCAAACGACGCCCCCCCAGGAAGGCCGGAGCCAGTTGAGCTTGGAAGATCTGTGCCGCCTGGTCAAACAAAACAGGCTCGGCGTGACCTGCCACTCCGGCTCGGTGCAGCCGGGCGGGGTCTTCGTCATTCTCCCCCCGTCCGCCCCCGGCGCAAAGGGCGGCGAGGCATGGCTTGCCGACGCTCTTGGAGCCGGGGCCGCCTATGTGGTCTGCGACGCCGGCCTGGCCGCGTCGGTTGAGACAAACGGCAAGGCAGCGCTTGTGCCGGCTCAGGACATCATCGCCGGCCTTGGCCTGCTGGCCAGAGCCGCCTTTTGCACTGACGAAAAATGCCCGTCCGTCATCGGCATCACCGGCACCAACGGCAAAACCACCGAAACCTATCTTCTGGAGCGCCTGTTTGAAGCGGCCGGGAAAAAGGTCGGCGTTCTCGGAACGGTGGAATACCGCTGGCCGGGGCACCGTGAGGACGCGGCCCTGACCACTCCCGGCTGCCTGGTCATTCACGGGAAGCTGGCCGCGATGGCCGCGGCGGGCGTGGACATCGCCTTCATGGAAGTTTCTTCGCACGCCCTGGCCCAAGGCCGCGTTGCCGGAATCGACTTTGCCGGAGCCATGCTCACAAACGTGACCCAGGACCACCTGGACTTTCACGGGGACATGGAAAACTACTTCAAGGCCAAGCGCCTGCTCTTCCTGCCGCCGGAAAAAGGCGGCTGCCCGCTTGGCGATAAAATCTGCGCCATAAACAGCGACGACCCCTACGGCAGACGGCTTTTGGCCGATCCCGGCATGCGCGGAGAAAATGTTTTCAGCTACGGCTTTGAGGACAACCCCGGTTTCGCCCGCCACCTCAAGGGCAGGGTGCTGTCCATGACCCCGGCCGGCATGCATCTGGAAATGGAGTTCCAGGGCCGCAAATGGGAGCTGGATTCAAAAATGGTCGGCAGTTTCAACGCCATGAACCTGATGGCCGCCCAGGCCCTTTGCCTTGGGCTTGGCCTTGACGCCTCCCTGTTTTCTGCCCTGTCTGATTTCACCGGCGTCAGGGGCAGGCTGGAACGCGTGGAAAACGACAAAGGCCTTAACGTGTTTGTCGACTACGCCCACACGCCCGACGCCCTGGTCAACGCCATCAAGGGTTTGCGGGCCGCCGGCTTTAAGCGCATCGTCACGGTATTCGGCTGCGGCGGCAACCGCGACAGGGCCAAGCGCCCGCTCATGGGCAAGGCCGTGGCCGACAATTCGGACGTGGCCGTCCTGACCTCCGACAACCCCAGGCACGAGGAGCCGGAGGCGATCATGGCCGATGTCATGCCCGGGCTCGCGGGCTGCAAAGAGGTCCACGCCATCGCCGACCGCCGCTCGGCTCTCGCCAGGGCCGTCGCGCTGATCGGCCCGGACGACGCGCTTCTGGTCGCCGGAAAAGGGCATGAGACATACCAGATTATCAAGGGCGCCAAGATCGATTTCAGCGACCAGGACATACTGAAAGGACTTATGCAATGAGGCTGACTCTGGCTGAAGCGGCATTTTGCCTGGGATGCGGGCCTGATACGGTCATTTCCCACCGCAACCCGCACCACCGGGTGCAGGATGAGAGGATCGACCTTTACCTGCGCGCCAGCGAGTTCAGCGTGGAATTCAAGGCCGCCCTGCGGACCTGGCTTCTCGACGGCTGGGCCGACCTCTACCCCACAGGGGCCAGCATCGACAGCCGCCTGGTCAGGACCGGAGATATCTTTTTCTGCCTCAGGGGCGAGCGCGTCGACGGGCACGACTTCGCCCTTGCCGCCGTGAAAGCCGGCGCAGCGGCCATTGTCGCCGAGGAAAACCCGTTTTGGAACATCGGCGAGGACGACCTGGGCGAAGACACGCCTCTGCCGCCGATCTTTCTCGTGCCGGACTGCATAAAGGCGCTGGGCCGCCTGGCCGCCTGCCACCGCAACACTTCTCTTGCGACCGTGATCGGCCTTACCGGCACGGCCGGCAAAACGTCGGTCAAGGAAGTACTCGCCCAGGTGCTGGCCGTGCGCGGCCATACCGAGCGCACGCCCCTGAACCTGAACAACCAGATCGGCCTGCCCCTGAGCATGCTCAACGCCTCGGCCGAGGCCTCGTTCTGGGTGATCGAGGCCGGCATCAGCAATCCGCACGACATGGACGAGCTTGGCGACATGCTAAGGCCGGACGCGGCTCTCATCCTCAACGCCGGGGCCGGCCACATGCAGGGTCTTGGCGACAGGGGAACGGCCGCTTACAAGGCGCGCCTCATGGATTACGTCCTCCCCGGCGGGCGTATTTTCATCAGCGCCGACTACCCGGATCTTTGCGCCGAGGTGCTCGCCCGGTCCGCGAAAAACAAGGCCGCGAGCGTTGAGGTCATCTACTTCTCGGCCGCAGAGGATCAAACCCTGGCGGCCTGCACCGCTGTTTATCAAGGGCCGGACTCGGAAACCACGGGCAGATTCCTTGTGACAGTAAACGGGCGCCAATATGAGGCAAAAGCCCCGTTCAGGGGTGATTACGGCGCGGAAAACGTGGCCGCCATCTTCATAGCGGCCTTTCGCCTTGGCCTTGCGGCCAAAGAGATACTGAGCGGCCTTGGCGAGGCTGTGCTGCCGCGCCAGCGGTTTTTGCAGGAAAAGGCCGGAGATTTTGTCGTAATCAATGACAGCTACAACTCAAACCCCCTTTCGGCCGCGCGCATGATTGAGGCCGCGAAACTCATCGCCCGGGAGGACGGCCTGCCGCTTTGCCTGGTTCTCGGAGAGATGCTGGAACTGGGGGAATATTCCGAAAAAGAACACGTTGAGCTGGGCAAGCTGGCCGCCCGCTCCGGCGCCGTGGGCGTATTCTGGAAGGGAGCGTCAGACGCGCACGTCAGGTCCGGGCTCGGCCTGGAGAATTATGAAGGTTTTTTCCACAACATCAACGATCAGGATGATTTGATGCGCAGCCTGAATGAAGCCGGAATGAAGAACGGCCTGGTCCTGTTCAAGGGATCACGCTCGAACAAGCTTGAAATTCTGGTGGACGCTTTCAAGGATTGGGCCGAGGCCGGGCAGGCCGCGACTGGAGACTGCGCTCCGAAATCCGGCGCAAAATCCGCGCCGAAGGCCAGGACAGACTCCAGGGCAGATTCCAGGGCAGGTTCGAGGCCGGGCTCAAGACCAGGCTCGAGGCCGGGCTCGAGGCCGGGTTCCGGGGGAGACGCCGATGATTTATAATCTCCTGGTTCCGCTCAGCTCGGAAATATCGCTTTTCAACGTATTCAGATACATAACCTTTCGTTCGATCTGGGCGCTTCTGACCGCGCTGATCATTTCGATCCTCGCCGGCCCCATGTTCATCAGGTTTCTGAAAAAACTCAAGTTCGGCCAGTACATTCATGAGGACGTCAAGGTTCACCTGGAAAAAGCCGGCACCCCGACCATGGGCGGCCTGCTTATCGCCTTCAGCCTGCTGATCAGCGTCCTTTTTTGGGCCGATTTGACCAATCCGTATATCTGGCTGACGCTGCTGGTGTTTTTCGGCTTCGGCGCCGTGGGATTTGCCGACGACTATTTGAAAATCAAGCGCCGCAACAACAAGGGCATCTCGGCCAAAACAAAGCTCGCCGGGCAAATCGCGGTGGCCGCCATCGCCATGGGCATCCTGTTCACGCTCCCGGCATTTTCAACGACCCTGGCCGTGCCGTTTTTCAAGAACATCAATCCGGATCTGGGCTGGTTTTACCTGCCGTTCGCGGTCATCGTCATGGTCGGCTGCTCGAACGGGGTGAACCTGACCGACGGGCTTGACGGCCTGGCCATCGGCCCCACGGTCATCGCCGCAATCTGCTTTGCGATCTTCATTTATGTGGCCGGAAACGTGAAGATGGCGCAATATCTGCAAATCGCCCACGTTCCCGGCGTTGGCGAGGTGGCGGTTCTCTGCGGGGCGCTCATCGGCGCGGGGCTTGGTTTTTTGTGGTACAACGCCTACCCGGCCCAGATGTTCATGGGCGACGTCGGCTCCCTTTCCCTTGGCGGTACCCTTGGCTATCTGGCTGTTTTGTGCAAGCAGGAGCTGGTCCTTCTGGTGGTGGGGGGGCTGTTTGTGGTCGAGACGCTGTCGGTGGTCCTCCAGGTCGGCTATTTCAAGTTCAGCGGCGGCAAGCGCCTGCTGCGCATGGCCCCTTTGCACCACCATTTCGAGCTGAAAGGCACCCCGGAATCAAAGATCATCATCAGGTTCTGGATCACCTCCGCCCTGCTCGGGCTTGTGGCACTGTCAATCCTTAAACTGCGCTAATTTTGGATTTGCGAAAATGAACCCAGCCGCGACTTCAAGCATACTTTCCGACAAACGGGCGCCCCTGTTCGCCAAGAGCGATCTGGCCGTCGTGGTCGGCGCGGGCGTCTCCGGCGAGGCGGCCGCGCGTCTTCTGGCGCACCTTGGGGCAAAAGTCAGGCTGCTTGACAGGAAGGCCGGCAATATCAGCGCCGCTTTCGCCGCGCTGGCGGAAAAAGAAGGCATCGAGATCATCTGCGGCGACCACACGCCGGAGCAGTTCATGGGCGCGGCCCTCGTTGTGACCAGCCCGGGCGTGCCTTTGCCCGCGCTCGAGAGGCTCTTGGCCCAGGCCGGGGATAACGCGCCCGTCCAGGCCGCAGGCCCCGCCCGGCTCCCCTTGCTCATAGGCGAACTGGAACTGGCCTCGCGGTACACCGACGAGCCAATCCTGGCCATCACCGGCACCAGCGGCAAGACCACCACCACCAGCCTGGCCGACGCCATGCTGAGAAAATCCGGGTTTGCCACCTTTATCGGCGGCAACATCGGCACGCCGCTCTCGGCCCACGTTCTGGCCCGCCTGCGCGGCGAATGCGAAAAAAAGGACGTTCTGGTCCTTGAGGTGAGCAGCTTCCAATTGCAGACCTGCCACAGCTTCCACCCAAAGGCGGCGGTCTTGCTGAACCTCACCGAGAACCACCTGGACCACCACGCGGACATGGACGAATACACCGGCGCCAAACTGAACGTCTTTTCCCGCCAGACGCCGGACGACTTCGCCGTGGTCCACCCCGACCTGGAAACGCTCTGCAAATCCGCCGGCTGCAAGGCAAGGATCGAAGCCATCCGCCCGCAAAACCGCTTCCCCAATCTCAAACTCATCGGCGGGCACAATGCTTTCAACGCCGAGGCCGCCTGGCTGGCTGTCGCGCCCTTTGGCGCGGACAAGGCCAAAGCCGCCGAAGCCGCCGGGCAATTCGCCCCGATCGAACACCGCCTTGAGCTGGTCGCGGAATTCGGCGGCGCGCGCTACGTCAACGACTCCAAATGCACCACGGTCGACGCCCTCAAGGTCGCCCTGCAAAGCTTCGCAGACCCGGTCATCCTTCTGGCCGGGGGCAAGTTCAAGGGCGGAGATCTGGCCTCGCTTGGCGAGCTTGTGAAACAACGGGTCAAATCCGTGATCCTGTTTGGCGACAGCCGCGACATTTTCACCAGGGCCTGGGACGGGATCGTCCCGATCTCGTGGCATCCGGGCCTTGCGCCGGCCGTGCAAGAGGCCGCGCAAACCGCCGCTTCCGGCGATGTGGTCCTGATGTCCCCGGCCACGGCCAGCTTTGATCTCTTCGCCAACTACAAGGAACGCGGCGATACGTTCCGCCGCCTGGCAAAGGAGCTGAAATGAGCATCATGACCAGCGCAAGCTCCTCTCAAAGCGCCGCGAGAAGCGCCGCCTCCCCGGCGACCGCCCATTCGCTGATCGCGGCCCAGTCCGCCCAAAACCAGCCGGACTGGTGGCTTTTGGGCATCACGGTCGTGCTGCTGGCCATCGGCCTTTTGATGGTCTTTTCAGCCAGCGGAATCCTGGCGGCCAGGGACATGGCCGACAAATACTATTTCTTCAAACGCCAGCTCCTGTTCGCCGGGGTCGGCGGCATCGCCATGATAAGCGCGGCCTGCATGCCGAAAAGCATCTTGCACAAACTGACCTATCCGGCGCTCATCATCTGTATCGCCCTTTTGCTCGTCACCCTCACGCCGCTCGGGGTCAAGGTCAACGGCGCAAGGCGCTGGCTCGGGGCGGGCCCGTTCAGGATCCAGCCCATGGAATTCGCCAAGATCGCCCTGGTCCTGTACCTGGCCTATTTCATGGCCACCAAGCAGGACATAATCAAAACCTTCAGCCGGGGCGTCATCCCCCCCTACCTGGTCACCGGGGTCATGGCCTATCTCCTGCTCTTGCAGCCGGACTTCGGCGGGGCGGCGCTCTTGTGCATCCTCCTGTTCTTCATGTGCCTGGTCGGCGGGACGAGAATGCTTTACCTCGCCATCTCCGCGGGCATCGCGGCTGTCGGGGCCTATTTGCTGATCAACCAGGCCGCGTACCGCCTGGACCGGGTCCTGGCCTTTCTCGACCCGTTCAGCGTGGCCGACAAAGAAGGATACCACCTGGTGCAGTCGTTTCTGGCCATCGGCTCGGGCGGCGTTTCCGGCGTCGGGCTCGGGGCCAGCATGCAAAAGCTCTTTTACCTGCCCGAAGCGCACAACGACTTCATCATCGCGGTTCTGGCCGAGGAAACCGGCTTTATCGGGCTGACCCTGATCTTTATCCTGTTCGCGGTTTTCTTCTGGCGAGGCCTGCGCATCGCCATCTTGCAGTCCGAACTTCGGGATCGGTTCATCGCGCTCGGCCTTTTGATGATTTTGTGCCTGTCGGCTGTCTTGAATATGGCCGTCGTCATGGGCGTGGCCCCGCCAAAGGGCGTGCCCATGCCCTTTATGAGCTACGGCGGAAGCAGTTTGCTGTCGTCGATGATCTGCGTGGGCGTGCTCTTGAATCTGTCTCGGGGGATCAGGCAAAGAAACGCGTAGAGCGCCTGCCTGACGCCTTAGCCCAATAACAATGGAAGTTGCCGTATGAAACGCATAATCCTTACCACCGGCGGCACGGGCGGCCACATCTTCCCCGCCCTGGCCGTGGCCGAAGAGATCAGGCGCAAGTTCCCGGCGGCGCAAATACTTTTTTTGGGCAGCGAACACGGGCCAGAGGCCGACATGGCCGCAAAAGCCGGCCTTGATTTCGCCGGCCTGCCCGCCAGGGGCATCGTCGGGCGGGGCGGGCGCGGCGTTCTGGCCGCGTTCGGGCTTGTCCCCTGCCTGGTCAAGGCCGCCGGGATAATGCGCAAATTCAAGCCAGAGGCGGTTCTCGGCTTTGGCGGGTATGCCTCGTTCGCCGGGGTGACCGCGGCGAAACTTTTGGGCATCCCGGTGGCCATTCACGAGCAAAACAGCATATCCGGCCTGACCAACCGGCTTTCGGGCAAGTTCGCGAAAAAAATCTTCCTGTCCCTGCCGGACGCGGTCGGCGCTTTTCCCAAAGGCAAGAGCGTTCTGGTGGGCAACCCGGTCCGCTCCTCGATCGTCGAGCTTTATGACAGGCTGAACCAGGGCAAGACCGGGCATTCCGGGCCGCCCCGCCTTTTGATCATGGGCGGCAGCCAGGGGGCCAGAGCGATAAACAACGGCGTCATGGCCTGTTTGCCCGCGCTGCTCGAGGCCGGGATTGAAATCCGCCACCAGACGGGCGCGGCCGACTATGAGCGCATCCGGGAAAAATACAGGGAAGAAAAAGCCGAACACGTCAGGGTGGAGGCCTTCATCAATGACATGCAAAAGGCCTATGCCTGGGCCGACATGGCCCTTTGCCGGGCCGGGGGCACATCAATGGCCGAAATGATGGCCGCGGCCCTGCCGGCGGTGCTTGTGCCCCTGCCGACAGCCACGCACAACCATCAGTATTACAACGCCAAGACCCTGGAACGCGAGGGCGCGGCCATAACGCTTGAGCAAAAGGAATTCGCCCCGCCCGACGGCAAGCCGGAAGCGCTGTCAAAGACCGTGATTGCGTTGATCAACGACAAGGCGAAACTTTCGGAAATGTCGGCCCGCTGCCGGATGGTGGCCAAACCAGACGCCGCCGCCAGCGTGGTGGACGGCCTTGTGGAACTGCTCAAAAGGCCCCTGGCCGGACAAAACGGATGAATACGACTGCAAGGACTACCATGCGAAACAGAGTTCAAACCATACACATGGTCGGCATCGGCGGCTCGGGCATGAGCGGCATAGCCGAAGTGCTGCTCAACCTGGGCTACACCGTCCACGGCTCGGATCTGGCCGAAAGCCAGACCGTTTTGCGGCTGCGCTCGCTCGGGGCCAAGATCGCCATCGGGCATGACAAGAAAAACGTCAGCGGGGCCAACGTCCTGGTAAAGTCGACAGCGGTCAAGGAAGACAACCCCGAAGTCGTCATGGCCCAGGACAACGGCATCCCGATCATCCCCAGGGCCGAGATGCTGGCCGAGTTGATGCGCCTGCGCACCGGCATCGCCATGGCCGGCACCCACGGCAAGACCACGACCACCTCGCTCACGGCGGCCATCTTCGAGGAAGCCGGGCTTGACCCGACCGTCATCATCGGCGGCAAGCTCAACGCCTGGGGGGCCAACGCCAAACTCGGCGAGGGACGCTATTTTCTGGCCGAGGCGGACGAATCTGACGGCTCGTTTTTGTGCCTGTTTTCGATCATGAACGTGGTCACCAACGTCGATCTCGATCACCTCGACTATTACCCGGATCAGGAAAGCATTGACGAGGCCTTTGTCAAATTTATGAACAAGGTGCCGTTCTACGGCATCAACGTGGTCTGCGGGGACGACCCCGGCGTGCGCCGCATTCTGCCGCGCATCAAACGGCCGGTTTTGACGTACGGGTTCAACACCCGCAACGATTTGACCGCTGAAATCATCTCCTGCGGACAGGTCAGCCGTTTTGTGGTCCGCCTGAAAGGCTGCCGGCTGGGCGAGGTCTGCCTGTCGCATCCGGGCCAGCACAACATCTTGAACGCCCTGGCGGCCATGGGCGTGGCCATGCAGGCCGACATCTCGGCCGATACCTGCATCCGGGGCCTGGCCAGGTTCACGGGCGTGGGCCGCCGTTTTGAGCGCAAGGGCGAGGTTGACGACATCCTGGTCGTTGACGACTACGCCCACCACCCGGCCGAAATCGCGGCCACGGTTCTGACCGCCAGGCACGCCCACCCGGAAAGGCGCCTGGTGATGGCCTTCCAGCCGCACCGCTTCAGCCGGACCAAAGGCCTGTTCGACGAATTCTGCCGGGCCTTCAAAGGCGTGGACAAGCTTTTGCTCACGGAAATTTACCCGGCCTCGGAAAAGCCCATACCCGGCGTGACCGGCGAAAACCTGGCCCAGGGCATCCGCAAGGCCTCAAATGCCGACGTGACCTTCTGCCGCGATTTTGAAGAGCTTTCGGCCGTTCTGCCCAAAACCCTCAAACCCGGCGACCTGTTCATAACCACGGGCGCCGGCAACATCTGGACGATCGGCCAGAAATATCTGGACGCCAAAGCAAAAGGAAACTGAGACTTGAAAAGCCCTGCCGGACTTGAAGTCATAAAGGCGAAAAGCCTGCGCGAGCGGACCTCCATCGGGATCGGCGGCTGTCCTGTGGCCGAAGTGCGCGTCAACGACGAGCGCGCCCTGGCCGCGCTGCCGGAACTTTTGGCAAGCCTGGGAGGCAGGCCCGCTGTCTTTGGCCGGGGCACGAACATTCTGGCCGCTGACCGGGAACTGCCGATCACGCTTGTAACTCCGCCCCCTGGGCCGCCCAGGGGCGAGGCGCCGTCCATCGCCGGGCGGGAGGACGATCTCACCCTGGTCCGGGCCAAAGCGGGCGTGTCTTTGCCCCAGGTGCTGGCCTTTGCCGCCGCAAACGGGCTGGCCGGGATGTCCGGCCTGGCCGGGATTCCCGGCAGCCTCGGCGGCGCGGTCTTTATGAACGCGGGATCGTTCGGGGCTGAAACCGGGCGCATGGTCCATTCAATCGAGGTGTTTTCGCCCAAACGCGGGCTTGTGCGGGTGCCGGCGGCCGATATCGAGTTTTCCTACCGCAAATGCGCGATAAAAGGCCTGGGGAATGACGGCGGCAGGCAAAACAGCCCTTGCGGGTGCGCCGAACGCGGCCATCCCGGCGATTCCTGGTTCATGATCGTCTCGGCCACCCTGGCCCTTGCCGGCGGCCGGGAACCGTCAATCCGGGAGCACATGCGCGAATGCCTGCATAAAAAAAGTTCCTCCCAGCCGATTGCCGAGCGCACGGCGGGCTGCGTGTTCAAAAACCCGGCCCCGGACGCCCCGGCGGGCATGCTCATCGACCGGGCCGGGCTTAAAGGCAAGGGCGCGGGCGGCATGCGTTTTTCCGAAGTCCACGCGAACTTTTTGGTCAACGACGGCAGCGGCTCATTTGATCAGGCCATGGAACTTATCGAACTGGCCAGGGAAAAAGTGCTGGCCCAGTCCGGACACTCTCTCGAACTTGAGGTGCGCGTATGGCAATGAGCAAGCGCGTGACAACAGCCCGGGCGCCGCGCCGGGTCAGCTTAAAGCGCGGCGGCAGCGACTCGGCCAACCGCCGCCAGGCCAAGGCCAAGCCCGAAGACCAAAAGCCGGCCAGAAAGATCAGCATCAACATCCCCTGGCGGGGATTGGGCAAATCTTTTATGACCGCCGGCATTATCGGCCTGGCCGTGATTTTGCTCGCCGGAATCAGCGTGGGGCTGATTTACGGCTACCGCTATGCCACTTCCAGCAATTATTTTTCAGTTAAAACTATTGATGTGCATGGCAATTCCAGGTTAACGTCTAGAGAAATTCTAGAGGTTGCCGGGATCGAGGATGGAGCCAACGCTCTGGCCATCTCCATCGACGACGTCGAAAGGGCCCTGGCCGGCCATACTTGGGTAAAGGAAGTATCCGTCAAGCGTGTGCTGCCGGATACTTTAGTTATAACGATTGAAGAGAGAACTCCCCATTTCTGGATGGTCGACGGCGAAACGCTCAACTATGCCGACGCGCACGGCCAGGTCATCGCGCCTGTCGCGCCCGGGCAGTTTGAGGTTTTGCCCCTGCTTGAGATAGAAAACGGCGCGGAAGAGGCGGCCTCGTCTTTGCCCGACCTTTTGCGCAGCTTCGCCGGGGCTGATTTGCCGTCCGAGATGCTGGCCATCAGGCTGGTCAGGCTTTCAGCGGCGCGCGGGGTCGAGGTGTTTTTGGAGAATATCAACCTGACCATCACCATCGGGCTTGAGGAATGGTCGGCGAATTTGGAACGCCTGGGACGCACGGTGGCTGACCTGCACCGCCGGGGCGAGCTTGGCATCATCCGCCAGATCAAGGCGGAAGGTTCGAACGTCTGGGTGGTCAGGGCCGGGTGAGCATCCGGCAGGACTGGGAATTTATTAGGCCGCGCGAATCGGCGGGAGACAGGAAAATGGCAAAATCAGACCTCATTGTCGGACTTGATATCGGAACCACCAAGGTATGCGCTGTTGTCGGGGAAATTACCGACAACGGCGTCGATATAGTCGGCATCGGCACAAGCCCCTCCACAGGCCTGCGCAAGGGCGTTGTGGTGAATATTGAAGAGACCGTAAAGTCTGTGCAAAAAGCCCTCGAGGAAGCCGAACTCATGGCCGGATGCGAGATCCGCTCGGTTTACGCGGGGATCGCCGGCAGCCACATCAAGGGCTTCAACAGCCACGGCGTCATCGCGGTCAAAGGCGGCGAGGTCACGCCGAAAGATGTGGAAAGGGCGCTTGACGCGGCCAAGGCCGTGGCCATCCCGCTCGACCGGGAGGTCATCCACACCCTTCCCCAGGAATTTATCGTCGACGACCAGCGCGGCATCGCCCACCCATTGGGAATGGCCGGGGTCAGGCTTGAGGTCAAGGTTCACATCGTGACCGGCGCGGTCACCAGCGCCCAGAACATCGTGCGCTCCTGCCACCGCAGCGGCCTTGACGTCTCCGACATCGTGCTTGAGGCCCTGGCCTCGTCCCAGGCCGTTTTGACCGAAGAAGAACGCGAGCTCGGCGTCGCCCTGGTCGACCTTGGCGGCGGCACCACCGACTACGCGATCTTCGCCAACAACTCCTTCAAGCACACCGGAGTTCTCGCGCTCGGCGGCCAGAACCTGACCAACGACATCGCCTTTGGCCTGCGCACCCCAATGGCCAGCGCCGAGAGAATCAAGGTCAAATACGGCTGCGCCATGGTCGATCTGGTCCATCACGACGAGATAATCGAAGTGCCAAGCGTTGGCGGGCGCGAACCCAGAACGCTCTCCCGCCAGATCCTGGCCGAAATCTGCCAGCCGCGCATGGAAGAAATGCTGGCCCTCGTGGATCAGGAACTGACCCGCTCCGGCTGCAAGAACCTGATCGGCGCGGGCGTCGTCCTTACCGGCGGCACAGCCCTTATCGACGGCTGCCAGGAGCTTGGCGAGCAGATCTTCAACCTGCCCACGCGCATCGGCTATCCGCGCAATGTCGGCGGACTGCGCGACGTGGTCAACAGCCCGAAATACGCCACCGCCGTCGGCCTTTTGTGCTACGGCGCGGACAAGGAAGGCTCGAAACGCGAGATACGCATCCGCGACGACAACGTGTTTGACAGGGTCTTGTCGCGCATGAAGAAATGGTTCGTGGATATTTCCTGAAAAAATGCCCTTATGACGATTGCAACGGCGGCTTCTGGAAAGGCCGTTATTTACAGATAGATTAATTAATTGTAAAACAACCTGGAAATTCACTTTCGGAAGAGAAGGCAAGGAGAGAGGCGCCATGTCATTAGAACACCTGGAAATCATTGATGATGCCCCGGCTCGCATCAAAGTTGTCGGAGCGGGCGGCGGCGGCGGAAACGCGGTCAACAACATGATCTCGTCCGCTTTGCAAGGGGTGACTTTCATCTCGGTCAACACCGACGTGCAGGCCTTGAGCCGCTCAAGGGCCGACCACAAAATCCAAATCGGCGCCAAGCTGACCAAAGGCCTGGGAGCCGGGGGCAACCCGCGCATGGGAGCCGAGGCCGCGCTTGAGAGCATGGACCAGATCATGAAGGCCATCAGCGAGGCCGACATGGTCTTCGTCACCGCCGGCATGGGCGGCGGCACCGGCACGGGCGCTGCGCCCATCATCGCCAAAGCGGCCAAGGAAATGGGCGCGCTGACCGTTGGCGTCATCACCAAGCCCTTTTTCTTTGAAGGAAAAAAACGCCTCGAAGCGGCCGAAGCCGGCATCCAGGAATTCAGGCAATATGTGGACAGCCTGATCACCATTCCAAACGACCGCCTGCTGCAACTGGCCCCGAAAAAGGCCCCGTTCGTCGAAATGCTCAAAAAAGCAGACGACGTCCTGTGCCACGCGGTCAAAGGCATTTCAGACCTCATCATGATCCCCGGCCTCATCAACCTCGACTTCGCCGACGTTCGCGCGGTCATGTGCGAGTCTGGCCTGGCCATGATGGGCACGGGCGTGGCCTCGGGCGAGCACCGCGCCCGCGAGGCCGCCATGAAGGCCATCACCAGCCCCCTTCTCGAAGACGTTTCCATTGACGGCGCCCGCCACGTCCTGGTCAACATCACCAGCAGCGACGACCTCACCATTGACGAGGTCAGCGAGGCCACAAGCATCGTCTACGAAGCCGCGCACGACGAGGTCCATGTGTTCCTCGGCACGGTCACCGACAACTCGGTCGGCGAGGAAATGCGCATCACCGTCATCGCCACCGGCATTGACTCGCACAACCTGGCCCAGCAGCCGCACAAGGCCGCGTCCGTCACCCCGCTGCGCAAAGGCGCTTCCCAGCAGCAGGTCCAGCAGGCCCCGGCCATGCCCCACGGCCTGAACACGGTTGACCCGACCCTGCAAACGGCCTTGAGCAAAAACGCGCAATCATCGGCCAACCTGAACGTGCCCGCATACCTGCGCAGACAGTCCCCGGCCGGCGGGGGAAGCGTGGGCGGCCGCACAAACGCGCACGCTCCGGGAGAAGACGAGTTCATTTTTGACGAGGATGACTTTGAAACGCCCTCCTTCATCCGCAAGCAGGCGAATTAAGGCTCGACCCTAAAACCATTTGAAAAATAAGCTCTTATTTTATATCAACCGCCGTTCCTTGCCGGACCCCGTTCAACGGCCCCTGGCAAGGCAAAACGGCCAAACCGCGGATATTGCCGCGTCGCCGGTCCCGGCCGTTTTAACCGAATTGCCCGTCTGACCAAGTGCGCCGATCGCAGGGACAGCCGCCCCGGTCCACCGGAAAAGCCGCCCCAAAAGTATGGGCGCATCGCAAGCGCTTCGAAGTTAAGATGAAAGGATGAGTAGGGCCGGACGACGCCACCGGGGCATGACCCTGCCGGGACATGACCCCACCGGGCCTGAGCGCCCGGGCTTTTGCACCGTCAAAAGCGCCTCCGCACTGTGCATGGCGGCTGTTTTCCAGGCAGCCCCGGCACGCCGATACCCCTTGCGTTTTCCGCTGCCTCTGCGGAAAACGCATGGGGCTTCATTTTGCGGCGGGCGAATAGCTGGGGGGCGGGGGAACCAACAGGGGCG
>JAVBNM010000001.1:0-3980 GCA_031551565.1 Desulfovibrionaceae bacterium | reverse complement strand
TGTTGTTGACGCCGGGCTGTCCCGAGGCCCGCGTTTCGAGCCCGCCACCGGCCTGAGCCGTTTGGTGACGGTCCGCCTCACCCGGGACGCGGCCGACCAGCGGGCCGGCCGGGCCGGTCGTCTGGAGCCGGGCCTGTGTCTGCGCCTTTGGCCCGAGCGGGAACACCTTCTTCCGCAAGTCCGCCCGGAAATTCTGGATGCGGACCTTGCCGCGCTTTACCTGGACGCCCTGGCCTGGGGCAGTGAACCGGCCGCCTTGCCCTGGCTGACCCCGCCGCCGGAAGCCGCCCTGCAAAACGCCGCTGAAACGCTGCTCGCTCTGGAAGCCGCCCGTTCCGGGCCGGACAGCCGGCTTGTCATCACCCCGCACGGGCAAAAACTGGCCCGCCTGCCTCTGCACCCGCGCCTGGCCCACATGGTGCTGCGCGCGGCGGAGCTGGAAGCGGACCTCTCCAGCGTGGCCGCCTGCCTGGCCGCCCTGGTTTCGGAGCGCGATCCTCTGCGCAAAAACGCCGCCGGGGAGATCGGCACGGATATCCGTTTGCGTCTCACTCTTTTACAGCGGCCGGAAAACAAACGGCTCAGGGACGCCGCCGAGCAAATCCATCGCCTGTCCGGCCTGAAAAGCGTCTTCAGATTGCCCGGTCCGCGCGAGGAGGATTCCTGCGGGACGTTGCTCAGCTTGGCCTGGCCGGAGCGTATCGCCCAGCGCCGGGGCTTGGGGAGCTTCCGCCTGGCTTCCGGCCAGGGGGCGGAACTGCCCGCGCATGACCCGCTGGCATCCGAGCCCTGGCTGGCCACGGCAAGCCTGGGCAACGGCGTCAACCGGCGCGTGCATCTGGCCGCGCCCGTCGCCCTGGACGATCTGCTGCGCCTGCATGGCGGAAGGGCCCGCCTTGAGGACGAAGTGTATTGGGACCGCCGGAGCGAAGCGGTCATCTGCCGCTCCGTACGGCGGCTCGGAGCGTTGGTTTTGGAGGAAAAAAAACCTCCCGCCTACGCCGGATTTGAGCGGACGGATGGGAAAGGCCCTGCTGGAAGGCGTCATCTCTTCAGGCTTGGACAGTTTGCCCTGGACCGAGGAGCTGCGCCAGTTTCAGGCACGCGTGATTATGCTGCGCGGCTTGGAGCGGACGGAGGGCGACAGGGAAAAAGTCTGGCCGGATGTAAGCGATGCCGCCTTAACCGCCAGACTGGCCGATGAACCGGAATCGAACTGGCTTTTGCCCTGGATGGATGGGGTGAGCCGGCGTTCCCAGTTTTCCGCCGTCGATCTGGGCGCGGCCCTGCGCGCCCTGCTGCCCTGGCCGTTGCCGGGGCGCCTGGAAGAGGAGGCTCCCCAAAGGCTGAACCTGCCTTCCGGCTCCTCGGCCCAAGTTGATTATCTGCCGGCGCTGCGCGGCGAACCGCCCGTTCTGGCGGTAAAACTGCAAGAAATGTTCGGGCGGACCGACACCCCACTCCTGGCGAACGGCCGCGTGCCGGTCATGCTGCACCTGCTCTCTCCGGCCGGGCGGTCCTTGCAGGTCACGGGCGATCTGCGGCATTTCTGGACCAATGCCTACAAACAGGTACGGGCCGAAATGCGCGGTCGTTACCCCAAGCATCCCTGGCCGGAAGATCCGCTCACCGCAAAGCCCACCGGCAAAACCAAAAAGCGTCTGGAGGCGGAGTCCGGAAAATAGACGGTGGACGCCTGTTCGCCTTGATCGCGTCGGGCGACGTTTGCGGCGAAGCGCTCCTTTTTCATCCCGCCCCTTCCCAATTTCGTAAAACGTTCCGCGGTAAACTAGACCGTGTATTCGCAAAGAGAAAAGGCCCGAAAGTCCTACCCTTCGAGCCTTTGCAAAAAGCGATTGGCGCATAGCCAATCGTTGGATCAAAAAACGGATTACATTTTATATGTAATCAGTTGATTTTACTGGCGTCAACACGGGGATATGTAGGTGTAAGTAAGTATCTGTAATGAAGTATTCTCTGCTGTGTTGCTTTTGCCAATGTCTACATAAATACATACAAATACAATATGTTAAAGCGCATTCTGTCGGACTGTATCGGCCAGCCGGGTGAGCAGGCGGCACGCTGCTAATTTCCCACCGCCAGTGGCAAAATTGAGTTTTCGCCTAATTGGGCCACAGGCGGTGGCACAATTGCACAGGAATTCTCATAATTGGGTGTAAATGGATGAATTTGTGGCTTGACTAATTGGGTGTTTGTGGGTGTATAAATGGGTATGATAAACACCGACACACTAAACATCACACTGGAACTCCTTGGCCTGATTGCTGGAATTGACGAGTTCAAAGGCGCGTGGAAAGCCTTGGGAACACTCGCACCTGAACGCCTTTCCGCGCTGCGCCGGATCGCTACCATTGAAAGCATTGGTTCCTCCACCCGTATTGAGGGAAGCAAGCTATCCGACAGCGAAGTGGAAAAGCTGCTGTCCAATCTCGCTATCCGTTCTTTTTCCTCGCGTGACGAGCAGGAAGTTGCCGGATATGCGGAAACTATGGAGCAAATTTTTCAGTCATGGGAATACATTCCACTGACGGAAAACCATATCCGCCAGCTTCATCGAGACTTATTGCGGCACAGCGATAAGGACGAGCGCCATCGTGGGAACTACAAAACTTTGCCTAATAACGTAAAGGCCTTTGACGCGGAGGGCGAACAGATAGGCGTTGTTTTTGAGACTGCCACGCCCTTTGACACCCCTCAACTCATGGGCGAGTTGATTGAGTGGACGAACGCGGCTCTGGAAACCAAAAGGCTGCATCCCTTGTTGGTTATCGGCATTTTTACCGTGACCTTTCTTGCCATCCACCCTTTTCAGGACGGGAACGGGCGCTTGTCCCGCATTCTGACCACGCTTTTGCTGTTGCGCTGCGGCTATGCCTATACGCCGTATAGTTCCCTTGAAAGTGTGATTGAAAACAGCAAAGAGGGCTACTATCTGGCCTTACGCCAAACGCAAACTACTATCCGCACAAATACCCCCAACTGGCAGCCCTGGCTGTTGTTTTTTCTCCGCGCCTTGCATCAGCAAATGAAGCGGCTGGAAAAGAAAGTGGAGCAAGAGCACATTGTGCTGGCCGCCTTGCCGGAACTTTCCCTGCAAATTCTGGAGTACGCCCGCGACCACGGGCGGGTGACCGTAAAAGGTATGGTTATCCTCACTGGAGCCAGCCGCAACACCCTGAAAGAGCATTTCCGCAAGCTGGTGGAAAACAGGCAACTGACCATGCAGGGCAAAGGCCGGGGGGTATGGTACAGACTCAACTAGCGACTTCGGAGCCCGACTTCTTTTCCACCAGAAAATGGAACATGGCGGACGATTTGCCCATCGGCGTATAGTGCACCAAGCGCAATATGCCCCAGCGAGTTCTGAATCTGTTGAAATAGTAGGCCCGCTCCAGGCGGCGCAAACCGGGATGCCAGGCGTCAAGGCCGCCGTCATCGTCGTAGACCCAACTCAGTGTCGCGTTGAGTTCTTTCACCGCTGATTTTTTGTTGATCGCGCGGGCCGCTCTGCTGCCCACCGAGTCAAAAGCGATATGCGAGCCGGGGAAGCGGTCGGCGATGTCCGAAAGGAGCTTGCGTACATCATTTTCGGAAAGATACATGAGCACGCCTTCCGAAATGAACAGGAACTGATGCCCGGCGTATTCGCGCTCCAGCCTGTCCATCCAGTCTCTTTCAACCAGATCACCGGCCCAGTCTACATTCCGTTCATTGTCTTGCGGCAGGATTTCCCGGCGCATGGCGATGACTTCCTGCAGGTCTATATTGATGTGGATGCCCTTGCCGGAGTCGGTGCGGGCAAAGCGCGTATCCAGCCCGCTGACCAGCCCTGTTTGTTTATACCAGGCTAAATGTTAGTGCCACGTTCCCATGGACTGTGCCCCTGTCACCCGTATAGCCGATAACTCCGGGGGAGGCGAGAGCCTGCCCACTGCCCCTCCCATGGGAGGGGTAAAAAA
>JAVBNM010000030.1:0-46251 GCA_031551565.1 Desulfovibrionaceae bacterium | reverse complement strand
GGAACCATCAGGGCAATCGCCCTGTCGGTTCCCCCTCCCCCAGCTCTTCGCGCCGGCTACGCCTTGCCGTTCAGGTAGCCTCGGGGAGTGACCATCCTGGCTCCGTTCTCCGGTTTTCGCGGGTCCGGGCCGTGGCCGTTGATGATGCGGGTGGCGGAGTTGCCGATGATCAGGATTGTGCTCATGTCTATTTCCATGGCCGGGATGTCGCGCAAGGGGGCGAAGGCCACGCTTTGGCCTTCGCGCCGGGCGGCGCGCACCACGGCCACGGGGGTGTCGGGTCCGCGCAGTTTCATGGCCAGGCTAAAGGCGGTTTCAAATGGAGCGGTTCGTTTGTGGGATCGCGGGTTGTACAGGGCCAGGACGAAGTCGGCTGACAGGGCCGCGGCCAGGCGTTTCTCAATGACCTCGATGGGGGTGAGCAGATCAGACAGGCTGACGCAGGCGAAGTCGTGGGTCAGGGGCGCTCCGGCCAGGGCTGCTGCGGCGCAGACAGCGGGCACGCCGGGGATGATTTCCAGGCAAAGCTCGCCCGGAGCCAGGCCGCGTTTTTCGATAAGGCTTATGACAAGCCCGGCCAGGGCGTAGACGCCCGGATCGCCGGAGCAGACCAGGGTTACGGTGCGGCCTTGCAGGGCGGCGTCAATGGCCGCGCCGCACCTTTCGATCTCGCGGGTCATGCCGGTGGAGATGATGCGGCGGTTTTCGAGCAGCTCCGGGGGGAGCAGGCGGATGTAACCGTCGTATCCGGCGATGACGTCGGATTGCTTGAGGCTTTCCAGGGCCTCGACTGTCATGGCTTTGGGATCGCCGGGGCCGATGCCGGCCACGAAAAGCCGGTTTCCGGCCGGGTGGTGTGATGTCATTTGTCGTTTCTCTCGCTTGGACCTGTGTTTTTCGTGGCGCGCCGGTTTTGAGGCTGACGGCGCGTCTTTTCGCGGACGCGTGGACAGCGGGCGATGCTCAAAGAGGATGCTTGTTTTGCGCCGGGGAAAGCCGCGTGAGCGGATTCCGCATCCGGAGCCTGACGAAGGAAAAGAGCGAAAAGGCCGTCAACCGGCATTTCCGCGGCTCCTGGCCACGGCTATGGTGATGCCTGGAAAGGTCCGCTTTGCCGCGATCAGGCTGGCGTCTTTTCCGGCAGAGGCCAGGGCGCAGGGCTCGGCCACGCCCGGAATGCCGAATTGCTCAAGGGCCTTGGGGCTGGGGGCGGTCACGGGAATTTTGTCCAGCTCTCCGGGCGCGAAAAAGGCTTGGCGGGCGTTGAGGCGTTTGGCCGCCTCGGCGATTCCCGGCTCGTCCTCTTTGGCGTCAATGGAGCAGAGCGCCTGGATGCCAAGAAGGGACAGGCGGTTTGAGGCAAAGACCGTTTCAATGGCCTCAAGGATGGCGGCGGCGCTTACGCCGCGCTTGCAGCCGACGCCGACGTGCAGGATGGGGGGAACCAGCCGGGCCAGGCCGGCGCGGTCCGGCGGCGTATCCACGCCCACATAGATTGCGGGCGCGGGCGGGCTGCCGTCAGGTGGCTGCTCCGGCAATTCGGCGCGGCGGTCAAAGGCCCTTGGGCAGTGAAAGTGGCCAAGGCCGAGCAGGCTGTGCGGATCGACCAGGATGACGCGCGAGCCGCTGATCATCGCGGACATGACCTCGCGCAGCCGGGCGGGGTCGGCTATTTTCAGCCCGGCGTCATTGGCCAGCACGTCGAGCGCCGGCAGCCCGAGGCAGTCGGAGGCGGTGGTGATGATCGGCCTTGCGCCCAGCCCGGCGGCCAGGGTTTCGGTCAGCCTGTTCGCTCCGCTCAGGTGGCCGCCAAGGAGGCTGATCACGTATTCGCCGTTCTGGTCGAGGACAATCACGGCCGGGTCAACCGCTTTGGAGACAAGGAGCGGGGCGATGGTCCGTACCGCTATTCCGCAGGCCGCGATGAAAATATGCGCCGGATGCTCGTGGAATGTGCGCGCGACAAGCCCGGCCAGGCGGTCAAAGCGCTCCGGTGAAACGCCTTCGCCGTTGGCCGGAGTATTGGCCGTGACGTCCGGCGCGGCATCGGCCCGGAAGCTCGCCGGAAGCGTGACGGACGCCGCGACGAACAGCTTGCCGGGAACGACGGACAAAACGCGCGCCGCAAGCTCCGCTCCCTGGCGGGTAAGGACGTAAACGGCCGGTCTGCTCTCTTTCAAATCACGCGCTCCTTTTTCGTTGTTTTGCCGCTGTATCTGGCTCGTTCCCGGGAACTCCCGCCGGCATTCGCGCGTCATAAGGCCGCGCCTTCGTCCCGCCGGTCCATCCCGCTCATCCCGTTTATCCAGCGAATTTTTCGACCGCCCGCAGGGTTTCGGCGAATACCGTGTCGTCGTGGGCGAACGAGCCCATGCAGACCTCATAGGGCGAAGGCGGCAAGAGGACGCCGCATTCGCGCATGTGCGCGTAAAAGCGGGTGAATATGGCGCTGTCGCCGGTCTTTGCCGAGGCGAAATCAGTGACCGGAGTGCCGGTGAAAAAAATGGTGAACATGCTTTGCAGGCGGTTGACTGTCACCGGCAGGCCTTTGCCCTTGAGCGCCTTTTCAGCTTTTTGGCAGAACTCTTCGACCTGTCCGGCCAGGGCGGCGTAATCAGCTTTTTCAAGCTCGGCCAGGGCGGCCAGCCCGGCGGCCATGGCCAGCGGGTTGCCCGACAGGGTGCCGGCCTGGTAGACGTCGCCGACCGGGGCCAGGCGGCGCATGATTTCGGCCCGCCCGCCGACCGCGCCCACGGGCAGCCCGCCGCCGATGATCTTGCCCATGATGGTCAGATCCGGCGTGACTCCGTAAAGCCCTTGCGCCCCGGAGTAAGCCGCGCGAAACCCCGTAATCACCTCGTCAAAGACGAGCAGGGCGCCATGTTCGTCGCAAAGGCGGCGCAGCCCGGCCAGAAATCCGTCGCCGGGGATGACCAGGCCCATGTTGCCGGCAACCGGCTCCACAAATACGCAGGATATTTCCCCGCGATAGCGGTCAAAATGGGCCTTCACCGCATTCAGGTCGTTATAGGGGGCGACCAGGGTATCGGCCAACGCGGCCCCGGTAACGCCGGGCGTGCCGGGCAGGCTCAGGGTGGCCAACCCGGAGCCTGACTTGTGCAAAAAGTTGTCGCCGTGGCCGTGATAGCCGCCATCAAATTTGATGAACCGGTTTCTGCCGGTCACGGCCCTGGCCAGGCGCAGCCCGGTCATGGCCGCCTCGGTTCCGGAGTTGACCATGCGCACCATTTCAACGCCGGGCACGGCCGCGGCGATTTTCTCGGCCAGCAGCACCTCGTTTTCCGACGGCGCGCCGTAGCTTGTGCCCTTGTCCACGGCCTCCTTCAGCGCGCGGCTGACGGCCGGGTGGGCGTGGCCCAGCAGAAGCGGTCCGAAAGACTGGACAAAATCGATATATGAGTTGCCGTCAAGGTCGATGACCCGCGCTCCCTGTCCCCGGGCTATGAACAGCGGGTGCAGCCCGACCGAGGCGCAGGCCCTGACCGGGCTGTTGACGCCGCCGGGAATTGTCCGGGCGGCCCTTTCAAACATGGCCTTTGATTTGTCGGAAGCGGGCATGCTCAATCCTCTCCGAAGTATTGCATGGATGTTTTCTTGAATTCGCGCAGGCTTTCCAGGACCGCGAATGAGCCGATCCCGGTTTTTCGCCTGATGTCCTCAATGACCAGGTTCACTTCGCCTTCGTTGCGGCCGTGGATCATGGTATACAGCGTGTAAGGCCAGTCGGCGGCAAAAGACGGGCGGTAATAGCAGTGGGAAATCAGCGGATTTCCAGCCATGATTTCCCCGCATCGCTCGATTTCGTCCTCATCCGCCCGCCACACGACCATGGCGTTGTGGGAAAAACCGGCCTGCTGGTGCTTGATGCTGGCCCCGAAACGGCGGATCACTCCCTTGTCTTTCAGGCTGGACAAAAGGCCGATGACTTCAGCTTCCTCGGCATCGGCCAGCCTGGCTATTTCCGCGTACGGTTGAATGGCGTCGGGCAAATCGTTCTGCGCGAGAGCCAGGATGCGCCGTTCTTTATCCGTGAATGACGGCAAGGGCTCACCTCCTTTTGTAGGCCAGGGCCAGCAAAATGACGCCTATTGCTATGAGCGGCAGGCACAGGGCCATGCCCATGGTGAAGAAGCCGCCGAAAAGATATCCGATGTGGGCGTCCGGAAGGCGGTAGAATTCGCAAAATATCCTGAAAACGCCGTAGCCGAGGGCGAACAGGCCTGATACCGCCATGCGCGGCCTTGGTTTGGCCGAGAATATCCAGACGATTATAAAGAGGGCGACGCCTTCGAGCGCGGCCTCATAAAGCTGCGAAGGGTGGCGGGGCAGGGGGCCGGCATTTGGGAAGATCATTCCGACCGGCGAGTCGGTGACTTTTCCCCAGAGTTCGGCGTTGATGAAGTTGCCAAGACGCCCGAAGAAAAGGCCTGGCGGCACGAGCGGGGCCATGAAGTCCATGACCTCAAAAAAGCTTTTGCCGCGCCGTCTGCCGGCAATCCACTGGAAAAGCATGACTCCGATGAGGCCGCCGTGAAAGGACATGCCCCCCTGCCAGACTTTGAATACGGCCGCCGGGTCGGTGAAGAGCAGCTTGAAGTCGTAGAAAATGATGTATCCCAGGCGGGCGCCCACGACCACGCCGATAAGACCCCAGGTGAGAATGTCTTCAAACTCTTTGCGGGTGAAGGTTTTGCTGTTTTTCGCGCGGTAGACGCCAAGGAGCCAGGCGCAGATGAAGCCAAAAACGTACATGAGCCCGTACCAGCGCACCGCTAAAGGCCCGATGGAGAAGGCGACAGGGGAAATCTGGGGATAGGTGAGCATAATTGAGAATGGCCGGTGATTGGTTGGCGTTTCGGCCGGCCGCTCCCGTGAAAGGCGGGAGCGGCCGGGTTTTATTCCAGACTTTTGAACAGATTGTTTTCAGCCAGGTTGGTCGAGGTCAGAGAATACCAGATTTTTTCGATGTCAGCCTGATATTTCTCGGTATTCCCTGATTCAAGGAACATCATGCCCTTGTAGCCGACCACGGCCACAGTGGCTGTTCCGGTTTGTCCGTCGAGGTCTACCGGGAAATTATAATTTGAAAACCCCTCGATTTTTTCCGGGGGCGGGCTTCCGAACTCTTCGGCAAGCTTGGCCGCCCACTCGTCCTCTGACATGCCGGATGTGGAAAAGACCAGAATAACGACGATGCATTCCTCGTCCGCGGATGCGGCCGAAAACATGTTCGAGTCATTGTCGAACTTGGCTTCCCATCCATCGGGCAGGGCGAACGATATCGAGCCGCCGGTGAAGACGGTGTCGGCCTTGGCCGGAGTCAGGGAAACGAGCGAGATTGCAGCGCAGCACAGCATGCAGAGCAGCAGGGCCGTCACGGCTTTGCGGCTGGTGACGCATGGCGCCGGTTTTGACTGCTCGGAATTCATGGCTGACCTCTTTCCGGGTTTCGCGGCCGTTAACGACGCGCCCGTATCAATGCTTCTGGGCGGTATGGGCCTTGAAGGCCTGGACCGTATTCAGGAGCAACTGGGCGATGGTCATGGGCCCAACGCCTCCGGGCACCGGGGTCATGTAGGAGGCCACTTCGCACACGTCCGGATAGAAACAGTCGCCGCAGAGCCCTTCCGGGGTGCGGTTGATGCCCACATCGACGACGACCGCGCCTGGCTTGACCATGTCCTTGGTGATGAAGCGCGGGCGTCCGATGGCCGCGAACAGAAAGTCGGCCTCGCGGCAGATGTCGGCCAGACCGTCAGTCCTTGAGTGGCAGATGGTCACGGTGGCGTTCGCGCCCTTGGCCTGCGCTCCGAGCATCAGGGACAGGGGCTTGCCGACGATGTTGCTGCGCCCGACCACGACAGCGCGCTTGCCTTCAGGGGAAAGGCCGTAGCGGGAGAGAAGCGTCATGACCCCGGCCGGAGTGCAGGGCCTTAATCCCGGCAGGCCCAGGGTCAGGCGGCCCATGTTCATGGGGTGGAAGCCGTCCACGTCTTTTCCCGGGGCGATGGCCTCAAGGCAGAGGTTGCTGTCAAGGCCCGTGGGCAGGGGAAGCTGCAGGAGGATGCCGTCGACATCCTTGTCCTCGTTCAGGGCCGCTATGCGTTCAAGCAATTCGGACTGCGGGGTGGAAGCGGGCAGGCGAAACGTCCTGGAGGCGATTCCGGCCTCGGCGCAGGCCTTTTCCTTGTTGCGCACATAAATGGAGGAGGCCGGATCTTCCCCGACAAGCAACACGGACAGGCCGGGTTTGCGCCCGGCCTTTTCCGTTATTTCCGGCATTGATTCGGCCAGCTCGCGGCGTATGGCCGCCGCTGTGGCCTTTCCATCCAGCAGGATCATCGTTTTTTATTCTCCGCTTTCTTCATCGTCATAGTCGTTTTCCGACAAGAGGCCGAAGTGGGCGCTCAAGGGCGGGCCGTAATAGTAGGCGGTGTCCTCAAGATCCTCCTCGATGCGCAGGAGCTGGTTGTACTTGGACAGGCGGTCGCTGCGGCACAGGGAACCGGTTTTAATCTGTCCGGCGTTGGTGCCGACGGCCAGATCCGCGATAAAGGCGTCCTCGGTTTCTCCGGAACGGTGCGAGATGACCGTGGAATAGCCGTTCTGCTTGGCCAGTTCGATTGTATCAAGGGTTTCGGTCAGCGTGCCGATCTGGTTGGGCTTGATCAGAATGGAGTTGCCGATGCCCATTTCAATGCCTTCGGCCAGGATGTCGGGGTTGGTGACGAAGATGTCGTCTCCGACAAGCTGGACGTAATCGCCAAGAGTGCTGGTGAGCAGGCTCCAGCCTTCCCAGTCGCCTTCGGCCAGGCCGTCCTCAATGGAAATCAGCGGGTATTTCTTGGTGAATTCCTCAAGGTAGAGGACCATTTCCTGGGAGGACAAAACCTTTCCCTCGCCCTTCATGTTGTATTTGCCGTTCTCGTAAAACTCGCTGGCCGCGACATCTATGCCGAGCGCTATTTCCGCGCCCGGAATGTATCCGGCCTCTTCAATGGCCTTGATGATATACTCGAAGGCCTCGTCGTGGCTCTTCAGGTTCGGGGCAAACCCGCCCTCGTCGCCAACGCTGGTGACATGGCCGTCGGCGGCCAGAAGGGTGCGCAGGGTGTGGAACGTCTCAGCGCCCATGCGCATGGCTTCCTGAAAGGTGCTCGCGCCGATGGGCAGGATCATGAACTCCTGGATGTCCAGGTTGTTGGGGGCGTGCATGCCGCCGTTTATGATGTTCATGAGAGGAACGGGCAGCACTTTGGAGTTGACGCCGCCAAGATATTGGTAAAGCGGCAGGGCCAGATAGTTGGCCGCGGCCCTGGCCGTGGCCAGGGAAACGCCGAGCATGGCGTTCGCGCCCAGGCGCTCTTTGTTGTCTGTGCCGTCAAGGTCGATCAGAGTGGTGTCGAGTTGAACCTGCCTTAAGGCGTCCAGGCCGACAACGTTTTCGGCGATAATCTCATTGACGTTTTCAACCGCCTTGATCACGCCTTTGCCGCCGTATCTGTTTTTATCTCCGTCTCGAAGCTCGAGGGCTTCCCGGCTGCCGGTGGAGGCCCCGGAAGGCACGGCGGCCCGTCCAGTGTGGCCGGACTCAAGGCCGACCTCGACCTCGATGGTGGGATTGCCGCGTGAATCAAGAATTTCCCGTGCCCAGACAGATGTTATTATGCTCATGTTTCACTCCTTGCTTGGCTGGTATATCAAATCCAGGAGTTTATCACTGGATTGTCGTTTATTTCATCATTTTTTTAATGGGCAAATGGCCCTCTGGTCAACGTTTATTGCCGTGTTCCTCATAAAGCATGGCCAGGCCGCGCAAGAGCAGATCCGGCATGACATGGTCAAAGCAGTCCGTGACCTTTGAGAGGGGCGAGGCGAACCCGCCGGTGCCGATCACCAGTACGGGCGGCTTCAGGCCCTTGGCCAGCCGCGCGCACAATCCTTCGGTCATGGCCGCGAAGCCGAAGACAAACCCGTGGTTCAGGCTGGTAAAGGTGGATCTGCCGGGGGCCGGCTCCCTGTCTTCTACCACCAGGTTCATCTGCGGCAGTTTGGCAGTGCGGGAGGACAGGGCGCTGGCCGACGACAGGACGCCGGGGCAGATCAGCCCGCCAAGGTATGCGTTGCCTTCCACGCAGTCTATTGTCGTGGCCGTGCCGAAATCAACAGAAATAATTGAAGCCGCTTCCGGAAAAAGCCGTCTGGCGGCGTAAGCGCCGACCAGGCGGTCCGCGCCGACCTCGTGCGGCCTGGCATAGCGGTTTTCAAGGGGGATCGGCAAATCTTCCGGGGCCAGCGTCAGCCCGGTATCAAGAAAACGGCGGCAAGCCTTGTCCACAAGCTGGGTGACGCCAGGCACGACAGACGCGCCCACGCAGGCCTTTATCTTGTCCGGCGAGCTCTGGGCGTGGCTCAAGGCCGACAGAAGGGTCAGCCCGAACTGGTCCGCGGTCTGTCCATCGTTGGTGGGGAAGGAATAAGCCCTGATGGCGGCGGCTTCATTCTGCAGCGGCCCGGAGCATACCCCGAGTTTGATGTTTGTGTTGCCGATGTCGAAGTAGAGAATGTCGGTTTTCATGCCCAGGCCAGGATGAGGAATTGTTCGATTAACCAGGAAACACATTGACCTATTTTTTGCAAAGTATCAAGGCTGCGTCGGATTTTTCAAAGCGCCCGCGCCGCCCGCTCCGCGCTCGCCTCTCCTGCCCATGAATGTTTGGACCGCATATTGCATGATTTACTCCGAATAAACCCGCCCGGCGCATTCTTTTGTAGTTAACGCCTGGCTATATTTAGACTTTGCTGGAAAGAACCAGCCTGTCGTTGTTATGACACCAGCGGCAAAACGCCGCGCTCTTTTGGAGGCCTTATGCAGAATGCCATGTTCAGCGCCCTTTTCGGCGCGCTCACAAATGAGCACAGAATGAACAGCATCGCCAACAATCTGGCGAACGTCAACACCACCGGATACAAGCGGGATCTCCTGGCTTTCAAGGATACCTTCGCCCTCTACGCCCACGACCAGATTCTTGAGCCGGTGGCCTCGCTTCGCTCCGAGAAGCTCTTTCCCGAGCCCGAGCACATGTCAAGAACGCGTGTGGCCGAGGCCGTGACCGACTTTCAGCAGGGGCCGCTCAAAGCCACGGGCGATCCGTTTGACGTGGCCATCAGCGGGGACGGGTTTTTCAAGGTCATGACCCCGCAAGGTGAATTCTACACCAGAAACGGCCATTTCCGACTGACCTCCGAGGGCAGGCTCATCACCGAGCAGGGCTTTCCCGTGCTTGGCGACGGCGGCGAAATCACCCTGCCATCCGGCGTGCGCAACTTCGTCATCGCCGAGGACGGCCGCATCTTTGCCGACAACGCCCTGGTGGGCCAAATTTCCTTGGTCAGCCTGGAAAATCCGCAGGACATGGAAAAGCTCGGCAACAACCTCTTTCGGGCCCATGAAGGGACCCTGGCGGTTGAGACCGACACCGAAAGCTGGATGGTCCAGGGGTTTCTCGAGGCTCCAAACGTCGACGCCGTCTACGAGATGGTCAACATGATCGAGGCCCAGCGCATGTTTGAAGCCTACGCCAAAGTGATGCAGGCGTCCGAGGCCATGGACAAGGAAGCCGTAAACAAGGTCGGACGCAAACAATAACACGTCCGTCCTGACGGACTGAAAATTTCAACAACCGCCCTAGGGCGAGGAGGATACACCGCATGATGCGCTCATTATGGACTGCCGCCTCCGGCATGGTGGCCCAGCAACTCAACATTGACGTCATCTCCCACAACCTGGCCAACGTGAACACCACAGGCTTCAAAAAAAGCCGGGCCGAGTTTGAGGATCTCATCTACCAGAACCTGCGCATTGCCGGTTCCATCACCGGCACGGGAGGCGATCAGCGCATCCCCACCGGCATCCAGGTCGGCCTTGGCGTGCGCCCCACCACCGTCCACAAGTTCTTTTCCCAGGGCGACTATCAAAACACCGAAAACCCGTTGGACATGGCCATTGAAGGCGAAGGATTCTTCCAGGTCATGGTCAACGGCGAGGAAGCCTATACCCGCGCCGGGGCCTTCAAGCTCAACCAGGACGGCACCGTGGTCACCGCCAACGGCTACGTGCTGCAGCCAGAATTCACCGTGCCCACTGAGACAAAGTATGTCGTGGTCACTGAAAACGGGCACATCTCAGCCATGAACGCCAGCGGAGAAGAACTGGCCGCCGCCGACATCCCGCTCTATACCTTCATCAACCCGGCCGGCCTCGAAGCCAGGGGACGCAACCTCTACACCACCACCGAAGCCTCGGGCGACGCCCTTGAAGGCATTCCCGGGGAAGAAAACGTCGGCACCATCGCCCAGGGCTTTCTCGAAATGTCAAACGTCGAGGTCGTGGACGAAATGGTCAATATGATCGTCGGCCAGCGCGCCTACGAAATGAACTCAAAAGCCATCCAGACATCGGACTCCATGCTCCAGATAGCGGTCCAGCTCAAACGCTCGTAGCTGATGTGAAGTGTCAGGCGGTCTGGGGGGAGGGCAACAACAGGGCTGGCGCCCTGACGGCTCCCTCCCCCGGGGCCTTAAGCCCTCCTTCGCCCTTATCCGCCTGGGGAGGCAAAGGGGGAAGGGCGGGGAAACTCCTCAGCCCGCGGAGCATGCGCGGCCTGACCGGCCCGGTCCGGACCGCATCCGCCCGGCCGACAGGGCGGCCAGTGCCGGAAAGCGTGTTTTTTGGTGGAACCGCCTTGATTTTCAAAGGACAAATTTATCGGGTGCTTTTTTATCAGCCTGCTTCACATGGAACGTGAGGTTCTCGTCATGAAACGGATTATTATTTTCAGTTTGACTATTGCGGCCTTGATTTTGGCCGCTGCCACGGCTTTGGCCGCGCCGGGCGGGCAGGGGACCACCTTTGGCGAGGACAGGCCCTGGCGGATCCGTTTTCTTGAAGCCGTGGTCGTCACCGGGCCGGACGTGTTGCTTGGCGAAGTGGCCGTGCCTGTCGGCGATATGCCGTCCGAGCAGTGGCGGGATATGTCGCAGCGCCGCCTGTGGCCATCTCCGCCGGAAGGGGGCAAGCCCCGGAACATGACCAGGCCGAAATTGCAGGAAGCTGTCGTCAAATATATGAAAGACCTGGCTCCTTACTGCCTCTTTCCCGGTTCCATGGCCATCCAGCGCGAGGGCGTAGTCATCGACCGCGCCGCCCTGCACGACTTTGTTGTCAGAAGTTTGACCCCTTACCTTGGCGGCCTGGCCGGCGAAGCGTCGCTCTCAGACATCAGGGCGCCGCAATATGTTTTTTTGAGCAATTCCAATCAGCAGCTCGTTTTCGAGCCTTTGAAAAAGGTCGCCCCCGGCCGTGTCTCCTTTCGCATGACCGTGCGCGAGCTTGACGGAAAGGTCGTCCAGAAGCTTACCGGCTCGGCCCTTGTCGACTGCTGGGTGGAAGTTCCCTGCGCGGCCATGCCGCTCAACCGGGGAGACATGCTTGAACCTGACCGCATCACTTTTGTCCGCACCAACCTGGCCGGGCTTAAAGGCAACGTCTGGGACGGGCGCGGCGGGCCGTGGCGCGTCCTGCGTCCTCTCTCCTTAAAGCAGGTCATCTATCAGACCGATCTCGGCACCATCCCGACCGTCCAGAAAGGGCATAATGTGACGCTTTTGTATGAAGGCGGCACCGTCGCCCTTTCGGTTCCGGCAGAGGCGATGGAAGACGGAGTCGTTGGCGAGAGCATCCAGGTCCGGAATTTGCAAAGCAAGAAGCAGGTCTACGCCGTAGTCCGCGACGCAACCACAGTCGTGATTAAGGGTAGAATGGCTGGTCAATAAATTTAATGTGTTATAAGTGCGATTCGCTTGGTTTAGACAAAATTGCGGCTGTCGGAAAACAGACGTTGAGCATAATAAATGTGAGGATATCATGAAAGCTTGCATCAAAATCTTATCGCTGACGGTTATTTCGGCCATAGTGCTGATCACGACCGGGTGCGGGGCGCCGCAGCACAACCCGACGCCCATGCCCCCTATAGTGCCGCCCCAGCAATATACCGAGCCGGAGCAGGCTTATAACAACCCGGGCTCGCTCTATTCCGCTTCCCAGGCGCGCGACCTTTACGCCGACAACCGGGCGAGACGCGTTGGCGACATCGTCCTCATCCAGGTCGTTGAAACCTCGAAATCAAAGAGCAAGGCCGACACCACGGCCAACAAGGGCTCCACCTCAGAATTTGGCGTGGGCGCGGCCCTTGGATTCAGCAGCATAGGCATCGGGAAGTTTTCCGGCGATGTGGGCCCAAACCCCATGGTCTCCTCGACCAGCAACTCCTCGCTCTCGGCCACCGGCGAAACCAAGCGGGAGAACTACGTCACCGCCACCATCGGCGCCCGCGTCACCCAGGTTCTTCCCAACGGGGTAATGCAGATCATGGGCGCGCGCGAGATCAGGGTCAACGACGAAACCCAGTATATGGTAGTAAGCGGGCTTATCCGCTCCCAGGACGTCTCGGCCGACAACTCCATTCTGTCCACCCAGATGTCCGACTCGCGCATCGACTACTACGGCAAGGGCGTTCTGGCCGACAAGCAGAAGAGCGGCTGGCTCATCAGGCTGCTTGACAACGTCTGGCCGTTCTAGGCTGACGCCAGGCAAAAGCTTTAAGGATTCATTGCCGCTCAGGATATATGCGCCGCTCTGCCCCTTCCGGGAAGAACGGCGCGAACCGGGCGGGGAAATTTACACGCATACGGATACGGAATCACGGGAGGCTCCCATGCATCGCCAAAACAGCACACATAAAATCAAGGCCTGGCTCGCCCTTCTTGGAATGGCAGTGATGATTTCCTTCACGCCGGCCAAAAAGGCCGAAGCTGTCCGCATCAAGGATATAGCCTCCTTCAGCGGCGTGCGCGACAACCAGCTCGTGGGCTACGGCCTCGTGGTGGGCCTTTCCGGCACCGGCGACAAGAAGGATTCCACCTTTACCATGCGCTCGATGGTGAACATGCTCGAGAAAATGGGAGTCCAGGTGGACGCCAAGGCCATGAAGCCAAAAAACGTGGCCGCTGTAATGGTCACGGCCAAGATGCCCGTGTCCGCCAAGCCCGGCACCCATATCGACGTCACGGTTTCCTCGCTTGGCGACTCCACCAGCCTGCTTGGCGGCGTGCTCATCCAGACCCCGCTCAAGGGCGTTGACGGAAACATCTACGCCCTGGCCCAGGGAGCGCTGACGGTCGGCGGATTTTCCGTAATCGGCAGCCAGGCCGGGGCCCAGAAAAACATCACCACCGTGGCCCAGGTTCCCAACGGGGCAATCATCGAGCGCGGCATACCCTTTGAGTTCAACAGCCAGAACAGCCTGACCCTCAACATGCACGCGCCCGACTTTTCCACCACCCAGCAGGTTGTGGAGCGCCTCAACACCGCCCTGGGCGGCGACTTCGCCAGGGCCGACGACATCGCCACCGTTGTTTTGAGCATCCCCAACGAATTTAAAAACAACATCGTCCCGCTCATGGCCTCGCTTGAGAACCTGGAAGTCATTCCGGACATGGCCGCCAAAGTGGTGGTCGATGAGAAGACCGGCACCATTATCCTTGGCCGGGACGTGCGCATTTCCCGCGTGGCCGTGGCCCACGGCAACCTGCAGGTCGTGGTGCAGGAAAACCTGAACGTCTCCCAGCCCGGGCCGTTCAGCGGCGGGAGCACCATGGTCGTCCCGAGCACCGATATCACCACCCGCGAAGAGCAGCGCAAGCTCAACATCATGGAAGGCGCCACCCTGCAGGAGCTTGTCGACGGGCTGAACGCCGTTGGCGCGACCCCGCGCGACCTGATATCCATCCTGCGCTCCATGAAGGCGGCCGGCGCCCTGCACGCAACCCTGGAGGTAATGTAAAATGCCAGCCTCTATTGCCGATACTTCCCTTGCTTTGACCGGCGTGGCCGAGAATGAGTTCGTCCGTCAAAAGATGGAGATGGACTCCCTGCGCAAGCGTCTTGGCGATTCCACCTCGGAAAAGGAGAAACTGCGCGAGTCCTGCGAAGGGTTTGAATCCATCTTCATCCAGAAGATGTGGGAACAGATGCGCAAAAACGTCAGCAAGGAAGGCTACTTGCACAGCAAGGACGAGGAAACCTACCAGTCCATGTTTGACGTGGAGCTGGCCAAAAAAATGACGTCAGCCGGCGGCATCGGCCTGGCCGACATGCTCTACGAGCAGCTTTCCCAAAAGCTTGAGAACACCGGGCGCACCACCAGCCCGAGCTCCTATCGCAGCCCGCTGGCCATGAACGCGGCCGCCGCTCCGCGGCCCCAGGCCGAGGCCGCGCCGCCTGCGGCCGTTCCCATGAGCGCGGACGATCTTTATTCCGACCTGGACGCCGGCCCTGAAGCCAAGGATGAGCCGGACGTGGTTGCAATCGCGCTGGCCGAGCTTAAGGACGAAGTCTCCCGCCGCGGCGCGGTCGCCGAATTTTTCAAAAGCCCGGCCATTGAAAAGTATGACGTCTGGACCCGGATGATCAATGGCGAGGATGTGTTTAAAAATGATGAATCCGATGCGGGCAGCGAAGAAAATCCCCTCAGAGCCGCTGGTCCTTCCGGGGACGATGCTGATGAAGAGGGCCGCAAGGAATCCGCATCGGCCATGTTTTCGGCCGAATCCGCACTTGGCGGCGCGGCGCCTGATGCCGCTGAGGTCGAGAAATCGAATCGCGCGGCCATGAACACGAGCTGGCATGCCAACAACAACATTTCGATCGAGCCAAGGCCCATCCCCAAGTCACCAGACAGCGGCAGGTCCGGCAAGGTTGACGAGGCGGACAAGTCTTCTGGGACCAGGTCAATATCCCCTGAAGGAACGGTATGGCCGGTCGACGGGCGTCTGGTCAGCCGGTTCGGCTGGGAGGATGACGCGGCCTCAGGCAGACGGCGCTGGAATTCCGGCGTGGCCATTGAGGCTGACCCCGGCCAGGGCGTCGTGGCCTGTCTTGACGGCAAGGTATCCTTTGCCGGAGAGCGCGAAGGCTACGGACGGCTGGTCATCCTTGAGCATGCCGACGGCTACCGCAGCTATTACGGCAACGTGCAGGCGGATAATTTGAAGGAAGGTGATGCCATACAAGCGGGTACGGTTTTTGCTAAAGTTCTTCCGAGTCCCGCTGCGTCCGGCCAGGCGGCAAATTCTGCCCAAGGCCTTTTAAAGTTTGAATTGAAGCGGGGCGAGATGGCCCTGAACCCGGAACACGCAATTAAGTCACGGGTTTAATTTAAGATAGCAACTGCGGATATAAGCGGAGATAATATGTACGCCAGAATTCAGAGCAACATGCACCGCCAGTACAAGGCCCTGGAAGTCCTGGAAATGCTCCTTTCCGAGGAGTTTGACGCCCTGCGCGCGCGCGACACCGACACGGTCACCAATCTGGAATTTTCCATTCACGAATTGCTGCGCCAGATCGCGGTCGAGCGCATGGATCTTAAAAACTCCATGCAGGGCACCACCGTGCTTGAGTATGCGGGCATTATCTCCGATGAGGATAACAGCCAGGAAATCAAACGCCTTTATGCGCTGATCGACGGCCTTGAACAACGCTGCTCAAGGCAGGCCTCGCACAATGCCGAGCTTTCCCTGGCCCTTATGGACCAATCCCAGGCCATGCTTGTTTTTCTGCATAATCAGATCGCTCCGCCCGTGTCCAACACCTACGGCTCGCGCGGCCGCGTAAAGCAGGAAAGACCGAGCGCCGCCCTTTATTCCGGGAGGCTCTGATGGCTTTTGGCGTAAACCTTCTTCCGGGCGTGGGCGCCGGGGCCCTTTCCCGGCCAGCGCCCCACAGCTCCGCAAACAGCAATCTGGCCGCCTATGGCCGCCAGGGCGCGCGTTTTGAATTCAGCGCGCGAGTTGACTGTTTTTCCGGCCATGCCTGTGCCGGCCCCAATGCCGGGGAAGTTTTCCGCCAGTTTGACAGTTTCATCGAAGCCGCCTGCCTCGACAAGATTTCCGCCAGGGATCGCTATCAGGAGGAATATTCTCTCCTGGCGGCCGCTGGATTGATTTTCGACGAGTCGTCGGCCCCCGGCCTTTCAGCCGCTTTTGCCGCTTTGCTCTCAGGCTCACCGGGCACTGCTTCGGAAAACCAGGATGCCGGCGCGGATTTAGTCAACCGGATGAACGCTTTTACCTTTGCTACGCGCTCGGCCGCCGAACTTATGGCGGAACTTGAGCATCGGGCGAGCGGCATGATCTGTGAAGGCATCGCCAAAGTCAACGATTTGAGCGCTCAAATAACCGGAATCAACAAAGAGCTAAACACGGGGGGGGTGCGCGGCAGAAACAGCGTCAACGCCCTGACGGATCGTCGCGCTGATTTGACGCGCCAGCTTGCCGGCATAACGGATATCCGCTTGAAGGGCGGGCAGCCGGTCGAATACACGCTCAGCACGTCCTCTGGTTTTCCGCTCGTTCGGGGGGAAGACGCCTTTTTTCTTGAATACCGGGAAACCGGCATTGAAGCCGGGGCCGCCCCGGCGGGATTCACCGGAGCAAGAGAATCGAACGGCGGCTTTTCGCCTGAAGGAAAGATTGAGTTCCGCGGAGGCTCTCTGGCCGGTTGTCTGGAATTTCGCGATCGCAAGCTCGCCGGATACCGCCTTGGGCTGGCTGATCTTACCGCCGCGGTCATCCGGGAAGTCGAAAGCGCGGGCAATAGCGCGGCGCGAATCGCCGCTCTTGCGGCCAAAGAGGTGGCCATCGGCGAGGGCGATCGTTGCGTGACCAGCACTTTGAACGATTTTTACACCGGCCTGACCGCCGCGATCAGCGCTGATGCCTCGTCCTGCAAATACATGGCTGATGTGGAGAAGGCCATGGCCGACGAGCTTGACGCCCGCCGCGGGGAGATATCCGGGGTCAACCTGGATGACGATATGGGCAACCTGATCAAGTCTCAGTCCGCGTACAAGGCCGCGGCCAAACTGGTTACAACCGCCGATCAGATGCTCCAGGCCCTGTTCGCTCTGAAATTGTAGCGGACATCCGTAACAGCAGCCTCCCTCTTTCCCATTTTGCTTGGGGCGTAGTGGTGGCGCAGAGAAATAAATATGCCTCCGGACCGCTTTACAAGAAGCTCCTGTTTGTGAAATAGAGAAGTATGGCGTCACGGGATTGAAAACAGTCACGAAAACAAGGCAAAAACGGCCCAAGCGGAAAATTTATGCTGATACTTACCAGAAAAGCCTCGGAAAGCGTGCATATCGGTGATGATATCAAGATCACCGTTTTGAGCATCCAGGGCAAGCAGGTGAAAATCGGCATTGACGTACCCGGCGATCTGGTAGTCTACCGCGAGGAAGTCTATTTGCGGATACTTGAAGAAAACAGGCAGGCGATGCTTGCCGCCAAAAGCGACCTTCTGGCCACGGCACAGTTATGGCAGAAAACAAAAAAGTAATCATCGACACCCGCCTCGGCGCGCAGGAAGTCGAGGTTGACAAGGTCATTTCCTTCCCCAAGGGTCTTATCGGTTTGCCGGGAACCTACGAGTTTACCCTGCTGCAAATCCGCGAGGGCTCGCCGTTTCTTCTCCTGCAAAGCATGCAGGATCCTGGTCTGGGGCTCTTGGTGGCTGATCCGTTCAGCTTTATCGACAATTACACCATTCACATCAGCGACGCCGAGCAAAAACTGCTCAAAGCGGAATCAGCCTCGGACCTGGCCGTGCTGGTGACCGCCTCCATTCCCCCAGGCAAGCCTGAAGAAGCCTCGCTTTCCTTGAGCGGACCCATCCTTATCAATTACAAGGATAAAAAAGGCCTGCAAATCGCTCAGGCTGACGAAAGTCTTCCGGACAAATTCTTCCTGCACCAATCCAGTGCTGAAAGAGACTGATCAGCGCCTCCATTCGGCCTTCTTCCACAGCAGGCTTGGCCAGTTTTCCGGCTTTACAGTTTGACCGCAGAGCCCCAAAGGCTTATACAAGCGGGGTCAATATCAACTGTGCCAAAAGGATCGCGCCATGAGAAAAAGCCTGTTTCTCTCCCTAATCCTGTTGCTTATGTCTGGCGTATCGGCCAAGGCCGCCTGCACAGCCGAAGAGGCGCGGCGGAAATCCCTGGATTACGCCTCTGCCTTGCAGGAAAAAAGCCGCACCGAACCGGACGCATATCGCAGTTTCGCCAAAAAACACCAGGAAAAAGCCATGGATCTGCAAAAAGATCCCGCCAACCTGGACGCATTGTGCAATTATTACGACGAGGCCCTGAAAGAGCTTCAGGTTAACCCCTGAACGCCGCTTCCCACCAAAGCCGGATGGCATTTGGCCTTCTGCGTCCAATTTCTTCGTGTTGCTAAACCGGCCCCTGCCCTTGTGGGGATTGGCCGCCGGTTGACGCGGCGGGTGATTTAAGCCATAACAAAAAATGTAGGCATTGGGCTGTATAATTGGTCTTTGAATAAAGTAATCATGCGTAAAGAGGTTCTTACATGCGAAAACCTTCAGTAGGCTTTGACCTTGAAGGCGTTGCCAGCATAGCGGCCTGCGGCTTTTCCTCTCTGATTTTCGCCATTTTGGACTGGTGGCCGCCGGCCATCATTTTTTTACTGCTGACCTTGTTTTGCGGGCATTTCTTCCGTGATCCGGAAAGGGTTATTCCCACGGCGCCCGATATCGCCGTCAGCCCGGCGGACGGCAAGGTCATAAAGGTCGCTCCCATGCCCGACCCCTTTACCGGGGAAGCGCGGCAGTGCATCTGCATTTTCATGAATGTAGCCAATGTGCATGTAAACCGCAGCCCGGTAACCGGCACTGTCAAACAGATCGCCTACCATGCCGGAAAATTCTTCAACGCCTCGCTGGACAAAGCCTCCACTGACAACGAGCGCTGCTCCTACAGTATTGAGGACGAGGCCGGCGCCACCTGGGGTATGGTCCAGATTGCCGGCCTCATTGCCAGGAGGATCGTCTGCCGTGTGGATGAGGGCGAAGCGATGCAAAGAGGCCAGCGGTACGGGCTCATCAAGTTCGGCTCGCGGGTGGACGTATATCTGCCGGCCGGCTGGGTGCCGGCTGTGTCCGTGGGCGAAAAGGTCTTGAGCGGAAACTCCGTTTTGGCCAGGAAGTTGGACGTTTAACCTGATTATTGTAAGGCGAATGCGCTTTTTTGCCACACATGCGAGTCACAGGGACGCGATTTTGGATGACTCGCTTCGCGACTTGGCGCAACCCACCAGAGCGTGACAAATGGACAAACAAGTTCCCAAGCACAAGGGCGTTTACATACTCCCCAACCTGTTCACATCAGCCAGCCTGTTTGCAGGCCTGCTCAGTCTTTTGTGGGCCTCTTCCGGATTGTTCGAGCGTGCGGCTGTGGCCATATTCTTCAGCGCCATCATGGACGGGCTGGACGGCAAGGTGGCCAGGCTGACCGGCACGACCAGCGCTTTTGGCGTGCAGTATGACTCTCTTGCCGACCTAGTGGCTTTCGGTGTAACCCCGGCCTTTTTGATCTATCATTTTTACCTTGTCCAGTTCCATCGTATCGGTGTGGCCGTTGTTTTTTTGTTCGCGGTATGCGGCGCGTTGCGCCTGGCCAGGTTCAACGTGGCCGCCGCCGGCGCCGTTGCCAGCAAGAAATTTTTCACCGGGCTGCCAATCCCGGCCGCAGGCTGCACTGTGGCCAGCCTGGTGTTTTTTCACTCTGTTCTGCCTGTATCCGTTCTGCCGGTCATGCCTTATGTCGGCATGGTTCTTTCCATCGGTGTGGCCCTGCTTATGGTCAGCCGTATCCGTTACGCCTCTTTCAAGGAGTTCGGGTTCATCAAGACCCACCCCTTCCGGACCATGGTTACCGCCATTGTCATCTTCGCTCTCGTTGTGGCCAGCCCAAAAGTGTTTCTGTTCCTGTTCCTGCTTGGCTACGCCATTTCCGGCCTCATATACACCTTCATCTATCTGCCGCGCATGTCCAATGCCGCCAACAGGGCGGCGAGCGCGGGGGAATCACAGACTAAAAGCTGACGATGATACTGCGCTTCGCGTCTGCAATGGTTGCCTGACGGCCTAAATTCCGCGCACGGCGGTATGGGCTCAGCCTTTGTTAATCCGCCAGCCTGCCGCACACGGCTTTTCCGGCCGCCAGCTTGAACGGGCAATTCTGCGCGTTTTTTTATGTCTTTTATTTTTTTAAGTATTTAAAAAATCACCAGATCCAAATTCAGCCTGAAAAGCCTATATTCGAACTCTGTTCCGGGTTTCAAACTAAAAAGGGTTTTCAGGTTTTCGCTGCCATTTTCAGCGCTCGTCCTTCCAGACCACATTTTATTTTGCTGCCTGCCAGAGACGCCGCCGTCAGCCCGCCCGCTCGGCTCCGGCTTGTTCGCCGCCAGGGCAAATAACGAGAGCCGTCGTGCGACGGTTAATGATCTCTTTACATATAGGCAAAAAAGGCACCCCATGCAGATCCCCATGGCAACCACGCGGTCATGCAGCAATCAGACAGTCACGGCGCTTGACAGCGCACTGGCGGTGATTGAGCTTGCCCCTGACGGCACAATATTGTTTGTCAACGGCAACTTCGTATCATTGGCCGGTTATCCGCAAAACGATCTGGTTGGCGAAAACCACAGGATGCTCTGTACGGGTGAATACATACTGTCCGGCGAATACGACGAGCACTGGGGCAGGTTGAGAAAAGGCGCTGAACCGCCAGGACTGCATACCGTATTACGGAAGGATGGGACAGCCAGGTGGGTTGAGTGCGCCTATCACACGGTGATGTCGCCAAGCGGCCAGGCCGAGCGCATCATCTGTTTCTGCATGGACGTCACCGCCTCGGTGGAGGCCAAAAAGCAGAAGGAAATGCAACTGGGGGCCCTTGATCGCTCCTCTATCATCGCCGAATATTCAGTTGACGGCGACTTTTTGTCGATCAATGAAAACTTCATGATCACGCTTTGCTGCTCGTTCAATGAAATTGCCGGGCTTGATATTTTTTCCTCGATCTTTTTGGACTATTTCGACCTTCATGAGTTCAGAAAATCCTGGCTGGATATCACATCCGGGCAGATTTTCACCAACCTGGCCAAGTGGAAAACAGCGGACGGCTCGCCAATTTGGCTGGACTCAGTCTTCACCGCCATTTTCAGCGAGGATGGCAAACCGGCAAGGATTATCCAGTTTTCCACGGATGTGACCTTGCGTGTGGCCTCCGAAGAGCCGGAAAACATCAAAGCCCAAAAGCTGTCCATGGCCGCCGCGGCACTTGGCGTTGGCCTTGTGCTTCTCGATAACAGCGGCAAAGCCTTCTATATAAATAAGTGTTTTACCGAACTGTTCGGCTACCAAGGTGGGGACATCCTTGGAAAATCATTGACCTTTATCTTTGACCAGTCAGAAAAAAACACCCTGTGCCGGATGCGGGAAACCATCAAATCAGGCCTTCCGTTCAAGTTTGAGTCGATGATCTTGGCCAAGAACGGGCAGAGACGATGGGCTTCGCTTGCCTACAATCCTGTCGCCAGGCAGAACGGCGGATTGGAATACACCGCCTGCGCCGTCTCGGACATCACCGACATCAAGCTCCAGGGCATCCTCCAGCACAGGGCTCTGGAAGGTTTGGCCCGCAATGTTCCTGCTGAGGAAATCTTGAACGTCATATGCCGTGAGGTCGAACGCATCATCACGGTTCAGTATGTTGCCGTGGTCGGCTTGGATCAACAAAGCCGGACTTACAACTTCTCTTCTCCCAAGCTGCCCTGCAGGGCGCTTGAACTTGACGGCACAAAGATCGGCCCAAATTCAACCCCAGCCGGCAGGGCCATATACCATGAAAACCTGCTGATTGAAGATGACATAGCTTCGGGCCCTTCGGATCAGAAAATTAAGGACGTCTTTGCCGCCATTGGAGTGCAGGCCTTTTTGGCCCGCCCGATCAAATCCAGCTCCGGCAAAATTACGGGCGCCGTCACCTTCAACTACAGTATGCCATGCGCGTCGTATGAGTATCACGCCCACATTGCCGACATTGTAGCCAAGATCTGCTCTTTTTCATTTGAACGTGAAGAGTCAAAAACAGCCATGCAGAAGTTGACCTTTTTCGATCAAACCACAGGACTGCCCAACCACGCCTTCTTGCTGGCCGAGGCTGAACACAGGCTGAACTCGGCCACCGTGGATATCGGGGAAAAGGGCCTGGCTGTGCTTTATGTCAATCTTGGGCGTTTCGGCAGGGTAAACCAATCCTGCGGTTTTAAGGCCGGAAACGAGCTTTTGCGTTCCGTGGCCAAACGCCTTTCGCAGTTGAAAAGACAGGATGACCTCCTCGGACGGGTTGCGGCTGACGAGTTTGTCTTCATCCTGCCCAACTGTCGCGCCGGCAAGGCCAAGAAATACGCGGACCGCGTCCGCGAGGCATTGAGCAAACCCTTCACCGTCGACAGCAGGCAGGTCACCATCGGCGTCACAATCGGCATCAGCCTTTACCCCCAGCATGGCAAAAAATTGGAAAAACTGGTCAACCACGCCCATCTGACCTGCGCCCGCGCCAGAAAAGACGCCAAAAACCGGGTTATGGTCTTCAGCGCCGACATGGACGAGGACGCAAGCAACGATTTGTTTCTTGAATCATGCCTGCACAAGGCCATTTCCGTGGGCAGTCTCGAACTTTACTACCAGCCGCAAATCTATCTCAAGTCCGGCCGGCTCCACGGCGTCGAAGCTTTATGCCGTTGGCGCGATGATGAGCTGGGGTGCGTTCCGCCTTCGCGGTTCATCCCCATGGCCGAAGAAACCGGACTCATCGAGCCGCTGAGTCACTGGGTTCTGCAAGAGGCCTGCCGGCAGCTTAAGGACTGGCGCAAACGCCATGTGCCTGTGCCGGCGGTTGCCGTCAACTATTCTTCTCCCAGCTTCCGTGACCCCCAGCTTCCGTCCACCATCATGCGCTGCCTACAGGAACATGGCCTGAAGCCATCGGACCTGATCATCGAATTGACCGAAAGCGTCCTTCTTGATGAAGATCCGCTTGCCCTGGAGACCGTGAACAAGATCCACACCCTTGGCTTTGTCCTTTCACTGGACGACTTTGGAACCGGATACTCCAGCCTGAGTTATCTGCACAGACTGCCCATTTCGGAGATCAAGCTCGATCAGATCTTTGTAAAAGACATCCAGAAAAATGGCGTCAGCCGCAGAATCAGCCAGGCGGTCGCCAGAATCGCCGAAAGCCTTGATTTGAGAGTCCTGGCCGAAGGCATTGAAACAGAAGAGCAGTGCCGCCTTCTGCAAAAACAACGCTACGATGTGGTCCAGGGCCATCTGGTGTCAAAACCGGTCAGGGCCAATGACCTTGAAACCTGGATGGCCGCCAGGAATTAGGGAAAAGGCGCAAGGCGGCCTGGTGAGGGGATCATTTTGCGGCGTATATCATTTTACCCCAATTATATTTGAGCCGCCTCCAGTTAGGCAAACGCCCCCGGTTTGAGTTATGACGTAAGTGTCTTCCACCCCGACCATTCCAATGTTCGGGATGCTGATTTTGGGTTCTATGGCCATAACCATGTCGGGTTCGAGTGGGTCGTCAAAGCGGCGGGCCAGGACGGGCCATTCGTCTATGGTCAGGCCGATGCCGTGCCCCAGGAATGGAACCTGGTTTTCGCCAAGGCCCATGAAGGAATCGGCGAATCCGGCTTTGGCCGCGGTGCTGACGGCATGGGCGTAGATTTCCGAGGGGATGGCGCCCGGTTTGAGCATGGCTGCTGCGGTCTGCTGGATCTCGATGCACAGGTCGTGGGCACGGCGGGCTTTTGAAGGTGTCTGGGCGGCGTTTCCGGCGAAATATACCTGTGTCTTGTCGGTGTTGTAGCCCTCAAAATTGAAGCCGACATCGACGCTGAGAATCTCGCCCTGCCGCCAGACCGAGGCGGCGTTCCCCATGAACGGGACGGCCGGGTGCTCGCCTTTAAGCCCGAGAGGGCCGTTGTAGTGGCTGGGGTGCATGCCGTTTATGCCGGCCGAGATGTGCCCGAGAAAGGCCTCTTCGCCGAGGCCGGACATGCGCATCTGGCCGCCGTGCCCTTGGCTGAAAAATATTTCCCAGCAGATATGAGAGACGTCGCGCTCGCTCATGCCCGGATGGATGCGCGACGGGATTAGCTCGCTCAGGGCCGTGTGGTGGAGGGCGCCGGCGTGGCGCAGCTTGGTCAGCTCCCATTCGCTTTTTACGGCTCTGGCCCTGGCCAGGATATGATCGCCGGAGGCGAACTCAACATCCGGGAAGCGTGCGGTCAGGTTTTCGGCCATGGCCCAGGAAAGCCCGCCTTTTTCCGCCGCGACGAGCCGGAGGCGGTTTTTTTCCGAAAGCATGCTGAAAACGTCCGCGTAGGATCTGAACCCGCGAATGTCTTTGAGCGGGCTTTCCAGAACGGCCCGTTCAAGGCTTTTGCGGACCAGGAGTACGGGGCCGCCCTCTCTGGGCAGCCAAAAGGCCCCGTTGGCCAGGCTTCCGGACAGGTAATAGATATTGAGCCGCCCAAAAACCAACAGCCCGTCGGCGTCCGGTACGATCCTGGCCATGAGCTCGCGGCAACGGTGGTGCCGCGACTCAAGTTCCTTGTCGGGAATGATTTCCCCGGCCTCAAACATGGCAACCTCATTACAGAGCGGCAGGATTGGCGGCATGCGGCGGGAATTCTGCCGGCCGCCGTCTGCCAAAGCCGCCCCGGCTAAAAATTTTCCCCGAAAGCGGGTGAGGGCGTGAGGCGGCATGGGGAGGGACAATGTCGCGGGGTTGCGAAATTATCCCCCCCAGGCTGCCTACTGTGTTATCTTCGCAGGCGGGGAGAGCCACTCTATGAACGTGAACTTCGAGCAGTTGTCGGACAGGGTGAATCTGGCAATTCCGGATTCATTGCTGTCTGCTCCGGACAGGTATATTTCGGCGGTGATGACGCCGGCGGCGTCCACGCCTCTGAAGTCGGCTAGGAAGAAGTAGGGGGTTTCGTTCCCCTGGTAGTCGGCGACCTCGTGAAGCGTCGCGGTTGCCGGCATTTCCGGTCCGCTGACCGCCAGGACGCGGTTGTAAGGCTGCTCGACAAAGGCCTTGCCGTCCCACTTGTAGATGCTGAACGTGCCATCGGGGTAGCTCAGGGGGAATTCGGTGTAGAGCAACTCGGCGAAGCCGTCGCCGTCGATGTCGCCGATGATCTGGGGCCAGTGCATGATGAGGCGGTTGCAGTCGATATCCAGGCGGGCGATCAGGTCTTCAGGCTGGTCTTTGGTGCTCCAGATGACCTTGCTTTCATCCGGAGTGAGCACTTCAAGTACGCCGTTGCCGCCGTCAATGGTCGGCGAAGTGGTAATGCGGATGACGGCCTGCTTGAGATCCGGGGCGAGGTCCGCGACAAAGTGGCGGACCAGGCTGCTCGGGCACTGGGTTATCGCGCTGTTGGCCGGATCGGCCAGAAAGTCGTCTAACGGCGTCATGTCGGCGGCTTTCACCCACAGGCTGTCGGCGTCGGAAATGCTGGCCGCGATGTGGAGCCAGCCGTCCTTGGCTTCGATGACTTCGCCGACTTCGTTCAAGTCGCGCCGGGACATGTATTCGATGGGCGCGAGGAGTTCCACGGGCTCTTCCTGCCCGTTTTTGGCGTCCTCCAGGCTTAAATATGTTTTGGTGTCGACCTTGGCCACGACCTTCTGGCCTGGAGAAAAGTCGGCGGCGGCGGCCTGGCGGACAAAGGAGGCCAGCAGTACAAAAATGGCCAGGAGGGCAATGCAAGGCAGATTGATGGCGTAAGGTTTTGTCTTTATCATGCTTGGCTCCTTTTTATGAACAGTCAGGGTGCATGGTAAGGTGGCGCAGCGGAAAACTCCGGCCGCCGAAAAAACTCCGGCCCTTCGAGCTTACACCAAGCTTTCCCCGGTTTAAAGATCAAAGTTCCGCCATTGCGCGAAACGCATTGCTGCATCCGCTGGAGCCCGGCCAGGCAAGCGTTCAGAATACAGCAGCAAGCATCGTGGCGCGGTACGCTGATATAAAAGCGGCGGTGTCTGGCTTATGGCCGTGCCGCCAAAAGCGCTTTTGCAAAAAAGCAAAGAGGAAAGGGAACCACGAGGGCGTTTGCCCCTGCGGTTCCCTTTCTCAGGCTGTCTGACGGCATTTTTTAAATGACTTTATTCAGTGGGTATTCGATTATTCCCTCGGCTCCGGCTTCGACAAGGCGAGGGATCAGGTCGCGCACGATCTGGGTTTCGACCATGATTTCGAGCGACACCCAGTTTTTGTCCTGAAGGTTGGCCACAGTGGGAGAGTTCAGGGCCGGGACGATGGCCAGGATGCCGTCCAGCTTGGCGGTGGGGGCGTTGAGCTTCAGGCCCACGAGCGACTCGGCCCTGAGAGCGCCCTGGAGCAGGAGGCTGATCTGCTCGATTTTGCGGCGTTTGGCGGGGTTCTCCCAGGCGTCTTTGCAGGCGATGAACTGGGTGTTCGTCACAAGGACTTCGTCAAGGATGCGCAGCCCGTTCGCCCGGATGGTGGCTCCGGTTTCGGTCACTTCGACTATGGCGTCGGCCAGTCCTTCAACGACCTTGGCCTCGGTCGCTCCCCAGGAGTATTCAACTTTGACGTCGATGTTTCTGGATGCGAAGTAGCGCTTGGTCAGGCCGATGATCTCGGTTGAAACGCGCTTTCCGGCCAGGTCTTCGGGCTTCTGGTAGGGGGAATCTCCTGCCACGGCCAGCACCCAGCGGGCGGCGCGGTTCCCGGCCTTGGAGTAGATGAGATCGGAAACCACATGGACGTCGGTATCGGTCTCTATGATCCAGTCCTTGCCGGTGAAGCCAGCGTCAAGCACGCCGTCCTGAACGTAGCGGGGCATTTCCTGGGCGCGGCAGAGCCTGATGGTCAGCTCCGGGTCGTTGACCTCCGGGAAATAGTTGCGGTGCCTGGTGGAGATCTTCCAGCCGGATCTGGCGAAGAGGGCGAGGGTGGCTTCTTCAAGCGAGCCTTTGGGGATGCCGAGCTTTAAAACCGGGGCGGACATTATTTGTAGACCTCCGTGGGATCAAAAATAAGGGGCGAACAGGTGGAGCATTGGCCGTCTTTCAATTCGCGGTAAAAGCAGGAGCGGCGTCCGGTGTGGCAGGCGGCGTCGCCAATCTGGTCAATCAGGATCAGGATGGCGTCGGAATCGCAGTCCAGGCGGACTGCCCTGACTGCCTGAACGTGCCCCGACGTGCCGCCCTTTTTCCAGAGAGCCTTGCGGGTTCTGCTGTAGTAATGGACGATGCCGGTTTCGACAGTCATGGCAAAGGCCTCCTGGTCCATATAGGCCAGCATCAGCACCTCGCCGGTTCCGGCGCATTGGGCGACGACCGGCAATATGCCGCCGCCTTTGGCGAAATCCGGAACAAAAACAGTTTCGTCGTTCATTTCTTTCATCTTGGCGCTGCCGGGAAAATCAGAGTTTATCAAGCCAAAGCAGCTTTGGTTAAAATCAATAACGTCGAATGTCAACAAGGAATAGCAACAAACAGGCGCGCGGACTGCAGGAGGGAACCGAAAGACCACTGCGATTGCGCCGCCGGTCCGCCCGCCATAGCCTGATTCCGACGCGCCTTTTGGCTGAAAAACAGGGTGATGCCCGCAAAATATTGCAGAGATCCGGCTTTTTAAAATTAGTTGTGGATTTTGCGGAAAAATAAATGTAGAACACAGCATTAATGTAGAGTGTGTCTGTATGGTTAACGCTTCAAGAAGGACAAAATTTCATTACATCATTAAGTATCTGCCGTGCTTGCCGATAATGCTTGATGCTGACCGGCGCCATTCCCGGGGGGGAAACAGGAAATCTTGAGCGAGTTAAACGCTTTGTCCCGCGATTTTAGATTGCGAGGGGATTGGGATTGCCGTCAGTCTAATATGTTCCTGATGCAAAAAAATACCAGCGGCAGAGGTCGCAATTGCCGGCGAACTTTGTGGCCGCTGATGATATATCATTTAAGATGAGTACTTTTTATATTAACGTGTTGCCGACTTCTTTGGATTAGCTTTTTTATTTTGCCGCGGCCTGACGGACACCGGCCCTGTTTTTGGAAAGGCCGGATGGCCTTCTTCATCGGTTTTCTTATCATAACGCATATTTTATTTTGGAGCTTTTTATGACCACCAAACGGAAAATCATCCTCGGGTTTGTGCTTGTGATTCTTGTGTTGGCCGCCGTGGCCGCGCTTGGCTACCGCAGCTTGCAGGGGGCTTCCGACAATTTCGTCGCCTTCAGCAGGCAGGCCCATGTGAACATCGATGTCAGCGACATGTCGACCTCGCTGACCCGTGCCATTCAGCGCGTCTACAACTTTATCCGCACCAAGGAACCCGGCCTGATGGACCGCGCTCTTGGCGATATTGACGCGTTTGCGGCGACCAGCGCCAAGGCCAGGAGTACGACCCACATTGCCAGCCGTGCCGCGGCGCTGACTGAATTGGAAAAACAGATCGGCGGCATCAAAAAAGAAATGCAGGATATCCGCACCTCCATCACCGAGCGCGACAAGTTCTTCGCGGAGACGCTCAAGAAGAGCTACGAGCAGGTGGATGACATTCTTACGGAAATGAGCGGCACGGCCATCAAGGTGCAGAACACCGACATGCTCTATACCATAACCCTGATCCGGCGCGATCTGGCCGCCTGCCAGACGTCGCTCACCCGCTACGCTCACAGCGGAGCCAAGGAAGACGGCGAGTCCGCCAGGGGGGCCGTCCAGCTCATGGGCCCCAACCTGAAACGCATGGGCGGCCAGATCATAAGCGAAGTCAACCGGCTGGCTTATGCCCGGTTGATGGAAGCGTATGAGGTTATGCTCAAGGGCCTTGACCAGATGGACCGTCTGAGCGCTGAAGTCGTCAACAGCACCGACACGATGCGCCAGTCCGGCCTGGCGATGATGGTGGAAATAGATAAGTTCAACGATCAGATAGACTCAGAAATGAACACGTTCGAGGAGAACGCGCTTGCCGCCAACAGCTCCGCCCAGTCCTTCACCCTTGGCATCAGCGTGGGCGGGGTTGTTATCGGAGTTATTCTGGCCCTGCTCATTATTGTGGGCATCATCAAGATGCTCAACGCTCTGGCCAGTTTCGCCGGCGCCATCGCCAGAGGCGAGCTGTCCGCAAACGTCAATATCCGCGAAAAAGGCGAAGTCGGGCAAATGGTTGAAGCCATGCGCCAAATCCCGGCCACTCTCAACGCGATAATCACCGCCTACAAGCAACTGGAAAGCAATATTGAAAGCGGCTACCTCGACGCCACGGCCGACGCGGCCCAGTTCAAGGGCGATTTCGCCACCCTGGTCAAAGATACCAACGGCATCCTGCAGCGGTTCCTCATGGTTATTGAAAGCCTTCCCTCTCCCGTGGTCATGCTGAACAAGGATCTCAAGGCCGCCTACATTAACACCGTGGCGAGAAGTCTGGCCGGATCGGACTATAAAGGCAAGACCTGCCCGCAACTCTTCGCCCGCGATGACTTTGGCACCGCCGCCTGCGCCATGAGGCGCGCCGTCGATACAAAACAAAGCGCCTCGGCCGAAACCCGCGCGCATCCCCAGGGCAGAAACATGGATGTCAGCTACACCGCCATCCCCATGCTTGACGCCAGGGGCAACCTGGCCGCGGTCCTGCAGCTCATCACCGATCTGACCGCCATCAAGAGCCAGCAGCGCGTCATCCTCGACGTCGCCGCCCAGGCCTCGGAAATCTCCAACCGCGTGGCCGCCGCCTCCGAAGAGCTCTCGGCCCAGGTCGAGCAAGTATCCAGAGGCGCCGAGATGCAGCGCGCCCGCGTTGAATCAACCGCCAGCGCCATGACCCAAATGAACTCCACGGTCCTTGAAGTGGCCAGAAGCGCGGGCCAGGCCTCCGAGCAGAGCGAGAACACCAGGAACAAGGCCGAACAGGGCGCTGGCCTGGTCAACAACGTCGTCCAGTCCATCAATACCGTCAATACCGTGGCCCTCACCCTGCAGGAAAACATGCAGGAACTCGGCGAACAGGCCGAAAGCATCGGCGGCGTGATGAACGTCATCTCCGATGTGGCTGACCAGACCAACCTGCTCGCCCTGAACGCGGCCATTGAAGCGGCCCGCGCCGGTGAAGCCGGACGCGGATTCGCGGTCGTTGCCGACGAAGTTCGCAAGCTCGCCGAACGCACCATGAGCGCCACTCAGGAAGTCGGCACCAGCATCCGCGCCATTCAGCAGTCAGCCCGCAATAACATCAGCGAAGTCGGCCACGCGGTTAAAAATATCGAAGAGGCCACCAGCCTTGCCAATAAATCCGGCCTGGCCCTGAAGGAAATAGTGGATCTGGCCGCCGCCAACTCCAGCGTGGTGGCCTCAATAGCCACTGCCGCTGAAGAGCAAAGCGCCACCTCGGAAGAGATTAACCACGCCATTGAGGAAATAAACACCGTTGTCGGCGAAACAACTGAAGGCATGCTCCAGTCCTCCCACGCGGTTCAAGAGCTTTCCTCCATGGCTCAGGAACTCCGCCGCGTAATGGAAGGCCTTAGAAACAAATAAACGGGCGCAAGCGCAATATTGGCCGGGGAGTGACGCAAGGAAAAACTTGCGCCACTCCCCGGTTTGCTTTTTCCCACCTTTTAAGCTCTCCTCATCCCGCCTATTGTTCCTTGGCGGCGCGGTCCGTCAGAGCTGTCGTTGCTTTTGTTGCTTGTGCCGCTCTTTGGGGCTGCCGGCGCGGGCAAAGCGCATGGACGGCATGCTCAACTTTACTTAAGAGCTTCCCCCCAAAAAACGTCAAGAGGGCAAAGAAGTTGGCTGGCGAGTGATACATAATAGTATTGCGCGTTTGGCCTGGAACTTTTTTAGGGCCTGACGCTCAAGCTGCATGCCGCCACGGCGGCTCTTTTGCGATGGCATAGATTGGGTCGTGGTGTCGTGAGGTCAAAGGCGCGCACGACGGAGAGGAGTTTTTCGGCTGCCCTGGAGGCATGGGGTTGTCCGGAGAAAAAAGAAAGGGAACGCGGCCAAGCGCGTTCCCTTTAGGATCTATTTTCTCAACCAGTTGAAAAACTAGCGCTTGGGCTTGTAGACCTTGAATTCGTCGCGGCGGTTCTTGCTCCAAACGGCTTCGCCGGAACCGGACACTGCCGGCTCCATCTTGCCTTTGCTGACCACGGAGAGCTGGTTCGGGGATACGCCAAGGTTTACGAGGTAGTCGTAGGCGGCACGGGCGCGGCGCTCGCCAAGGGCCAGGTTGTATTCTTCTGTGCCGCGTTCGTCGCAGTGGCCTTCAACAACAACGGACAGTTGGGGATACTGTCTGATGATGGCTGATTTCTGCTGCAGAACGTTTTGGGACTGGGTGGACAGATCGTAGCGATCATAGGCGAAGTAAATGACGGCATCGCTGATTTGCTGGGCAACGGCCATTTCTTCGGCGGTCATCGGCTCGTCTTGGTCATAGCCGTCAGGGGTGACGCTGGACTGTTGTTTGCCGCAACCGAAACCGGCCAGGAGCACCAGAACGAACGCGACAAGCAGGCCGCGACGCAGGGTAGTTTTCATAAAATCCTCCGCAAGCAGTAAATTGTTATTTTGAGCGCAGAGCGTTTAAACCTTCCTTAAATCAACGCTCGCTTGGCATCTTCTATCCTTAACAGGATTTTTGTCAAGCTTTCCACTTCATTCCCACTAAAATATTTCCAACTGGCGCGCATTTTAAGGCATGGCAGCCAGTTATCCCGCATGAGGGCGGCCACAAGCGCTGCGCCTGGGACTTTAAGGCGACCAACTTTCCCCGGACGGGCGCCCAGAAAATCGTAAAGTTGGTAAACGGGCTTCGCTGAGGCGAAAGAAGCCGCAGCGGCGAACCGTTTGCGCAGGCGGCGCTTTTGGCTTGAGTTGCGGTGGCGCGTCCGGATTTATTGGGATATTTTTTGACCGGACCGCAGGGCCCGCTTTGCTTGCCGGCGAAAATCCTTTCTGTGGCATATTATTTTTATTGACTTGAATGCCGGCAAATGGGTTATGGTGTAGATGGCTGGAAAATTTATATGAACCGCGTGCTGTTTGAAATATTCGGCGACACTTTTGGGGCTTGATTTTGCCCCAAGATTTGGTTAAAGAAGTTTAACGGGTTCTGGCCGGCGCTCTTTGCTAATGCCCTTACGACCTGGATAATTACATGACCGATGCTATGAATACTTTTGACAATACAAGCACCAAGGCGATCACGCCGATTGAATTCAGCGCCGACGAAGTCATCGCCAATTTCCAAGGGCTGCTTGACTCGCTGGATTTTAAGGCCGAACTTTTTGAACTTGGGGTGGGCAGTCTCAACGTCTTTAAAAGAAAGAAGACGTTGCGCGAGTTGCGTTCTCTTTGCGTAGTCCTTTGGAGGCTCGCCCTTGAGCGTTCTTTTCCCCGCAACCACCAGGAGTATTTCGACCGTTTCCTTGAAACAAGCCCGCTTTTTAACAGCGATGGAAGCAATGCCGCCACCATGCGCGAGCGTCTTGAAAAATACCTTTCAATGCTCGCGGCGAAAAAAGATACCGACTTTCTCCCGGTCGCGGACCACATGGCCGAAACCATCTCCCCGAAAGGCGACGAATCCGCCAGGACCAGACTCAAACTCGTGCTGATAATCAGAAATCTCTATAACCTCATTTTCGACAAGCTGGTCTAGGGAAGCACGCTCAATGTCCCTTTTGCCATTCGCCCTGGCCAGTCCCGCTTCGCGAGAAGCTGATGCATGTCCCGCTGCGCCCGGTTTGTCCTGAAACTGCCGCAAAGCCTGTGTCCGCATCCTTCTTCAGCAAAGAACAGAAATCCTTATTAATCAGCGCTCCCTTAAAAAATCAGCTTCCCGTCCGCCAAAACCGGCCGGAAATTTTGGCCCGTTTCATGCACGCTGTTCAACGTATTTTTTTTGCTGAAAGCACGTTTTTTTAGTGGATTAAACCAGCCCTTATGCTGTATTGCGTCAAGAAAAAGTCTAGAGATACGTTGGAGTTCACCTCGATTCGGTTCAATCCGGCCCAGCCAGGCCAAATCCACCCCCGCCGCCAAGACCGTCCGGTTTATTCCCGTGCCGCTCACAGGCCGGCGGCCACCCGGAAAATCCACCTCATGTAAACGGGAGACCTGAATATCATGACCGGTTTTTTTGCAATTATCCAAAAATCAACCCTGGTAGGACAATTTGTCCTCTTTGTCCTTCTCCTCATGTCAGTCACGAGTTGGGGGCTCATTATCCAGAAATTCTTCTCCTTGTCCGCGGCCAGGAAAAAAGCCGAAGCCGGGCTTTCGCGGTTTACAAACGCCAGAGACTTGCGCGAAGCTGTCCAATCTTTGGGCGGTGAAGTCAGTTCGCCCCTTTATAACGTCGCCCAGCACGGCGTTGCCGAGTTCAACCGTCTCAAGGAAGCCGGAAACACCAGCAACGTAATCGCCGACAACGTTCAGCGCGCCTTAAACCAGGGAGTCAGCGAGGCTACGGCCAAGCTTTCCAGATCGCTTTCGTTTCTGGCCACCGCGGCCAACACAGCCCCATTCATAGGGCTTTTCGGAACCGTTTGGGGCATCATGACCTCGTTTCACGACATCGCCCAGATGAAAAGCGCCACTATCGCGCAAGTGGCTCCGGGCATCTCCGAAGCCCTGATTGCCACAGCCATCGGCCTTTTCGTCGCCATCCCGGCTACTATCGGCTACAACGCCTTTCAGAGCCGTCTCGGGTTCATTGAAACGGAACTCAACAATTTCGCCGGAGTTTTTCTCAATCGCGTCCAGCGCGAAGTAAACGCCGTCAAGAGCAAGGGGTGAGCCTATGGGCGCTCAACTCAACCGGCGCAAAGGGCTGGTATCTGAAATAAACGTGACGCCCTTTGTGGACGTGATGCTTGTTTTGCTGATTATCTTTATGGTCACCACGCCCATGATGACCGAAGGTCTTGAAGTGCAGCTTCCGCAGACCACAACCGTCGACGCCTTGCCGACCGACTCGGAAAACGTGGTTTTGACCATCCGCAAAGACGGCGTCATGTTTCTAAACACCACCGAGACCACCATGGACAGCCTTGACCTTCAACTCAAAGCCACGGTGGTCGATCAGCAGAAGGTGCTGTATCTGCAAGCGGATCAGGATGTGCCGTACGGGCAGGTGGTCCAGATTATGGGTTTCGCCAAGGGCGCGGGTATCGAGAGCATCGCTATTGTCGCCAATTTGCAGGAAACGACGGATGAGCCCGCTCAGCCGGAAAAGCCTGCCAAGAGCGCGCCAGCGCGGAATTAACCGGAAATTTTCGATGTACGCGGATAAGCTGTGAAAAATTCCAGCCCTTTAAGCTTTATAATATCTCTGTGCCTGCACCTTGCGCTGCTGGCCTTTATCATTTTCGTGCCAACAGATTACACCCCGGCTCCTGATCTTGACTATCTCGGCTCCGGACTTCAGTATCGCGGGCAGATTTCTATCGGCCCGCCCGGCGAGCGCGGCGGCGGGACTCCCCGCAAGGGCGACCCTGAAGGCGGAGAACCGGCATCGGGAAAGGGCGAATCCATTCCCAAACCCGACGAGGGAGGAGGACAGGAGATCAAGCCCATTCAGAAGGCCGGCGGCGACGACCAACAGCAGCAACAGGTCAAGCCCATCGAAAAGCAGCCCGATCCTGTTCCGGATGCGTCCAAGCCGGATACCGCAAAGCCGATCGAAAAACAGCCTGATGACAATGCCACTCCGATCCTCAAGGATCCGGAGAAAAAGGATGATAAGCCCAAGCCGGACGATAAAACGAAAAAACCGGCTGACGACAAAACCAAAAAGCCGGACGATAAAACCAAAAAACCGGACGACCAGGGCAAAAAGCCTGCCGACCAGGGTAAAAAGCCCACCAAGAAGGATCTTGACTCCGCTTTGGCCGATCTCGGGCAAAAGTCCGGCAGGGGCAACGGGCATTCAGTTGACGACGCCCTGGCCTCACTTGGAGGCACGCGCGGCGGCTCCGGCACGCCCGGGCGCGGCGGCGTGCGCGGCGAAGCTGACGGCACCGGAACAGGCGGCAGCGGCCCCGGCTCCGGCGGCGGCTATGGCGGCGGCACTGGCTCCGGCGGCGGCGGTGACGGGGTGGGCATCTACGGCGCTTATGAGGACTCTGTTGTTTCCCGCATCCGTCCGAACTTTTCCGGGCAGGAAAGGGCTGACCGCCGCAATTTCCAGGCAGTGGCCCGCCTCTACATCAACCCGGACGGCTCCGTTCAGAACGCCGAGATTGTCCGCCCCTCGGGCAATTCCAGTTTTGACGCCGCCGTTATCAGGGCCATTATGTACACCAAGAATCTTGAACGCCCCCCAAGCCCCGACTATCAAGTCATGGAAATACTTTTCACATCGGAATCATTAAGAAATTAACCCTGAATAACCAACTTCGGCCACCTGGCCAAAGGTTTCTCCCCCAAAATGCAGGTCGATGGTGACAACAATGCAAAATATCAATAGATTTTTAATATCCCTCTGCTTTTCCTTTCTTCTTCTGCTCGCCGCCATGGCCGGCAACGCCCACAGTGCTGCCGTTGTCCAGGGGTTTGGCTCCGGAATGACCAACGTGGTTCTGGCTGATCCCGTCGGCGGCTCCGGAAAGGCCAAAACCCTTCAGGACGCCATCACCGCGGACCTGCGTCTGGTGCCATTCATCAAGATGCTCGACCCGCGCGCCATTCCGGGCGGGGCCTCCGTCGCCCAAGGCATTGCCGCGAGCTCTGAGTTCAACAAATTCCTCCTGGCCGGCGCTCACATCCTCATCACCACCTCCTGGCCCAGCAGTTCTGAAGTCGAGATCAGGGCCTACGAGCCGAAGAACGGCGAGTTTCTTTTCGGAACCCGCTACCAGGTGGGCAGTGGCGACAACGCCATCTATGATGTTGCCGACAAGTTTTGCTCCGACCTGCTTGTTAACCAGATCGGACGCGGCGACTTTTTCCGGGCCACCCTCGCCTTTTCCAAAAAAGACGGCAGCCGCAAGCAGGATATCTGGGCCGTGCGGCCCAACGGGCGCAACCTGCGCCGCCTTACCAACTTCCCCGGCCAGGCCGTCTCGCCCACCTGGTCCAACGACGGCCGTTTCGTCCTGTTCTCCCACATCGACGCCCGTTCCCACGCCCTTGGCGTATGGGACGCCACACAGGGGCGTGTCCAGCGCATCAAGTTCCCCGGCAACACCGTCATCGGTCCCTGTTTCATGCCTGACAACCGCGTGGCCGTGGGCCTCACCGACGGCCGCAACCCCAGCATATTCCTTCTCAACCACGTCTTTCAGAAGGATCGCAAGCTTGAGTCAAGCTTTTCGATCGACGTATCCCCCTCTGTTGACTCCACCGGCACCAAGATGGCCTTCACCTCCAGCCGCCTCGGCGGTCCCCAGGTGTTTCTCAAGGATCTGCGCACCGGGGCCGTCAGCCGCATTTCCAAAAACGGCGGCTACAACACCGACCCCAGCATCAGCCCCGACGGCACCCTCGTGGCCTTCGCCCGCCTCACATCAGCCGGGCACCGCATTTTCGTCTATGACCTCGTCCGCGACACCGAAACCCAGGTCACCTTCGGACCAGGCAACGACGAAGAACCAGCCTTCGCCCCGGACAGCTACTTCATAGCCTATATGTCCCGCAGAGGCGGTGAGCGCAAAATATACATCACCACCCGCGTGGGCGGAGAGCCCCGCCTCATCAACACCGGCCCCGGCGACGCCGCCTTCCCGGCCTGGGGAACCACGCGGTAAGCGGCCAGGCTACAGGCAGCCTGGGGGAAGGGACCACAAGGGCGCTTGCTCTTGAGGGCCCTTCCCCCAGACCCCCTTCCCCCTTATCCCTTTCTGTGGGGTAAGGGTTTTTTTTGTGTGTGGATCTTGGGCAATATATAGTTTTGTGTGAGGTTAACACCAGCTTACATTGCGATGCATGTGTGGAGTTTTGCGCAAAACAGGCAGAATGAGCCCGTCGCGTTTAATTAAAAGAGGGTAAAGGAGGGAAGTCAGCCCACCAGCCAGAGCGTCATTGCGGTCATTGCGGCGAGGCCCGAGACGCAAAAGGCGATGTAGGAGCGTTTTACGCGCAGGGAGAGAAGGGCTCCGACGGCTCCGATGCTGAGCAGGAAGGACCAGCCGGTGTTTTCAACGGCGAGAAGGCCGGCGTGGATGTAGATGTAGTGAAATGCCAGCCCGGTCAGGGTGGTTGCGATGATGAAGAAAAGGACGTCCAGGCCGATGAACTGCATGGCGCTGAAGGCGAGGATTGGGCGCAGGGCTTTGTCCAGAGATTCCGGCCTTCGGGCGTTATGGAGGATGATGCTGTGCAATCTGGCCCTGCGGGGTCTGAGCCAACTTTCCACGGCCGGGGTGATGTAGGCGAAACACAGGCAGTACAGGGCCGGAATTATGAGTTGCTCGGGGGTGTTCCAGGAGAAGCGGCGGGCGAGGAGCATGACCATCATGAATGGGAATACCCCGTTTGGCGGCTGGAAGCTGCCTATGGGGATCTGGTCGATCCAGAAAAGCTCGAAAAATACGCCGAGGGGCAGGGCGACAGATGCTTCGCCGGTCGTCAGAGTCCAGAGCAGGGCGATGGCCAGGGGACGCTCAAGCAGGCCGATGGCAAGGCCGGCACGGGATATTGAGCTCAGGACAAAAAAAAAGCGGGCCAGAGGAGGGAAGAAAGATCGGGGCTGGGAAGGTCGATCGGCATCACCAGTTCTCCAGAACGGGCGTATCGGCGGGGATGCAGCGAAAATCCAGATCAACATGCATTTCCTTGAAGAAATGCAGGCACTTGATGTCATCCTCTGATGCGGCGACATGAGGGCAGATCTGTTTTCGCCCCGGCGAATAGTGGATGTTGGCCACATTGAGAATGTTCATGGTGACGCCGTGGCTGACCATGCGCCGGGCGTCCTGGCAGCTTACGAGCAGGACCAGCGCCGGTATATCGTTGGCCACCAGCGCGTCGTAGATGTCCTTGATGCCGCCCAGGGGCACGAATCTGACCTTGACGCGCCCGGGAATGGCCAGTTGCATAATCTGCTGGCGGATGGCGTCGTCGGCCAGGTCGTCGTTGACCACCACGAGTTCCCTGGCTTCAAGATAGGGGAGCCAAGCCTCGATTATCTGCCCGTGAACGAGCCGGTTGTCCACCCTGAACCAGATCATCGGCCCTCACCCCTTTTCGCCGTGGGAACCCGGCAGTGGACCGCGCAACATCTCCCCGGCGGCGACAATGCCCTCGCAGCCGGCGTCGATGGCCATCTTGGCCAAAGGCCCCAACGGCTCTGACCGGTTGGACAATACCTTGAGCAGCATCGGCAGGTTTACCCCTGTCAGAACTTCCACGTCCGTGCGGTTGCCCAAAAGCGACAGGCTGAGGTTGGTCGGCGTGCCGCCGAACATATCGGTAAGGATCAGAACGCCCTGGCCCCGGCTCAGGCGGTCGACCGCGTCTCGCAGCCTGGCCACTGTTTCTTCAACCTCAAGGGAGGCGTCAACCTGGATGCAGACGCAATCCTGCACCGTGCCGACGATAAACTCGGCCGCGCGCAGCAGGGCCGAACCATAGTCAACATGGGTGACAAGGATGATCCCAACCTGCTCAACCGTTGATTGACCGCTCATGAATCCTCCAGGGCATCGGTTAGTTATTGTCTATTTAACTCCATGAGTCCGGTTAAGGCAAGGATTATGTGCGACGGCGTTTTTGGCGGGAGGGGATGGCGCAGGCGGGGCTTACTTGGGGGGAGGAGGCAGGTTGATGTTCGCCAGCAGATCGTTGAGCAGGTCGGTCAGATAGGGGATGTTCATGCTGATGATGTTGCTGAGAATTTTGTAGACTATGGCCAGCACTACGGCGGTTCCGACGGTGAAACCAAGGCCCCGGGCTATCCCGGACAGGAAGTTGAGCCAAAGCACCTTCCAGGTGCGGCCGGAAAGCTTGACGTATTCGCCAAGGCCGCTGTTGTCGAGGCGGTCCAGGAGTTTTTCATATCTGTCCGGATCCAGCCGGGCCGGGGGAGAGGAGGGATCGTTTTTCCCGGATGCGCCCGGAGAAACGGCGGGATATTCCGGCGTCAGCAGCAATGGGCCGTCGGGCTCGCCCGCCGCCGGGGCAGATTCGGCGCCCCGGACTGTTTTGTGCGCGTCCAGGGCTGACGCAGCGCGGCTGGCGCCGCCGGATTCGGTGTTTGCGGAGCCGGGAGGCGCGGAGAAAGCCGGTTGCGAGCCTGCAAGCGGTGGAGCGCCCGGCGGAGTGGGGCCGCTGCCGGGAGGATCCAGGTCGATTTGCAGGGTAAGGTCTGTTCTGTTTTTCATGCCCGTGTCTTCCATTAGCCTTTCATGTAGCGGCAGATGGCCTGGATGTGGCTGGCCTCTTCAGCGACGCAGGCGTGCAGATATTGTTTTTCGTTTTCCGGCACAAGCCTCTCCAGGGCGTTGAAGAAGAGGATGCTGTCTTTTTCAAACTGAAGCGCCTGAGCGAGGGGTGAGGCTTGCGTGCTGTTTTCGCTGTTTTTTGCAAAAAGAGTATGGGTGTCGAGCAGGGTTTCCAGGTAGAGCAGGTATTCCTCGTCGTCGGAGCCGGCTGGCAGAGTCACGCCCCCGAGGCGGCCGAGCATGGCCTGGAAGATTTTTTCATGCTCAAGTTCGGCGTTGGCCATGAAGTCGAAGAAGTCGCGGTCGTCCTTGTTCTGGGCCTTGTCGCGGGCGCTGGAGTAAAAGGCGTGGCCTTTGCGTTCGACCTCAACAGCCGCTGCGACTGCGTCGGTGGCTGACATGAATTTGGCCATGATGGCTCCTGTTGTTTTTTACGTGCCTGGAGGTTGTGCTGGCTGATACGCAAACCTGCGGCGGGGCAGGATTGATTCAAGATGTGTTGTATGCCAATGAGCCTTTTCGCGCAAGCCGGGTATTCGTATGTAAAGGGGATGAGCGCGCGAGATGGGAACGCGCCGCGCGGGCGCGCCGCCTGTACATCAGGCGCATAGCCCTGACAAGCCGTATCAGCAAAAAGGCGAAACAGGCGAGGGGCCGGGGGAGGCGAGCCAACAGAGCAATCACCCTGTTGGCTGACTCAGCCCGCTCCGGGCCTCGCCCCCTGGCGCAGACACTTTGCCCCGGCGCAGAATTTCTCCGTCCCGCGGAATTGTCGCCTTCCGCAGGTCTTATCCGAAAATCGAGGCGGAGGTGATCAGGATGGAGTCGGTGGGGAGGTTTTGGTGTTCGCCGTGGACTCTTGTTTTGGTCTTTGCGATCTTGGCGACAACGTTCATGCCGTCGGCCACCTGCCCGAAGACGCAATACCCATAGCCGTCGGGGTCCGGGCTGGTGAAGTCGAGTTCGGGATTGTCGACGGTATTGATGAAGAACTGGGCTGAGGCGCTGTGCGGGTCGGATGTCCTGGCCATGGCGAGCGCGCCGGCGGTGTTTTTGAGCCCGTTCCCGGCCTCGTTTTTGACGGGCGGCCTTGTCGGCTTTTCTTCAAGGCGCATGGTCAGGCCGCCGCCCTGGATCATGAAATCCTGGATGACGCGGTGGAATATGGTGTTATTGTAAAATCCGTCTTCAACATATTGAAGGAAGTTCTTGACTGTTTCCGGGGCCTTGCCGGGATAGAGCTCGACGAGGATGTCTCCGGCGGTGGTTTCGATGAGAACAAGGGGGTTTTCCACAGGGGCTCCTTGAGTGCTTTGTTGGGGTCGTCCGGGCATTGCGGCTTGAACTGCTATAGGCAGGAGGCCCGTGCTTGTCAACAGGAGCGGGTCGCGTCGCTGGAGAGCGAAAAATACTTGGCGCTCGGAATGCCGGGCTAAAGGAAGAGGAATATGTGGCCTGATAGAGGTTTTTTTACCGGACCAGTGTAGCTGAAGAGGGCAAACTGGCGTTAAAGGTTGAAAAAATTGGTTCTAATGCGTTTTTTTCGCAAAAATAAACTTGCCGATTTGCCGGAAACGAGTTAAAAGATTTTCACCGTTTCAATTTTCGCAAAAGGAGGAATCAAAATGAAACGTATAATTACCCTTCTGCTCGCCGCCACTCTGTTGATTGGAGCGGTTAGCACGGCCAGCGCCGTTGACGTCAAAGTCTCCGGCAAGTGGGACTTTGCCTTTGGTTTTGGCAACGCCGATTTCACGCGCGACGGGCATGAGTCCGAAGACACCGGCATGAAAGCCAGGCAGCGTTTCCGCACCCAGATCAACATTATCGCCTCTGAAAGCCTTCAGGGCGTGGTGATGTTTGAAATCGGCACCATCCACTGGGGCCAGGGCGGCACCGTGGGCCAGGGCTCCGGCGGACGCCTTGACGCTGACGGCGTGAACATTGAGACCAAGCGCGCCTACCTTGACTGGATGATCCCTGAGACCGACATCGCCGTCCGCATGGGTATTCAGGCCCTGTCCCTGCCCATGGCCAACGGCTGGTGCAACCCGGTCTTCTCCGCCGACGTGGCCGGAGTGGTCATCAACACCAAGCTGGACGACATGTTCGGCCTGACCCTGTGGTGGGCTCGTCCGTTTGACACCTACCTGAACGACGGCGCTGACCGCAGCCTGGACGACGAAATGGATCTCCTTGGCCTGGCCCTGCCTATCACCGGCGAAGGCTGGAAAGTGACCCCGTGGTTCATGTATGCTTTCATCGGCGCCTCTTCCGGTTACCTTGAGTACACCGGCGCCTTCCCGGCTGACATTCCCGCCTTTGAGCCCTATGAGAACACCAGCAGCCATGCCTGGTGGCTGGGCACCTCCCTTGAAGTTTCCATGTTCGACCCTCTGACCTTCTCTGTTGACGCCATCTACGGCAAAGTCAGCCAGCAGACCTGGGGTCGTATGGGCGAGTGGACCGGAACTTCCGTACCGTTCTGGGATGATTTAGGCTCAGCCGACATGGGCGCCTCCGGCTGGTTCATCGCCGCTTCCTTGAACTACGAAATGGATTGGGGTACCCCCGGCCTCTTCGGCTGGTGGTCCTCCGGCGACACTGAAAGCGGCATCAACGGCGACATGTACGGCCGTCTGCCCGTTGTCGGCACCGACGACGGCTTTGCCCCGACCTCTTTCGGCTTCCCCGGTTCCGCCAACATCGGTTATGACGGCGTATTCAGCCTGACCGGTATCGGCACATGGGGCATTGGCGCTCAAATCGCCAATATGTCCTTCATCGAGAAGCTCGATCACACCCTGCGTTTCGCTTACTACCGCGGCACCAACGAACATGAAGTTGTTGAGCGTTTTGGCGAACCCGGCCACATGAGCGGCGAATCCGTATACCTGACCGACAAGGACAACGTGTATGAATTCAACTTCGACCACAACTATCAGGTCTATGAAAACCTGACCGCTACTGTCGAACTGGCCTACATCTACATGGATCTTGATGACCTGGCCAACCGCCCCGACTACGCCAACAACGCCTGGAAGGCCCAACTGCTCTTCCGCTACGCGTTCTAGTTCAAGCAATACCCACTTGCGCCTTGCGGGAACCCTTCGGGGTTCCCGCTTTTTTTTTTGCGCCGCCTCTGCCGTTCTGCCCGCTTTCGCGCGCTGCCCACCGGCCATGCGCCCGAGGTTGATAAGCGGTCATGCCGTCTTGCTACATTGCACATCCAGAGCAATTCAATTCTGGAGCTTTCAGTTTGAAAGCGGGCAAAGCCGGCCTACGGCAGACCAATGGCAGACCAATACAAGGATTTGTCTGCAAATCATCGCGAAGTTATTCTTTTTTTCGAGGTCAATTCGCATTGATGACGCGACGGCGCATGTCGCGCTAGGTATTTTCCTTTGCGCGCCCGCGCTGCTGAAACAGGCCCTTGTTAAAATTTTTATCATGGCGTTATTTTGATGTTGCCAATTTTTTTAAAATTGGTGTAATATTTTATTCTCTCTCTTTAAACATTTTGCATGGAGGATAAAAATATGAAACGCTTGCTTACCCTTCTGTTCGCCGCGGCAATGCTGATTGGCGCGGCGGGCCAGGCCGGCGCTGCCGATGTCAAGCTAAGCGGCTATTGGGATTTTGCCTTTGGTTTCGCCAATACCAGGCTCGACCGTGAGGGCCATGACGCCGAAGACACCGGCTGGAAGGGCAGACAACGGCTCCGTACTCAAATGGACATTATCGCGTCGGAAAGCCTTCAGGGTGTGCTTATGTTTGAAATAGGCACCATCTACTGGGGCCAGGGCGACACTGTCGGCCAGGGCTCCGGCGGACGCCTTGACGCTGACGGCGTGAACATTGAAACAAGGCGCGCCTACCTTGACTGGATAATCCCTGAAACCGAGATCGCCATCCGCATGGGTATCCAGGGCCTGCACCTGCCTATGGCCAACGACTGGTGCAACCCGGTATTCTCGGCTGACGTGGCCGGCATCACCGCCACCATGCCGATAGACGACATGTTCTCGGTCACGCTGTTCTGGGCCCGTCCGTTCGACACCTACATGAACGACGGCCAGCAGACCATCGACGACTCCAACCGCAGCATCGACGACGAAATGGACCTTCTTGGAGCCGTGGTTCCCATCACGGGCGACGGCTGGAAGGTCACCCCCTGGTTCATGTACGCCGACATCGGCGCCGGCTCGGGGTATCTCGAATACACGACCTACGGCGAATTCGGCGACGACAACATGCTCAACCCCGAAGACAGCACCGGCACCCACGCCTGGTGGCTGGGCACGTCTTTTGACGTCTCGCTGTTCGATCCCTTGACCTTCAGCGTTGACGGCATGTACGGCAACATGAGCCGCCAGAACTGGGGCTATACCTATGATTCGGCCGTCGGACCGGGCGTCCCCGGCGACGAGGTCGAACTGGGAACCTCCGGCTGGTTCGTGGCCGCGGCCCTTAATTACGAGCTTGACTGGGGCACGCCGGGCCTCTTTGGCTGGTGGTCCACAGGCGACACCGAAAGCGGCGTGGACGGCGGAAAATACGGCCGCATGCCCGTTGTCGGCACTGACGACGGATTTGCCCCGACTTCGTTCGGCTTCCCCGGCTCATCCGGCATAGGCGACGACACCATTGTCTCGCTGACCGCCATGGGCACCTGGGGCATCGGCGCGCAACTGGCCAATGTGTCTTTCATCGAAAAGCTGGAACACACCCTGCGCTTTGCCTTCTACCGCGGCACCAACGAGCACGAAGTCGTTGAAAGCGACAAGCACTTCAAGACGCTCCACTTGAGCGGCGAAAATATCTACCTGACAGACAAGGACGACGCCTACGAAGTCAACTTCAACCACCAGTATGAAATCTACGAGAACCTCAGCACCACCATCGAACTGGGCTACATCTATCTCGACCTTGCGGATCTCAACAATCGCGAAGAGTACGCCAACAACGCCTGGAAAGCCCAGTTGCTTTTTAAATACACGTTCTAACCGGTAAAATAATCTGAGGGGAATGAACCGTCAAAGGCCACGCCTTGTTGATTCATTCCCCTCGGGCAGGCTGCCGCCTGTTTCTTTAATCCTTGTATACAGCGCCGGTGGCGGCGGAGGATACGAGCTTGGCGTAGCGGCGCAGGAAGGGGGATGTGATTGGTTTTTGTATGGGCTGGAACGATTCCCGGCGCCTGGCGAGTTCATCTTCGGGGACCAGCAGGTCAAGGCGGCGGTTGGGGATGTCGATGAGGATCTGGTCGCCGTCCTGGACAAGGCCGATGTTTCCGTAGTCGGCGGCTTCTGGTGACACATGGCCGATACTGGCGCCCCGGCTGCCGCCGGAGAAGCGGCCGTCGGTGATGAGGGCGACGTCCTTGTCAAGGCCCATGCCGGCGATGGACGAGGTGGGGGTAAGCATTTCGCGCATGCCCGGACCGCCGCGCGGACCCTCATAGCGGACGATGATGCCGTCTCCGGCCTTGATTTTTCCGGAGAGGATGGCGGCGGCGGCTTCTTCCTCGGAGTTGAATACGCGGGCCGCAACAGTGCGGACCATCATGGCCGGGTCAACCGCGGATTGTTTGACCACGGCGCCTTCCGGGGCCAGACTGCCCTTGAGGATGGCGATGCCCCCTTCGGGAAAATACGGCGCGTCAACAGAGCGGATGACGTCCGGATTGCCGTTGACTACGCCCTTCAAGTTTTCGCCAACGGTTTGCCCGGTTACGGTCAGGGCATCCATGCAGATGAGGTTCTTTTTGTGCAGTTCGGCCATGACCGCCGGGATGCCGCCCGCGTAGTGCAGATCCTGGATATGGTCGGTTCCGGCCGGGGAGAGCTTGCACAAATTTGGCGTGGCCCTGCTGATGCGGTCGAAAATGTCAAGGGTCAGCGGCAGGCCGGCTTCCTTGAACACAGCCGGAAGGTGCAGGACCGTGTTGGTCGAGCAGCCGAGCGCCATGTCCACGGTAACGCCGTTCATAACCGCTTCTTCGGTCACGATGTCGCGCGGCCTGATGCCTTTTTCGAGCAGTTCCATAACCTTCATGCCCGCTTTTTTGGCCAGGCGCGTGCGTGCCGCTGAAATGGCCGGAATGGTGCCGTTGCCCGGCAGGGCCAGGCCAATGGCCTCGGACAGGCAGTTCATGGAGTTGGCCGTGAACATGCCCGCGCACGATCCGCAGCCCGGACAGGCGTTCTCGGTCAGATTTTCCAGCTCACAAGCGGTCATGGCCCCGGCCTTGGTCCGGCCCACAGCCTCAAACACGGTGATCAGATCCGCCTTGCCCCTTGCCCCTTCCCGCAAGCTCGACTTCGGCCCCAGACCGGCCAGCATCGGCCCGCCGCTGACCAGCACCGCCGGGATGTTCAGGCGCAGCATGGCCATGAGCATGGCCGGCACGCTCTTGTCGCAGTTGGGAATCAGCACCAGGGCGTCAAACGGATGGGCGCTGGCCACGATTTCAATCGAGTCGGCCGTGATTTCCCTGCTGGGCAGCGAAAATCTCATGCCCTCATGGTTCATGGCCAGGCCATCGCAAACCGCAATCGCCGGAAATTCAAACGGCGTGCCTCCGGCCATGCGTATTCCGGCCTTGACCGCCTCGGAGATCTTGCCCAGATGCAAATGCCCGGGCACAATCTCGTTGGCCGCGTTCACAACGCCCACCAGGGGTCTTTCCATCTCCTCGGCCGTAAGCCCCAAAGCATAAAGCAAAGAACGGTGCGGAGCCTTCTCAATTCCCTTGGTCATCTTATAACTGCGCATAGTGCCTCCATGAAG
>JAVBNM010000034.1:0-13145 GCA_031551565.1 Desulfovibrionaceae bacterium | reverse complement strand
TACACCCGCAACGGCGTTGGCGTTCCGAACGACGGCGGCGCCGACACCTTCACCTACCGCGCCTACGACGCTGACGGCGACTACAAGGAAACCAGCCTCACCATCAGCCTGACGAACACGCCCCCGACCTTTAACGAGCCCGGCGGCACCGAGTTGACCGTGACCCTGCACGACGCGCATGCCGCGCCCGCCGGTGACAGCCATAGCATCACCTATGACATGTTCGACGGCCCTGAGGCGTTCACCTCGGCCGTGTTCACCGCAGCCGGCGCCCCGGCCGTTGCCGGCGCCGGCGAAGCTTTTGCCTGGGCGCTCAGCCCTGACGGCAAGACGTGGACCGGAACCGGCGCGGACGGCACTGTCGTGACCGTGACCCTTGACGGCATCGCGGCCAACGGCACAGTGCAGATCACGGCCAACATGACCGACCCCGCCGGCCACGCTGACGGCGCCGCAAGCGACCTTATCACCATCAATGGCATAACGGTCGAAGCCACGGATGCCGGCAACAGCACCGCCCAGGGCGGAATCACGGTGACCATCGCGGACGACCTGCCGGAACTGAACGTCACGGACGGCATCTACCACAATGCCGCCACCTCTTTCAGCGGAAATCTTGTGGACTTCGGCGCGGACGGCCCGCTTGACGGCAGTACGCCCGCGGTTGTTTTCACGCTTGATGACCCACCTGTCTGGTTCGCCCACGGCATCCGCGTTGTCTTTGAATCTCAGCCGGACGGCTCGATTATAGGCACGGCCGGCGCTGGCGGTCCTGAAGTATGCACGCTCACGGCCAACCCTGACGGCACATACACCTACACGCAGAGCGAGGCGGTGAACGGCGGAACCGAGAAGACCATCACCTGGTCGGCTGGTCAGGGAATTAACACGCCTTCCAATACCAATACATACCGCATACTCGATAATGGCACCTTGACCGGCAAGAAGAACGTTAACAACGCGCCGGTCGAAATTGTCGGAGCCAGCACCCTGAACGGCAACAGCGCCGGATTCGGGTATGCGTCCGGCGGCAGCCCGGCCGGACTCAAGACAGGCAACTGGCTTGATTTTAACTTCAATTCGAATACGCCTCCGGATACTCTCAGCATCCTGTTTGCCCAAAAGGCCGGGACCATTAATGCCCTGGACAAGGTGGCATATACCATTACCTATACGCTTAATTCGGTCACTATTACGACAGCTCTGGCATACCACACGCTGCCCGCGCAATACCCGTATGTGATGGAGCTTGACCTTAGCGGCAACGTTCCTGCCGGGGCAGTCGTCACCAGCGTGCATATTGATCCGGTCTTGAGCGGCAGCAGCGACGCGCTGATCATAACCGGCATAACCACCACCTCGGTAACCATTGAGACGGAAATTCCGCCCAAACCGCTTGAGGTGACCTTTCAAGCCACTGACGCGGACGGCGACAAGGTCAGCGGCGCGCTTGAGCTCAAGCCTGACGCCGCCGTCACGATCGCCGCTCCTGACGATGCCGGGTATGCCCTGGGCGGCGGCGCTGGCGACGAAGTGTTCATCGGCGCCGCCGGCCGTGACGTGCTCACCGGCGGTGGCGGAAACGATATGTTCCACGGCAACGCCGGCAACGATGTGCTTTACGGCGGCATTGGCAACGACGTTCTCTACGGTGACTCCGGAAACGACATGCTCCATGGCGGCTCCGGCCATGACGCGCTCCGCGGCGGAGATGGCAACGACGCTCTGTTCGGCGGCGACCTGCACTATGCAACCCTCACTGGCGCGGCCGCGTATGCGTCTCTTGCCAATGACGCCGCAAGCGCCAATACAGACATTGCCGGCTACCTGCATGAACATGCGAACCTGATTGGCGACGGCGGCGTCGCTGACGGCAACAACTCCCTGCACGGCGGAAGCGGCGATGACCTGCTCATCGGCGGAGGCGGCAACGACGTTCTTGTCGGCGGCGAGGCCCATGACCTGTCCGGCGGTCTTACTGCTGCCCAACTTGTTAGCGGCCTGAACAGCGCCATCGCCCAAGGCCATGAAGCTGTCGCGGAGTTCCTCCATGAACACGGCAGCCAGTTCGGCAGCACAGGAGACGGCCAGGACACTCTTCTTGGCGGCGGCGGCAACGACGTGCTCATCGGCGGCCGGGGCAATGACTTCCTTGCCGGCGGCTCTGGGGACAACGTCCTGTTCGGCGGAAGCGGCCACGACACCTTTATGATTGATGCCGACTCCAGCGTTCGCCACGACAGCATAGTGGATTTCACCAGGAGTTCCACCGAGCATGACGTCGTGCGGTTTGAAGACCTGCTCGGCCATGATGACGCGCAGATCGCCACGTTCCTGCAGGATAACGATGTTTCGGTTACAGTCGCTGATGACCTGAGCCGTTTGACTTTGCACATCAATGACACCCAGGTAGACATCCACCTGCAAGGCAGCGAAGCTGCCAATCTGATTTCTCAAGCCCAGGCCGTGGTAGATTCAGACGGTGAGCAGGCCGTGATGATGGAGCTCATCAAGAGTCTGTGCGACTAATCCAATCTCAAGCCCCTGCCGGCCTTGCCGGGCAGGGTGAACACAATCACAGATAAGCGCGAAAGCCGTTCCGGAAGTTTTCCGGGACGGCTTTCCATTATCGGCGTTTTCAGATGGCTTGTCGTTATTTAAAAAAGAGATATCCCGCAAATTTCCCTGATTCTCTCCTTGACGGCGGGCCGGAAGTCGGCAAAAGTCAATCCCAGGCATTTTTAAAATCAGTGTAACCGGCCTTTATGAAGTGGAGGAATACATGCAACTCAGAGGAGCATTTACCGCCCTCGTAACGCCTTTCAAGAACGGGCAAGTCGACGAGGAAAAGTATCGGGAGTTGATCGAATGGCAGATTCAGGAAGGAATCAACGGGCTTGTGCCCTGCGGGACAACGGGCGAATCAGCCACTCTCTCCCATAAAGAGCATGAAGATGTTATCCGTATCTGCATCGATCAGGTCAAAGGCCGCGTGCCGGTTATTGCCGGGGCCGGCTCCAACAATACCCGCGAAGCGATCGGGCTGGTTAAATTTGCCAAACAGGCCGGAGCAGACGCGGTTCTTTTGATCACCCCCTACTATAATAAACCGACTCAAGAAGGCCTCATCGCCCATTACAAAGCCATCGCGGCCGAGGTGTCAATTCCGTCCATCGTCTATAACGTGCCGGGACGGACAGGCCTGAACGTCCTGCCAAAGACCATGGCCAGACTTTACAAAGAAATCCCGACCGTCATCGGCTGCAAGGAAGCCACAGGCAACCTGACCCAGATTTCCGATATCCTCGAGCTTTGCGACGATGATTTCATCCTGCTCTCTGGTGACGATTTCACGCTTTTGCCCACCTTGGCCATCGGCGGCAAGGGTGTTATCTCGGTCGTCTCCAACATCATCCCCAAAGATTTCTCAAGGCTCTGCGAATGCGCCATGAAAGGCGACATGGCCGAAGCCAAAAAGCTGCACTACGCATCCCAGCCCCTCTGCCGGATCTGTTTTGTCGAGACAAACCCGGCCCCGGCCAAGACCGCCCTCTCTCTGATGGGCAAAGTCAATGCGGACGTAAGACTCCCCCTCGTGAACCTCACCCCTGAAAGCCACGCCGCCCTCAAAGAAACCCTCAAACAGTGCGGCCTGATTTAAAGCCTGGGGGAGGGGAACCGTCAGGGCGATTGCCCTGACGGCCGCATGCGCGGACTTTGTGTTCCACTCCCCCAGACCACCTCTTCCCCTTTGTTTTTCTTGGCGGGTGGGGTGGCAGGGCGTCGCCGGACAATCATTTTGCCTTCATTTATCCTTAAATTATTCATTGCCTCAGCCATCGGCAACGCCTATGGCTTTATACATCTGCTGCGTGTGTTCAGGCCCGGCAAATGGCTGTTTGCCGCTGTGCCCTGGTTCCTGCTTATGGCTCTGGGGCCGGTGATTTCCTGGTATTTGGACTTTTCCGGCCCGGTTCACCTTTTTTTGTCCTGGGCTCAGGGGTTGTGGACGTCGCTTGGCGCGGTCGTTCTCATTCTTTTTCTTCTGCATGATTTCTTGCGGTTGATTGTCTGGGCGATCAGGCGGGGCAGCGGCAAGCCGTCAAAGCTCACCCTGTACCAGCGCATCCAGATATCAAAAAAAGTGACTGTGGCGGCGCTTGTTCTGTCTTTCGTCGTCTGCGCCTACTCTGTCTATGAAGCGCATACCCTGAAGGCTGTCCACTTTACATTCAGGACAAAGAAGATTCCTCCCGGAAAGAGGGTCAGGATCGTCTACGCCAGCGACATGCATATCATCTCCTGGACAGGCGCCGGCATGCTCGAGCGGCAGGTTAAGCTGATAGCGGCTCAAGCCCCGGATGTCATTCTGCTTGGCGGCGATATCCTTGACGCCCCGCTGAAGGGCAGGGAAAAGGCAATAGCCCTGCTTGCCAGCCTGAAAGCGCCGTACGGCAAATTCGCGGTGTTTGGCAATCACGAGCCGCGATACGGCGTGGCCGAAGCCGCCGAATTTTATAACCGCTCCGGCTTCAAACTGCTGCGCCGTCAGGCTGTCGAAACAGCCGGGTTGACCATCATCGGTGTGGATGATCCGGTTGTCAGCGCCGCCGAGAAAACGAAAAACCACAGCCCCATGGAACTGCTCAAGAAAAACGACAGATCCAGATATACCATTTTGCTCGATCACAGGCCGGTTCTCAGGCCGAGCAGCGTCGGCCTCTTCGACCTTCAACTCTCCGGCCACAGCCACGGCGGGCAGATTTGGCCCATGCGCCATATAGTCGAATGGATTTACGGCACCCCAACCGGGCTGTCCTTCCACCAGGGGAAAAACGGCGAGAGCGCTCTCTTCGTAACGACGGGAACCGGGTTTTCCAGAGTGCCGATGCGCCTTTTTACCCCGCCTGAGATCGTGGTAATAGACCTGGTAAATAATTGACCCTCCCGGCGGATTTCGGGCAAGCCTTAATCGGAATCTTTGATTGTATTTTGACGTGACGGATGCGTGGGCATGACTGACAGAGACGAAAACGAACAGGCGAACCGCACGGACGGCAGCGGGCCGACGGGCCGAGGCAAGGTGTGGTTTATCGGCGCCGGCCCCGGAGACCCGGAGCTTATCACCGTCAAGGGCAGGCGCATCATCGGGGAGGCGGAACTGGTGATCTACGCCGGTTCGCTCGTTTCCCCGGCAATGGTCGCCCATGCGGACAAGGCTGCGCGGGTCGAGGATTCTTCCGGCATGTCCCTTGAGCAAATTCTGGAATTGATGCTCGAATATGCCAGGGCCGGCAAGACCGTGGCCAGGGTGCATACCGGCGATCCGGGTCTTTTTGGGGCGGTTCAGGAGCAAATGGACGTCCTGGACAGAGAGGGGATTGAAAGCGAGATAGTGCCGGGAGTGACGGCCGCCTTTGCCGCCGCCGCTGCCGCAAAAACCAGCCTGACCGTGCCGGAAGCCGTGCAGTCCTTCGTGATCGCCAGGCTTGAGGGCCGAACCGGGGTGCCGGAAGGCCAGAGGGTGCGCGACTTCGCCCGGCACCGCGCTTCAATGGCCGTTTACCTCTCCGCCGCCCACCCGGAAAAGCTTGTCGAGGAGTTGCGCTGCGGCGGCCTGCCCGAGGATACGCCTGTCGTGATAGGCAGCAAGGTCACCTGGCCTGGTGAAGCCGTTATCCGGACGACCTTGGGCGGGCTTGAGAAGGCGCTCGCGCAGGTTGACGCCGGCCGGCAGACTGTATTTTTGATCCTGCCGGGATCGGGCAAGCCATATAATCCTTCAAAATTGTACGACAAAGATTTCAAGCACGGCTTCAGATCAGAGTAACTTTGATAATCGACCAATAAAAATCAATAAAGCTCAATTCGTCCAAATTTTATCTGATTTTAATGACATGTCGCACATCCTAAAAATGAGAACCGGCCAATGGAAATTCTCCATGTGTTGCTGTTGAGATTGCTCTGAAATATCTTTTGTCGGAGGACATAATGGGCGAACTTGCCGGTTTTTTAATGAAGCTCTTTGCGTGTTCTTTTTTGGGATTTATTTTGGTAGCCGCTGTCCTGGCCTGCCTTACCAAAAAACCGTTCATTTTTTATCTGGGCAACATCTTTTTTCTGGCGGCTGTCGCAATTATCGTATGGAGTTTTATGATTGCTGATGGCAGCGGCTGGGGCTTTTTGGCCGTGCTGATATTGTGGGGCATGGCCGCAGGAAGTTGTCTTCTCGGTTTCATTCTGCGCAAGATCGGTATTTCGCAAAGCCGTAAGAAGGCTTTGCAAGACCGGGGCCTTGTGAAAACAGATGCCTTTGACCGATAATTCGCCCAGAACTATCTCTTCTTGTCCTGTCTGTCCCTCCCGCCGTACTTTGTTGCACATTCCGCCGCACAATACCCCGCTGATAACCCTAAGCCACAAAAGGGTTCAGGAAGGGAGAGGGTCTGGGGGAGAAAAACCTCAAGGGCAAACGCCTTGGGGTTTTTCTCCCCCAGTCAGCCTGATGCGGCCAGCTTGGGTATGGCGCGGGTCAGGAGCCTGCTCAAGTTGGCTGCTGATGTTTCGGCGGTGGCCAGTATCTCCTCCAGAGTGTGGGCGGCCATGCAGTCCGGCAGGTTTTTGTTGGTCAGGCAGGATATGGCCAGGACTTTTACTCCCATGTGGCGCAGGGCGATGACCTCAAGCACGGTTGACATGCCCACGGCGTCGGCGCCAAGGAAGCGGTAGGCCCTGGTCTCGGCCGGGGTTTCGAGCTGGGGTCCGGGGGTACAGAAATAGACGCCTTTTTCCAGGCGAATTCCCAGGGCGAGGGCCTCTTTTTCCAGACAGGCGGCGAGAGCGGGGTCGTAGGCGCGGCTCATGTCCGGAAAGCGCGGGCCCATGGCGTCTTCGTTGGGGCCGGTCAGCGGGCTTTTTCCCGTGAAATTAATATGATCGTCGATGAGCATGAGGTCTCCCGCGCTGTATCTCGGATTGACCGCCCCGGCGGCATTTGTTAGTATGCACGACCCAATGCCCAGTTGGGCCATGACCCTGACTCCCATGCATATTTCATCCGGAGTCCTGCCCTCGTATTGATGACATCTTCCCTGTTGCATGATAATAGGCACCCCGCCGAGAGTGCCGGCAAGAAAATTTCCCACATGCGACTGCACGGTGGAGAGGGGGAAGCCAGGCAACGCATTGTACGGCACGGACGCCTCCACCCGCATTGACTCGGCCAAAGAGCCGAGCCCTGTGCCGAGCACTATGCCCGCTTGAGGCGCGAACCCCTGCGGAAGGAAGCTTTTTAAAGAATCGACGCATGCCTGGACTTTTTTCAGGTTTTGCATAAAGTAGCCTCCGCCGTTGAGGTGATAACACAGGAAATAACACAGGAAACAACCCGTGACTGATTCCAAACATAAAATTCTGATAGCCAACCGCGGCGAGATTGCGGTGCGGATTATCCAGGCCTGCCAGGGCCTGGGGCTTGATTTTGTCTGTGTGCACACAGCTGAAGACGTCCACTCCGGACATGTGCGCCTGGCCCGTCAGGCCGGCGGCGACAAGAGCCTTTACCGGGTGTCGTCCTACCATGACGCCAACGAGCTTTTGGCCGTGGCGGACGAAGCGGGCGCAACGGCCGTTCATCCGGGCTACGGCTTTTTCGCCGAGGACTACCGCTTTGCCAGGCGGGTCTGCCAGCGCAAAAACAGGCTGATATTTATCGGCCCTTCCTGGCAGGTTATACGCGAACTTGGCGACAAGATAAATACAAAACGGCTTGCCAGGAGCCTTGGCGTGCCCACGGTGCCCGGCTCGGACAAGCCCATTTACGAGGAAATGGAGGCCGAGAAGCTGGCCAGGAGCGTCTTTGACTTTCAGAAGCAGCAGGGGATTGACAACCCGCTCGTACTTGTCAAGGCCTCGGCCGGCGGCGGCGGCATGGGCATTGAGGAGGTCCGGGATATAGATCTGTTCCGGTCCGTCTACCGGCGCATCCGCAACTACGCGGCCAGGCAGTTCAAGGACGAGGGCGTGCTTATCGAGCAGCGCATTCGGAATTTCAACCATCTTGAGGTGCAGATCCTGGCAGAAAGGGGCGGCGGCAACATCGTCCACTTCGGAACCAGGAACTGCTCCATCCAGAGTACCGGTTTGCAAAAGCGGGTTGAGATCGCGCCCGGTTTTGACCCTTCCTCCATCAGCTATTCCTTTGACGCCCAAAAGGTGCTGGATGACATCACCCGCTACTCCCTGGCCATCGCGCAAAGCGTCAAATACGACAGCGTAGGCACTTGGGAGTGGATCGTGACCAGACAGGGCGAACCCTATCTGATGGAAGTAAACACGCGTATTCAGGTCGAAAACGGCGTATCCGCCATGATCGCCAGGATCAAGGGCAAGGGCGGAGTCAATCTTATTTCCGAGCAGATCCGCACAGGCCTTGGGGCGCCCCTTGGCTACTCCCAGGATGACATATCTTTTGAAGGGCTCGGCATTGAATACAGAATCATTGCCGAGGCGCCGGAAAACAGGTTTACTCCCTGGGTAGGGCGGATCAGCGAGTTTCGCTGGCCCAAGCGGGACTGGCTTTGCATGCACACCCATGTGCCTACCGACGAGCCGTACGACATCCCCACCGAGTTCGACCCGAACTTGGCGCTTGGCATCATCTGGGGCAAAGACCTGCGGGAAGCCAAAGAAAGGGGCGTGGAATTCCTGGATAGTCTTGTTTTGACCGGCCAGAATACCTCCAACGAGCCTTTGCAGTCCAACATTGCTTTTTTACGGGAAAAAACAGACAAAATTCTCGTTTTTTAGCCATGTATAAACATCCTGGCTTTAAATCCGCCCCGGAGCCAACTGGAAACAGATCTTCAGGGCGGACAAGCCCGGAAATATAAATGCCCAAAGAGCCAATATGGAAACTGAAAAGCTGATATCCCAGTTGACCGAACGTCTCAATTACATGAGTGACATATTCGTCGGTCAGAGCAATGAAAATATAGCCCTTTTGCAGGCCAAGCTGGCTGAATTTTCCAAGCGGTCTCAAACCCTTGGAGAGAAAGACGCCAAGGCCTCAGCCCAAACGCTCGAAGACCTGTTCCTCTATGTGGAGGAAAAACTGGAAAGCGAGCTTGAGCCCATGAACAGGGTGCGGATCGTCAGGCACCCGCAACGCATCTGCCTGCGCGACATCCTGGAAAACGTCTATGACAATTACACGGAAATCGGCAGCAAGGACGAACATTCCATCGACCCGGCCATGGTCATCGCCCGAGCCTACATCACCCGTAGGAAAGGGAACAAGGTGGTCAACCAGTCCGTAATGGTCATCGGCCAGGAAAAAGGGCACGGCGAGGAATTCAGAAACGGCGGCTCGGTCAAGCCCTGGGGCAACGCCAAGGCGTTGCACTACATGAAGGTTGCGGAGACCGAGAATATTCCCATCCATACCTATGTTTTCACGCCTGGCTCATATCCGATCGAGGATACGCCGGGCGCTGCCCAACAGATCGCGGCGAACCTGTACGAGATGTCCTCTTTGAGGGTGCCGGTGATCGCGGTGTTTTCCGAAGGCGGGTCGGGCGGGGCCGAAGCCATAGGTCTGGCCGACATCCGCCTGATGATGTCCCATGGCTATTATTCCGTTATTTCGCCGGAAGGCGCTGCCGCCATTGAAGGGCGGTTGCGCAAGGGCGAGCGCGCCGACCCGGCGCTTATCGAGAACTGCGCTTCCTGGCTGAAGATGACCGCTGAAGACAACCTGCGCATGGGCTATATCGACCGGATCATCCAGGAGCCGAACCTTGGCGCCAGGCCCCACAACTATGACTTCTTCCGCAAGCTGCGGCAGGAAGTTCTGCGGGCGACAGATGAAGTCACTCTTGGCGTCAGAAGATGGGCGCCCATAAGGGGCATGGCCATAAAGGAGCTGCACAAGAAGTCGGCCGAGGGCTTTGACTTTGAGAAGGCCTACTCCCGCTGGACCCTGTCCCAGGGCCAGGCGGACCTGCTTGTGCGCAAGCGTCACAAGAAATTCAGGGAACTGGCCCGTTTTGCCTGTTTGGACAAGACGCCTTTCAACCGGGTGCTCGGCCAATTTTTGGGCGAGACGGCCTGGAGCATGTATTCGTATGTGAAATACGACCTGCTGCATAGAAAACAGCAAAAGCTGACCTACTTCATGGACGAGGTGAAGGGCGAGATAGGCATGCTGTTCAATAAGGCCGCCGCGCCCTTCAAGGCTCTGACCAGGCCCTTCAAAAGATCCGAGCCTAAACAGTTGGCCGAAGCCACCAGGGAACTAACCGAGCTTTCCCATTGGGACGCCGCTGACGAAAAGCGAAGCGGCAACTGGGTATACGTCAGTGAAAAGGCCAAGGAAGACCGGGCTGTGACCTGTCCGAACGCGGAGGCCCACGGCTGCCTCGACCTTTGGGCGCCGGATCTCTACGGCGAGTTCGCCGGGGTATGCACGCACTGCGGGCACCATTTTCCGATGGAATACCAATGGTATCTGCACAACGTGTTTGATCAGGGTTCGATACGCGAGTTCGCCTCCTTTGTGGAAGCGGCCAACCCGCTTGACTTCCCAGGTTTTGACGGCAAGCTGGCCGAGGCCAAGGAAAAGACCGGCCAGAAAAGCGCCTGCATGGTCTTTGAGGCCAGGATCAACAACATCAAGATGGTCGTGGCAATGCTCATGGCCCCGTTCAGGGGAGGCTCGGTCGGCGCGGCCGAGGGCGAGAAGTTCATCCAGGCGGCCGAGCGGGCCAGAAGGAAGCGCTTCCCGTTTTTGGCCTACGTCCACGGCACGGCCGGCATCCGCATCCAGGAAGGCACGAACGGCGTCATCCAGATGCCGCGCTGCACCATGGCGGTCAGGCGTTATATTGACTCCGGCGGGCTCTATCTTGTTATGTACGACACCAACTCCTATGCCGGGCCGGTAGCCAGTTTCCTGGGGTGTTCTCCCTATCAGTTCGGGATAAGATCGGCCAATGTCGGCTTCGCCGGGCCGGGTGTCATCACCGAGACGACCGGGATGATTATCCCTCCCCATTACCACAATGTTTACAAAGCACTTGCCCGCGGGCACATTCAGGGGATCTGGGACAGGCGTGAGGTGCGCTTCAACCTGGGGCAGGCTCTGCTGACTATGGGCGGCCCCAACCTGTATTATAAATAAGTTGTGGATTAACCTAAATAATCCCTGACATAATTCCGGGCGGAACATATATGTTTGATGTAAGCACAGTGCTGGAAGAGATAAAAGCCTCACCGTATGAAGAGATCTCAATCAAGTCTCCCCATACCGGGGTTGTCGCGTTTTCCCCCGATATATCGGTTGGCGGTTGCGTGATGGGGCCGTCCGGCACGTTTAAGGAAAAAAAAGGCGCGCTTTTAGCGACAGTGTGTCGCGAAAGAAACACGCAGCCGATATATTGCCCCGAGCGGGGAGAGATTGTCGAAATCCACAGGCAATACAATGACGGCTTTGTGGAAGCCGGGACGGAACTCTTGAAGATCCGGCACTTTCTTTCCAAAGATGAAGTTTTGCAACTTATCCTGAAAAAGGCCCTTTACCTCTTTCTTGCTCCGGAAAGGGCCAAATACTACTTCATTCCGGCAGTGGACATGAAGATCAAGGTGTCAGGGCCGCAGTCGGTGTACGTCAGAGAAGGCGACGATCTTCTGATCATGTCGAGAATGAAGAGGGAGGCCCCCCTTCGTTATTCCGGTCCTGACGGCGTCATTTACGCAATTTATTTCAACCACACCCAGAATGTGGATCTGGGCCAACCCCTCATCGGGATCTGCCCGCCAGACCAGGTCAAGCAGATTGAAGAAGTTGTCGTGCGGGTTCAGACGGAGTGGAAAGAACGGGAGTAACGCATGGGCCGGGTGCTGTTTATTCGTGTATCAGCCGTTACATATGAAGAGAAGGCCGTTCGTGAGGCGTGGCCTTTTTTGACCGATCTGGCCTGGCCAAAGCCTTTGTTGGCCGTTCAGGACGAGGATGACGAGGAAGAAGACGCGTGGGGCGCGGAAGATAAAGATGCCGATGGCCCGAACGTTCCGGAAGACGCGCAACCCCCGAAGATAACGAAGGGGAAAAAGAGCGGCTGGAAGTTCCGCCTGCCCTGGTCGAAAAAGCCAGGCTCGGGCACGCCAGGGGAGCAGGCGGCGGCAAATAACAGCAAAAAAAGAACAGCCGCCAAGGCCTCCTCGCAAAGTAAAAAAATCCTTCCTTCGCTGGAGGACATCGCCCCTAAAGGCCCGCATGGAGTTCTTGATCTTATCGACAGGCTCGCGGATATGGAGCATTCGGATCTTGAACTGGAGCTTATGCATGTGCTTGATGAATACGTTCCCAAGCTGACGGAACTGCGTCGTGAGCTGGATCGCGCCTTGTCAGACTGGGATGTGAAACACGCCCATAAGCTAACCAACACAATTGAAGAAATTTTGGATGCGGCTGAAAAAGACTGTTACTATTAACCACAGACGTTGCCGGCCAACTATCACAGGAGAATACAATGCTGAATAAAGTTATGCTGATAGGCCGCCTGGGCCGTGACCCGGAGTTGCGCTACACCGCATCGGGAATGCCCATGGCCAACCTGAATCTGGCCACGGACGAGACATATTTGGACCGTGAAGGCAACAAGGTCGACAAGACCGAGTGGCACCGGGTAGTGGTCTTCCAGCGCCAGGCTGAAAATTGCGCCAACTATCTGCGCAAGGGAAGCCTGGTCTATGTGGAGGGCAGCCTGCAAACCAGGAAATGGCAGGACCAGCAGGGACAGGACCGCTATACAACCGAAATCAAGGCCCAACGGGTTCAATTTCTGGACAGCAAGAAAGGCCAGGGCGACTCTTCATACCACAATGAAGACCCCGGCTACAGCGAGCCGCCCAGGCAGCAGGGCCGCCAGCCCCAGCGTGACGAGCATGACGATCTCGGCCCGGCCTTCCCCTCCGAGGCGAGCGGGATGGATGACGTGCCGTTCTGACGGGTACCCTATCGCTAAAATGTCAATAAGGTGAATTAACTATATAAGAATAAACATTTTTTATGAGTACGTTTTTCAAATAGGGGTACCTGAGATTCTGTACTAGTGGGTACCTTGCAAAGCTGTAAATAAACTACT
>JAVBNM010000007.1:0-16569 GCA_031551565.1 Desulfovibrionaceae bacterium | reverse complement strand
CCGCGCCCCTGTTGGTCCCCTCTCCCCCAGGTCTTCGTCATCCGTCCAGTTCGGCCGCGGCTTTTTCCACGGCTTGTTCGAATTCGGCGCGGGCTTGTTTGAGTTTGGCGGCCAGGTTCTGGTCGTTCAGGGCCAGGATTTGGGCGGCCAGCCAGGCGGCGTTTCTGGAGCCGGCCTTGTCGAGGGCCACGGTGGCCACGGGGAATCCGGCCGGCATCATCAGGGTTGAGAGCATGGCGTCGAGTCCGTTCAGGGTTGAGGCGGTGATGGGGATACCGATGACGGGTTTGACGGTGTGCGCGGCGACGGCTCCGGCCAGGTGCGCGGCCATTCCGGCGGCGCAGATGAACACTTGGCAGCCTTGGGCTTCGAGTTCATTGATGAGTTTTCGGGTTCGGTCCGGGGTTCGGTGGGCCGAGGTGATGTTGAGTTTGTGGGGGATGCCGAGTTTTTGCAGAATTTCCGCGCAAGGGGCCACGGTGTCCTTGTCGGAAGCGCTGCCCATGAAGATGCTTACCTTTGCCATGTATGCTCCGTTGAGGTGATAGTCGTTTTCGTCGGGGGCGCCGGCGGGGTCCGGCGTGCGAGGAGGGGTTTTGCGGATTGCCCGTGGGGACGTCCCCTTTCGTTTATTTAGCAGATTTTTCCGCGGGGCACACCATTTTATTGGGCGGCCCGGCGCTATAATCTGCGCAAACCCCTTGCGCTTTCCCTCTTGTAGGGACATACTGCCAAAGCGGACGTTCTATCAAGGCTTTTTCAGATTAGACGCCGGATTTGCTGAAAGAAATAATACGGACTTCACGGAGAGAGCATGAAAATACAGCTATTGGGAGCGGCGCAGACCGTTACCGGCTCCTGTTACCTTATCGAAGCGAACGGTCACACCTTCACGGTTGATTGCGGAATGTATCAGGGCAACGCGGAAATCGAAAAGCGGAACTGGGATTCCGCCACCTACAAGGCCAAAAAACTCGATTTTATCCTGCTCACCCACGCTCACATCGACCACAGCGGCCTTTTGCCGCGTCTGGTGCGCGACGGGTTTGGCGGCAGGGTTTACGGCACTCTGCCCACCAGGGAGCTGGCCCGGCTCATGCTGCTTGACAGCGCCCACATTCAGGAGACCGAGGCCGCCTGGAACAACCGCCGATCCGCCCGCGAGGGCAAAAGGCCGACCGAGGCCCTTTACTCTGTGGAGGACGCCGAAAAAGCCGGGGGTCTTTTCGAGGTGCGCGAATACGGCAAGAGCTTTGAGCCCGCGCCCGGCATCAAGGTTACCTTCCAGGACGCCGGGCACATTCTTGGATCGGCCTTCACCGAGATTGAGGTGACCGAGGCCGACGGCGTCACGAAACTTCTCTTTTCCGGCGATCTCGGCCGCCCCGAGGCCCTGCTGCTCGACGACCCCGACCGGCCGGACATCAGGCCGGACTATGTTTTTCTCGAGTCCACCTACGGCGACCGCGACCACAAGGACGAAAGCACCAGCCGCGACGAACTGGCCGCGGCCATCAGATACAGCTACGACAGGGGCCAGAAGACGATCATCCCGGCCTTCGCGGTCGAGCGCACCCAGGAAATCCTCTATTGCCTTTACCTTTTGCACAAGGCCGGCAAGCTGCCCAGGGACATTCCGGTCTTTGTCGACAGCCCGCTGGCCATCAGGGCGACCGAGGTTTTCAAGAGCAATCCGGAGTTTATGGACAAGGAACTGGCCGACATTTTCCGGGCCGGCGGCGACCCCTTCTTTGTGCCCAACCTCAAATATACCCTGGACACGAAAGAATCGCAGGCCATAAACACCCTGGACGGGCCGGCCATCGTCATCTCGGCCAGCGGCATGTGCAACGCCGGGCGCATCAAGCACCATTTGCGCCACAACCTGTGGCGGACGGGCGCGAGCATTGTCTTTGTCGGATACCAGGCCATCGGAACGCCCGGGCGTAAAATCGTCGACGGCGCGAAAAGCGTGACCATCCACGGCGAAGACATCAAGGTTGAGGCCAAGATATTCACCATCGGCGGTTTTTCCGCCCACGCCGGGCAGAGCCAGCTTCTGGCCTGGGTGAAAAACTTCGCCCGCCCGGACGTGAAGTTTATCCTGGTTCACGGCGAAGACAAGGCCCAGTCGATCCTGGCCGAGAAAATCAAGGAGCTGTACAAGGCCTCGGTGGAAATACCCGGATACCTGGACGTGCTTACCCTCGTGCCGGGCGAGGCGGCCATCAGCCAGCCGCCGCCGGAACAAGTCTGGCAGCCGCCGCGCGTCAACTGGGAATTCCTGTTCAAGGAAGCCCACTTCAAGGTCGATTTGCTGCGCCAGCAAACCGAGGCCCTGGCCCAAATGCGCTGGGAAGACCAGGTCGAACTGCGCGACAAGATCCTGCACATCAACTCGCGCCTGTCGGAGCTGTACTCGTCGCTGTAGGCGCTGGGGGGCGGGGGAACCAACAGGGGCGCGGCCCCTGATGGCCGCGGGCACAGGCTCTGTGTTCCCCGCCCCCTCCTTACCCTAATCTAATGCAAACAGAGCAAAACGAAAAATACGGCGGCTTAAATGCGCATAATATCCGGAAAATACAAGGGAAGGCTCCTGAAAACGACCACCGGGCCGGGATTTCGCCCGGCAATGGGCGTTGTCCGCGAAGCCCTCTTCTCCATGCTCGACTCGCGCGGCATCGACTGGCCCGCGACCAGGGTGCTTGACCTTTTCGCCGGCAGCGGCAGCCTGGGCCTTGAGGCGTTGAGCCGCGGCGCGGCCCGTGTCGTGTTTGTCGAGTCCGCGCCCTATGCTGTCAAGGTCATCAATAAAAACATCGAAATTCTCCAGATAGAGCAGGAAAAAGCCGGCGTCATCCAGACAGAGGCGGCCAAGGTTCTCTCCCGCCCGGCGTCCGAGCCGTTCGGCCTTGTTTTTATTGACCCGCCCTACAGAGACAATGTATTATCCCGCATCCTGGCCCTGCTTGTGAAAAACAACTGGATCGAAAAAGGCGGCATCATCAACGCCGAGGTCGAGGCCAGGCAAAAGGTCAACCCCGTGTCCCTGCACTCGGGCCTGGAGTTGCTCGAAGACAGAACATACGGCCAGACGCGGGTTTTACTGTTCAGGAATTGAGGATTGAGGGCGGAACACAATAATATTACCCACGCAAAGCTTATGAACCCAAGCATAGCAGTCTACCCCGGAACATTCGACCCGCTGACCAACGGACACGTCAGCCTGATCCGCCGGGGATGCGAGATCTTCGACCAGGTGATCGTGGCTGTGGCCAACGATACCCCGAAAAATCCGCTCTTCACCATCGGCGAGAGGGTCGACATGGCCGCGCAGACCTTTGCCGCGTCGGGCCAGGTAAGGGTAGAGCCGTTCTCCGGGCTGCTCGTCGATTATGTGGACAGCCTCGGGGCCAAGGTCATCCTGCGCGGATTGCGGGCCGTGTCCGACTTCGAGATGGAATTTCAGCTCGCCCTGATGAACCGCAAAATGAAACGCCACATCCAGACCGTGTTTCTCATGACCGACTACCAGTGGCTCTATATCAGCTCGACCATCGTCAAAGCAGCCGGAAAACTCGGCGGAGACATCAAAGGGCTCGTGCCTGACCCGGTCTACAAACAACTGCGCCAGAAATTCGGATATCCCTACCCCTTGAGCGAAGAATAGCCGGAAAACCGCCCGATGACCGGAACCAGGAAAACCAAAAGCCCAAACCAGCGGCCGGGGTTCCCGCGTGACCGCGCGGACGCCCGCGCCGGCCTGCAAGAAACCGGGGCGCGCGGCGGCTGTGCGCAAGGCGTGCGCGGCGGCTGTGCGCAAGACGTGCATGGCGTGCATGGCGGCTGTGCGCAAGGCGTAGCCGGCGGCTGTGCGCAAGGCGTGCCCTGCGCCGCGCAAGCCGTTCTCGCCGGTGCGCGAAAAACCGGGGCGAAAATCCCGGTCCTGTGCCTGATCGGGCCGACCGGCTCCGGCAAAACCGGGCTGGCCGCGGCCATCGCCGGGGAATGGCTCAAGACCCGGCCGGGGATGGTGCCGGAGCGGGAACCAGGACAGGAACCGGAGCGGGAACCAGGGCGGGAACCGGAGCGGGAACCGGGCCCGGCGCTTGACGGCTGCGTCATCATCAACGCCGACTCCCGCCAGGTTTACCGCGACTTTCCAATCATCACCGCCCAGCCGGGGATCGCCGAAACAGGCCTTTGCCCGCACCGCATGTACGGCTTTCTTGAGACCTCGGAAAAATTCAGCGCCGGGGCCTTCATCCGCATGGCCCAAGAGGCCATTCTGGAGGCGACCGCCCAAAACCGCCTGCCCGTCCTGGTCGGCGGCACCGGGCTTTACTTAAAAACCCTCTTTGGCGGCATCGCCCCAATCCCGGCAATTCCCCAGGCCGTGGCCGATTTCTGGCACGGGCGGCTCAAGGACGAAGGCCCGGAAGCCCTGCATTCGCATCTCTCGGAGATCGACAAGGATTACGCCGCCCAAATCCACCCCCGCGACAGCCAGCGCATCGTCCGCGCCCTGTCCGTATGGCAAAGCACGGGCGAAACATTTTCCTGGTGGCACAGCCGGCCCCTGCCGGAATCGCCTTACGCCCCGATCACGCTCGGCATCGACCTGCCCATGAGCGAGCTTGAAATCCGCCTGCGCGGGCGCATCCTCGAAATGCTCGAGCAAGGCGCCGTGCTTGAGGCCGAAAAAGCCTTTGAGCGCTGCCCAAACCCGGATGCGCCCGGCTGGTCGGGCATCGGCTGCGCCGAGCTTTTCGCCCACATCAAAGGACGCCTGACGCTTGACGAATGCGTCGGCCAATGGTTCAAAAACACGCGCGCCTATGCCAAACGCCAGAAAACCTGGTTCCGGAAAGATCCCAAAGACGCCCTTTGGCTGCGGCCCGGCCAGAAAGACGAAGCCATCGCCTGGCTCAACGCCCGTTTGAGCGCGGACCCTTTCCCCTTTCGCCCGCTTTTCTGAAAGCGGCCGGGAGGACGGTTTTGGCCTTGCCCTTCGGCAATGTAGCATAATATGAACAATGTTTGACTGCAATTAAAACAAAACACACCCAGGATTCCAAAATGGCCAAAAAAGAAAAGTCTGCCCCAGCCAAAGGCAACGCCGGCTCAACGGCGAAAAGCGCGGTAAAAACCGCCCGGCCCGTGAAAGGCTCCGGAAAAGACGCGCCCGCCAAAGCGGACGCTGACGCCAAAAACGCCAAGGACGCCGCGCCCGCAGCCATTGCAGCCTTTGCCAAGGACTCCGGGCGATCCGCTGATTCCAAAGCCGGCGCGGGTTCCAAAGCCGGAGCGGGCTCCAAAGCCGGAGCGGGCTCCAAACCCGCCGCCGCCGCCAAACAGCCCGCTGCCGCGGGCAAGGCCGCAAAGCCGGCCCCTCTCGCGGCCGGGGCGAAAAATCCCCCTGCCGCCAGGGGCGCCATGTGGGGCGGGCGTTTCTCCGGCGGTCCGGCCGAGCTTGTGCAGGAATTTCTCGAATCCGTGTCCTTTGACCGGGCGCTCTACGCCCAGGATATCGCCGGCTCCAAGGCCCATGCCGCTGTTTTGGCCGCGCGGGGCGTGATTTCCGAAAAAGAGGCGGCCGAGCTGATCCGCGGCCTTGATCTGGTCCTTGAGGAGATTGAGAGCGGGCGCTTTGAGTGGAAGCGCGAGCTTGAGGACGTGCATATGAACATCGAGAGCCGCCTGACCGAAATCGTCGGCCAGGTCGGCAAAAAACTGCATACCGGGCGCAGCCGCAACGACCAGGTGGCCCTCGACTTCCGGCTCTTTGTCCGCGAGGCCGCCCTTGGCTGGCGGCAGGAGCTTCTTGGGCTTGTCGGGGTTTTGGCCGGGCTGGCCAAAAAGCACGCCAGCGACCTTTTGCCGGGCTTCACGCACTTGCAGCCCGCCCAGCCGGTCAGCCTGGCCCATCACCTTTTGGCCTATGCCTTTATGTTCAAGCGCGACGCCGAGCGCCTGGCCGACGCGGACAAGCGCATCGCCGTAAGCCCGCTTGGCGCGGCCGCCCTCGCCGGGACGACCTATCCGCTCGATCCCCTCGCAGTGGCCGAAAAGCTCGGCCTGCGCGGCGCGTTCGACAACAGCATGGACGCGGTGTCTGACCGGGATTTCGCCCTTGAGGCCATGTTTTGCGCGAGCCTTGTCATGACGCACCTCTCGCGCCTGTGCGAAGACATCATCATCTGGGCCAACCCGGCCTTTGGCTATGTGCGCCTGTCAGACGGCTATTCCACAGGCTCGAGCATCATGCCGCAGAAGAAAAATCCGGACGTGGCCGAGGTTATCCGGGGCAAGACCGGGCGGGTTTACGGCTCTTTGATGTCCCTTCTCACCACCATGAAGGGGCTGCCCATGACCTACAACCGCGACCAGCAGGAAGACAAGGAGCCGTTTTTCAACACCCACCGCACGGTGTCGATGTCGCTCGCGGCCATGAGCGGCATGCTCGGCGAGATTGAATTTCTGCCCGAAAACATGGCCAGGGCCCTGAAACGCGGCTTCTTAAACGCCACCGAGCTTGCCGATTACCTGGTCGGAAAGGGAATCCCCTTTCGCGAGGCCCATCACCACACCGGGGCGGTCGTGGCCCTGGCCGAGAAAAAAGGCGCGGCCCTTGAGGATCTGCCCTTGAAAGACTTTAAAAGCGTCTGCGGGATAATTTCCGACGACGTCTACAAGGTTCTCGACCACGCGGCCGCCGTGGCCAGGCGCGAGGCCTTGGGCGGAACCGGCCCCGAGTCGGTCAAACGCCAGATCGCCACGCTTGAGAAATGGGCGAAGCAATCGTCGAAAGAATGGACGAAGTGATTCAACGGACGAAGCGGCTCAAGGGGCGAAGCGGCTCAAGGGGTGAAGCGGCTCAAGGGGCGAAGTGATTCGACGGCCAAAGCAGCCCCGCGCAAGGCGAGGATCTTTTTGTCGTCGGTCTGACTCAATGGCCGGAATGATTCAACGGCCAAAGCAGCTCGCAAGTGCTTGAGAAGGCTTGAGACGGCCGCGCGGTCCTGGCTGCAAAAGTCTCCATTAAACACTAGGCAATTAATATAGTTCATTTTATGGGCTTTCATTTTTGCCGTTTCTGATTTAGAAATGCGTGATAACCTCTGAGCTGTTCAGGGTTGTGCCAGAAAAATCCCGGCATTCCGAGCGCCCCTTCGGCGATGTCATCACGAGCTTTGCTCGGCGGTTTCCCAGGGCAGAAGGAAGCCGGATGACGCATTGCCAAATCGGCTCCGGTTTGCTTAACGTCCGGTACATTAAGGAGAGTTGCATGGCAGTTACAAAGGCTACTATTATTGAGTTCAGTCCCACCGGAACCACCCGCGAGGTGTTGCAGGATATCGCGGCCGGCTTCGCCACGCTGCCGGTGAATACGGTCAAGTTCACCCACCCCGCCTTTCGCGAAGGCAGGGAACTCAAATACGGACCGGAAGATCTGCTTATCGTCGGCATGCCCGTTTACGGCGGACGCCTGCCGCGAATCGCCGACGAAGTGCTCGGGCATCTTGCCGGCGACAACACGCCGGTGGCGCTCGTGGTGAGCTATGGCAACCGCCATTACGACGATGCGCTGCTTGAGATGAAAAATATTTTGTCTGCCCGCGGCTTTATCCCGATCGCGGCCGGCGCGTTCGTGGGCCAGCATTCGCTGGTGCGCAAGGTGGCCTCCGGCCGTCCTGACAAGACCGACAAGGACGCGGCCAGGGATTTCGGGGCCAACCTCGAGAAAAAGGCCCTTTCCGGCGCCTTTGGCGTTGTCGAAGTGCCGGGCGCTTTCCCTTACTCCAAGGAGCCTGTCAACGCCCCCTTCGGGCCGACGGTTTCCCCTCTTTGCACCGGCTGCGCGGCCTGCCGCAACGCCTGCGGCTTTGACGCCATCGCGTTTGGCCAATACACAAAGACCGACCTCTCAAAATGCTGCCTGTGCATGGCCTGCGTGAAAGTTTGCCCGGCCGAGGCCAGAACCGTCCAGGACGAGCGCTTTGACGGCCTGTGCAAGATGGTCGAGGCCTCCGCCCAGGACCGCCGCGAGGCCGAGGTGTTTATCTAGGGCTTTTTGAATGTCTGAATAATGGTTTCGCGCCGGGCATGCCGCCCGGGCGGCGTCCGGGTGGCATGCCCGGCCGAAAAACGCCATCCGGAAATGCCGATTTCGCGATAAATATGCTTGCCTGTCCCGCGAATTCAGGCTAATAAACGGCTTGCGCCTGCGGCTGGAAAACCGCCCGCACAGCGCAAGCCGTTGCCACGGCACGGGGATGTAGCTCAGCTGGGAGAGCGCCGCGTTCGCAATGCGGAGGCCAGGGGTTCGATCCCCCTCATCTCCACCAGATTTAAATCCGCATGGATGCACAAGAAGCCGAAACTCTTTGGGAATAAAGGGTTTCGGCTTTTCGCGTTGTCCGTAAGAGTCCGTAAGAATCCCGGAACCAATATCAACCCTGTTACCCCGCAGGGATTGCCAACTCAAATTTGGCATCACTTGCGGGGCAGGGTCAGTGCGGGCCAAGGGCTTCTTGCCCTTAAGCGCTCTTTGGAACATAGGCAGACAGCAAGCCTATATTGGGCGTCACCAAGTCTCCCTTTTTAACCAGCAATCCCATCGAGAGCAATTCGTTTAAATCCCTTGATATCGCCCGACTGTTAATTTTCGCATACTTTTCAGCCATCCTGGGGGAAATTAATCGAACATCGGAGATCTTTATCCACTGAGCTCCTTCAAAACTTCTGGTGGATATATCAACGATCAGTTGCCTTCTTCTGATGTCAACCTTTGACTCCAGCCCTTGAAACTTGGTGTGGACGTAGTTAATCCAAAAAATCTGGTCTTGAATGGAACGAATTCTGGCTATCTCTTCATTCAATTGATCAACATATCCCTGCAAGGCATACTTTATGAAAGGAAAGGGGTTTTTCTTTTTGCTTGTCGCGTCAAGAGCCCTATAATACTCACTTCTCGTTTCATTATAGTGATTGCTCAGAAGGTGGGCGGCAATATCGGGAATGCCGGATGCAATGGATATTTTAAATTCAACGAGCCTTGCGGTTCGACCGTTCCCGTCTCCAAAAGGGTGAATCCATGCAATATATAGATGCGCAACGATCGCTTTTAAAATGGCGGAGGCTATTTCCCATCCTTCCCCCAGGTCGATGCTGTTGGTTATCATCTCACACGTTTTTTTCAGCAAAAATTCACAATCTTCAGGGGGTGCGCCTCGGTAATTGTTTACCCCCACATTGATTCTTCTTATTTCTCCAGGGATGACGCCCTCTTCAAGGGGCAACCCTTTGAGTACCATTTTATTCAGCAGCTTAATTTCATTGACGCACAACTCGCTCGCCTTGCCTGTTAATTCGGAGTTTGCAATGTGATTGTAGGCTTCGATAATATTGTCAACTTCATTTGCCAAGTATGCTTTAGACTTAGGCAGTTCAAGAGTGCCTTCGCAAATCTTTTGCACCTGCTCCTCAGATAGTGTGTTGCCTTCGATTGCGGTGGTGGCGTGAGCGCCTTTTGCCAGATAAATCATCTTTAATTTTTGGACCGTATCGGGAGACAGAAGAACGCCGGCGACATGCTTACATTTTGATTGTGCCTCTCCCAACAACATCCAAAAAACATTGTCAGCCATCCTTGTGTCAATCAAAAAGGTTAGCCACGGATGAGTTGCAGTATATTTTTTGTCCATATTTTTTAAGTTTTTTATTTAATGTTTTCAAAGAATTGTGCAATTATTCTATAGTTTTTGACTTTTAAAATGTCACATGATATTGCATTTTTTAGCTCATTTTTTATGCATATATTTTTGATTTTGCGCTGTCAATAGCACTTAAAAGTTGGTCCCAATTTTGCCGCTTTATTTGGCGCGCGCCATCGTCGACCGCGTGGTCTGGGTGTGGGTGGGCATGACAAATAGATGATATGCTGAATCCAATTGAAAAAGCCGGGCAATCCCGGCTTTAATTTTGTATCTGCGCAGCAGATATCACGCTTTTAAAAGGGCTTTAACTGCTGCAACAAAATGCTCTTTCAGCGGGTACAGGTCATCAACATATTGTAATAGGAAGCGTTCCCCTCCAGGCTTGCCATTGTGAATGACGACGTGGGCGTTGTCTCCTATGTTCGGCTGTTCCGGTTGCCACTCTGCAAAATTGTAAAACCGACATATTGTTTTGCGGTTATTGTCATCGAGCAGAATTGAACAGTAGCTTTTTTGATCCCTCATACAAATACGCGCGGAGTCAACGACTTCATGCAGCAATGTGCGAACAATGACAAGACCCCATGTCTCAGTATTTGTGGTTATGATTCCGTCGTCTGGAGCTGTCGCTGCAGATATGCCCTTGGGGGAAGATTTGGAGTCTTCAAGGCGACGATTTATCCGATCATCAAGATAGGCCTCCATCGCCTGCCGGAAAATTGGCTCCAGGACCTCCAGGGCCTTTGCAGTGAGTTTTTTTTGACGGCAGACCCTTGAGCAGAAGAAACGGGCAAATTCCTCACTGGGGTTTTCCATCTCCTGCGATATCTCTCGCATTAGCTCATGGAAATATTGCAATCTGTCGGCGGACTTAAGAACGCCATCTATGTCAAGTCCTTCGCGGCAAAGGCGCTGGAGTTCCGGCAAGTGCCGCTCATTGAAATTTAACAGGTTTATTTCCATAAACGGCCGGTCATCCATGATGTTTTCGCGCTTTCTGTCGGAGAAAAAAAGATAGCGTGTTCCATCGGTCAGAATGCCTATTTTTGCATCTGGGGCGGCCTGGAAATAGCGGCGAAGCTGAGAACACTTCCCCTCATCGAGAGCGGCTCCGCATGGCTTGCATTCAATTAGTATGATTGGGGCATTATCTTTGATGATGGCGTAGTCGATTTTTTCCCCGCGTTTTGTTCCTTGATCCGCCGTGAATTCGGCTATGACCTCAAAGGGATTTGATACATCATAACCGAGCGCCTCTATAAAAGGCTGAATGAGGGCGGTCTTGGTTTGCGCTTCATTGAGATTGCGCCCTGCGTACTGTTTTGCGCGAAGAGAGAGGGAAAGAATTGTTTCTGCGTTCATGTAGTACCCCACAATACATATTTAGTGATATAGACTTCGCTATTCAGTCCTTTATTTGTATACTTCTATTTTGTCAACATTCCATATTGGGCTAGTGCCTGATGGTCTAAATGTAACTCTATTTCGTATGGTAGAGTAATGTATGGCAGTTCATAATTAGAATTGTTCTCAACAACAATTATGCAATCTATAACTTCAGAATATGTGCCATGTTCACGTTGCGAGTTAAGATCAATGCTGTCGATGGAAAGTTTAAAATCTTGCATGGCTTTTGACATTTCTTCGATGGTTAGCGTGTCTTCATTCTTTATGACTTTTTTATCATTTTTAGCGCCTGTTGTTTTTGTTCATCTCCAGAAGAACACGCGCCAGCAAAAAGAACCATTATCAGCGCAACAAAAACAACTTCCGCGTCATCCTCCTTTCATTTCTATGCACTGTCTAAGGGTATAGACCATCCTGTAAAAGCCCTTTTCCCTTCGTAAGGTTAGCCGACATCCCTTGTCAATCACCTTTGCGAAAAATTTCATGCCTATCTTCGCCGCTACCCCGGATCCAGCGGGATTGTCTCAGGCTCGCAAAAAGCGACTGCCGCATCTCCGCTCTTGGCGGTTCTTTTGACAACATGCAATCCAGGGGGAACCAAGGCGGCCAATACGGCCGCCCGGTTGCGCTGGAACTGAAAATCCGGTAGGTGACGGGCACTATTCAGTTGAAAATTCGCAGAAGCTGTCAAACCAGAGGTTCAGCGCATGAGAAAGCTGTTGTTTTTCCTGCTCGTTCTGTCGGCCCTTCCCCTTTCACGCGCCAATGCTGAAAACGAAACTGTATCAACAAGCGCCCCCAGGCTGGAGCTTGGGCATGGGATATCCATTGTTTTGCCGGAAGGATGGAACGTTTTCTCCATGCAGGATATGGAGCGGACGGAAAAAATCGGCAACGAGATCCTGAAAAGTGCCGGCATTGATGAAGATGATCGTGTCGCGAAAATGCTTTTACACGCCCGATCTCAAGACAATCTGTCCGGGATAGGCATTTCCGTCCTGCCCAGTCCTGGAATAGACTGGGTATTCAATGAAATTCTCCCGAATATTTCACCGGCCGAACTGGAAAAGGTGGCCCGTCAATTTTACGCGCCACAAATGGAGGCTGGCATCATAACCGAAATTTACACTCCATACGTTTCAACCTTTCTTGGAAAAACCTGCGTGGTTTTTTCTTACTCAGCAACAATAGCCGGCGCACCGGCGCCCAGGAAACTTAAGGAAATTCACGTGCCGGACGCGGACAGGCGCATTGATATCACAACCGCATATGATTCAAGATACGAAAATCAATCCCTGCCCGTCATCGAGGCCGCGCTTGATTCGATAAGGATTGACTTTGCGCAAAAAACCGTCCGCCCCGGCGCGCCCGAACGGGGAATGGATTACACCGTCTACATGGTCCTCCCTGTCTTAACTGCGATTGCCATCAGTTTTTTGCTGACGTTTTTTCTGTGCAGGTTCACATACAGAAACTTTTTGCCGGCCACGGTGGTGCTCATCATATTTTCGGTGAGCGCCATTTTCAGAATAATCGCCCTTTTCCAGAAATCCGGCTGGGCTGTCCTGGCGAATGCAACCAATGTGATGGACATGTATAACACAGCAAAGCTTCTCGGCTCCGCCTGCGCCATCTTGGGCTCGGCGGCCGGATACTTTTACGGGCGCAAAAGATATTCCAACCGCCTTCCCGGTCCCCCTCCCGGGCCGGTTCAATAAGCGGGTTGCCGCGATAAAGGACCGTGCGTTAAGCGCGAACTATGAGAATGTTCCTTATCCCCTATGAACTCTAACTCGCACCCCAAACGGGTCTTTCCTGTTTATAAAGATGTCCGTAAAAATACGCCGACACCCGCCGCTACCCTTCGCAACGGGCAATATACATGGGCGGGACTTCACGAGTCAGCCAGACGCCGTTTTCCGAAAGGTGAAAAAGAAAACCGTCTTGGACCATAGCCGCCGCCTGGACGACGAGAACCACCGGTTCGCCGTGCCGCTTGCCCACAGCCATTGCCGTCTCCCGCTCGGAAGACAGATGCACATAGTGACGCTCGCCCGGCGTAAGGCCCCTGGCGCGGATGGATTCCCAAAAGCGCTCCGCCGTGCCGTGAAACAGCACATCCGGCGGAATCTGCGGCGTAAAGCTGATATTGACCTGCTCTGTTGAATGGCCTTGCGCCGCCCTGATATACAGGCCGTCCGCAGATAACGTGAAGCGTTTTTTGTCGCTTTGCTTGACGACCTTCACGAGTTGCTCATGGGCTATCGTTTTGCCCTGATCCGCCGCAAGACTAAGCAGAGTGTCGACTTTCGCCCAGCCCTCGCTGTCAAGGCAAAGCCCTATGGCTTCCGGTTTGTGGCGCAAAACGTAACTGAGGAATTTGCTGATTTCCACATCCGCGTCCGGCGTTTTTGTCTTTTGCATGGGTGTACCGAGTAATGTTTCTGCGCGGTTTCCTCGCTTAAGAAAAGAGGAAACCGCGCGATTCGTGGCGTCAAAGCTTATTATTCAGTCTCGTAAGGCGAAAAATCCTCGTCTGGAAAATCCGCCCGGTATGCTGCCGCTTCTTCCAAGGCTATTTTTAACCACTCTTCAAAAGTGGCGCAATAGCCGCGTTCTTCATAGCCAGCCTTGGTAAAGGAATGGATGTAGTGGATGCCGGGCAAATCCGGGTTATCTGATGGTTCAAAACAGGCGACATCGTCATCGAACTCCCATTTTGCAAACGGCACAAGCTGACGGGTTGGGTATTGTTTTTTTAATATCTTCAGCCAGGTGTCATAATAACCTGTATCCGATGCAAGGCACATAAAAAACCAGGGAGTAAGCCTGGGAATTTTTTTCTGGTTTACATAGTCAAGATATGCCTTGGGGAACTTGAAGCCAGGGGGCAACGCCGATGCCGGGGGGTGATATATGTTTCGTTTCATAATACTCTCCTATTATTTTGGGCGGTTGGTCACACGGGGTGGTTGTTCAAGCCTGTTTTCCTGGCCTGGAATTTGTCGATTCTGGCTTCGGATGCGCCCACGCGTTGCCTCGCCCCATGTTTCCGGAAAGATCCCTTTTTCCGCTTTGGTAAATCTTCGTTTATCTTTAACACTCAACTTCTCATCCGGCCTTCTGATCCGCACCTCGGGCTTAATGGGCCTGCCGTGCTTGTCCACACCGCCCAATTCATGGATAGCAGTGAGGCGGGAGTTGTCGATACTGGTCAACTTGCCGTCAGGCGGCATGATGACAACATCAATCACTTCATCGGGATCGCCCTTGGGCCAGCCGTTATTGTACAAGTTATCCTTGATGTCGTCGTAGGTATACTCGATCTTTTTCCCATCGGGAAGCGGTCTGCTTTTGTTGTAGCTGACGGTCGTCTGCGACCAGCCCAACTCCTTTGCCTCAACTTCCAGCACCTGCCCGGCATGTTTGGTGTATGGGGATTTCTCCACTGCCTGGGCGACGCTTCCCGGCGTCAACGCGAATTCATCCGGTTTTGGGGCGATGCTTTTGGCGCTCTTTGCCGCCGCCGCTTCCCCCGTTATCGCATCTTCCACCGTCCTTGCGGTCTTCGCCTCCGCTGCCGCCCCTTCCACGGCCCTTGCGGCCGCTTCCTCCTTGCTCGCCAGGGTTTCAGCGGTATTTTCAACGCTTGCCGCGACAGATGGCGACTCCCCAGGCGCGACCTTTCCTCCGGCCACGGAGCCCAGCACGCTGAGAATCATGGCGCCTATCGTCCCGAGGCCGGCCTTTTTGGCAGCAAGCGCCCCAAGCTCCGCGCCCGCGTTTGATGTCATCTGCGCGGCCGGTTCGGACGCGAAGGAGCCAATGATGCTGTCGAGAATGCCTGAAGCGCTGTTCGCGGCCCGGCCTGTCAACAGGAAATTCCCGCCCCAGCAGAGCAGTCCGGATCCTGTGAAACCTTCGACGATAGCCCCGAAGATTTCCTCGCCTGTGTTTTCCGCTTTGGGCAAGCCGGCGGCGTCAGGGAGGCCCACGCTGTATATGGGCTTGAAGTAGTTGGGGTCGCCGCCGAACAGCCGACAAAAAAAGCCGCCCGCAAATGCGGGCGGCCTTGATTTTTAGGATACGGAGAGCGACAATCCTTTAAAGGGCGCCGTTAGCCCCCTCTTCGTCACGAAGCGTGTTCTCCAGATTATAAACCTTGATGGCGAGTTTACCGTTTTCAGTGCCATGCACATATAGCCGAAGGCATTTTTCACAACGGTAAGTTAGCTGTCCTTCATCCACCACCGATGTGTTCAGACCGTCACCTGTCAACTCTTCCTTGTCGAGCCTCTCTGCCAAATCCTCTATTTGGTCATTGGTCAACAGAAACATTTCATTATCGGTATGCCCGCTTAAATGTGTTCGATGACCACAAGTACAATGTAATGTTGCCATAAATCCCTCCTATGGCCTCTGATATATGTGTAAAGTCCCAGTTCCAGGTTCAAAAAATAGAAGAGTTATATGAGTACAGTTTGGTTTACCCCAAATCCTAGCAGCAATCACAGACATGCTCTCGCTAGGTACGTCCGCCCGAATCAAGTACACCGAGGATTGATGGTTTTTCTTTTCAATGTTCCGTGTTATGCCATCAACCGCGGCCTTCTTAGGTGAATAGACTTCCACCCTGCCGAAGTCTTTTATTTCTGGGTCAGCTGTTCCAACACCATGTACACCTTTGCCGCCAACTTCTGCAAGGTGTACGACATCATATCCATGTTCGGCAAAAACGTTAGCGACCTGTTGGTTGTTAGTATGGGGCATGGCACCTGCTTCAGCAGTTATATTCCCACGGCCTTGGTTAGATGGATTCCGTGGGAACCCCCCACCCTGTGGAGTTTGGGACAACTCAGCCGCTAACCGAGGTGATGGCTTTGGCGGCTCAAGGTTTTTTTGTCTAAGGGCATCGAAACTATTGTCGGATTGCGCTCTCCCTGGTTGGCGAGCCTGGTATCCCGGTTCCGACTGTCCTTTCGCCCCTTTAAGATACGGATTGATGCTCTCCTCCACCCGCGCCACTGCTCCCCACCCCGAACGCCCAGGCGAAGACGAATACTCCCCACCGGTCAACCGCGTCCGCCCAGCCCCCGGCACCGGATCAAGCGTCAAGTCGGACATCAACCGCCGCCCGCCTTTTGCCGCGACCTCAAAACCCTTCACCGACAGCATCCCCGCACCCATTCCAACAACCCACTGCGCCCAATAGGGCAGCCCCAACTCGCGGCTGGCCTGCTCGGCCGCAAACGAGCCCACATCAAACGCCAGGCCCTGGGTCGTGGCCTGGAAGGCGGAGGCGAACGCGCTGCCGCCAAAACCGGCCGCGCCCACGGCCAGGCCGCCAGCGCCTGTTATGGCGATTCGTGAACCGAACTCCCGGTTCAGGCCGTAAGCCCACTTTTCCTCCGGGGTTTCCGGGCTGATCATGAAGCCAGTGACA
>JAVBNM010000013.1:0-119039 GCA_031551565.1 Desulfovibrionaceae bacterium | reverse complement strand
CCCCCCCCCCCCCCCCCCCCCCCCCCCCCCCCCCCCCCCCCCCCCCCCCCCCCCCCCCCCCCCCCCCCCCCCCCCCCCCCCGGCTCTTTACCAGCGCCGTTTGCTGAGGCTGTATTTTTTTATTCGGTATTGAAGGGTGCGGCGGCTTATGCCCAGGGCTTCCGCTGTTTTTTCGCGGTGTCCGTCGTGTTTTTCAAGGGCTTCTTTGAGGGCCTGGAATTCAGCCTGTTCGTATTCGGTGAGGAAGCGGTCCAGGGATGGGGTGTTTTGGGGATAGTGTCTTTCGCCGGCGGTCTTGGCTGGCGTTGGGTCGAGGATCTGGGCGGGTAGGGAGTCTACGTCCAGCATGTCTGAGCGGCTCAAGATCAGGGCGCGCTCCAGGACGTTTTCAAGCTCGCGGACGTTGCCGGGCCAGGGGTATGCGGACAGGGCCTTGATAAAGGCCGGGCTGACCCTGACCACATTCTTGCGGTTTTTTTCCGAAAGTTTTTGCAGCAGGACGGTGGTAAGGAATGGCAGGTCGTCGATTCTGTCGCGCAGGGGGGGGAGTTCCACCTCAAGGACGTTGAGGCGGAAGAAGAGGTCTTCGCGGAATCTGCCCGCGGCCACTTCGTGGTGGAGGTTTTTGTTGGTGGCGGCCAGGAGGCGCACGTCGACAGCGACGGTGCTTACCGAGCCCAGCGGCTCGACTTCACGTTCCTGGATGACTCGCAGGAGTTTGGCTTGGAGTTCGAGGGGCAGATCGGCAATCTCGTCGAGGAACAAGGTGCCGCCGTCGGCCAGTTTGAAGCGTCCTGGCTTGTCTTTGACAGCGCCGGTAAAGGCGCCTTTTTCGTAGCCGAAAAGCTCGCTTTCGAGCAGGGATGCGGGCAGGGCGGCGCAGTTGACTTTGACCAAGGATTTTTTGGCGCGCAGGCTGGCGGCGTGCAGGGCTTCGGCCAGAAGTTCCTTGCCCGTGCCGGATTCACCGGTGATCAGGACCGTGGCCTCGCTGGGACCGGCCAGGCGCACGAACTCGTGGATGCGCCGCATGGGTATGCTCTTGCCTTTCAGAGATTTGACGGCATCTTCGCCGGAAAGCTCGGAGCGCAGGCGATCGTTTTCCTGGACCAGCCGCCAATAGTCCCAGGCCCGGTTGAGGGTCAGGGCCAGCTCATCATTGTCGGCCGGTTTGGTCAGGTAGTCAAAGGCCCCGTTTTTCATGGCTTCGACAGCGGAGCCCACAGTGCCGTAGGCGGTGAGCAATACCACCGGAAGCTTCGGGTCGATCTCGTGCAGGCTTTTCAGGGTGGCCTGGCCGTCCATGCCCGGCATGCGCATATCAAGAAGCACGATGGGCGCTTCCCGTCCCTGGGCGGAAAAGATTTTTACCCCGTCTTCGCCTGAGGCGGCCTCAAGCACCTTCCAGCCATTGTCCTCCATCACGGCGCGCACCATCAGGCGGTGTCCCGGTTCGTCATCAATGATTAGAAGTCGCTTCATGGCAATTTCCGGAGAGGTTTGGATTATATTCGCAATTTCAGGGCAATGGGCAGCCAGATAAATTTTGAGGCACGCCTAACGCCTGTTGCGGCGCAGCGGTTACAGAAGCTCTTTCGGAGGGTCGCCTCCACTCAGTAGCGGCCTGACCCAGCCAAGCTGTCTGGCTGCCCCGGGGTGGGCGTCAAACCAGACGATGGTTTGCATGAAGGCCCCGGCCGTGTGCGGCTCAAAGGTCATAGTCGGTTTTAGGGCATGGCGGCTCAAGGAGTCAAGCAGGATGCCGTAATCGATGGCGCCCTGCCCAAGGCCGAGGTGGCCGTCGTTTGAGCCGTCGTTGTCATGCAAATGCAGATGGCGCAGGTATGGGGCAAAGGCCTCGATCCAGCGGGGCATGTCGCTGTTGGCGCGTCCGTTCGAGAAGCTGTGCCAGTGCCCGACGTCAAAGCAGATGCCGGCCTGCGGCATGCCGATGGCCGCAAGCAGGGCGGGCAGGGACACGGGCGACTGCTCCTGAATGTTTTCCAGGTAAAGAGGGGCTTGCGCGCGTTCGGGCAGGACGCGCCAGACTTTGACGGAACGGTCAATCCAGGCGGGATCGGGGATGTTTTTGTCGCCTTTTGAGCCGTGCGCCGCGGCCCAGAAGTTGGGATGTCCGATCATGTGCCGCGCGCCGTATATTTTGGCCAAATCAGCGGCATGAGCGAGGACATTTGCCGAGCGCGCGCAGAGGGTCTTGTCCGCGTCTCCGGGCGAAAGGCCCATAAACGGCAGATGGACAGAACAGCTCAGGCCGCTTTGCCGGATATGACCCGCCAGGTGGCGGTGCCAGGCCAGAGGCTTTTCAAGGGCGGGCGCATCAAGACCAAGTTCCGGGTTGATGCCCTCTTTTATGAACCAGTCTATCCAACTGACGTCCCGGACAATCCAGCTTATAGGCAAATTTACGAAAAAGGCCATATCCAATCCCGGTTGAGTCGGCTCAGTTTGCCTAAGGCCCGGCCGCAGCGCTGTTTTTTTCAGGGGCGGCGTTGCCGGGGCCTGTACGTGCTTTCAAGATATTATCCATATCGTCAGGGGCGTGACGCAGATCTTCCGAAGAAACGGGCGCGGTATGCATGCGTGGAGCTTGGGTGATCCTGAGCCTCTGGCATGACTTCTCGCCGTTCACCATGTAAAAGACCGCTCCGACAACGACAAGCATGAACAGAAAGCTGCGCCCCTTGGGCAGGGACAGTTTTTTTCTTTTGGGAAGACCCGGTTTGCCGGCGGTGGAGCCGGAACCGGTGAGGCGTCTTTTTTTTGCCTCTCCCTTTTTTTTGCCGAAGATCCGCTTCCAAACCGGAGGCTGCGTTGCCGGCTCAAACGGTTCGGGCTCCGCCAGATGGATAGAGATGAACGGGGCTTCTTCGTCAGACTTTCGCAAATCGCCGGGAAAAAATTCGGTCTGAAAATTTTCGGCAAAGGCGCCGCCCGATTTCTCAAGGGGGAGATTAAAGGAAGCGCACTCCCTGATGGTCAGGCGGTAGGCCGCCTCCTCGTCGTCATCCGGCAAATCTTCGCGGCTGCCGGGCGGGCCGGCCGAACAATCGGCCATCGCCCGGGGTGTGACGGGCTGGTCCGGACGCGGGCCGGGGTCGCTCTGGACGCCGCTTTGAAAATTTTCTGGATCATCGGCGCAAAGACCCTGTTCCGTCCGCTGTCCCGGCCTGACGACATAGTTGAGGACAAGCGCATCGTCCTTTTGCCCGTCTTGCGTGTGCGCGTTGTTCATATTGCGGACAGACCGGCCGGGGCAAAAAGTTTGCCGCGCAGTGAAATGATTTTTCCGGACCCGCATGCGGTCAGCATATCCGCCACCCTTTTCAGCCGTTGGATATATGTGTAATATAAACAGGCCGCCCAGGATGTTACAGAAATGTTCCGCTCTTTTGGTTGCAAGATCGTGTGCGGCCGATAATTTACGAAATTTTACTTCATTACCCATTTACAGGCAAGCCCAACATCAGCCGCCATGCGCCGAAAACTGTGCGTTATCCATGTAAATTGCCAGGGCGACGAGTATCATCGTCTCCTTGAGACTTCCCGCCCGTTCATGTCGGCCTATCGCATGGAGCGCTATACCAACTACAACCGGCAGCCCATTCCGGAACAAAGCCTGGCCGAGTGTGATGTTTTTTTATATCAGCATCTTGACGCCAAGTGGGGCGAGTTGTCCTCGGAGCGGCTGCTGGCCCGGCTTGGCCCGCATTCAAGGGCGATATGCCTGCCCAACATGTTTTTTAAGGGGTACTGGCCGTTCTGGGCCTGGCAGGAGGGGATGGAACACAGTGACACGCTGCTTGACAGGCTGATTGCTGAAGGGGCCGAAAAAGCGGTGATCATGAGGCTTTACCTCGAGGGCAAAATGATCACCGGAAAATTGGTTCAGGAGTCTTTTGAAAAGACCATGGAATGGGAGGAAAACAAAGAGCGGCGCTGCGCCGTGAAGACCACGGACCTGGTGCGGCGTTTTTGGCGGGAAGAGCAGCTCTTTTATACCATCAACCACCCGAACGGCAGACTTTTGCTTCATGTCTTGAACGAAGTGCTGGCCCTGCTCGATCTCCCCGCCCTTGAGCCAGACGCTCTGTCAAGGCTCACCCTCAAGGATCTCTTTCCGCTTTATTCCTTCTACGAGCATCCCATCCATCCGAAAGTGGCCGGCCTGCTCGGCCTGAAATTCGCGGGACCGGGATACAAGTTCAGGATATACGACCGCGAGATGACCTTCGAGCGGTTTGTTTCCCGCTACATAGACTGCCGCAGGAGCGGTTATGACGACAATTTCAGGGGTTATCTGCAGTTGATCTGACAGGCCCCGGAGGGGAAATTCCGCGACGCCCTGCAACGTTCAGGCAGAAATGCGCGAAGTGGACTTATTAAGCGTTCTGCACGAATATGATGATCGTATGTCCGTGCCCGGGCAGATCTGACCGAACCGGCGACAGGGAGGTGAAAATGGACTTGCGCAAATTCTTCCAACGCATCAGTTTCAATGGAGAGCCGCGCGTAAACCTGGATACTTTGGCCAAACTCCAGGAACTTTTCATGCTCAACGTCATTTTTGAAAACCTGGATATCCATTACGGGCCGGCAATCATGGCCGTGGACCCGGAAAAAGCCTTCCACAAGGTGGTGGACCAGGGGCGGGGCGGGTTTTGCTATGAGCTGAACGCGCTGTTCGCGACTGTGCTGCGTGAAATAGGCTTCCAGGTGGACGTGCTCTCATGTTTTCACACCGTCAATCCCAGGGCTGAAACTGATTTCTCGCACATGTTCATGCGGGTGCGCCTGCACCACGACTATATTGTCGACGTCGGCAACGGCCGCTCGTTCAGGACACCCCTGATGGCCGACGGCAGCAACGAGTCGCGCCTGCCCGAAGGCTTCGTCTACCGCATCGGCCCGCATATTGAGGGCCGGACCCTGTATTTCAAAAAAGACGGCGAACCATTCTGGACCCCGCGCTATCACTTCAACCTGGCGCCCCGGGAGTTCAGCCAGTTTGATTGCCGCTCCATCTATATTCAGACCGATCCCGGTTCGTTTTGCACCAAACATCCCCTGGTGAGCCTGGCGCTTCCAGACGGGCGCATAACGCTGACCGACACGTCTTTTCAGATCAACAAACACGGCGTGGTAACCGAAAAACCGGTGCCGGATGAAAAAACCTTCTTTGAGCTTTTGGAATCTGAATTCGACTACCCGGCGCACCTGCTTCCCAGGACCAGACAACGCTTTCCCCAAAATTAAGCTTATGCGCGCTGCGTGTGATGTGACTATCAGGGCGCAGTGCGGAATTGCGCCTGAAATGAAAGAAGGAGCCTGCTTGGATCTTTCAGGCAGACTCCGGCAAAAAGGGTAAAGGGAAGAGGGGGTCTGGAGGGGGGAGAAAAGCATCGTGGCGATTGCCATGATGCTTTTCTCCCCCCAGGCCGTTAATTTTGACTGTCAACCGCGTCCTTGAAGCGGTTCTGGAGAACTTTCAGCTTTTCCATGGCCTGGCCGAGTTCCTCAACCCTGGCTTTGTCGCGTTCCACAACGTCGGCCGGGGCTCTGGAGACGTAGTTGGCATTTTGGAGCTTGCCGGACATCATGGCGAACTCTTTTTCCAGCTTGCCCATTTCTTTTTCCAGGCGGGCCAGTTCGGCCTTGAAGTCGACCGCGCCCGTCAGGGGGACGATAATCTCGTTGCCGCGGGTCACCTGACTGGCCGAGACTTTGGGGGCCACGGCTTCAGGGTCGATAGTCAGGGATTCCAGCCTGGCCAGGGCGGTAAGCACGGTGGCCTGGGCCTTGAGCACCTCACCGGCCTCGGCGTTGGCCGGCCTGATGACGGCGTTCAAGCGCAGCGACGGGGCGATGTTGAGCTCGGCCCGGATGGTGCGTACGGCCGAGATGGCCTCCTGGACCATTTCCATGCGGTCCGCGGCAGCGGGGTCAATGCAGCCGGGGCGCTCGGCCGGGAACAGTTTGGTGGCGACATCCTCGCCGGCCTGGCCCGGCAGGGCCTGCCAGATTTCAGCGGTGACAAAAGGCATCAGGGGGTGCAGGAGAAGGATTGTCTCGCGCAGCACTGTCCAAAGGACGAAACGCGCGGTTTCGCGGCGCTGGCCGTCTTGCTGCATTTCGGGCTTGATCAGTTCCAGGTACCAGTCGCACAACTGGTTCCACAGGAAAATGTATATGGACTGGGCCGCATCGTTGAAGCGATACTCGGCCAGGGCGGTTTTCTGGGCAAGCTTCAGCTCTTCCAGGCGGTGCAGAATCCAGCGGTGCTGGTCGCCCTCCACCAAAGCCAGATCGATTGGCGCCGGCGGCCGCTCCTCCAGGTTCATAAGGGCGAAGCGGGCGGCGTTCCAGATCTTGTTTACAAAGTGGCGGTAGCCCTCGATCCGGTCTTCGGACAAGCGGATGTCGCGGCCCATGGCGGCAAAGGCGGCCAGTGTGAACCGGAAGGAGTCTGTGCCGTAGACCTCGATCATCTTGAGCGGATCAATTACGTTTCCGGTCGACTTGGACATCTTTTTGCCGTCGGCGTCGCGCACCAGGGCGTGGATGTAGACGTGATGGAAGGGAACCTTGCCCATGAAATGCAGGCCCATCATCATCATCCGGGCGACCCAGAAAAAGAGGATGTCAAAACCGGTGACCAGGACGCTGGTGGGGTAGAAGCGCTCCAGTTCTTTGGTCTTGTCCGGCCAGCCAAGGGTTGAGAACGGCCACAGGGCGGATGAAAACCAGGTGTCGAGCACGAAGTCCTCTTGCCTGAGATCGGTTTTGCCGCACTTTGGGCAGGACGAAGGGGCGTCCACGGCCACGATCATGTCCGAGCAGGCGGCGCAGGTCCAGGCCGGGATGCGGTGGCCCCACCAGATCTGGCGGCTGATGCACCAGTCCCTGATATTGTCCATCCAGTTGTAGTACGTCTTCAGCCAGGAGGCCGGAAAAATCTGCGTCTCGTCCGGCATGGCCGCCCTGGCCCGTTCGGCCAGGGTCTTGACGGCCACGAACCACTGGGTGGAGACATGCGGCTCAACCACCGACTTGCAGCGGTAGCAAAGACCAACGTTATTTTCGTGATCGCTGCAGGACTCAAGCAGCCCCTGTTCCTCAAGGTCGGCCACAACAAGCTTGCGGGCCTGCTCGCAGGAAAGCCCGGCATAACGCTCGCCGGCCAGGCTGTTCATGTTGCCGGCGTCGTCAATGACCGACATGAACTCAAGATTGTGTTTGTGGCCGAGGCTCCAGTCATTGTGGTCGTGCGAGGGGGTGACCTTGAGCGCGCCCGTGCCGAACTCGCGGTCAACGTAACTGTCGGCGATGATCGGGATGAGGCGGCCGGCCAGTGGCAGCCGTACGCGCTTGCCGATAATTGACTGGTACCGCTCGTCCTCCGGGTGGACGCAAACCGCGGTGTCGGCGAGCATGGTTTCGGGCCGGGTGGTGGCGACAACCACCTCGCCGCTGCCGTCCTCGAACGGATATCGGATTTTCCAGATATGAGACTTGCGCGCGGCGTGCTCGACCTCGTCGTCGGCCAGGGCCGTGTGGCAGCGCACGCACCAGTTGATGATATAATCGCCCTTGTAAATCAGCCCTTCGTTATAAAGCTGGACAAAAACCTCGCGCACAGCCCTGGACAGCCCTTCGTCCAGGGTGAAGCGCTCGCGCGTCCAGTCCACCGAGGCTCCCATCGCGTCGATCTGGGAAAGGATGAAGTTGCCGTATTCCTCGCGCCACTGCCAGACGCGCTTTATGAACTCGTCGCGGCCAAGGTCGTGCCTGGTCTTGCCTTCCTTGGCCAGTTGGCGCTCAACCACGTTTTGGGTGGCGATGCCTGCGTGGTCTGTTCCGGGAACCCACAAAACCTGCTTGCCAAGCTGCCTGGCGTGGCGGCACAGGATGTCCTGAATGGTCAGGTTCAGGGCGTGGCCGACATGCAGGGTGCCGGTGATGTTCGGCGGCGGGATGACGATCGAGTAGGCGGGAGCCCCGGCCAGGGCAGGGTCGTCAATATTTGGCGTGAAGGTCTTGTTTTCCCGCCAGTGCTTGCGCCAGCGGCTTTCAATGTCGGCGGGTTCATATCCTTTGGGCAGGGCGTTTTCAGACATCGCATATCCTTTGAAATCTTCTGAATAATCGGTTCAACTCAGGTGAGGGCTGTTCCAAAGCGGACGGGCGATATTTAATTAAGCCCGCGCGGTTGTCAACATGGGAAATTTCTTGGCGTCTGAAATTTAATTGTGTCAAGCGGTTGGCGCGGCTCCCCTGACCCGGATGGCCAGGCCGGTCCCGGTCAGGCCGGCGGCAAGGTCGACCCGCAGACCGGCAAAGGCTCCGCCGGCAGCGCCGGGCCTGGCGTTGCCAAGCCAACGGCAGAGCATTCCTGACTGCGTCCAGGTTATCGAAGGCCCCCAAAGGGCGCTAAAGACGCTGAGCTTCTTTTCACCGGGAATGTTCTTCAGCATCCGCCTAATGCCGTCGACAGTGAACCAGAGTGCCGGAGCGGGCAGCCTCAGGCGGCGTGCAGGGTGTTCGTCGTCATGTTCGTTGTCAGATGTTGAAAGAAGCCCGGCCAGGGCGCACTCAAGGCGGAAAACGGAAAGAGCGTTGGGGAACACGATCAGGATGCCCCGGCTGGCCAGGCGCCCCATTTCCGCGACAACCGCCTTGGGATTGTCGGTGAACTCAAGGGCGGCGGCGGCCACGACATAATCAAAGGCGTCGTCATCATAGGGCAGGTGTTCCGGCCCGCAGGCGACGAATTCAGCGACCGAGCCAAGCCTTTCCCTGGCCTGGGCCAGAAGGCTCAGATCGCGCTCCTGGCCGGTTACGTCAAATCCGGCTTCCCAAAGCGCTTCCAGAAAATGTCCGTCCCCCACGTTAAGCGCCAGAAGCCGCCGTCCGCGCCGGGGCCAGGGAGCGACAAGTCTTTCGATAAGCTCCCTTATTCGGTCAAGGGCGTGAACCCCGTTTTTAAGGCCACGCCAGGCTCCGTAGCGGCGGGAATACACATCAATCTCCATCCAGAAAAATTCGACACATGCGAATACGGCTCAAGCTCTGAACTATGTTTAGCACACCCGGGCAAAAGGGGCAAAGGATGGAAGGGAGCCGGGGAAGGGGAACGCAGAGCCTGCGCCCGCGCCGTCAGGCAATCGCCCTGTTGGTTTGCCTCCCCTTGTGGCGTTGGCCTTGAATCATTCTTCCGCAGCGCCGCCGAGGTAGGCGTTTTGGACTTCGGGGTTGGCCAGGAGGTTGGCCGCGTTGTCTTCCATCACGATTCGCCCGACTTCCATGACGTAGCCGCGCGATGCCAGTTTGAGGGCGGCGCGGGCGTTTTGTTCCACGAGGATGACGGTCACGCCGGACTCATTGATGGTGCGAACGGTCTCAAAAATCGAGCGGACCAGTATAGGGGCGAGGCCGAGAGAGGGCTCGTCGAGCAAAAGCACCTTGGGCAGCCCCATGAGGGCGCGCCCAATGGCCAGCATCTGCTGCTCTCCGCCGGACAGGGTGCCGGCAAGTTGCTTGGATCTCTCGCTGAGGCGGGGGAAGAGTTCGAAGATCCAGTCGAGGGTCTTGTTGATTTTGGGTTTGTCTTTGCTGGTGAAGGCGCCGAGTTGGAGGTTCTCAAGCACGGTCAGGGTGCCGAAAACGCGCCGTCCTTCGGGAGACTGCGTGATGCCAAGGCGCACGACATCGTGGCTGGGCAGGGTATGCAGGGGGCGGCCCTCGAAAAAGATGCCTCCGCTGGTGGGCTTGATCAGGCCGCTGATGCTCATCAGGGTTGTGCTCTTGCCGGCTCCGTTGGCCCCCAGGATGGTGATGATCTCGCCCTTTTCCACCCTGACGTTGATGGCGTGCAGGGCCTCCACGTTGCCGTAGCTGACGCGCAGGTCGCGCAATTCCAGGTAGGCTGTTGATTCCATATTTACTCCACAATAACCGGACGGCGCGGGACGCCATTCTCATGAAAAAATTCGATGCCCAAGGCCCGGCAACGGGCCTGGCTGGCCTCGCAGCCGTGATTACTCGTCATCATCCGGCCCCAGATAGGCCTCGATGACCTGGGGGTTGGTCTTGATCTCGGCCGGGGTGCCCTCGGCGATGACCGCTCCGTATTCCAGGACCACCAGGCGGTGGCAGACCTTCATGACCAAGTTCATGTCGTGCTCAATGAGCAGCACGCTGATGCCCCGGTTGCGGATGGCGCCGATAAGGCCTATGAGATCCTGGGTTTCCTGATCATTCATGCCGCCGGCGGGCTCGTCGAGACTGATCAGGGTAGGGTCGCTGGCCAGGGCTCTGGCGATCTCGAGCAGACGCTGGTTGCCGTAGGACAGGTTTTTGGCCTGATTGTTATATTGGGTGTCAAGGCGAACGAAAGCCAGTTCTTTCATGGCCCTTTCCACGGCGCGTTTTTCTTCCTTGCGCTGGCCGGGGGTGTGGAACATGGATGAGAAAAGACCGGCGCGCATCCGGCAATGGCAGCCGGCCAGGGCGTTCTCAAGGACGCTCATTTCCTGGAACAGGCGGATGGTCTGAAAGGTCCGGGCAATGCCGAGCTGGACGATCTTGTGGGTGGGCGTGCGGGTGATGTTGCGCCCGTCAAAGATGACCTGCCCGGAGTTTGGGCGGTAGTTGCCGGTTATCAGGTTGAACACAGTGGTCTTGCCGGCGCCGTTAGGGCCGATCAGGCCGATGATGGCGCCTTCTTCGACATCAAAGGAGACATCCCGCACAGCGACCAGGCCGCCAAAGGTCTTGAGGAGGTTTTGCAGCGAAAGAATGGTTTTCATTTGTCTTCTTCTCCCTCATCTTCGGCGTAAGGAGAGAATTTGCTCCCCAGTTGCATGCAGATCGCCCGGGCGAACCGGCCCAGGTATTGCGATGCGTCATAGATGCGCTGCCTGGGGGGAAGAAGACCTTGAGGACGGAAAATCATCATGGCAACCATGGCCGCGCCGAATACGAGCATCCTTGCGCTGGCCAGATCGCGGAACACCTCTGGCAGCATGACCAGCAAAAAAGCGCCGAGAATCACGCCCGGAATGCTGCCCGCTCCGCCCAGGATGACGATGGCGAAGAGCATGACCGACTCGGCGAAGCTGAACGACTCCGGCGCGATGGTCGACATCTTGGAGGCGAACAGGGTGCCGGTCATGCCTGCCCAGAACGCGCCAAGGACAAAGGCGATCAGCTTGTAGTGGGCGACATTGACGCCGCTTCCCTCGGCCGCCAGATCGTCATGCTTTATGTAGTTCAAGGCCCGTCCAAAGCGGGAATGCTCAAGCCAGTAAAACAGCGCGATGCTCACAGCCGCGTAAATCCAGATCAGATAGAAAAAATGGGTGGGCTTGAAGAGCTTGTATCCGAACAGTTCCGGACGCGGGATGCTGGTGATGCCGTTCGAGCCGCCTGTCAGCCCGAAGATGTCGTTGATCAGGGCGATGCGGACGATTTCGACAATGCCGATGGTGACCACAAGCAGGTAGTCGCCGCGCAGGTGGATGATGGGCTTGGCTACCACCATGGCGAACCCGGCGGCCAGAATGCCGGCCAAGGGCATGGTCCAGAGGATCGGCACGCCGAGTTGGGTGGACAAAATTGCCGTGGTGTACGCGCCTATGGCGTAGAATGCGGCGTGTCCCATGTGGAACAGGCCCGCCTGGCCGAGGATGATATTCAAAGACAAGGCCAGAACCGCATACAGGCCGACGTCGTTCAAGACGCCGGTCCAGTAGTTCATGATGCCTTTGCCGCCGATATTGAACAGGATTTCAGGCACCCATGCCAGAACAAAGAAAAAGAGCAGGGCGCTGCTGATAGAGAAATATTTGGATTGTCTCCACGTCTTGAGCATGGTCATACTTTGTTCGCCACCCTTTCACCCAGAAGACCGGTAGGCCTGATGATGAGGATGAGGATAAGGACGACGAAGGCCAGGGCGTCTTTCCAGGCGATGGAAATATAGGCGGCGCCAAGAGCCTCGATGACGCCGAGCAAAATTCCTCCCAGCATGGCGCCGGGGATGTTGCCGATCCCGCCGAGAATGGCGGCGGTAAAGGCTTTGAGCCCGTAAGAAAGCCCCATATTGTAAGTGATCTGGCCGTAATAAAGGCCGACCATTACCCCGGCCGCGCCGCCAAGGGCCGGGCCGATGAGAAAGACAAGGCTGATGATTTTGTTGACGTCAATGCCCATGAGCTTGGCCGCTCCCTGGTCGATGGCGACCGCGCGGATGGCCGAGCCGGTGCGCGTCTTGTGGATGAACCAGTAGAGGATGATCATAAGAAGCACGGAGGCGCCGAACATCAGAAAGCGCATCAGGGGTATTTCAGTGCCGAATACAGGCAGGGCCACTGCCGGCAGGATTCCCGGAGGATAGACAAGCGGGCGGGCGCCATAGACGAGCATCATGGCGTTTGAAAAAAAGATGGAAGCCCCGAGGGCCGAGACGACCGCCGCCAGGCGGTTTGACTGCCTCAAGGGACGATAAGCCACCCTTTCAAGCAGGTAGCCGACGATGGCCACCAGCCCCATGGACAACAGGATCAGGATCACGGAAAGCAGGGCGCCGCTGGTAACGACGCCTTTGAGCGAAAACGAGATCAGGATAGTCAGGCCAAGATAGGCGCCCAGCGTGAACAAGTCGCCGTGGGCAAAGTTGATGAGCTTCAGCACACCGTAGACCATGGTGTAGCCGAGCGCAATCAGGGCGTAGATGCCCCCGACCGCCAGACCGTTGGTCAATTGTTGTAAAAATTCATCCATTTGTCGCTCCTGGGTGGGCTGGGGACGCGCCCCGGGGAACATGCCCCAAAAACCGCAGACAGCGGGCAGCCCAAACAGCCGCTCGCATGCCTTTTAATCTCATTGTTCAAAGACCGCCGGGCGGTTTTACCCGCCCGGCGGCGTAAAAGCAAGCGTCAGCCGCTTACTGCTGCATCACGAATTCGCCCTTTTCATTGACCTGATAAAGGCGGTAGAGGTCGCCCACGCGGTCGCCCTTTTCGTCAAAGGAGATCTTGCCGGTGAGGCATTCGTAATCTTTCATCTTGGTGTGCAGGTAGTCGGCCACGTTGCCGGAATCGGTGCCGACGGCGGAGATGGCGCCGACAAGCACGTTAAAGGCGTCGCCGGCCATTACGGACCAGATGGAGTTGGGGCTTTCGCCGTACTTTTCAACATAGGCCTTCAAAAAGTCCTTGGCCTTTGGGGAGTCGAGGTCGGCGGGAACCGGCGGAGACACGAAACGATAACCGGCCGCGCCCTCGACGCCCGCGATCTTGACGAGGTCATAGTTGTTTGTGGCATCGCCGCCGATCATCGGCACGGACCACTTCATTTCCTTCATCTGGCGCAGGAGCATGCCGGTTTCGGGATAATAGCCGGTATAGAGGATTGCGTCGGGGCTGGTGCCCTTGAGCTTGGTCAGGATGGCGGAGTAGTCGCGCTCACCGGGCTGGAGGGCGTCGTAGAAGACTATTTCAATGTTGGGATTCTTTTCGATGAGAGCTTTGGCTTCTTCGGCCAGGCCCTTGGCATAGGCGGTGTTGTCGTGCAGAATGGCCAGCTTTTTGTATCCCAGTTTCTCGACTGCGGAGGCTACCACGCGGCCTTGCTCGTCGTCGCGCGGGCATACGCGGAAGAAATATTTCAAGCCCTTTTCGGTCAGACGCACGGAAGTGGAACCCGTGGCTACCTGAACGACTTCGGCTTCGTCGTAAATGCTCTGCGAGGCTTCGGTCACGGCGGAGCCGTAGGTGCCGATGACCACGGTCACGTCTTTGGCCACCAGACGCTGGGCGGCCAGGGCGGCCGAGCGGGCGTCGCTGCCGTCGTCTTCGACGATGACTTCGACGAGGTCGCCGTTGATGCCGCCGGCCTTGTTGAGTTCCTCGGCCTGAAGTTCAACCAGTTTGCGCATGTCCTGTCCTTCGCTGGCGTAAGCGCCGGTCAAAGGAGCCATAAGGCCGATTTTCACAGTGCCCGCAAAGGCGAGGGAGCAGCCCATGGTGAGAGCGAGGGCCAAAGTCACAAAACTCAGAATCCGTTTCATTAAAATCTCCTCCAGAAAAAAGTGTATCAGCCTTTTGAGCTTTCCGGGAATTCTAACGGCATATGCCTGATTAAACTCGGTTCGTCGCGCAATGCCCAGCGCGCATGGCCTGGGTCTGCCTGATATCGCCATATGCCATAAAAACGCACGCCCGGAAAACCGGCGCGAATACAACCCGCACCGGCCCGAATTGAACATGGAGCATTGTGCGGAAAATTTTCGCAAATTGCAAGGAGGGATTATAACGCTACTACAATGCCTTAAGATATCCTTGTGGCGCAACTGTCTGATTATGAAAGGAATCCTGCGTGCCGCACAGCAAGGTGACTTTTTTTGCCCGGCGCCGGCCTGTTTGAAAAGGCGCACGGCCTTGGGCGCCGCTTCAAGCTCAATCCAACTTGCGCGCCACCGCAATAAGCACAAAAGAGTCATCTTTCAGCGGCCCGCCGTCGTAACCTCCATAAAATTCCAGGCCTGAAAACCCGTTTAGCTCAAGCAGGCGCTCCAGTTCGTTTCGCCGTAAAGGGTACAACCTCACCCGGCTTTGCGTTGATTCGCCCGAGTCCTTGACCGTCAGAACTGCCTTGAAAAAGAGAAGGTCGCCCTCCCATTCGTAATGCCGGGAAAAAACGACGTTTTCAGTCTCTATAAGCGGAAGAGCGGTGATGCTCTGCCTGATGATCCGGTCGTAATTGAGGATCTGGATTATAATAATTCCCCGGGCAGCCAGAATAATGTTCAACTTTCCAAGCATCTCCCCGATTTTTCTTTCGGAATCGAGATGCACCAGGGTGTTGCCAAGGCAGAGCGCGGCATCAAAACTGAGTCCCGCGTATTTTTCGTCCACGTCCAGCATGTCCATGACGGCATACTGTATGCCGCATCCGGGGTGCAGGGCCCTGGCCCTGGCGATCATCCCCGCGTCACTGTCAAAGGCGCTGATCGTGTTGCCGGGGTTTGAGAAAAGCTCGGTTTTGTTGCCTGTGCCGCAGCCAACATCAAGCACCGTCTTTCGACCGTGCAAGAGGCGGTTGACAAAAGCCATCTCCGCTTTGCCGGCGACGAAAATCTCGTCGTAATATCTGCTTATTTCGCTGTAGAAACCCATGGCGAGTTTTGCATTTGCATGTCTGGGCCAAGGGGTGGATGCCCTCTAAACGCAGCCGGTCGGCTTGGGCAGTCCGGCCATGCGGCAGGCTCCCTTGCCGGGGCCGGATGGGAAAAGCTCGTAAATTTCTTTGAGTTTCAAGTTGGTATGCTTGGACAATACCCTCACCAAAGGAGCTATGCCGTTTTTCTTGTAGAATTCCTGCAAAAAGCCCATGACCCTCTGGTGTTCGGCGGTGAGGGCCGGAATGCCTTCAGACTCCCTGACCAGGTCGACCCATTCGGGCCCCCAGTCTTCAAAACATTGAAGAAAGCATTCGTCGTCAACCTCAAAGGTTTTGCCCATGTGGGTTACTTCCATCGTAAAATCCTCCTGCCGTGCGCATTCAACGCCATGCGTCAGTGTAAAATGTCCGGCCGGCTTCAGCGGGGCCGCAATGTGCTCCGGGAAGCCGGCCTTGTTAAAATATAAATCCTGCCAAGCGCGAATAGGCCAATCAGCACCCGGCCGACTGGGTCGCGATGCCCTGCTCGACGTAAAGCAGCGGGAATTTTGATTTGATTGTTTCCAGAACGTGCTTTTCCTGCTCGGCCGGAAGAGGATACAGTCTTACATAGACCCTGCGGGTGTTGCTGGCCTGATTGTCCGATGTCAGGACCGAGACGATCCGCGCGTCAAGCTCGCGCAAGGTGGTCAGGATGCCCTTGATCGAGCTTGAGTCCGCTGACAGCTCAAAGGCCAGTTGCGATCCGCCGCTCTTCGCGCCGGTGATCTCTATGAGCACCTTAAAGATGTCGCTGTCCGTGATGATGCCGACAACTTTGTTGCCAGCGTCCACTATGGGCATGCCGCCGAAGTTTTTGTCCGCCATCATGACGGCCGCGCCTTCTATGGATTCATCCTCTCTCATGCAGAACGGATTCTTGGTCATTATATCTTTGACCTTAAGCTCGGAAAGAAGGTAATATAGTTCATGCATATCAAGGGTTGTGGCCTTTGAAGGGGAAGCCTCTTTGATATCCCGGTCGGAAATGATGCCAAGCAGCCTGCCCGACTCATCAACAACCGGCAGGCGGCTGACGTTTTTGTCCTTCATAAGGCGTGCGGCCTTCATCATGGATGAATCCGGATCCACAGTGAATACATCCCTTGTCATCCATTCGCGTATGAGCATTGCGGCCTCCTGAAACGAGGTTTATCTTGGTATTGTAAAATTCAGCCTTGGGCTCCGGCGCTCAGGCCGAAGGGCGTGACCCGGCGCTTAACCGGGAATCGGGCGCCGGCATGGTTTATCCTTTGAGCGTGTTTTGTATTTTTACCTTTTTTGAGAGATGACACAACCCCTCGCCGGCTATTTATTGAAAAAGCTGCCAGGGCAGGCCCTGGCCGGCATAGGGATTCTTTCTCGCGCATCAGCGCCAAGCCGGCGCTGGCGCGGGTACAATATATTTTTGCGGCAGGATACGCAAGATGCATGACCGTTTCAGATCTATGACGATGACCGTCCCGTGGAATATCTTTTTGCTGACCGTGGGCGGTATCGTATTCGCTTTCGGACTCAAGGCGATAGCCATGCCGCACGAGTTCGTCTCCGGCGGCATTTCCGGCGTGGCCATGCTCATTGTCTACGCCGCTGACTTTCTGACCATTTCGTTCTGGTATGCTCTCTTGAACGTGCCCATCCTTTTCATGGGGTGGAAATTTCTAAGCCGCCGGTTCATGCTCTACACGCTGTACAACACGGTGGTCACCTCGATTGCCGTGCAGATCATTCCCTGGGACGCGGGCATTCACGACAGGCTCCTTGCCGCCGTGGCCGCCGGGATATGTTGCGGGGCCGGTTCTGGAATCGCCCTGCGCTCGCTTGGCAGCGGAGGCGGGCTTGACGTGGTTTCGCTCATTCTCAATTCGCGCTTCAACATCAACGTCGGGAGCGTAGGCGTCATATTCAACGCGATGCTCTACGCCCTGGCCCTGCCGATCATCTCCGTCGACAACGTGCTCTACTCGATGGTGGTGGCCTTTTTCTCAGCCAGCATCATGAATTATTTCGCAGGGCTTTTCAACGAGCGCAAGCTGGCCATCATCATCTCGGAAAAGCACGAGGAGATTGCCGGGGCCATACTCAAGCACCTGGGGCGCGGGTGTACCCTGTTGCACGGGCAGGGCGCATTCACTAAAAAGGAAAAAGAAGTGCTGCTGGTGGTGGTGCACAACATCCAGGCCAAACGCCTGGAAGAGCTGGTATTTAATGTGGATCCGGCGTCATTTGTGATTCTTGAGAATACGCAGCTTGTGCTGGGCAAAGGCTTTTCAAAGCGTAAAATTTACTGATCCGGGCGGCCTGGAGAAATCCGGGCAAGACCCTGGCAGGGAGCTGGTTTATGCATCTTCATATCGACTGCCGATCCGGAATGAGCGGGGACATGTTTCTGGCGGCCCTGGCCCACCTCGGGCTTGACGTGGGCGCGCTGGAGAGGATGTTCCGCCAGGCCGGGATCGCGGTATGCATCGCGCTGCGGGAAGAGAGCCGGGATGCCGGCGTCGGCCGGGGAGTAAGCGTATCCTGGCCGGAGGGGCAGCCGCTAAGACGCCTGCCGGATCTGGCCGCCATAATCGAGCGCCTGGACTGCGGAGGCGAGGTTAGAGAAAGGTCTCTGCTGGCGCTTCGGGCGCTGGGCCTTGCCGAGGCGGCGGTGCATGGCTGTCCGGTTGAGGAAGTTCATTTTCACGAGGTCGGGGCCATTGATACCTTGGTCGACGTTGTGGGCGCGTTTTGGGGGGTTGAGCAGCTTGGAATAAAAACTACCTCGTCGACCAGGCTGCCCTGGTTTTCCGGGATGGTAAAGTGCGAGCACGGGCTCATTCCTTTGCCCGCCCCGGCCACGCTTGAGCTTATGCGCGGCAAACCCGTGTTTGACAGCGGCGCGGAGGAAGAATTGATCACCCCGACCGGGGCGCTGCTCCTGCACTGCCTGCTCGAGAGTTTCGCGCTCCCCGGAAAATCTTTCGCGGGCCCGGACGGCGTCTTTGTCAGAAGCGGCACCGGGTATGGGATGCGTCCTGCCCCGCGCGGTTTGCGCCTCAGCCTCTTCACGCGCGAAACATGTTCCGCTGCCTCTTCGGAACGATCGTCCGCAGAGGTGGTCATGGTCCTTGATACCCATCTGGACCATCTGACCGGCGAGGAACTCGGCCACGCCCTGGAGATGATCATGCAGGCCGGCGCCCTTGACGCTTTGTGGACGCCGGGCCTCATGAAAAAAGGCCGTCCCGGCGGGGCCCTGCGCGTTCTTTGCTGCTGCGATGACCTGGAGACCGTTCGTGGCGCGGTTTTTCAGCACACCCACACCCTGGGGCTTCGGGAGTGCCTGGTGAAAAGGACTGTCTTGCCCAGGGAGGAAAAAGAGATTTTTGGAAAGGACGGGGCAAGCCTCGCCGCCAAGTCCTATCAACTTGCCGGAGAGCAATTTTCCAGAATTGAATTCGAGTCGCTGAAAAAACACGGCGCAAAGACCGGGCGCAGTCTGCCGGACATGCGCTTTAAAAAATAACCGCCACACCCGCCATCCGGACATTGCGTCAGCAAATGGTGCCGGGCCTTCGTTCGTTCTGACAATTATGTGTTGCGGTTCTGTAAAAAATGATGTAGACAATCTGGTTCATAATCAAGCACACCCTGGTGATGAAAGCCCCTGGGTGTCGGAAGGCCGGGCCTTCCGATGGGAAGGGCGTGTCCGGGTGGAAGCAAAACCCTATGGAGTCAAATAGTTATGGCTTATGTAAGCATGAAACAAATGCTGGAAACCGGCGTGCACTTCGGTCACCAGACCCGTCGCTGGAATCCCAAAATGAAACCCTTTATTTACGGCGCCCGCAACGGCATTCATATCATCGACCTGCAGCAGACCGTAAAGCTCTACCGCGCCGCCCATGACAAGGTGGCCGACACGATCGCCAGAGGCGGCCGGGTCATCTTTATCGGCACCAAGCGCCAGGCTCAGGAAGCCATCGCCACCGAAGCCAACAGGGCCGGGCAGTGCTACGTCGCCTACCGCTGGATGGGCGGCACCCTGACCAACTTCGCCACCATTCAAAAAAGCATCGAGCGGATGAAAAAGCTTGAGGCCATGTTCGCCGACGGCTCCGTCAACCGCTATCAGAAAAAAGAAATTCTCAACCTGCAAAGGGAACTCGACAAGCTTTCCCTGGTTCTGGGCGGAATCAAAGACATGGAAGGGCTGCCCCAACTGGCCTTTATCATCGACCCGCACCGCGAATCCATCGCGGTCCAGGAATGCCGCAAGCTCGGCATCCCGATCGTGGCCGTTACTGACACCAACTGCGACCCTGACGTGGTCGACTACATAATTCCGGGCAACGACGACGCCATCCGCGCCATCAAGCTCTTTGTGGCCCACATGGCCGACGCCTGCCTTGAGGGCGAGGCCATGAGAAAGGACAACGGCAAGGGCGACGATCCCGAAAAAGACCTGCAGCGCATGGCCGCCGCTTCGGCCAAGCGCGCCTCTTCTTTTGAAGCTGCCGCCGAAGACGAATCCGATAACCCCGCCGACGCATAGAGGAGTTGCCCAATGGTTGATATTCCCGCAAAACTGGTAAAGGAACTGCGCGACCGCACCAGCGCCGGCATGATGGACTGCAAGGCCGCTCTGCAGGAATGCAAGGGCGAAATCGAAGCCGCCATTGACTGGCTGCGCCAAAAGGGCTTGTCCAAGGCCGCCAAAAGGGCTGGCCGGGCTACCTCCGAGGGCATTGTCGCCCACAAGATCTCTCCTGACTTCAAGATAGCCGCCATGGTCGAAGTCATGTGCGAGACCGACTTTGTCGCCAGAAGCGAAGGCTTCCAGGCCTTTGCCAAGGACATGATCGAGTGCGTTTGCGCCAATGCTCCCGCCGACGCCGCTGCCCTGGCTGCCCTGGTGGGCGACGCGGTCAACGACCAGATCGCCAAAACCGGCGAAAACACCTCTGTCGGCCGCTTTGCGATTGTGCAGGTTTCCGGCCCCGGCACCATTGGCTGCTATATCCACTCCAACGGCAAAATCGGCGTTTTGGTCGAGCTTTCCTGCGGAAAGGAAGCCTCTTCCGCCAATCCGGCCGTGCAGGAACTGGCCAAGAACATCGCCATGCAGATAGCTGCCGCGAACGCCCAGTCCGTGGATTCCTCCAGCCTTGACCCGGCCCTTGTCGAGCGCGAGCGTCAGGTGTTCAGGCAAAAGACCCTGGATGAAGGCAAGCCCGAAAGCATCGTCGACAAGATCGTCGACGGCCGCATCAAGAAGTTCTACCAGGAAGTCTGCCTGCTCGAGCAGGCCTACATCCGTGACGACAAGGTCACCATCGCCGAACTGGTGAAGGCCGAAGGCAAGGCCGTCGGAGATGAACTCAAGGTAGTCCGCTTCTTCCGCTTCCAGTTGGGCGAAGGCGCGAACTGAGAATCATGATACAAAGGGCCTCGACAAGAGGCCCTTTTTTTGGGCAAAGCCCTGGGGGAGGGGGCCAACATGGCAAGTTCCCTGTTGGCCCCCTCCCCCTTTATCCTTCTTGACTGAGCTGTTTGGCATCTTTGCCAGATGTAACAATGTGATAACAACATTCCACTGTACTGGCGAAATGCTCAGGCCAGGCTCCCTGGCCGTGATTGCCGGTTGAAAAGACGGACCGGTTTGAGTAGAGTGGGCGAAACTTAAGGTGCACCCCAGCATGGACCCAAGCAAAGAATCTACGGCCAGCGGCGCTTCCGAGCCGGACCTAGCGGCGGATGCGGGCGTTTGGCCGGCCCCGGGCGGACTTTTGCCCGGCATTACCGCCGTGGTGCTTACGATGAACGGCGAGCGGCTGCTGGACAAATGTCTGGCCTCTTTGCGGTTTTGCCGGAAAATCCTGGCCGTTGATTCCGGAAGCTCTGACCGCACAGAAGAAATCTCCCGCAACCACGGGGCCAGCTTTGTCTATAACGCCTGGCGCGGCTTTGCCGCTCAGTTCACCTTCGCCCAGACCCTCGTCAATACGGAATGGTTTCTGGTTCTTGACCAGGACGAAATTTGCCCGCCCGCCTTGGCCGAATTGATCCAAAAAACCGTCAGTTCGGACAGCGCCGGTTGTTCGGAATTAAACGGCTTTTATCTTGGCCGCGTGTCCTGGTATTTTGACCGGTTCATGCGCCATTCCGGGGCCTATCCCGATTTTATCCCGCGCCTTTTCCGCACCGGGTTTGTTGAATTTTCCCAGGACGCGCATATCCATTACCATGTGCAAGGCAAAACCTCCCGTCTGTCCGCGCCGGATGCCGAAATAATTCACTACCCCTACGAGAGTTTCGCCCACCAGTGGGCAAAGCTCAACACTTACGCCCAGCAAGGGGCTGACCACATGCTGGCCGGGGGCAAAAAAGGCGGGATATGGAAGGGGATCGGCCATTCCCTGGGGCGTTTTTTGCGGCACTACGTCTTGAAACGCGGTTTTCTCGACGGCCGGGCCGGTTTTCTGTACGCGATGCACGGGGCAATGTACGCATTCTCCAAATACATCCGCGGTCTTGAGTCAGATTGGGGCAGGCCCTTTGACTACGAAAGGCAGATCGGGCGACCAGGCGGCGCGCAAAGCAAAGATAAAGGCAGGGACAGAGATTCGTAGCGAGGGCGTCCGCTGGAGCGGGCTTCAAATTTTTGCGGCTGAGGCCGTTTTTTTGAGATTGTCAATCCGGGACAGAGCGAAACAGGCAGATGTCGTCTTCCCATTAACGTAAAACCCGCTTCGAGGGAAAACATGGCGCAGTTGAAATATAAGAGAGTACTGGTAAAACTTAGTGGCGAGGCGCTTGCGGGAGAGAACAAGATTGGCATCGAGCAGGCCACGGTGTCAAAAATATGCGCCGAATTGAGCGAAGTATTGAGCCTTGGCCTTGAACTGGCCCTGGTAATCGGCGGCGGAAACATCTTCAGAGGGATATCCTCCTCCGCCAAAGGCATGGACCGGGCCTCGGCCGATTACATGGGCATGCTGGCCACAGTCATGAACGCGGTTGCCGTGCAGGACGCCCTGGAAAAGCTCGGGCATGCGACCAGGGTGCTTTCCGCCATAACCATGCAGGAAGTCTGCGAGCCCTACATCCGCCGCCGGGCCTTGCGCCACCTTGAGCGGGGGCGGGTGGTGATTTGCGCGGCCGGAACCGGCAACCCCTATTTCACTACCGACACGGCCGCAGCCCTGCGCGGCATGGAATTAAAGTGCGAGGCCATCATCAAGGCCACCAAGGTCAACGGAGTTTATGACAAAGACCCGCTCAAGTTTTCCGACGCGGTCATGTACAAAGAGATAAGCTTTTCCGAAGCCCTGCAAAAACAACTGCGGGTCATGGACTCCACGGCCATGAGCCTGGCGATGGACAATAATGTTCCGATAATGGTTTGCAATATGTTCGGCGGGCGGATAAAATCCCTGATGATGGGTGAAAACGTGGGCACGATTGTCAGTTGACATTCCGGCCGATGTATTATTTCTTAGGTCCTTACTTTTGATAAGCGCTCCCTGACAGCATATCTGAAATCGTTTTTGAGGAGGAAATATGGAAGCAGTCAAAAAAGACGCTGAAGATCGCATGAACAAGGCCATCGTCGCCCTTGAGAAGGAGTTTGCAAAACTGCGCACCGGCAGGGCGTCAACCTCCCTGGTCGATGACATCAAGGTTGACTACTACGGAACGCCAACGCCGATCAGCCAGCTTTCCTCAGTCGCCGTTCCGGACAGCCGGACCATCACCATCCAGCCGTGGGACAGGGGCGCTTTCGCCCTGGTTGAAAAGGCCATCTTGAAGTCTGACCTCGGCCTCACTCCGATGAACGACGGCAAGCTCATCCGCATCAATATTCCGATCCTGACCGAAGAGCGCCGCAAGGATCTGGTCAAGGTGGCCCGCAAATACACCGAAGACACCAAGGTAGCCATCAGGAACATCAGGCGCGACGCCAACGATTCCCTGAAAAAGCTGGAAAAGAACAAGACCTGCAGTGAAGACGAGAGCAAAAAAGCCCAGGACGAAGTGCAAAAGCTTACTGACGGCTATGTGGCCAAGGCGGACGAGAAGTACAAGGGCAAAGAAAAGGAAATAATGGAAATCTAGGCCGGTTTCGGCAGGACGCCCGCATTGAGCATCCGCGCCCGGCCGTCAAGGCCGGGCGAGCAGTGATGCCGGCGGGCTTTTTGCGCGAAGCGGCCGCGAGGTAGCGCATGGCTAATTATGAAGCGGTAATCGGGCTTGAGATACACGCCCAACTCAGCACGGAGTCCAAGCTCTTTTGCACCTGTCCGGCCGGATTCGGGGGCGGACCAAACGAGCATGTCTGCGAGGTCTGTTCCGGCATGCCCGGCGCCCTGCCAAGGCTGAACGAAAAGGCGGTCGAACTGGCCGCCCAGGCCGGATATGCCTTAAACTGCCGGGTGAACGACTACTCCCTTTTCTCCCGCAAAAATTACTTTTACCCGGATCTGCCCGGCGGCTATCAGACGTCCCAGTATGACCCGCCTATTTGCGAGCGCGGGCATCTTGATATCGAAGTCGACGGCCAGGCCAAAAGAATCGGCATCACCCGCATTCATATGGAAGACGACGCCGGCAAATGCGTGCACGGACAAGGCGGGCAAAGCCTGGTGGACTTGAACCGCCAGGGCACAGCCCTGATCGAGATCGTGAGCGACCCGGACATGAGAAGCGCCGCCGAAGCCGCCGCCTTCATGCGCGAGGTCCACGCCATACTGACCTGCATGGACGTCACCGACGGAAACATGGAGGAGGGCAACTTCCGCTGCGATGCCAACGTATCCATCCGGCCAAAAGGCCGCGCCGCTTTCGGCACCCGCGCCGAGATCAAGAACCTGAACTCCTTTCGCAACGTGCAAAAGGCCATTGAGTATGAGATCTCCCGGCAAAAGGCCTGCATTGAGGACGGCGACCCCATCGTCCAGGAAACCAGGCTCTTTGACTCGGCCAAACAGATCACCCTGAGCATGCGCAGCAAGGAAGACGCCCACGACTACCGTTATTTCCCCAATCCCGACCTGCCGCCGGTGATCATCGACCACGCCCAAAAGGAAGCCTGGTTCAGCCGCGTGCCCGAACTGCCCTCGGCCAGAAAGCGTCGCTTCGTCGACAAGTTTGGCCTGTCAGAAGAAGACGCCGCCCTGTTCGCCTACGACAAGCACATCTCAAGCTATTTTGAGGAAGCGGTCAACGCCTGCAACGAGCCCAAACGCATTGCCGCCCTGATGAACAGCGAGTTTCTCCGCGAATGCTCATCTTCCGGAATATTGCCCCCGCAATCAAAAATGACTCCCGCCCGCCTCGGAGAACTCGCCAAAATAATCGACCAGGGCTTGATCAGCCTGCGCACGGCCCACGACATATTTCCGGATCTCTTCTCCTCCGGCGGGTCTCCTGAAGAGTATGTCCGGGAAAAATCCCTCGCCCAAGTCTCAGACGCGGGCGAACTCGAAAAAGCCGTCCTGGCCGCCATCGAAGAAAACCCCGCTGAAGCCGCCGCCTACAAAGACGGCAAAACCAAGCTGCTTTCCTTCTTCGTGGGCCAGGTGATGCGCAAAACCGCCGGTAAAGCCAACCCTGCCCTCGTCAACAGCCTGCTGCAAGAAAAATTGAAATAGTTGACTAAGAACTGGGGGAAGGGACACCTTCCTCCTTTGCCATTTTGCGTGTTTTTATGTTTATCGCTCATTTGCCGGCAGGCTATTTGCTGACCAAAGCGCTGCTTCCGAAAAAGGGGCGGCATCTTCTGCTTATGGCGGCCGGGCTTTTCTTTTCCATTGCCCCGGATCTCGATCTGTTCTGGTTCTATCTCGTTTCAGACAGGCGCATTCCGCATCACCAGTACATTACTCACTGGCCTTTGTTCTGGGTCGCGCTTTTCGGCGTGGGCTTCTTAATTTCGCTTGTTTTGCGCAAAGCTTCATGGGGCCCGTATTTGGGCGTCGGCCTGGCCGCGGTGCTTTTGCATCTCGTCTTGGACAGCATTGCCGCTGAAATATTCTGGCTGAAGCCGTTCTCAGACTTTCACATAAACGCCGTGCTGGTGCCTGCGCGCCACGGTTGGTGGGTCTGGAATTTTCTTCTGCACTGGACCTTCGCCATAGAAATTGCCATCTGCCTTGCGGCGGGTTTTGTGTTGTATCGCGCCCTCGGCAAACGCAGGGAGCAGGTTCAGGAAGCATGAATCCTGCGAAACGCATCAGAACGGCAGGGTCACGAAATCACCGCAGGCTTGATGCTATCTAAAGCATCTCAAGCATGAGCCAGTTAGCTGGTATTTTTCCGCCAATGTCCGCATTCGCAAGCACTCCCGCCAATCCGAAACAAAACTGTCCCCAAAAAGCGGGTAAAGGAGGGGAGGGGGTCTGGGGGAGGGGCCCCATCAGGGCAATCGCCCTGTTGGGGCCCCTCCCCCAGGCTGCCTGTCGTCTGCCCCCAAACTTCTACTGCCAGCCGAAGCGGCGGATGTAATAGCGCTTCATGGCTTGGGTTAAACAGGCGTAGCCGATGATGATCAGGGGCAGGAAGGCGAAATACAGGAGGGGCGGGGCCTGCATTTTCAGGTGTTCGGCCAGCGGCCCCAGAGGGATGGAGATGCCGGCCGCGAGAATCACGACGGTCATCACGGCCAGCGCGCCGGAAGGCTTGCTGCGCACAAAGGGGATGCCCGGAGTTCTGATCATGTGTACGATCAGGGTCTGGGTACACAGTCCCATGATGAACCAGCCGGATTGAAACAGCGACTGGTTGTCAGGGGTGTTCGCACCGAACACGGTCCACATCATGACGAAGGTCAGGATGTCGAATATCGAGCTGATCGGGCCGAAAAACAGCATGAACCGCCCGACGTCGGCCGGGTTCCAGCTTTGGGGTTTCTTGAGCAGTTCCTCGTCGACATTGTCAAAAGGGATGGCTGTCTGGGAAATGTCGTACAAAAGGTTCTGGATCAGCAGGTGGAGCGGCAGCATGGGCATGAACGGCAAAAAAGCCCCGGCCACCAGCACGGACAGGACGTTTCCGAAGTTCGAGCTTGCGGTAATCTTGATGTATTTTAGCATGTTGCAAAATGTGCGGCGGCCTTCCCTCACGCCTTCTTCCAGCACCATCAGGCTTTTTTCCAAAAGGATGAGGTCAGCGGCCTCTTTGGCGATGTCCACACCCGAGTCTACCGAGATGCCTATGTCCGCGATACGCAGGGCCGGGGCGTCGTTGATCCCGTCGCCCATGAAGCCGACTGTATGCCCGGCGTCTTTGATGGCTTGGACGATCCTGGCCTTGTGACCAGGAGTGAGTTTGCAGAATACGGCCGTTTTCGCGACAGCGGCGGCCAGTTCGGCATCGGCCATGCCTTCAATGTCCGCGCCGGAAAGAAGCCCGCCGCTTTCGGCGCAGATGCCGACATCCCGGCAGACCTTGCGGCTGACAAGTTCGTTGTCGCCGGTGAGTACCTTGACGCTTATGCCGTGCTCGGCCAGGGCGCGGATCGCCGGGGCCGCGCTTTCCTTGGGCGGGTCGAGAAAGGCGATATAGCCGAGCAGGGTCATCTGTGACTCGTCCTTTACCCCATAGGCGTTTTTGACGGTGTGCGTCTGCCTGATCGCCACGGCCACAACGCGCAGGCCGTCCCTGTTCAATTCGGCCGCGGCCGCGCGCGCTTCTTCCAGCACGGTTCCGGTGATGGGGACGTCCTTGTCGCCGTTGCGGACGCTGTCGCACAGGCAGAGGGTTTCCTCCACCGCGCCCTTGGTGATCAAAAGGGCTCCGCCGTCTGGGTGGCTTACAACGACAGACATACGCCTGCGCTCAAAATCAAAGGGGATTTCGTCAAGCTTGCGGTAATTTGCCGCTGGGTTCAATTCGCGCTGCACCTCGGTGTGCTCCAGCACCGCCTCGTCCAGGAGGTTACGAAGGCCGGTCTGATAGTAGCTGTTCAGATAGGCCATTTCCAGGACTTCGTCGGACGGATCGCCCCAGGCGTTGGTGTGGCGGCTTAAGGCTATTTTGTCCTGGGTCAGCGTGCCGGTCTTGTCGGTGCAAAGGACGGTCATGGCGCCAAAGCTTTGAATCGCATCCAGGCGCTTGACGATAACCTTCTTTTTAGACAGGAACACAGCGCCTTTGGCCAGAGTGGCGGTAACGATCATGGGCAGCATCTCAGGTGTCAGGCCAACGGCGATTGACAGGGCGAAAAGGGCCGCGCCCACCCAGTCGCCCTTGGTGAAGCCGTTGATGAAAAGCACAAACGGCACCATCACCATCATGAACCGGATCAAGAGCCAGCTTATTTTGTTGACGCCGACCTGGAATGAGGTTGAGGATCGATCAGTGTTAATCACCTTGGAGGCCAGGGAGCCGAAGTAGCTCTGTTTTCCGGTTTTCAGCACGATAGCCACGGCCGATCCGGAAATTACGTTTGTGCCCATGAACAGTATGTTTTCAAGGTCAAGAGGATTGACGGCCAGCCGGTTCGACTGCTCAGGGAATTTTTCCACCGGCATGGACTCGCCGGTCATGGCTGCCTGGCTGACGAAGAGATCCTTGGCTGTAAGCACCCGGCAATCGGCCGGGATCATGTCGCCGGCGGCCAGCATGATAATATCGCCCGGGACCAGGGATTTGATCGGCAACTCGTATTGGCTTGGCAGGAGCGTCCCGGATGAAGGCTCAGAGTCGCTTTTGGCCGCCTGGGCCATTACTTTGGCCAGGTGCGCAGCTTTTGCCCGAGAGTTGGGACCAGGCGTTTCCTTGGCGGGTTCTTGCATGGAAGCTTGCGACGGCTCTTCGCGTGCCTCCCCGTCTGCCCGCTCTTCGAGGGGGTCCGGGCTCCTCACGACCGTAGCCGTGTTGCTGACCAGGTTTTTCAGGGCGTCGACCTGCCTGCCCGCTTTTTCCTCTTGAATGAAGCGCAAAAGAGTCGAGAACGCGACCATGACGCAAATGATGATTGTGGCTTCATGATCGCCGGTAATGAACGATATCAGGGCCAACAGGGTCAAGAGGACGTTGAACGGGTTGCGATAGCTCAGCCATAGATGCCACGGCCAGGGCGGGGCCTTTTCGTTTTCGATCTGGTTGGGGCCGAATTCATGCAGAAGCTCCAGGGCGCGGGATTCAGACAAGCCGGTCCTGCGCGAGTCGAGCCTGTGCAGCATCTCATCAACTCCGCTCACCGATGCGCTTTTAAGATCTTCGGCCATGCTCTTTGGCATTTCCCGGCCGGCGGCGGCCGGCGGCGGAACATCCAGTATGAACATGTTGCGGAAATGGCGTCCGAAGTGGTGGTCGCGCAGAAAACGGGCAAAGAAATCTTTCAATTGGGCGAAGCTCATATCTGTTCTCCTCAAGGCGGTTAGGCCGGGAAAGCAGCGCCATGCAGAGATGCCACGGGATAAGGCGGCCTTTTCTGGCGGACCAAATAATGACGACGCGCGGGAGTGCGTTATCCAAAGATAAGCGCGCGCCACAGCATACGCCAAGGGCATCGACAGTTGACGACAATTGTGTTCAGGGGCTTCGCGCGCCGGTATGGACCGTCAGATGGCCAATACCGGGCAAGGACGCGCCGCACCCGCCGTTCAGGCAGGCACGGGCACTTGGAAATTAGGGCCTGGCCTGCCGGATATCCGTTACGAAAGTAAAGCTACATCGCGGCGGTATGCCGCTTTCGCTGGAACTCTTGTCCAAAGCCAGATCTCCGGTTGAAGGGTGTAATATGCGGGCGGTTATGGTTTCGCCCTTGCGCTTCTTGCCAATACCCTCGGAAGTTTGAGCAGAAATATACCGGCAAACTTCTCGTGGATGCTATGATTATCAAGCTTAGAGAGGCATATTCCCATGACGCCGGAAAGTCAACAGGCATACTGTAAAAATTGGCAAAAATAAGCCAGCGGCGGGGCATGCCGGCCGCGCCGGCCCCTCGACATGGAGACATGAATATTTTATCTATGAATAAATGCATCATGTCCGGCGGCCGCTCAACCGTTGAGCGCGAAATCGCGCAAACCGGCAAAGGCATGGCGGACGGCGCTGGCGGTGCGTCTTGCGCTCCGAAACAAAGGAGGTCGAAATGTCCTTTATCTGGGCTGCGTTAATGCCGCATCCTCCGGTCATTGTACCTGAAGTGGGAAGGGGCCGTGAAAAAGAGGCGGCCATCACCCTCAACGGGGTGAAAAGGCTGGTGGAGGCCTTGAGGGCCGAATCAGCGGGCGAACCGGAATGCATTCTTCTGCTTTCGCCTCATCAGCCGTATGCGTCCGGCGCGATGTACATCAACTCCGCCCCGTCATCCAGGGGCAACCTGGGCAGATTCGGCGCTTCCCATGTATCGGTGGAAATCAGCCATGACTCGCAATGCCTTGATGATCTGGCCGGGCACCTCAAAAAACACGGCATTCCGGTGATTGCCTCCCCAATGGCCGACATCACCCCTGATCACGGCTCAATTGTTCCGCTCTATTATCTTTCTCAGTGCTTCAAGGACGGCAAGCTGCCGCCTGTCATCCTGGCCAGCCCGACCGGCCTTGCCCCGGAAAAGGCCTTTGACCTTGGCAGGGCCCTGGCCTCGCACCTGTCGCCGAAAAAATGGGCGCTTCTGGCCAGCGGCGACCTTTCCCACAGGCTGACCCCCGGCGCTCCGGCCGGATATAGTCCGGAGGGCAAGGTCTTTGACGCGGCCATTGTCGATGCCTTAAGGTCGGGCAGGCCGGACGGTCTGTTCTCGCTTTCGGCCAGGACGCTTGAAGGGGCGGGCGAATGCGGCCTGCGCTCGGTTCTCGCCATGCTGGGATTGAGCAAGGCTCCGGCCGAGATCTTTTCATACGAAGGGCCTTTTGGAGTAGGCTACTGCAACGCCTTGTGGATGGCCGGCAAACCCGGGCAAGGCGAAAATAATGGCGGCGGCAAAACGCCAGGCGTAAATATTGGCGTGAATGTATGCCCGCAGGCCCGGCCCGCGACCCCGAGGGTGAAATCAAGCCCTTACCCCAGGCTGGCCAGAAAGGTCGTCGAGGAACTTCTGGCCGGCAGGGATGTGAATAAAATAGACATGGCCGCTCTCGACCCGGACCAGAATCTCTGGACGCCTAAAAAAGCCTGCTTCGTATCCATCAGGACCAGGTGCGGCGCCCTGCGCGGTTGCATCGGCACCATCATTCCAGTCCAGGCGGACCTGTGCCGGGAAATCATCACCAACGCGGTCTCGGCCTCGACCAGAGACCCCCGGTTTCCGCCGATGGCGTCCGGCGAATTGCCCAACGTGGTCTTTTCGGTCGATGTGTTGAGCGCGCCGGAACCGGTCAAAGATATTTCCGAGCTTGACCCGGCCAAGTGGGGAGTAATAGTGTCCAAGGACGGCATGCGGGGTCTGTTGCTGCCGGATCTTGAGGGCGTGAACACGGTCGCAAAGCAATTGGCCATCGCCGCGCAAAAAGGGGGCATCAGTTGTATGGACGGCGCCAAGATAGAGCGGTTCAGCGTCACCCGCTATCCCGAGGAGGAATAAAATGGATATTCAGGCCCGCTGGTGGAGCATCGCTCCGCCTTGCGCATCTTCCCCCGCCTCGCCCGATGCTTCATGCGGGACTCTTTCCGCCGGCCCATGCGCTGATTTGCCAGGAGATGCCCGGCCGGCGGCGGCCGTGTGCCGCTTGTGTTTTCGCGGCTGCCGCATCGAATCGGGAAAAAAGGGCTTTTGCAGGGTCAGATCCTTTGATGAAAGCGGCTTCCATTCCCCAAACCTGGGCAAATTTTGCAGCCGGGCCATAGATCCGATCGAGAAAAAGCCCATCCACCACTGGAAGCAGGGAACGCAGATACTTTCCGTGGCCAGCACCGGCTGTACCATGCACTGCCCGTTTTGCCAGAACCACGCGATCGCCTGGCCCAAGGAGCCGGTCACATTGCGCGAGGTAAGTCCCGAGGAACTGGCCCGGCTTTGCCTTGGCCTTAAAATTACCTCGGTCGCCTACACTTACAACGAGCCAACCCTTCAGGCCGAGTACATCGTCGCGGCCGGACCAATTCTGAAAGAGGCCGGCGTTGACGGTGTCCTGGTAACCAACGGCATGATGAGCGCCGAAGCCAGGGACGAGCTGATCCCCTGGACAAGCGCCGCCAACATAGACGTGAAAACATTCAACCCCGACACTTACGCCAGGATGGGGGGCAGCCTTGAGACGGTCAAGGCCAACGTTGAGGCTTTCATCAAAGGAGGGACGCACGTCGAGCTTACCACCCTGGTAGTGCCAGGCGTCAGCGACGACCCCGAAGAGTTTGTGCGGATCGTCGACTGGATCGCTTCGATCTCGCCGGATATCCCCTTTCACATCTCGCGTTACTTCCCGGCGTATAAATACGCCGAGCCGGCCACCAGTGTTTCGCTGATGTATCGTTTCAGGGACATGGCCAGGGCCAGGCTCAAATATGTGCATTTTGGCAATATATGATTTCAAATTCGGCATCAAAACAGACCTTGCCTCATTTTTAACAAGAACCAAGCGCTCCGGAACATGCGAAACACACCGCAGTGGCTAGGCTGCCACCTGTCCATCGCCAAAGGCTACGCCCACATGGCCGAAGAGGCCGCGTCAATCGGCGCCAACGTAATGCAGTTTTTCACGCGCAACCCGAGAGGCGGAAAAGCCCGGCCCGTGGACCCCGCTGACATGGAAGCGTTCAGACGCCTGTCTGACGAATACGGCTTTGGTCCCCTTTTGGCCCACGCCCCCTATACCCTGAACGCTTGCGCCGAGAAAAAAGCAGTGCTGGAGTTCGCGGCTCAGGTCATGAGACAGGATCTGGACTTCCTCGATCAATATCTTCCGGGAAATCTCTATGTATTTCACCCCGGCAGCCATGTGGGCCAGGGGGCTGAAAAGGGCATCGGCCTCATTGCCGATCTTCTGAACGAGGTGTTGCACGCCGGGCTAAAGACCACGGTCCTTCTTGAAACCATGTCGGGAAAGGGCACGGAAGTCGGCGCGAAGTTTGAGGAACTGGCGGCCATTATCAATAAGACAAAGCAAGGCGACAGGCTCGGCGTCTGCCTTGACACCTGCCATGTCTACTCCGCCGGCTACGACATTGTCTCGGATATCGACGGCGTCCTTAACCGCTTTGACAGCCTCGTCGGCCTGGACAAATTGCGTGCCGTCCATCTCAACGACAGCATGAATGCATTTGACAGCGCAAAGGACCGCCACGCCAAGCTGGGGCAGGGCGCTCTCGGTTTCGCCCCCGTCCTGGCCGTAACCAGGCATGAAGCCCTCAGGGATCTTCCCTTCTATCTCGAAACTCCGAATGAGATTGACGGCTATGCCGCGGAAATAAAAATGTTAAGAGACGGCAAAGCCTAGCCTGGCCGCATCCCCATGAACGATAAAATGCCAATATGCCTCGTCAGCGCCTGTCTTTGCGGGATCGCCTGCCGCTATGACGGCAAGGCAAAGCCTGTCCCTGAAATTATAAGGATGCACAGGGCCGGACTGGCTGTGGCGGTCTGCCCCGAATGTCTGGGCGGTTTGAAGGCCCCCAGGTTGCCCTGCGAGATCCGCAACGGGAGGGTCTTTGACAAAGGCGGGTCGGAGCATACTGAAGCGTTCAGACGAGGTGCGGAGCTTGTTCTTGGGCGTGAGAAGCTCCTCGGGGCGGCAACGGCTATTTTGCAGGAAAGAAGCCCGTCCTGCGGAAGCAGCGTCGTCTACGACGGCTCTTTCAGCGGGCGCCTTGTCCCAGGTCAGGGAGTGACGACGGCCATTTTACGGGAAAACGGCGTGGTTGTTCACAGCGAAAACGATATTCCCGCCTTTTTGCTGGCAGCGCTGACGGAAATGGATCAGGAATGAGATAGCTTGATACTGCTTATGTTTCTTCCATGTTTTTTACCCGTACCGAATCATGACTCTCCCTCCCCAAATGGGTTCGGCGGAGAGGGCGGCCGCCCTTGCGTTGCCCTCACCCGGCCGCTCCTTCAGCGGCTTTACCTTGGCGGTGATAAAGGTTATAGTAGGGATATGAGAAATGAATTTCGACCTCTCGTAAGTTTTTTTAGTTCTGAAAGATCCGTATCCGGACACGCAACCACCCCTCAAGGCGGAACTCGCAATGCACGCTGACAATACTGGCGGCGATGAACGTCGCTCGCGCGAGAAGATCGGCCAGGAAGCGCTGGCCGATTGGTTTTCCATAAAAAACGGAGTAAGGGAGCTCGACCTCAAATATGTTCCCAAAGAGGCCTTAAGCCTTCCAAAGTGGCTGTCCACGGTTTTGTTTAAAGCGCTGCGGCTCGGGGCTCTTATCCCTGTCCAGGAAAATATAGAACCGCCGGACACCTCGCTTGAACCTTGGGAAATCGCCAAGCGTTTTACCGACAAAGGTCTGGCCAACATGGGCATAACTATTGAGGCCGACGGGCAGCCGCTGGACTCTGTTCCCAAGGATGGACCCTTGATCGTGGTCAGCAACCACCCGTTCGGCGGGCTGGACGGCATGGCCCTGATGTCCGCGCTTTTGCCGGTAAGGAAGGACATGCGCGTCCTGGTTAATACCGCGCTGGGGATTTTTCCGGATCTGCGTCCTGCCTGTTATCCGTTGGATATTTTATCTTCCAGTTCCTCGGCCGTGGCCGGAAACGTGGTGTCACTGAGAATGGCCCAGGCTCATCTTGACGGCGGCGGGTGTCTGGCCTTTTTCCCGGGCGGCACGGTTTCCCACTGGAGGAAGGGCAAGGGCATCGTCGATCCGGAGTGGCAGATGACCGTGGCCAGGTTCGCCAGAAAGACCGGCGCGGCTGTCTTGCCTGTGTTTTTCCACGGGCGCAATACTATCTTGTTCAACCTGCTTGGTTTGATCCATGCGAGGATGCGCACGATCCTTCTGCCCAGAGAAATGCTCAAGAAAAGCGGCAGCGCCATCCGGCTGACGGTCGGCCGGCCCATCGACCCCACCACCTTGAAGCTGCTGGGCACCCCGGAGGCCATGACCGCGTATATGCGCATGCGCTGCTACGCGTTGCAGGACGCCAGCCTGTCCAGCGGCGGAGATCTGCCGCCGCGCGATATGGAGCCGGTGGCCGCGCCGCACGAACCTGAAAAGGTTGCCAGGGCCTTTGCCGAACTGCCGGATGACGCCCTGCTTTTGCGCGAGGACGACTGGTGCGTCTATACGATTCGGGGCGGCCAGCACCCTTTTCTGCTTGAAGAACTCGGCTCGTTGCGCGAGGCCACCTTCAGGCTGGTTGGCGAAGGTTCGGGCAAGGCCCGCGACCTTGACATATACGATGATAAATACCACCACCTGCTGCTCTGGCATGCAAAGGACAAGCGTCTTGTCGGCGCCTACAGGCTGGGCAAGGTGCAGGAGATTCTGGGAGAGCAGGGACAGGCCGGGCTGTATACGACCACGCTGTTCAAGATGAACGACGAGTTTTTCCGCCGCTTCGGCAACGCCCTGGAACTTGGCCGGGCGGTAATCCACCCTCAGTATCAGCGCGAATACTCGCCATTGCTTTTGTTGTGGAAAGGCATCGGGCGGTTTTTGACGCGGCATGAGGACGTCCACTGCCTGTTCGGTCCGGTCAGCCTGTCTTTGGATTACGCGCCGGCCTCGCTGCGCGCGGCGGCCGAATATTTGCGGGAGCAATGCGGCAGCGCCGAACTGGCCAACCTGGTCAAGGGGCGCAAGCTGCCGGACCGCATGCTGCGTTCAAAAAAGGCGGATATGCCTCTGCCCGACAACATCAACTACAACGGCCTGGTGGCCTTGATCCGGGATATCGAGGGCGGCAGGGGGATTCCGATTCTCTTCAAGCATTATCTTAAACTTGGCGGAAAGATCGGCGCATTCCACCTGGACACTGCCTTTAATACTCTTGACGCCTTCCTGCTCATGGATCTGGTTGATTCGCCCAAAAACATGCTCCAGCGTTACATGTCCCCGGAAGGGGCAGAGGCTTTTCTCGAGCGCTGGCAGGGCAAGAATCGCCCGCGTCGACCTGGCGACAGCAGTTGCAATGACGATGACACTCGCAAGACTATTTCCCGGATGACCCTGCCGGGGTAACTCCCCTGAGTGACCCTTAGGGCGGCCTGCCCTTTGTGGCCGAATCCGCCCATATGGGCCTAGCTAACTTTAACCGGGCAGCGCCCCTTCACGGAGTTTCGCATGGAATATCACATTCAGTTTTCCGCCGACAAAAACGCCCTGGTTCTTCTGGATCAGCGCAAGCTGCCCTGCGTTGAAGAATATTACACCTGCCGCAATGTTGAGGAAATCATATATTCTCTGAAGGAGATGGTGGTCAGGGGAGCGCCGGCCATCGGCGTTACCGCCGCCTGGGGCTGTTATCTGGCCGCCTGCCAATTGATGGATAAACACGGCCAGGCCGCCGCCCCCGACGCATGGGCGAAAGACCTTGAGAAGCTTTTGTTGGACCTGGCCGATGCCCGCCCGACAGCGGTGAACCTGGCCTGGGCCGTGAACCTGATGCGGGATTTATATAAAAAGGCAAATCCCCAGACCTTGAAGGGCCTGGTTGATTTTTGGAAGGCGGAAGCGGAAAAAATCCATGCGGACGACATCGCCATCAACAAGCGCATGGGCGCTTACGGAGCCGAAGTCATCGACCGGGGCGACACGATTCTGACCCACTGCAACGCCGGCGCCCTGGCCACGGCCGGCTACGGCACGGCCCTTGGAGTCATCCGCGCGGCCCACGAGCAGGGCAAGAATATCAAGGTTATCGCCGATGAAACCAGACCATTTTTGCAGGGCGCGCGCCTGACCGCTTATGAGCTGCACGTCGACGGCATTCCGGTGACAGTGGCTTGCGACAACGCCTGCGCCCTTTTGATGCAAAAAGGGCTGGTGCAGAAGGTTGTTACCGGCGCGGACCGCATCGCGGCCAACGGCGACTCGGCCAACAAGATCGGCACTTACGGCGTGGCCTTGATCGCCAGGGAGTTCAATATTCCCTTCTACATCGCCGCACCCCTGTCCACGATCGACGTGGAAACCAAAACCGGCGGCGATATCCCGATCGAAGAGCGCACTCCGCTTGAAGTTACCCACGTCGGCGCGACCCAGATCACCCCGGACGGAGTGCCGGTCTACAACTTCGCCTTTGACGTGACGCCGGCCGAGCTCATCGCCGGAATCATCACCGAAAAGGGAATCCTGCGTCCCCCCTATAATGAAAGCATCGCCAAAGCTTTTATGAAGTAATTTGTTTTTGTTCCCGAGATTTATTTGGAAACAGTCTGTGGGCATGGGCAAAATATAAACAACAAAAAGCGGAGTTGAATCCGGCGTTTTTTGCGTCAACAATAAGGGGCGGCGGTTGTAACAACCGCCGCCCCCGTTTTTAAGGAGAACCACCAATGTGCGTATCAGAAGTGGTTTGACTGAGTGCGAACAAGATGGGGCTTGATGCGCCTCTTGGGAGTCAGTTCTCCCACCCCCATGCTTATATCGTTGCCAGACCCATCCGGAAAAACCGCGCGCGAATGTCGTTTTAAGGGTGCTGCCACGAAACCCTTGAAGACCTTCGCTGGTAGAGCGCGCCTTGCCGGCCGGCAAAGTCAGCCGTTTAATAGAGGAGGTTTGACGGCTGTCTGTAATGTCCGCCCTGGTCAGACCTTGCGTTCAGGCTGGAACCATCTGGGCTGACGGCCACCCACCCGGAGAGGCTTGGGAAGCATGCCGCCAGAGCGGAACACAATAACGCTTATTTGTGCGTTAAGTGAAAGCGGTAATATATATGCATAATCAATGCCATGACTATGTCTTGCTATTTCATGGCCTTGCGAATGCGGGGCGCTGCACGTCCTTGCACGTCGCTGCGCATTTGTGCAAGGCATTTGCACATAAAATTCCACCCCTGTGCCAGGGTTGCACATGTTCCGGGCGTGTGTTTGAGGTCAATTTTTCAAAACCCGGAGATTTTCAGCTCTGGTTTTATTATAGTTCTGTAATCAATTGATTATTTGGGAAGTGGGCAGGCTGAATGCCGCAATCGCCCCTGAATCCGATCTTGACAATAATACCTGTCAGTTCCTACAAAGGTCGAATGTTTTTTGGTAGAACCAGGGATCTATTTTGTCCACTCCCTGGAATGCGTCCTATATGCACGTCCTTCGCGTTCGCGAAAGATGCCGAAGTCACTGTTACCCAGGGAGCATATGTATGTCTATTAACGCGCAAAGAACCTACGCCTTGGTCGGAACCGGAGGGTGCGGCAAAACAACGCTTGCGGAAATGGTGCTTATGCACGCCGGCGTTGTTAACCGCATCGGTAAAGTTGAAGACGGAACCACAGCCCTTGATTTTGAGCCAGAAGAAATCAAACGCCGCGGCAGCATTGTGCCGGCGTTCGCCACCTTCGCGCGCGGCAAGGGCCGCCACTTCCTCATGGACACGCCAGGCGACGGAAACTTTATCGGCGATATGGACATGCTGATGGCCGCTGTTGACGCCGCGGTGTTCGTCATTGACGCGGTCGACGGCGTAAGGCCCCTCACCAAGAGGATGTGGAACAGCGTGGCCTCCCGCAAACTGCCCGCCTGCTGCGTGATCACCAAAATCGACCGTGACCGCGCCGATTTTAGCTCGGCCTATGAAGGGCTTTCCAGCATCCTGGGCATTCGCACCGCGCTTTTATATGCCCCCATAGGCATTCAGGACAAGTTCAGCGGCCTGGTCGACATCCTGGCAGGAAAGGCTCTTATGTTCCAGGCGGACGGAGGCACCAAGGAAGCCGACATCCCGGCCGGCATGGCAGACGAGGCCGCGAGCCTGCGCGAAGCCGCTGTCGAAAGCATCGCCGAGTGCGATGACGCCCTGATGGAAAAGTATCTGGAGACCGGCGAGCTCTCCACTGAGGAAATTTACTCCGGCCTGCGCAAGGCTGTTATCAGCGGCGGCCTTGTCCCGGTCATCGCCGCCTCGGGCCTGGAAAACAAGGGCGCCGGCGAAATTCTGCAAATAATCGACAGTTGTTTCCCCTCCGGCCTTGAGCATGCGCCGTTCAAGGGAATTGACGGCAAGGAGCTTGCGCCGTCCGCCTCCGGCCCGGCCGCCTGTTTCGTTTTCAAAACCATCAGCGATCCTTTCGCCGGCCAATTGACCATGGTGCGCGTCCTTTCCGGCAGCATCGGCCCTGACAGCGCCCTCAAGAACATGACCAGCGGCGACTCCGAACGCCTGGGCACCCCCATTTACATGAACGGCAAGAACCAGGCCCCGGTCAAGGAAGCTCAGGGCCCAGGCGCGATCGTTGCCTTGGCCAAGCTCAAGAACACCAAGACCGGCGATACCCTTTCCGACGACAAGCTCGGCTTTGTCCTTGAAAAGCCGTCCATTCCGCCGCAGCTTATCTCCTACGCCATGGCCCCCAAGGAAAAGGGCGATGAAGACAAGGTGTTTAGCGCCGTCCAGCGTCTTTTGGACGAGGACATCTCCCTTAAGCTTTCGCGCGACGAGGAGACAGGAGACATACTGGTTTCCGGCATGGGCCAGTTGCACATTGAAACCACAATCGAGCGGGCCAAGCGTCGCTACAAGGTCGAAATCGAGTTGAAGACCCCGAAGGTTCCCTATCGCGAGACCATCAGGGCCAAGGCCCAGGTCCAGGGCCGGCACAAGAAGCAGTCCGGCGGGCGCGGCCAGTTCGGCGACTGCTGGGTCGAGTTCGAGCCCCTGGGCCGCGGCGAAGGCTATCAGTATGAAGACGCCATCGTCGGCGGCGTTGTTCCCCGCCAATATATACCCGCAGTGGACAAGGGCATCCAGGAAGCAATGGTGCGCGGATTCCTGGCCGGCTATCCTATGGTCGACTTCAAGGCCAGGCTTTATGACGGCAGCTATCACACCGTGGACTCTTCGGAAATGGCCTTCAAGGTCGCCGGCTCCCTGGCATTCAAAAAGGCCATGGAGATTTGCAAGCCGGTCCTGCTTGAGCCGGTGGTACTCCTGACCATCTCAATCCCGGACGAAAATATGGGCGACGTCATCGGCGATTTGTCCAGCCGCAGGGGCAAGGTGCAGGGCTCGGACTCCATGTCCGGAATTACCGAAATCAAGGCCCTGGTGCCCATGAACGAGATACTGCGCTACGCTCCGGACCTGCGCTCCATGACCGGCGGCCAGGGCAGCTTTATTATGGAATTCTCCCATTACGAGGACGCCCCCCCGCCTGTGGCTGAAAAGGTCATTGCCGAGTATAAGCGCGCCGAAGAATAGCCGAAGAATAAAAGAAGCGGGCCGGCAATTGAATACGCGGTTCGTGTTGCAACCGGGGGGCCTGGCCCCCCGGTTTTATTTGGCCTGAATATGGACGCAGGGCAAGCGAGGCCGGCGCGCGGGGGCGGACAGACATTGTGGCAATGGCCGGCTGTTTTCGCCGATACGGTTTTTCGTAAAAAAGATCATTTTAATCCTAAAAACACTTGACCGCTGTCCCGGTGGAGTGTAAGAACACACCTCGCCCCCATAATAAATATGGGGAATTCCCTGTGACGGCAGGGGAGGGCGGATTGAGTCCGCCTTATTGCGCCTGGTTGTACAAAGCCAACCGGGTCGACATTTGCAGGCGAACAAGCCTTACAATGTCTTGCCGTTTCAGCCGCTCAGGCTGTCTGGTATGCAAACGCGCAAGATGCGCGTCGCCTGCAAAAAATCCGCCTCCCCGAGTAATCGGGATCAGGGCTGGCGTCATGCGGGCCGTACTCAGAAAAATTTATTGACAGGTCGTTTTGAAGCCAGCCTTTTTTTATGATGGAGAACTAAGCGATGACGACAGTTAGCAGTGATCGCATACGGATCAAGCTGAAAGGATACGACTACCGCATCCTTGACAAGGCGGTGTCCGAGATCGTGGATACAGCTAAGAACACGGGCGCCGGCGTGGCCGGTCCCATCCCGCTGCCGACCAATATTCACAAATATACGGTTAACCGCAGCGTTCACGTTGACAAAAAGTCGCGTGAGCAGTTTGAGATGCGCATTCATAAAAGGCTCATGGACATCCTTGAGCCCACCCAGCAAACCGTTGACGCTCTCGGCAAGCTTTCGCTGCCGGCCGGCGTTGACGTTGAAATCAAGCTGTAGAGAGGGTGTCATGGCTGATAAACTTGGAATCCTGGGTCGCAAGATTGGCATGACCCGCATATTCGCAAGCGACGGCGCGGCTGTGGCTGTTACGGCCATCAAGGCCGGACCCTGCCCCGTCGTTCAAATCAAGAACGTGGAAAAAGACGGTTATGACGCGGTGCAAATCGGTTATGAATCGTGCAAGGAAAAGCACCTGACCAAGCCCCTGCTCGGCCATTTCAAAAAGGCCGGCACTGACAATTTCAGGAACCTGGCCGAGATTCGCCTTGAGGCTCCCGCCGCCTACGCGATCGGCGACGCCCTTGACGCCACTCTTTTCGCCGCCGGCGAACGGGTGAGAATCACCGGCACAAGCATCGGCAAGGGCACCGCGGGCGTCATGAAGCGCTGGAACTTCGCCGGAGCCTGTTCCTCCCACGGCGCTGAAAAGGTTCACCGCAGCGGCGGCTCGATCGGTAACAACACCGAGCCCGGCAAGGTGTGGAAAGGCAAGAAAATGGCCGGCCGCATGGGCAACGAGCGCGTAACCGCGCTTAACCTTGAGGTTGTGGCCGTTCTGGCCGAAGAGAACGTGATTCTGGTCAAGGGCGCTGTTCCCGGTCCCAAAAACGGCCTGGTCATGGTCCGCAAGCAGTAGAGGGGAAAGCTCATGGCTCAGGTAACGATATTCGATCAAGAAAAGAAAGAGGCCGGCAGCATCACTCTTGCTCCGGAAATTTTTGAAGTGGCCGTGCGGCCCGAGATCCTCAACCTGGTGGTTCGCGCCCAGCGCGCCTCCTGGAGGGCCGGAACACACGCCACTCTGAACCGCGCGAAAATGCAAGGCGGCGGCGCCAAGCCTTACCGCCAGAAAGGCACCGGCCGCGCCCGCGCCGGCACCAATATTTCGCCCATCTGGACCGGCGGCGCCGTTACTTTCGGCCCCCAGCCCAGGGACTATTCGTTCAAGGTGAACAAGAAGGTTGTCCGCCTGGCCCTCAAGATGGCTCTGTCATCCAAGCTGGCCGGCGAGTCTTTGATGATCGTCAAGGACATCACCCTTCCCGTGGACGATAAAGGGCATTCAAAGACCAAGGATTTCGCCAAGGTAAGAGATGCGCTCGGCCTGAAGAAGGCCCTGGTCGTGGCTCCCTCTGTTGAGGATGCCCTCGGCCTGCATCTGGCCGCCCGGAACATCCCCGGCGTGACCGTCCTTACCCCTGAACAAATCAGCGTTTACGACATCCTCAATCACGGCCAACTGGTCCTGCTTGAGAGCGTTGTGGAGCGCGTAACCTCTCGGCTGACGGCTTAAGGGGACGGCAATGCATTACTCTGAAATTTTATTAAAGCCCCATATCACCGAAAAGGTGACCGACCTGACCGAAGATTTGAACAAGGTCGTGTTTATCGTCCACAAGGACGCTAACAAGATCCAGATCAAGCAGGCTGTTGAAGAAGCCTTCAAGGTCAAGGTCACTGATGTGAGCGTGGCCGTGAAAAAGCCGCGCAAGAAAACCTTTGCCCGCAGACGCGCTCGCCTGTTCGGCACGGTGTCCGGCCACAAGAAGGCCTATGTCACCCTGGCCCCCGGCGACAAAATAGAGTTCTTCGAGGGAGTGTAAGCCATGTCTATCCGTACCCTGAAGCCCACTTCCCCGGGCCGCAGGTTTCAGACCATTTCCACCTTTGAGGAAGTTACCGCAAAGAGACCGGAAAAGTCTTTGACCGTCGGCCTGCCAAAGAAGGCCGGGCGCAACAATAACGGTCGCATCACCATGCGCCGTCGCGGCGGCGGGCATAAGCGCCTCTACCGCATTATCGATTTCAAGCGCGACAAGACGGGCATGCCCGCGATAGTGTCTTCGATCGAATACGATCCGAACCGCTCCGCCAGAATAGCCCTTTTGCGTTACAATGACGGCGAAAAGCGCTATATCATCGCCCCTGTGGGAATCTGTGTCGGCGATACCCTGTTCTCCGGCGAAGGCGTCGACATAAAGCCGGGCAACGCCCTGGCCATGAGCAGAATCCCCGTGGGTACGCTGATTCACAATATCGAGCTTTACCCCGGACGCGGCGGGCAGTTCTGCCGTTCGGCCGGAACTTACGCCCAACTTGTGGCGAAAGAAGACAAACATGTGCTTTTGCGCATGCCTTCGGGCGAAGTGCGCAAGGTGCTTGCCGCCGGTATGGCCACGGTTGGCCAGGTAGGCAACATCCAGCATGAAAATATCTCCCTTGGCAAGGCCGGCCGTTCCCGCTGGTTGGGTTGCCGCCCCAAGGTTCGTGGCGTGGCCATGAACCCGGTCGACCACCCCTTGGGCGGTGGCGAAGGCAGAAGCTCAGGCGGCCGTCACCCGGTCACCCCGTGGGGCGTTCCCACCAAGGGTTATAAAACTCGTGAGCGTAAAAAAGCTTCATCCAAGCTTATTGTTACACGGCGGAAGTAGGTAGGAGTTAACAATGCCGAGATCGCTGAAAAAAGGTCCTTTTGTCGATGACCACCTCATGAAAAAGGTGGATGCCGCCACAGCCAACAACGACCGCAGGGTCATCAAGACCTGGTCGCGCAGAAGCATGATTCTGCCCGAGATGGTCGGCCTTACGTTCGCTGTGCACAACGGCAAGAAGTTCATTCCGGTTTTCGTCACCGAGAACATGGTCGGGCACAAGCTGGGAGAATTCTCCCTGACCCGCTATTTCCAGGGGCATGCCGGAGATAAAAAGGCAAAAGGCAAGAGGTAGTGGGTATGGAAACTCGTGCAATTTTAAGAGGCGTCAGCCTTTCTCCGCGCAAAGCGCGGCTGGTTGCCAAAAACATCAAGGGACGCCCCGCCGGTGAGGCCCTTGATATACTCAAGTTTACTCCGCAAAAGGCCGCGGGCATTATTCGCCAGGTGCTTTACTCAGCCATTTCCAATGCCGATAACGTGCATGGGCTTGATGCTGACGAGCTGAAGGTAAAAGAAGTGCTTGTCAATGAAGGTCCGAGTATGAAACGCTTTCTGCCCAGGTCGCAAGGCCGCGCCACGCAGGTCATCAAGCGGACCAGTCATATAACCGTCATTCTTGCCAAGAGTTAGGAAACATTATGGGCCAGAAAGTCAATCCATACGGGTTTCGGCTCGGGTACAACAAGAACTGGCAGTCTCGCTGGTACAGCAAGAAAGAGTACCCGGCCTTTGTTAAGGAAGACCACGAAATTCGCAAATACATAAAGAAGCTTCTTTATGCAGCCGGCCTTGCCCGCATCGAAATTGAGCGGGCTGGCGGAAAAGTCAGGCTCATTCTCGCCACTGCGCGCCCGGGCATCGTCATCGGCCGCAAGGGCGCGGAGATTGAAAAGCTGCGTGGAGACCTGAAGCAGAAGTTTGGCCGCGAGTTCTCAATCGAAGTTAATGAGATTCGCCGTCCGGAAGTCGAGGCCCAGCTTGTGGCCGAGAGCGTCGCCCAGCAGCTTGAGCGCCGCATCGCCTTCCGCAGGGCCATGAAGCGCACGGTTTCCATGTCCCGCAAGTTCGGGGCGGAAGGGATCAAGATTGGCTGCGCCGGCCGCCTGGCCGGAGCGGAAATCGCCCGCTCCGAATGGTACCGCGACGGTCGCGTGCCCCTGCAGACCTTGCGTGCGGATATTGACTACGGCTATGCAGAAGCTCAGACCACATACGGCGTTATCGGCGTCAAGGTCTGGATATACAAAGGTGAAATCCTCGACCATGAGGTGAGTCAGTAATGCTTAGTCCAAAAAGAGTAAAATTCCGCAAGGAGCAGAAAGGCCGCATCAAGGGCCCGGCGACTCGCGGAGCGCGCATATCCTTTGGCGATGTGGGCTTAAAGGCAATGGAACACGGCAAGCTTACCAACCAGCAGATTGAAGCAGCGCGGGTGGCCATGATGCGTCACATCAAGCGCGGCGGCAAGGTCTGGATCCGCATTTTCCCGGACCGCTCCTTTACCTCCAAGCCGCTGGAAGTGCGGATGGGTTCTGGTAAGGGCGCCCCCGCCGGCTGGTACGCCGCTGTCAAGCCGGGCCGCATCCTCTACGAGATCAAGGGAGTTTCCGTTGAGCTCGCCAAAGAAGCCCTGACCCGCGCTTCGCACAAGCTGCCGATAAAGACCAGCATCGTCGTCAGGGAGGGCATGTAATATGTGCGCCAAAAAATCCAATTACGGCAAACCCCATCGTCTTGAGCGTTTCCGCGCCAAGGTGAAGGTCAAGAAAACTGCCGAACAGGCGGGCAGGGGAAATTCCCGCGCCCGTGAAGCGGCGGCCGCCAATATCAAGCTGGCCCTGGCCCTTCGCAAGAGAGTGGGCAAGCCTGTTTCCGAATTTGACGGCATGGGCCTTGATGAACTCAAGAAGGCCCTGTTTGACAGCCGCAGCGAACTGTTCAGCCTGCGTTTTCGCAAGGCCACTCACCAATTGACCGATGTGTCCGCCCTGTCTTCCGCCAAGCGTAAGATCGCGCGCATACTGACAGTGATAAAGCAGAAGGAAATGGGAGCATAAAATGAATGCATCCATCGCAAATAAAAAAGGCCGGACTTTGGTCGGCACCGTGGTCAGCGACAAGAACGACAAGACCATTGTCGTGCGTGTCGAGACTCTGGTCCAGCACCCTGTGCTGAAGAAATTCGTGCGCCGGCACAAGAAGTTCACCGCGCACGATCCGAACAATGAGTGCGGCATGGGCGACAAGGTCAAGATCATCGAGTTTCGCCCCCTTAGCCGCAACAAGCGCTGGCACCTTGTTTCCATAATGGAAAAAGCCGTTTAAGGAGTTGTTGTCATGATACAAGTAGAATCTTCACTGGAAGTGGCGGACAACTCCGGGGCCAAACGGGTCGCGTGCATCAAGGTGCTGGGCGGCTCCAAACGTCGTTACGCATCTGTCGGCGACATCATCAAGGTCTCCGTCAAGGACGCCATGCCTCACAGCAAGGTAAAAAAGGGCGACGTGATGGAAGCCGTTATCGTCCGCACTGCCAAGGAAATTCGGCGCGTCGACGGCACATACATCAAATTTGACACGAACGCCGCCGTTCTTTTGAACAAGCAGGGCGAGCCCGTGGGAACCCGCATCTTCGGACCTGTTGCGCGCGAGTTGCGCAACAAGAACTTCATGAAGATCGTTTCCCTCGCTCCCGAAGTTTTGTAGGTAACCGCCATGAAACAGTATCGTATCCATAAAGATGACAAAGTAATGGTCGTGGCCGGCAAGGACAAGGGCAAGGTCGGCCGGGTACTCAAGGTCCTGCGCAAGAATGACCGCGTGCTTGTCGAAAACGTCAACGTGGCCATGAAGCATATGCGCGCCAACCCCAACCAGAACCAGCCCGGCGGCATCTTCCCCAAAGAAATGCCCCTGCACATCTCCAACGTGATGGTCATGTGCGAGAAGTGCGGCATCTGCAAGGTCGGCTACAGGTATCTTGAGTCAGTAGACGGCAAAAAGGGCGACAAGGTCCGTTTTTGCCGCAAGTGCAACGAAATCATCGGCCAGGGTGGTAAGAAGAAATGACACGCCTTGCAAAAGAATACCGCGAGAAAATAGCGCCCGCAATGCAGGCTGAGTTTGGCTACAAATCTCCCATGCAGATTCCGGGGCTGGAAAAGATCTCGCTGAACATCGGGCTTGGTGCGGCTTCGCAAAACAACAAGCTCATGGAAGAAGCCGTCAGCGAACTGACCCTGATCGCCGGCCAGAAGGCTGTCATCACCAGGGCGAAGAAGTCCATCGCCGCGTTCAAACTGCGCGAAGGCATGCCCATCGGCTGCCGGGTGACCTTGCGCGGCGCCCGCATGTGGGACTTTCTCGACAAGCTGGTCAACTTCGCCCTTCCCCGCGTGCGCGACTTTCGCGGCGTGCCGGATCGCGGTTTCGACGGTCGCGGCAACTTCACCTTGGGGATCAAGGAACACACCATTTTCCCGGAACTTGAGGTGGACAGGGTTGAAAACCCCAAAGGGATGAACATCACCATTGTCACATCCGCCACCACTGACAAGGAAGGCAAGCTTCTGCTCGAGCAGCTTGGCATGCCCTTCAGAAAGTAAGGAATAAGCCATGTCTCGTACCTCTCTTGAAGTCAAGGCCGCGCGCAAGCCCAAATTCAGCGCCCGTGCGTACAATCGTTGCCCTCTTTGCGGCCGCCCCCGCGCGTTCATGCGCAAGTTCGGCATTTGCCGTATTTGCTTCCGCAATATGTCCTTGCGCGGTGAACTCCCCGGAGTGCGCAAATCAAGCTGGTAGGCCGGCGTTTATCCAACTCCGGGCGGTTTTTTGAACAGCGGCCCGGACGAGGTTACGCCATTTTAATATTATTTAAGGAGTAAGCCATGTTAACCGATCCTATTGCCGATATGCTTACGCGTATCCGCAACGCGCACTTGGCCCTGCACAAGGAAGTGAGTGTGCCGCGCTCGAAGATGAAGGTGTCAATCGCCGACATTTTGAAGCGGGAAGGGTATGTGAATGATTTCACCGTTGATGACACGGCCATCAACATTGCCCTCAAGTACCACAAGGGCAAGCCCGGCATTTCTGGTCTGAAGAAGATCAGCAAGCCCGGCCGCCGCGTCTATGTCGGCTCATCCGCCATTCCCAGCGTGCAGAACGGCCTTGGCATCTGCATCCTGTCCACCTCCCGCGGCGTGCTTGTTGGCGGCGCCGCATCAGAGGCGAATGTGGGCGGCGAATTTTTGTGCGAAATTTGGTAGGGTGAAGATATGTCCAGAATAGGAAAAAAACCGATTCCCCTCGCTAACGGGGTGGAAGTGAAGATTGATGGCCAGGTCATTACCGTCAAGGGCCCCAAGGGCAGCATGACTACTCCGCTTGAAAGCAGCCTTGAATACAGCATCGCTGACGGACGAGTTACCATCACCCGCAAGGACGAATCCCGTTTGGCCTGCGCCCAGCACGGTCTTAGGCGCACCCTTCTCGCCAACTGCGTGGAAGGCGTGACCAACGGCTTTAAGAAGACGCTTGAAGTCATCGGAGTGGGTTACAAGGTAGCGGTCAAGGGCAACACTGTTGAGTTGGCGCTTGGCTTCTCGCACCCGGTCCTGATGGAACTTCCCAATGGCATCGCAGGCAGCGTTGAAGGCCAGAAGCTGACCATCAGCGGCATTGACAAGGAACTTGTCGGCGAAATCGCGGCCAGAATCAGACGGCTGCGCAAGCCCGAGCCCTACAAGGGCAAAGGCATTCGCTATGAAAACGAACAGGTGCGCCGCAAGGTCGGCAAATCCGGCAAGAAGTAGGCGGGTGAATCATGTCTATGACTAAAGAAGAAGCCAGAAAGCGGCGCAAAATCCGCATTCGCAAAAAAATATCCGGCACGGCTGACAGGCCGCGTCTGGTGGTTTTCCGCTCCAACATGCACATTTACGCGCAGATCGTCGACGACGAGACAGGCTCAACGCTTGCCGGCACGTCTACCTTAAGCCTGCGCAAGGTTGAACTTGGCGCCCACTGCAACAAGGCCGGCGCTGAACTTGTGGGCAAGGAAATTGCCCGTCTGGCCAAGGAAAAGAACATAACCAGCGTCGTATTCGACCGCAATGGCTACATATATCATGGCCGCATCAAGGCTGTTGCCGATGGCGCCCGTGAAGCGGGCCTTGAATTTTAACCGTAGCAGGTACACTCATGGAACAGAATGAACTTGGAATGGTTGAGAAGGTTGTAGCCCTCAATCGCGTGGCCAAGGTGGTCAAGGGCGGCCGGCGTTTCAGCTTTTCCGCTCTGGTAGTGGTGGGCGACGGCAAAGGATCTGTGGGCTTTGGCCTGGGCAAGGCCCAGGAAGTGCCCGAAGCCCTGCGCAAGGCGTCCGAGCGCGCTAGAAAATCCATGATCGACATCCCCCTGATTGAAGGCACCCTGCCGTACGAAGTGCTTGGCAGATTCGGCGCCGGACGGGTGTTGTTGAAGCCTGCCTCGCGCGGTACCGGCATCATCGCCGGCGGCGCGGTCCGGGCTGTTATGGAAGCTGTGGGAGTTTCCGACGTGCTGGCCAAGGCCATCGGGACCAACAACCCCCACAATATCCTCAGGGCCGCCGTTGCCGGTCTGGCTTCCCTTCGCAGCGCGGAGGCGGTCAGCGACATGCGTGGCAAGACTCTTGTAACACCGCGTAAATAGTACGGCCGGTTCATGCCGGGTGTATGATAAGCGTCAAAACGGCGTTTAAAGCAGGATATTAACATGATAAAGGTAAAACTCGTTCGCAGCAAAATCGGTTGCAGCCCGAAGCAGCGCCAGGTACTCGAAGCCATGGGCTTGAGGCGCTTGCACCAGGTCAGGACGTTACAGGATAACGCCGCTGTTCGCGGTATGATCAAGAAAATTGAGCATATGCTTGAGGTGGTAAGCTGATGCGACTCCATACACTGTATCCTTTTTTTGAAGAGCGCAAGACCCGCAAGCGTGTGGGCCGCGGCTCCGGATCCGGCTGGGGATGTACCTCCGGCAAGGGCAACAAAGGCCAGAACGCCAGAGCCGGGGGCGGCGTGCCCGCCGGTTTTGAGGGCGGCCAAATGCCCCTGCAGCGTCGTCTGCCCAAACGCGGTTTCAAAAACTTTCCGTTCAAGACGGTTTATGCCGCGGTCAGTCTCGGCCGTTTGGCCGCCGCCTTTGAGGGACAGAATGAAATATCCCTGGAAGACATTTACGCGCGCGGTCTTGTAAAGAACGGCTCGTTTGTCAAGATCCTGGCCGACGGCGAACTCAAGGCCCCCCTGAAGGTGGAAGCCCACAAGTTCAGCGCCGCCGCTGTTGAAAAAATTAATCAAGCCGGTGGCGAAGCCAAGGCACTGGAAGGATAAGACGTGGCAGCTCCCGGCGCGCAGAATATGGGAAATCTCCCAAAGGATTTGTGGAAAAAGCTCGGCTGGACCTTGCTGATCCTGATATTCTACAGGCTCGGCATCCATGTTCCGATCCCTGGCGTTGACGTCGCGGCCATGGCGGACTTTTTCGCCAAGGCCAAGGGAACGCTTTTTGGCGTGTTCGACATGTTTTCGGGCGGCGGTCTGCGCAACCTGTCCATCTTTGCCCTTGGCGTCATGCCTTACATTTCCTCGTCAATCATCATGCAGCTTCTGCAGGTGGTTGTGCCGGATCTGAAGCAGAAGGCCCAGGAAGAAGGGGCCGCCGGGCGCAAGAAAATCACCCAGTACACCCGCTATCTGACTGTGCTTATCACCGTCGTCCAGGGGTTCGGTCTGGCGGTGATGCTTGAGTCCATGTCCAGCCCGAGCGGGGCGCATATGGTGACGCAGCCCGGAATGTCCTTCAGGCTGGTAACGGTCATCACTATGGCGGCCGGCACGATCCTGATCATGTGGCTGGGCGAGCAGATCACTTCCAAGGGGCTTGGCAACGGCATCTCGATGATTATCTTTTCGGGCATTGTCGCGGGCATCCCCAGGGCGGTAGGCCATTCCGTGGAGATGGTGTCCAGCGGGAGCATGTCTTTTCTGATTCTTCTTTTGGTGATTGTGATTATGGCCGTGGTAACGGGCGTGATCATCTTCATCGAAAGAGGCCAGCGCCGCGTGCCGATCCACTACGCAAAGCGCCAGCAAGGCCGAAAGATGTATGGCGGACAGACTACGCACCTGCCGCTTCGCTTGAACACGGCCGGCGTTATCCCGCCGATTTTCGCGGGCAGCTTGCTGGTGTTTCCGGCGACGATCGCCCAGTTCGGCAGCCACCCCTGGCTGCAGACCGTGGCCTCCTGGTTCATGCCGAACACGATCGTATACACCGTGCTTTACGTTACCCTGATCGTTTTCTTCTGCTACTTCTACACGGCCATTATCTTTGATCCCAAAGATATCGCCGAAAATCTGAAGAAGCAGGGCGGGTTCGTTCCCGGCATCCGGCCTGGGGAGAAAACCCGCGAATATATTGACGGCGTGCTTACCAGGATAACTCTTTGGGGAGCTATATACATCACGCTGGTTTGCCTTTTGCCCCAGCTTTTGACCTCCAAGCTGAACGTGCCGTTCTTTTTCGGCGGCACAAGCGTCCTGATTGTCGTCGGGGTGGCAATGGACTTTATGAGCCAGGTGAACTCATACATGATTTCCAAGCAGTATGAAGGCCTGATGGGCAAGACGAAAATAAAAGGCCGAAACGGTTAAGCGTCTGGAAAGCGCCAGGCGTCTGGAGACATGGGAGTCGGGAAAGGTGAAGAAATTTCGGGGCGTACTTTTAAAAAATGCCAATGAGATTGGCATCATGAAAGAGGCCAACGAAATCGGCGTCAAAATCCTGGATGCCATGGAAGCAGCCGTCAGGCCCGGCGTTCCGACAATGCTCTTTGAGGAAATCGCGCAGAAACTCTGCCGCGAATATGGCGTGAGGCCGGCTTTTCAGGGATACCACGGTTTCCCTTACGCCCTGTGCTGTTCAGTCAATGAGGTGGTGGTCCACGGATTTCCTTCAAAGACTTTGATTCTGCAAGAGGGCGATCTGGTCAGCTTTGATATGGGCGTTGAATACCGGGGGTTCTACAGCGATTCAGCGAGGACCGTCCCGGTGGGCAGAATCGATGATGACTGCGCAATGCTTCTCAAGGTGACCAAGGACTGCCTGATGAAGGGAATTGAGCAGGCGCGATGCGGCAATAATTTGAAAGACGTTTGCTCTGCCATTCAAAAGCATGTGGAGCCGTATAATTTGGGGATTGTCCGCCGTTTTGTCGGACACGGCGTGGGCCGCTCCCTTCACGAGAAGCCGGAGATCCCGAACTATGTTTCGCCCCTGTTCGCGGACGTGCCCTTAAAGGCCGGTATGGTTCTGGCCATTGAGCCGATGCTCGCCCTTGGCACAGGAGATGTGGACATTCTGGAAGACAATTGGACGGCGGTCACCAGGGACCGAAAAAGAGCCGCCCATTTTGAGCACAGCGTGGCCGTGACCTCTGACGGGCCGCAGATCTTGAGTCAAATAGGCTGAAAACGGGGCAGACATAAATCTGCTTGACTGTTTGATAAAATGAGCCTATGAAAAAAAGTTCTCGTCCTGATTTTGCGGCTGCGAGCAGGCGGGTCAAGCATTGGATGAAATTACCAGCCGTGCGGCAATTGCTGTCGCCGGTGCAACATAGAGGTTGAGTGTCATGAAAGTAAGACCTTCAGTCAAAAAAATGTGCCCCAAGTGCAAGGTCATAAGACGCCACGGCATCTTGCGGGTTCTTTGCGAAAACCCCCGGCACAAGCAGCGCCAGGGCTAGGCGACAGGAGTTTCACGTGGCCAGAATTGCAGGTGTGGATTTACCCAGAGGCAAGCGCGCTGATATCGCTCTTACCTACATTTATGGTGTCGGCCGGGCTACGGCTCTTAAGATCCTTGACGCCACAGGCGTGGACTGGGCCAGGGGCATAGACGACCTCTCAGCGGAAGAAGTCAACAATATCCGCAAGGAATTGGAACAAAATTATAAGGTTGAGGGCGATCTGCGCCGTGAAGTGTCCTCCAGCATCAAGCGTTTGATGGATATCGGCTGTTATCGCGGTATCCGTCACAGGAAGGGATTGCCCGCGCGCGGTCAGCGCACGCACACCAACGCCCGTACCCGCAAAGGCCCCCGCAGAGGCGCTGCCAAGAAAAAATAGTGTGGCGCTTCGGATCGTTCGCTGATCCGAGCTTTGCGCGAAACATCCAACGTTAAGCCATTGAGAGATTGACATGGCCAAAGCCAAGCGTTCCGTTAAGAAAAAAGAAAGAAAAAACGTGCCTGTCGGCGTTGCCCATATTCAGGCCTCGTTTAACAACACCATAATCACCTTTACCGACACCCGCGGCAACGCCGTCAGTTGGGCCAGCGCCGGGCAGTCGGGTTTCAAAGGTTCGCGCAAATCCACCCCCTTTGCCGCGCAGGTCGCCGCTGAAACAGCCGCCCGCAAGGCTCAGGAGAACGGCATGCGTACGGTCGGCATTTATGTCATCGGACCGGGTTCCGGGCGTGAATCAGCCATGCGGGCCATTAACACCGCCGGCTTTAAGGTCGCCTTCATCCGCGACATCACCCCTATTCCCCATAACGGTTGCAGGCCGCCCAAGCGTCGCCGCGTATAATGAAGGAGCAGTCCCTTGGCCAAGTATAATGATTCCAAATGCCGTATGTGCAGACGCGAAGGCGAAAAGCTCTTTCTGAAAGGCGACCGCTGCCAGTCTGCCAAGTGCGCTTTTGAGCGCCGTCCTTACGCCCCCGGCCAACATGGCCGCGCCCGCAAAAAGGCGTCCGACTACGCGGTGCAGTTGCGCGAAAAGCAGAAAGTGCGCCGCATGTACGGCATTCTTGAAGCTCAGTTCAGGCTGTATTTCAAGAATGCGGATATGGCTAAAGGCGTCACAGGCGCCAACCTGTTGTCTTTCCTGGAAAGACGGTTGGATAACGTGGTTTACAGGCTCGGTTTTGCCAACTCCCGGCAACAGGCCCGCCAACTGGTCAGACACGGTCTCTTTACCTTAAACGGCCGCAGGGTTGATATTCCTTCCCTGCAAGTCAAGGTGGGCGACGTTATTGAAGTGCCTGAAAAGAACCGCAAGGTTCCTGTTCTCGCGGAAGCCCAGCAGACCGTCGCCAAGCGCGGCTGTCCGGCCTGGCTCGACTCCGACGGCGCGGCGTTCAAGGGCATTGTCAAGAACCTGCCTCAGCGCGAGGACATTCAGACCCCGATCAACGAGGACCTGATTGTCGAGCTTTACTCCAAATAGTGGGGGCAAGCATAGTGTATAAACAAGGTGACAGGCTTATAAATTCGCGCAACTGGTCCGAGCTTGAAAGACCGGAACAGGTTTTGCGCATCAGCGACCCGGCGAACTCTCTTTACGGCAAGTTCTCCTGCGAGCCGCTTGAGCACGGCTACGGCACGACCATAGGCAACGCCCTCAGGCGCGTACTCTTGTCCTCTCTTCAGGGAACAGCGCTCGTATCTGTCAAGATCTCCGGTGTGCAGAACGAATTCGCCACCATATCCGGCGTTCTTGAGGACGTTACCGATATCGTCCTCAACCTGAAGCAGGTGCGCTTCGCGATGGATACGGATGAGCCGCAAATGCTCACCCTGACCGCCGCCCAAAAGGGTCCGGTCAGCGCCGCGAGCATCAAATGCACCCAGCACGTTACCGTGCTGAACCCCGAGCAGCATTTGTTCACCATCACTGATGACGTGGAGCTGCAATTTGAAATGGAAGCCCGTATGGGCAAGGGTTATGTAACTGCCGACATGCATGAGGGGCTCTCTGACGAGATCGGCCTCATCACCCTTGACGCCAGCTTTTCGCCGATCCGTAAGGTCTCTTACACGGTGGAGCAGGCGCGCGTCGGCCAAATGACCAACTACGACAAGTTGATCATGGAAGTGTGGACCGACGGCTCTGTTACTCCGGAAGACGCCATCGCCTACAGCGCTAAAATTTTGAAGGACCAGCTCACCGCGTTCATCAACTTCGATGAGTGCGTGGCCGGGGCGCCGCAAGGCAGCAGCGTTGGCGCAAGCTCTCTGAATGAGAACCTGTTCAAGTCCATCGACGAGCTCGAGCTTTCCGTCAGGGCGACCAACTGCCTGAAGAGCGCGAACATCGCCCTGGTTGGCGAAATCGTGCAGCGCCAGGAGTCGGAAATGCTGAAAACCAAGAATTTCGGCCGCAAGTCGCTTGATGAAATCAAGCGCGTCCTGGCCGAAATGAATCTCGATTTTGGAATGAAGATCGAGGGGTTTGATAAAAAATATCAGGAATGGAAGAGGAAACTGCAAAATGAGGCATAATAAATCCGGCAGCAAGCTGAACCGCACCACTTCGCATCGCAAGGCCCTGTTTCGCAATATGGCTAAAGCGGTTCTTGTGCACGGCCGTATCACCACCACTGAAGCCAAGGCCAAGGTCCTGCGCGGCATAGTTGATCCTCTTATCACCCTTGCCCTGAAAAATGACCTGCACGCCCGCCGCGAAGCCTACCGCATCCTTGGCGAGCACAAGCTGGTCAAGCGCCTTTTTGACAACATCGGCCCGCTGTTCACCGGCGGCGGCGGTGGATACACCAGGGTTGTCAAGATGGCCATGCCCCGCAAGGGCGACGCAGCCCCCATGGCTATTTTCGAACTGACCAAGGCTCTCTCTCCCATCGTGGAAGAGGAAAAGTCCGGCCGCTCTCCCAGGGCCGAGGCCACCAAGGCCAAGAGAGCCGCGCACACCGCCGCTCGCAAGGCCGCGGCTAAGGGCTAAGCCGCCATCCGGCGGAAGGATGTTTGCAAGTGCTGACAAAAAGGGCCTGCAGGCCCTTTTTGTCCGTCGCAAAAGCGATATCTGAGACAAGGAGTGCTTGACATAATCCTGCCATGCGGGTAAAGCACTCTTCTTATCTGGAGGACATTTGATGTACGCTATAATTGAAACAGGCGGAAAGCAATACCGCGTTAAAGAAGGCGTGAGCCTTCGTGTGGCCAAGCTTGACGCAGAAGTCGGCAACGAAGTGACCCTTGACAAGGTGCTTATGCTCGGCGGCGGCCAGATGGCTGTCGGCAAGCCCTATGTGGAAAACGCCAAAGTCACCGCCGAAGTCATCGAACACGGCCGCGGCAAGAAAATTCGCGTGTTCAAGAAATGGCGCCGCAACGACTCCCGCCGCATGCAGGGACATCGTCAGGATTACACCGCCATCAAAATCAAGGCCATAACGGCCTAAATATAAGGTAGGTTAGCATGGCTCAGAAAAAAGCAGGCGGAAGTTCACGCAACGGACGCGACAGCAAAGGCCAGCGCCGGGGCATCAAGCGTTTCGGCGGCCAGGCCGTTCTTGCCGGCAATATCATCGTTCGCCAACTCGGCACCAAGGTCCATCCCGGCCGCAATGTCGGTCTTGGCCGTGACTTCACCATATTTGCCACTTGTGACGGCACCGTCAAATTTGAAAAGTACGTTCGCAAGAACAAGACCCTGACCAGGGTTCATGTGGTGCCGGTCCCTGAACAGGCCTGCGCCTAGAGCTATATTTCGCAGAAGGCGAAAGCCGGAATGTTGCGCGAAAAGCGCATAAAGGGAGGGCACGGGGCAACCCGCACCTCCCTTTATGCGCTTTATGGCAGGCCATCTGGTGTGGGAGGCCATCAGGGCGATTGGCCCTTAATGGCGCCCCCCAGGATCCTGCCCGTTCGGATTGAAGGGATGCCCCATGTGCTTTTTTGCGTGAGAGCGATGGAATGCGCAGGCTAGAGCAGACAAGCGCTTTCAAAGTTAGCCTGCTCCGCAATGTCTTGCGGACAAATCATTGCCGCGAAATGTCCGCAGGCTGGACTTGCCTGCCGCCAAGCAGGCATCTCAAAGCGAAAATGCTTCAGGGGCAGTTTGCTCCCTTGATGTTTCGGTTGAATTGATATGGAGTCTATGTATGAGATTTGTGGATGAAGCGATTATAACTGTGCGCTCGGGCAGCGGCGGCAGGGGCTGCGTCTCTTTCAGGCGCGAAAAGTTCGTTCCCAAGGGCGGCCCTGACGGCGGCGATGGCGGTGAGGGCGGCAGCGTAATCCTGCGCGCTGCGTCGCGGCTGCTGTCGCTGTACGATTTCAGACTCAAGAAGCTTTATACCGCGCCGAACGGGCAGGGTGGCATGGGCTCGCAATGTCACGGCCGGAAGGGTGATGACCTGTACCTGGAGCTGCCCGTGGGCACGCAGGTCTTCCGTCTTGCGGATGGCTGCCGGGGAGAACTGCTGGCGGATTTGTCCGAGCCGGAGACAGAGATTGTCATAGCCAGGGGCGGCAAGGGCGGCAAGGGCAACGAATTTTTCAAGTCCTCGACCCAAAGAGCCCCGCGTTTTGCCCAGCCAGGCGAGCCAGGCGAGGAGTTGACTCTCGGGCTGTCTTTAAAGATCCTGGCTGACTGTGGCCTGCTCGGACTGCCAAACGCCGGAAAGTCCACGTTTATATCCAAGGTTTCCGCGGCCAAACCCAAAATCGCCCCCTACCCCTTCACCACCCTTGAGCCGAATCTTGGAGTGATGCTTGATGACGGGAATTATGACCGCCGCATGGTGGTGGCCGACATACCCGGCCTGGTCGAAGGCGCTCACGCTGGAGTCGGGCTCGGACATCGGTTCTTGAAGCATGTGGAAAGGACGCGCTTTCTTGTGCATCTTCTGAGTTTTGAAGACATAGACTTTGAGGATCCGTGGTCCGGGTTTGACCTTATTGACAACGAGTTGGCCTGCTTTGACCCGGAATTGGCGAACCGCCCGCAAATTCGGGTGATAAACAAGATTGATCTGGCCACATCGGAGCAATTGTCTAAGCTTCGCGCCCTGGCCGGGGAGGATGACCTGGAACTGCACTTCATTTCCGCCAAGACGGAGGAGGGTGTTGAGGATCTGGTGAAACGAATGTGGGCGGCCTTTGAAAGCCTGGAAAGCGGTGAAGCCCTTGACAATTTCGTTCACCGTGGGAAACCGGGCAATGATTATGACGAGCCGGGCGAAGAAGACGATTCCGCTACCGAGGTCATCTATGCCCCTTAAAGGCGTTTTCAGCCGCCGGACCAGCAGCCAGCCATTCTGCTGGCTGCACAGAATATCTTGAGCAAATAAAACCGCTTTCGCGGCCACACGCACAAAAAGGCGAAGTGGGCGGGGGCTGGGGGAGGAAGCCAACAGGGCGATTGTCCTGTTGGCTTCCTCCCCCAGCTTTTTCCTCTGCTAAAGCACGACGCCCCTGATGTTGTCAGGGGCGCGTGTTATGTCTGGCCTGCCGGCCAGTTGTTCCGGTCCGCGGCGGTTTATGCGCCGGCGGTCTGGGTCTCCTGGGCAGGCTGTACTGCCTCTGGAGCTTGGGGAACATCGCCTGCTTGTTGTGCAAGCTGTTGGGCGGCCTCTTGCTCGGCAGCCAAACGGTCCCTCTTTCTCTCAAAATACCAGGCAACCAGAGCGAGCGTGATGCAGAGGATGTGGATGGCGCCGACTACGAAGTAGGCGGCCTGAATGCCGGCGGTCATGGCCTCGGGGGAGCTGTTGGTGAAGTCGCCGCCAAGGGCAGAGGGGGAGATTGCGCTGGCAGCGATGGTGAAGGCCGTGAAGACCAGGGGCATGCCGCTGCCTTGTCCGAGTACCCGGGTGTAGGTGAGCAGGCCGGAGGCGACTCCAAGAAATTCCTTGGGGGCTGCGCCGATGATGGCCGAGTTGTTGGGAGTCTGGAAGACGCCGATGCCAAAGCCAGTGAAGAAGTAGCGCAGGGCGATGTCCCACCACGCGGTTTCAAGGGTGACAAAGGACATCGAAAGGAGGCCGCAGGTCAGGATGAGCAGGCCGACAAAGCTGATGAGTCGGGTTCCGAAGCGGTCGGCCAGCCATCCGGAGAAGTATGAGGTGACGGCGATGGCGCAGGGCAGAATCATCAGGTAGAGGCTGGCCTGTCCTACCGTGAAGCCTCTGCCTTGCATCAGGAAGAGCGGGAGCACGGTCGGGCAGGCGCTGGACATGAAGGAGAAGAAGTTTACCAGCAGGTTGAAGGTGAATATCGGGTTCGTGAAGAGCTTCATGTTGACCATGGGGGAGGCCACTCTCTTTTCGACCTGGATGAAGGTCGCGATGCCTACCACGGCGATTGCGAAGAGGGCGAGCACGAGGGAGTCGCCAAATCCGTGGCGTTGGGCCATGACCATGCCAAGGCTGTATGAGCCAAGCGAGATGGCGGCGATTACGGCGCCCAGGATGTCAAAGCGTTGGTTGCTGTGAGGGGGAACCAGTTGCGGGACGAACTTCCAGATAAGCGTCAGGGCCGCAGCGCCGATGGGGATGTTGATGAAGAATATGGCGCGCCAATTCCACAGTGACACGCAGACGCCGCCGACCGAGGGGCCGAGCATCAGGCCTATGGCAAAGGTGGCAAAGAAGAGGCCAAGAGCGCGGCCACGGTGCTTGGGCCCGGCTATTTCAGTGATGATGGCGGCGGCCAGGGATTGGCACATGGCAGCGCCCAGGCCCTGGAGGACGCGGCCGACGATGAGCAGGCCGGCTGACGGGGCGAGCCCGCACCATACGGAGGCGGCAGTGAACACCGCAACGCCGGTGAAGAATATGGTCTTCTTGTTTCTCAGATCTCCCAGGCGGGCGAATTGGACCAGCATACAGGCGATTGTCAGCATGTAGCTGATGACGACCCACTGGATCGCGGTTAGCGGCGCGTGGAGATCGGCCATCATTGTCTTCAGGGAAATGTTGACGGCGCTGACGTCGAGGGCGCACATCAGGATCATGATGTTGATGCTGAAAAGTGACACCAATGTCCGCCAACTGAGGCGGTCGGACTGATTCACATGGGCGGCGGTAGACATAACATTCTCCTTGTCTTGTAGGCTTTTTGGCAGGCTGTTTTCAGTTCTCCGCTCAAGCTGTTCCCCAAGGGGTGCATGGTCCCTCTGTCTGTGCCCGGAACCCAGTGGCGCATCTTTTCTGCCCGCGCAAAGGACAAGCATTGTCAGCGCCGGCGAAATATTGAGTCTGGTTCTGATGGGACAGGAAGCTTCAGCGAAATAATTACGGCAATAATCCGGTTATCAGCAAAGACAACAGCGACGGTTGCCTGCTGTTATAAAAGCAAGTGATGTGCCAAAGGCGGCTAGATCAAGGAAGTGGCTAAAATAAAAGGATTTTTATCCGGACTGACAAACAGATGCGAATGATCGGGCGGGAGTCTTTGTCTGTTTTGGGCGAAATTGGCACTGTATGATTTTTATGCTGTGAAATATCTGAATATATTTAATGGCAAAAATCGCCATTTTAGTGCCATTTTTTGCAAACGCTGTGTTTTTCAGGTGTCCCGCCAGGGGGCGCGCACGGACCTTCCGAATTTTTAATAAAGCTGTCTCAATAAGTGCCATGCTGGACACGCGAAGCACGATCCCGGAACAGTCCGTCATCCGCAAGCATGTTCCAAATAATGAAAAGAACCCAAAACGGGGTTAAGGAGGGGGGGCCTGGGAGAAGGCGCCGCCAGGGACTTAGTCCATGGTGGCGCCTTCCCCAAGCTCCGCTAATTGCCGAAGCCGTCGTCTGGCTGGGTGGCGAGGTCGCCGACTATTTCGGTTCCGATTCCGGAGTTGGTGAAGAGTTCGAGGAGAATGCAGTTTTCGACGCGTCCGTCGATGATCATGGCTTTTTCCACGCCGCTTTTCACAGCGTCCAGGCAGCAGCGCACTTTGGGGATCATGCCGCCCTGCAGGGTGCCGTCGGCGAAGAGGCGAACGGTGTCGTGGGCGGTTACCGAGTGGATGAGATCGCCCTGTTTGTCCAATATTCCGGCGACATCGGTCAGGATGAGCAGGCGTTTGGCTTTCAGGGCAGAGGCCACGGCTCCGGCCACGGAGTCGGCGTTGATGTTGTAGGCGTTGTTTTCGGCGTCCACCCCGGTGGGAGCAATTACCGGGATGAAGCCTTCGCGCGAGAGGGTGTTGATAAGGCCGGTCTCAACCGAGCATACCTCGCCCACGCGGCCAAGGTCGACGGTTTCCGGGTTGGCGGAATCCGGGTTAAGGACCATCTTCATTTTCCGGACCTTGATCAACTGGCCGTCCTTGCCGGACAGGCCGACGGCTTTGGTCCCGGCGCGGTGGAGCTGGCTGACGATTTCCTTGTTGACTTTGCCGACAAGGACCATCTCGACAACATCCATAGTCGCGTCGTCAGTGACGCGAAATCCCTGCTGGAAGGTGGACGGGATTTCCAGTTTCTCGAGCATCTTGCCGATCTGCGGCCCCCCGCCGTGAACGATTACCGGGCAAAGACCCACATATTTGAGCAGGGCCACGTTCAAGGCGAAGGAGCGCTTGAGGTTGTCGTCCTTCATGGCGTGGCCGCCGTATTTTATGACAATGACCTCACCCTGGAATTGACGAATATAGGGCAGACATTCGATCAGGAGCTTTGCTCTGTTCTGGTTCTGTTCCATGAGTTCACCTTTGATTCCGCTTGGCGTTATGGTTTGTGCGAAAAAAAAGACGCGTGGAGCGCCTGACTCAAATGCCTTCCCAACGGCGATATTCGGAGAATTCGATCCCGAACTCGTTCAGGATTTTTCCGACAATATGGTTTTCCATCTCAATGATCGAGCCGGGCTTTATGTAGTGTGTCATCATGGGCGGGAGGATGACGGCGCCCAAACTGGCTGCCGTGATCATGTTTTTCATGTGCCCGATGTGCAGCGGGGTTTCCCGGGTGACCAGGATGAGCTTGCGCCGTTCCTTGAGCGACACGTCGGCGGCCCGGAGCATCAGGTTGTCGGAGAAGCCGTTGGCCACGCCGGCCAGGGTTTTCATGCTGCACGGAACGATGACCATGCCGGCGGTCTTGAACGTGCCGCTGGCGATGCTGGCGCCAACGTTGGAGATGTCGTGGACGTGGTCGGCCAGGGCTTCCAATTCGTCCACGCTTAGCGTGGTTTCATGCAAAAGCGTCAGCTTGGCCCCGTTTGAATAGACCAGGTGGGTTTCCCAGTCCGGCTGTTTTTTCATGTAGGACAACAGCAGCACGGCAAGATTCGCGCCGCTGGCGCCGCTTATTCCTACAACTATATTTTTTTTGTCTGTCTTCATAAACTCGGTCTCCGGGGTTGGGCCCGCCTTTGGGCGGCGGCCGGCAGACAGCCGGGCCGGCGGTGACACTCGCTGGCGATATCCGCCACAGTTCCGGCATGGCTGGACCCAGGCTCCTGATAATCGATATTCGTCATAATTGCAAAGGTTTTGCCCCTTGCCAGACAATTTCCTCATACATGGCCGGGGAGGTGTCGCCCTCGGTGCTTATGGCCAGGACCACGGAATCTTTTTCCAGGCCGAGCGCTTTTGCCGGGGCGGCGTCTTGCGAATAGCGGCAGGCAAAGGCCAGGGCGCCGAGCGGGCCGGCTCCGGATTCGCCGGAGAGGATCGCCGGATCGCCCTGCCGGGGCGCGGCCAGAACGCGCATCCCAAGGGCGGCCAGTGGGTCGGCCAGGGAGAGGAAGGCAAAGGCGTGGTCGCGGATGATCGGCCAGGCCAGGCTGCTCGGCTCGCCGCAGGCCAGGCCGGCCATGATGGTGGCGAGGTCGCCGCCCACGGCGTGGGGCAGGCCGTCGTTGGCCAGGCCAGAGGCGTAAAAACAGTCGGCCGCTTGCGGCTCGACGATGATGATGCGGGGGCGGCTCGCAGGCATGGCATTGACAAAAAAGGCTGCGACAGCCGCCGCCATTGAGCCGACTCCGGCCTGGAGCAATATGTGGGTGGGCTGTTTGCCCGCCTGTTTCAGGTCTTCACAAGCCTCAAGGGCCAGGGTCAGGTAGCCCTGCATGATCCACTCCGGCACTTCCTCGTAGCCGGGCCAGGCCGTGTCCTGCATCAGCTCCCAGTTGTTGGCGGCGGCCATTTCTCCGGCCTGGCGCACGGTGTCGTCGTAGTTTTTTTCCGTCACAAAGCAGTCCGCTCCCAGGCTCAGGATGTGGCGGACCCGCTCGTCGGCCGAGCCTTTGGGCATGAGCACAACGGCCTTTTGCCCAAGCTGCCTGGCGACCCAGGCTATGCCGCGCCCGTGATTTCCGTCGGTAGCGGTGATGAAGGTCATCTTTTGAGCTTTGGGCAAAAAATCGGAAACGCCGTTCCCCAGGCGGGAAAGCTCGGCCGGATCCAGGCCAATCTTTTTGGCCACGAGCCGCGCGGCGGCGTAGGAACCGCCCAGGGCCTTGAAACTTTGCAGCCCGAACCGGGTGGATTCGTCCTTGACGAATATGGCGCCAAGGCCGAGAAGCCCGGCAAGTCCGGACAAGTGGCGCAGGGGAGTTTTGGCGTATCCGGGCAATTTTGAGTGAAACGCCATCACGTCTTTTGCAGCTTGCTCGTCATAGCCGGGGAGGAGGATGCCTTTGCCATTTGGTTTTTGCATGGGGTTTATCAGATATTTCAGCATATGGGCAGGCCTTCTTTTTGCGAGTGGCAGCGCCGGGTGGCGCGACAGTATGAACTTTAAGCCGGAAAGCCGCAGGGTTCAATCCTCCCCCGCCTCTTTCCGGCTTCTTGTTTTCGCGTTCGCGGCATGATGCGAAGTTTGCGGCTGTTTTGCTAAGATTACAAATCCCTGAGTGCCGTCGGCATGCCGAACTTGGGCAGGCGCTGCTCCAAAAGATGTCCGACCCCGCAAAGCCGCGCCTCATCCATGCTCCGGCCCTGGATCTGGATGCCCACCGGAAGGCCGCTGTCCTCGCCAATCCCGGCCGGAAGGCTCAGGCCGGGCAGGCCGGCCAGGTTCAGGCTCACGGTCATGGCGTCCATTTTATAGGCCGTGAGAGGGTCGCTGGAAAATTCGCCCTTTTTCCAGGCCGTGATCGGGCTTACCGGCGCCATGAGCACATGACAGTCCTTCAATGCGTCCTGATAGTCTTGCAGGATGAGCCGCCTGACTTGGGAGGCCTTTTTGAAATAGGCGTCATAATAGCCGGAGGACAACACATATGTGCCAAGAAGGATGCGCCGTTTCACCTCGTCGCCAAAGCCGAGCGAGCGGGAGGTCGTATACATGCCGACAAGTCCCTTTTCCTCCCCGGCGCGCAGGCCGTAGCGGACGCCGTCGAACCTGGCCAGGTTTGTGCTGGCCTCGGCCGAGGTCAGGATGTAATAAGCGGCCACGGCGTAGGGCAGGCGGGGCAGGGACACCTCGCGGATTTCAGCCCCGAGTTCCTTGGCCGAGTCAACCGCTTGTTGGCAGGCCTTGGCCACTTCGGGCGAGAGGACGCCTTGCTCCCAATACTCTTTGGGCAGGCCAATCACCGTGCCGCGCAGATCCTTGGGGAAATTTTCCACAGCCGGGCCGTTGAAGGGCCGCACCGTGCAGGTTGCGTCGCGCGGGTCATACTGGGCCAGCAGGCTGAGGATTTGATAGACGTCGGCCACACTGCGCGCTATTGGACCGACCTGGTCGAATGAACTGGCATAGGCCACAACCCCGTAGCGGGACAATCTGCCGTATGTCGGCTTGAGCCCCACGCAGCCGCAAAGCCCGGCCGGCTGGCGCACCGACCCGCCGGTGTCTGAGCCGAGCGAGGCAAAGGCCTGCATGGCCGCGACAGACGCCGCCGAGCCGCCGCTTGAACCGCCGGGCACCCGGTCGAGATCCCAGGGGTTTGAGGTCGGCCCGTAAGCCGACAAATCGGTCGCCGAGCCCATGGCAAATTCATCCATGTTGGCGCGCCCGATAATGATCGCCCCGGCCTGTTTCATCCTGTCGACCACAAAGGCGTCGTAGGGCGAGACAAAGTCCTTGAGCATTTTTGATGCGCACGAGGCCTGTTGCCCCTTGACGCAGAACACATCCTTGACGGTTACCGGCACGCCCCACAGGTTCTGGCCGCTACCCGGCTCCTGGCCGTCCAGGGCGAGAGCCTGCTTCATGGCCTCTTCCTCATACAGGGCCACAAGGGCGTTCAGTCTTGGCTCCGTGGCTTTGATCCGGTCAAGGCACGCCTGCATGACCTCGGAAGGTTTGACCTGTTTGCCGCGAAGCATGCGGGCGATTTCCATCAGCGAATGTGTATATAAAGGCATGACAACCTCTTTGCAGACTGCCCCGCCTTGTCTCAGGGTCAGTTTCGATTGTATCTGGTTTCAGACGGCCCGGCGTCTATACGCTAAGTGGGGAAAAACCGGGTTCCCGTAATTTCCGGGAGCGGCAGCTCTTAAACTGGGTAACCCTGCCTAAATGACCGGCGGCACGGCGAAAAAATTTCCCTGGCGCTTCGGAGCGTTTTGCAGGATTTCCTCTACCGTCAGCCTCTGCTCCACCTTGTCAGGCCGGGGCGGGGCCAGGTCGTTTTCCGGAGAGTACATCGGTTCGACGCCAGCGGTGTCCACCTGGTTCAGGATGTCCATGTAGGCGACTATTGACTCCATCTGGGCGGCGATTTTGCTGACGGCCTCTTCCGCCTCGGACTCCGGACGGCCTTCGTAAAGATCTATCCGGGACAAGGCGGCGGTAGCCAGGACTTGCTCTTTGGTAACAGGCATTTTGCTATTCTCCTCAAGATATGCGAATCAAGGCGTCTTATAAACCACTCCGCCCCGTCGCGCAAGGAGCTGGGGGGCAATGCGCTGTCTTTGGTTGTGGTTTTATTGTTCGTGAGAGGCAAGCCGCTTGGCCAAAGTTAATTTTCAAAAGCGCTTGCCTTTTTCCGGCAAAATTTTTAGAAGTCTTGGGGCGCGGGAATAGTTCAACGGTAGAGCGCAAGCTTCCCAAGCTTGAAGTTGCGGGTTCAAATCCCGTTTCCCGCTCCAGAAAATTAAAGGGCTTAGAGTCAACTCTGAGCCCTTTCGCTTTTCCGCATTGTTTCTTTGCCCCAAATTTGCTCCACCGGTTGTCAGGCAACCGCTTTTCCCGCTCTTTTTTCCCACTCTTTCATAAGGCAACGCCGCTGGCTGCCAGTCCCATTTCTTGGGGAGGCCGGCATATCGGTTGGCCGCGCGCGGCGCCCCCCAAAGTATGCAAGAACCCCCATTGACTTTTGTTCGCATGCGAACTATACATGGCTATGCAGTTAATTCTTCCGCGAATACAAGGTCTGCGGCATCCGGCGCCGTGGCGAAATGCCCGGATGACCGCTCCGCGCTCGCGAATGAAGAGAATGCCATGAAAAGACAAAGCAACCCGGATCTTATCATCTTCCTGGCCGCTGCTATTCGTGGGCAAGCAAATGTGCTTATTCTCAACTCGCTGGCGGAGCGTGGGATTACCGATATTCTCCCGGCTCACGGGGCTGTCCTTAACGCGCTTTTCGAGCGCGGCCCTTTGCAAATGAACGAACTGGCTGAAAGTATCGGCAGAAAGAAGAATACCGTCACCGGCCTTATCAACACCCTTGAAGACAGGGGCTACTGCCGGCGTGAGCCTGATCCGGACGATGCGCGGGCGCAGTTGATTGTTTTGACGGAAAAAGGCGAGTCAATGCGCCGGGTGCAGCATGAGGTTTCCGCCGATCTGCTGCGCAAAGCCTGGGGCGGTGTAAGCGGGCAAGAGCAAATATCCTGCATTCAAAGTCTTGAAACAGTCCTGCATAATCTCAGGCAGGACTAACCAGGGCAACACATAAAAACGAGAGGTTATTATGAGCAGCGCAATCAAGGAAATCTCAGACTTTTTGACCGAAACGTCCGTATGCTTTTTCGCGACCGTCAGCGGCAGTGAACCGCACGTCAGGGCGTTCCAGTATCAATTCGAGCAAGATGGAAAACTGTGGTTCTGCACGTCTTTCAGCAAGGATGTTTGCAAGCAGCTTCAGGCAAACCCCGCCTTTGAACTCTGCGCGCTTAAAAAGGACATGAGCTGGCTTCGCGTATGCGGAAAGATCGTTCCCGAGCAGAACAGCGCGGTGAAAGAGCGCATCCTGGCTGAAAAGCCGATGATCAAAGGCATCTACAAATCGGCCGATAACCCGGATTTCGCCACATTCTGCATAGAACACGGCGGCTACGTCTTTGCCGACTTCTCCGGCAATCCGCCCCGGACCGGCTCTTTTTAAGCAAGGCTTCTCACAGCCGACGCACTGAACTGATTGTAAACCCCGGCAAGGCCCGCCCTTGCCGGGGTTTTGTCGAAACAAGCCCGGATGCATAAGGCGATCACCATGACGACACAGGAAAAAAGGCTGTCCTGGCTTATTGGCTCCCTGCAAAACGAGAATCCCGGATGGATGTCCCATATTGACCCGGGTTTGCGTCTGGACGGGCGGAACCTGCTGCGCTCGCTCATGAACATCCGTCCGCCGCTTGCGGTTACCCCCGAATTCGCGGAAATCCAGGATGCTTTTCTGCAAGGCGAAGCTTCCGCCAAGGCCATTGTGCCGGCTGACGATTTGCCCGCGGTCGCGGGGCATCCGCAAATAGCTCTTTGGCGCGGGGACATCACCACCCTGGCGGCTGACGCCATTGTCAACGCTGCCAACAGCATGCTCCTGGGCTGCTTCATCCCCTGCCACCGATGCATCGACAACGCCATCCACTCCGCCGCGGGCGTGCAACTCAGGCTTGCCTGTCATGCCCTCATGCAGCGCCAGGGCCATGAGGAACCAGCCGGCAGCGCGAAGATAACCAAGGCTTACAACCTGCCGAGCCGCTTTGTCCTGCACACGGTCGGCCCGATAATTCACGGCGCTGTGGCCGGACGCGACAAGGCCGTGCTGGCGTCATGCTATGAATCCTGCCTTGAGCTTGCGGAGAAAAATGACGTCCGCACCATCGCATTTTGCTGCATATCCACAGGGGAATATCGTTTTCCGCGCGTGCTGGCGGCGGGAATCGCCGTAAATGCGGTTCTTTCGTTCATGGAGCGCGCAACCAGGATCGAGAAGGTTGTTTTCAACGTGTTTACCCAGGAAGATTATGAAATATACCGCGACAAACTCGGCCAGCTTTGATGAGTCCCGGAAGGTTCTGGCCGGGGCGGATGTGGTTCTGCTCGGCATCGGGGCCGGGGCGACCGCATCCGGCGGTCTGAACTACGCCGATTCCGGGCTGGTCGAACGCTGGTATCCGGATTACCGCGCTTTGGGGCTCACCACCATCCTGGACATCATGGGACGCCTGTGGTCGCTGCGCCAAAGCATGCCGGAGGAATACTGGGGGTTTTGGGCAAAGCATATTTTTCACATCCGGCACGAGCCGGAGGCGCTGGAGCCCTATCGCCTCCTGCGTCAACTGATGGACGGGAAAGATTATTTCATACTTAGCACCAATGTTGACAAACAGCTTGAAAAAGCCGGTTTCCCCGCTGAGCGGATTTTCACCCCGCAAGGGGATTACGGGATGTTCCAATGCTTGCGCCCATGTTCGCAAAAGCTTTACGGCAACAGGGAGATGATCGCCGGAATGCTTGAAAACATGCCCGGCCCCTTTCGCGTCCGCACAGAGGATGTCCCGGTCTGCCCTGACTGCGGAGCGTATCTTGTGCCCAATCTTCGTATGGACAGCTCCTTTGTGGAAGCTCCGCACATGGTCAGGTTGCCTGATTACCGCCAGTTTCTGGCAAAGAGCGAGGGCAGGAGCCTGGCGCTGCTGGAACTTGGGGTTGGCTACAATACGCCGGCAATCATCCGGTTTCCCTTTGAAGATCTGGCGAAAAAGCACGCCCACGCGCGTCTTGTCCGTGTGAACCTGGACAGCGCGGAGGCGCCGGAAGGCATAAAAGGGCGCAGTCTGTCTTTTCCCATGGATATTACCGTGTTTTTGCGGATGTTGCTCGGCCTTGAACCCGGCGCCGCGGCGGACGAGGACCACGTTTAAGCAAGCGCCCCGGGTTGCGGCGATTTATGGGTAATATCGCTAAAACGAAGCCCCGACGGCCATGCGGCTGCCGGGGCTTCGCACAGTTATATCGCGATACGTCGGTGTTTTGCCGGCTTTAATCCTGAACCCCGGCGCACTTCTCGCTTAAGGCCATGCCAAGAGTCGCGCCCATTTCCTCACATTTCGCGAGGTCTTCTTTGCCTGGAACGTAGTTTATCCTGAGCGCTTCGACCGGCAGTTCCATGCCTGTGGCCAGCAACTCGTCGCTTATTACCTTCAGGCACTCGCCGGACCAGCCGTAGGAGCCAAAGGCCGCCCCCAGGCGGTTTTTCGGGCGCAGGCCCTTCATATACGCCAAGAAGCCGGACACCAGGGGCAGCACACCGTTGTTGAGCGTGGGCGAACCGACGGCCACCAGCCCGCAGCGGGCCACCTCGGTCATGACCGCGCTGTGGTGGTTTTGCTTGAGGTCCATGAGCCTGAACGGGATATTTTCCTTTCCCAGCCCTTCGCCGATCGCGTAGGCCATGCTTTCCGTGCTGTGCCACATGGTATCGTAAACAATAACGGCCCGTTTTTGCGTCTTTTGCTCCGCAAAACGCTTGTAGGCGCCAAGAACAAAGCCGACCTGGTCCTGGCCCCGGAATATAAGACCGTGATCAGGGGCGATCATGTCGATTTCCAGACCCAGTTTCTCCACTTTGCCAAGAACGTCCAGCACCTGCCGGGAGTAGGGCAGGACAATGTTGTGGTAATATTCGGTCATGGCGTGTTCCAGATATTCCCTGGACAACTCGTCGGCAAACCGTTCCGAGGAGGCGACGTTCTGGCCGAAGGCGTCGTTGCTGATGAGCAGCTTGTCTTCGGGGATGTAGGAAAGCATGCTGTCCGGCCAGTGCAGCATGGGTGTTTCGATAAAGTGGATGTTGCGTCTGCCGATGTTGACCTTGTCGCCTGTTTTGACCGTTTTCAGAGGCCAGTCTTGCCAGCCCTGGAAGTGGGCCTTGATGGCCTTTTCGCCCATTGGCGAGCAGAATACGCATTCGGGTTTGCACAGCTTTATAAATTCCGGCAGGCAGGCGGCGTGGTCGAGTTCGACGTGGTTGATCACGATGTAGTCAATCTTTTCAGGGGGCATGATCTCGCTGAGACGGTCTCGCATTACGCCGTAAAAACCGGCTTTGACGGTGTCAAAGAGCACGTTTTTCGCATCTCTGACCAGATACGCGTTATAAGTGGTGCCGCTCGGTGAAAGGGAATAGCCGTGAAAGTCGCGGTTCTTGAAGTCAACGGCCCCTACCCAGTAAATGTCTTTTTTTATTTCAAGCATGTAGTCACATCCTCCATAGTAAGCTTAGATTCCAGTTGCAACGATGCACCAGCGCCCGCCAATAGGCAAGTATATCCTTTTTTAATCAAGCGGGGCAGTGGCGCGCGTAATGCGGGCGTCAAGGGCAAACGCTCTATACGCTAAATAGGGGAACACTTCCCCAAAAGGGTAAAGAAGGGAGAGGCGTTCGAAGAAGGGGAGCCAGGGGCAACAGCCCTGACGGCTCCCCTTCTTCGGGTTGTCTTCAGCCTTTACGCGCACTGGCGTGCTTTGACATTTCGGCGACGATGATGCCGCCGGCCTGGGCGACGTTCAGTGAGTCGAACTCGCGCAGGAGGGGGATGTGTATGAGGCTGTGGCAGCGGGCGAGGAGGCTCTGGCGCAGGCCGGATTCCTCGCTGCCCAGAAGCAGGATGGCCGGGAAGCGGGGGACGAGGGTGAATATGCTTTCGGAAGGGGGCAGGGTGTCGTTGCCGGCGGCCGGGGTATTTGCGGATTCAGAGGCTGCGCCGTAGATGGTGAAACCGGATTTGGCGGCCCGGTCGATGGCGTTGCCCAGGTTGGCGGCCTTTGCCACCGGCAGGCGGGCGAGAGCCCCGGCCGAACTTTTGGCGGCAGCCTGCCCAAGGTAGACTCCGTTGTGGCGGGGGATGAGGAGGCCGGCGCCGCCAAGGGCGTAGATAGAGCGGGCCAGCACTCCGGCATTGCCTGGATCCTGGACCTGATCCAGGGCCACGACCAGGGGCAGGGGGGCGTCCATGACCGTGTCGCATAGGTCTTCCCAGTCAACGAACCCGGCGTCGAAGGTTCTTGCGGCCACTCCCTGGTTGCGTCCGGGAAATGTGCGCTCAAAGGCTTCCGGGGTCATCAGGGAAAAGCGCACCTTGTTTTCGCGGCACAGGTCGATAATGAGGTCCATGTCCTTACCGTGCCTGCCTTTGCGCAGGAATACGCTGTCTATTTGGGACGGGCTGGCCTGCAAAAGCTCAAGCACGGGCTTTACGCCGGGCACCAGCAAGCCTTCTTCGCCGGCCTGGCCGGTTTCGGGAGAGGGCGTCCCAAAAGGAGCGCGGGTGGGTTTTTCCCTGGGGAACAGCTTGTCGCGCTTGCCGGGTGCGGATGTTTTGTCGCGGTTAACAGGGTGTTTTTGTTCTGTTTTGTTGGGTGCGCCGGTTCTTGGGCGCGCCGGTTCGGGGAAGTTCTTTTTGGACATTTGCTCCGACCTGGTTGGTTGCGTATGTTTTAAAGATGCGTTATGGATACTGACCCGGACGGCATTCCCGCCGCCCGCCGTCAGCCAAGCATATCCGCATCCATACAAGTTCATTTTTCCATAATACACATTTTTACTCAGGGGACTTATGGCCAGGACAGGTGTTAAAAACATGCGCAGTTTTTGCCTGCCTTTTTTAATCTGCGTCCTGCTGGCGGTCCTGGCTGGCTGCGGCGGCAAAAAGGGCGCGGTGCGCCTTGGCGACAAGTACCAGCAAGACTACGAGGAAATAGTCGACGAGCCATACATCCCCCGCGACGACGGGGTGCCCCTGACCTCCGCCGAGTTGCAGGCGTTCAAGGCCAAGGGGTTGCTGGACAGGGAGCTTTCCCAGGAAGATTCCCAGATCGTAGAGCTGCATTTCAAATATTTCGTGCATGACCGCCGTGGCACCTTTGAGCGGTTCCTGGCCCGTACATCACGCTACCTACCTTATATTGCCAAAGTATTCAAGGAACGCGGCATCCCGGAAGAAGTGGCCTATCTGGCCATGGTCGAAAGCGGCGGAAACCCGAACGCCATTTCTCCGGCCGGCGCGGCCGGGCTGTGGCAGTTCATGCCCAGGACCGGAACGGCTTACGGTCTGTCCCAGAACAACTGGGTGGATGAAAGGCGCGATCCCTTCAAGGCCACCCATGCGGCCGCCGATTACCTGCTCAAGCTGCACGGCGACTTCGGCAACTGGCTTTTGGCCATAGCCGCCTATAACGCCGGCGAAGGAAAGATCGGCAGGGCCGTTGAGGGCACCGGAGCTGACGATTTCTTCGAGCTTTGCCGCAAGAACGGCATGCTTGACAACAGGCGCCGGCTCAAGGAAGAAACGCAGCAATACGTCCCGCGGCTTCTGGCCATCTGCAAGATAATGCGCAACCCGAAGCAACTGGGCTTTAAACCGCCTTCCAAAGATGACGAGTGGGAGCTTACCGCTATCGGCGTTCCGCCTGGAACCAACCTGACCGGCCTGGCCCGCACGCTCGGCCTGAGTTGGGAGGAGTTTTCGGCCATGAACCCGGCCTTCAGGCGCACCGCCAGCCCGCCGACTGTGGCCACAGTGGCTTACGTTCCGCCGGAAATCCAGTTCCGTTCCCAGTTCTGGCTTGCCAGCCCTGAGGCGCGAATTTACGCTGATTGGCGGGAATACACGGTCAGAAGGGGAGACACCCTGGCCGGAATAGGCAAAAAGCACAGGGTGAGCGTGGCCGAATTGCGCGACGCCAACAATATCAGCAGTTTGCCGCGCCCTGGGGCGGTCATATTGATCCCCGGCACAACCCTGGCCGGCGATCCGGTCCGCCCGGCGCTGCCTGAAAGGACCGGCGGAAGTTTGGGCACTTACACGGTCAAGGCCGGAGATACCCTCAACACGCTGGCGCAGCGTTGGGGAACCAGCGTCAAGGCCATTGAGTCGGCCAACAAGATAAGCTCCAGAAAGCGCATCGTCGTCGGACAGAAAATACAGATTCCGGCCGGAAGCAAGCGGCCTCCCGCCGGGATCGCCCAGGCGGCCGCGAAACAGCCCAAAACCGAATACAAGGGCGGCGACATCTATAAGGTGCAGCCCGGCGACACTCTCTTGACCATAGCCCGCATCTGCTCGACAACGGTTGACGACCTGTGCGACATCAACGGCATCAGCAAGAAAACCATGCTCAAGATCGGGCAGAACTTGAGGATACCTGACAAGGCCGGCGCAAAGCGGAGCAAGGGCGGGCAGCCCAAAGTGGAGCAGCAGGCGGCCAAGGGCGGCCAGGCTCAGGCCAAGCGGCAAGCCAGAAAAGTGAAGGTGCAGGCTGGAGACACCCTGTACTCTCTTGCCCGCAAGCACAACACGACTGTCGACGTCCTGCAGAAGGCCAACAAGTTTGGCAGGGGCACCGGGCTTAAAATAGGGCAAACTATTGTAATTCCGTGATCGGGCCCGCGCATCCGGCTTTTTCGGGCTGGACGGGGTAGTCTTGCCTTGGCGAGTTTGCCGCAATCCGGACCGCAGCGGATGATTTAAAGGGCATGCCGGTCGTGCGAACTCGAATTTTCAGGCGTGCATGCCGGCGGGAAAATCGGCTTTGCTGCAACGGATGCCAGGCTGGTCGTGGCGCGGTCTGGATGTTCGTTCGTTGACGGCAATCCAGGCCCATGCGGTTGGCCGGGGGGGGGGGGGGGGACACTGAAGCAGGAGTTGGTGACGTATGCCGCCGGATGCCGCAGATACCAGAAACATGTTGCGGGCCTTAAGCCTTCTGGGGGCGCTGGCTTATTGCGCCGGCACCGACCCTCAGAGCGCCGCCTGTGATGAACTCCCTTCCTCTCCGGACGAGGTGGGCGGCCAGGAGCTTTCCTTTTCCTGGAGCGACAACTGCCGTGAGATCTCCGGCCACAAACCGGCGGAACTGGAAGACGCCGGACTTCTGCGCATCATTTTCGGCGACTCCTACAACATCTGGATTTACCAATGCCGGAGGGTGATCACCCTTCAGGAAAACTACACTTGGAACCACGACGTCCATTTTCGAGACGGCGTTCAAAGCGTAAAGCACACCATATCCCACAACGGCAGGGGCCAGGTTCTGGGCGTCATTCAGGTTCTGCCCGCAAAGACGCCTGTTGCCGATAATGAGCGTCTGCACCTGGATATGACAGAGCATCTGCGTCTGCGGGAAAGCCGCAGGCGCATGCAGATCCTCTTGGCCAACCTGCCCGGGGTCGCTTTCCGGATGAGCGCGCAAGGCAGCCGGTTCTCATTTGAGTTCATAAGCGAGGGCTGTCTTGAGATGACCGGTTATCCGGCCATGGAATTTTTGCCCGGCGGGCTGTACAATTTTCGCGAGATCCTTCACCCCGAGGATTTGATCGGCTTTATCAAGGAACACCAGGGCGAGGGCGGGGTGGACAGCTCAATTGAGCACTTCTTCAGGTTCATCCGGGCGGACGGGCAGGTCCGCTGGGCGGTGGAACGCAGCCGGGTGGTCGAAATCGCCCCGCAGGGCGCGGTCGTCTTTGAAGGCTTCTTTCTGGATGTGACCGAGCGCTTTCTTTTGAGGGATGCCGAACACGCCAGCCGGGCAAAGAGCAATTTCATGGCCACCATGAGTCATGAGATCCGCACTCCCATGAACGCGATCCTTGGCATGACCTACCTCATCCTCAAGACCGAGCTCACGGACAAGCAGCATGACTATTTGAGCAAGATCAGCTCCGCCGCCTCCGCCCTGATGGGAATCATCGACGACATCCTTGATTTTTCCAAGATCGAGGCCGGCAAACTGGCCCTTGAAAGCACTCATTTCAAGGTCGACGATATAATGGGCAGCCTGCATACGCTTTTCGGGCAGCGTTGTTCAGAAAAGGAACTGGAACTGACCTTCTTCGTGGCCAGGGATGTGCCTTATGAACTGATCGGAGATCCTTTGCGCATATCCCAGGTGCTGATCAACCTGGTCGGCAACTCCCTGAAATTTACATACACCGGCAGCATTATGGTCAATTGCGTCGTCGCCGAGGAGCGAGGGCGCTATCTCACGCTCAGGTTCTCGGTGATTGACACCGGCATAGGCATGACAGCGGAACAGCAGCAGAGCGTTTTCGCAGCTTTTTCCCAGGCTGACATCTCTACCGCCCGCAAGTACGGCGGAACCGGCCTTGGGCTGTCTATCGCCAGCATGCTTGTCGAGCTTATGAATGGCGAGATTTGGGTAAAGAGCGAGCTTGGCCGGGGCACTACCATGGAATTCACCTGCCTTTTGCGCCGCAGTGAAAACGAGGCCGAGCGCCCTGTCCCGCCCGAAGAACTGCGGGGTCTGCCGGTACTCCTGGCCAACTGCGCGCAAAGCAACGGCAAGGCGGTCAGGCATCTGCTTGAGGAGTTCAAGTTCGATCTTGCCGAAGCCGGCGCGGAAGAGACTGTGCCCTGTCTGATAAAAGATGCCGAGGCCAGTGGCGAGCCTTTCAAGCTGGTGGTCATCGACTGCTGCAGATGCGGGGCGATCTCTCCGGACCTGATCCGCCTGGTGCGCGGCGATGCGGAAATAGCCGAACAGCCGGCCATCCTGATTCTTACGCCTGACGCGGGCAGGGAAAAGAGCGTGGTCAAGGCCAGCGAGGAAGGCCTTTTCGTGAACTCCTGGCTCATGAAGCCGGTCGTCCGCACCCTCTTTTTCAAGGCCATTTTCGACGTCCTGGCCCCGGGCAAGTACAAGCCCGGCCCGTCACCCCAGGCCAAATCCCTGAACCAGGTGCCCTGTTTTTCCAGGCAGGAGATCCTCCTGGTTGAAGACAACATGGTAAACCAGCAGCTTGGCCTTGAGCTTCTGGAGCAGGCCAACTTCAAGGTAACGATCGCCAGCAACGGGCAGGAAGCCGTGGATCTCGTGGCGCGTTCCAGCCGGAAGCCGCCTTTTGACCTGATTCTGATGGATTTGCAGATGCCGGTCATGGACGGCTATCAGGCAACGGCGATTTTGAGACGCGACAAGAACCTTGCTGTTATGCCCATCCTGGCCATGACAGCGCATGCCATGGAGTCCGAACGCAAGCGTTGCCTGGATTTAGGCATGAACGGCCACATACCCAAGCCCGTCGACGTTCACTCGCTGTATCAGGCCTTGGGCCGGTTTTTCGCGCCAGAGTCTGTAATGGTCAGAGGCAACAAAAAACAGCGGTGAAGGTTAAACAGAGAGTTCGTCCATTTATGAATCCAATTCCTTCAGCAATCGTCAAATATATAAGGCAGCATCACGTCGTGTCCCTGTGCGCATCCGCTCCCGACGGAGCGCCGTGGGCCTGTAACGTTTTCTATGTCTTTGAAGAGCAAGAGGCCCGTTTGTTCATTCTTTCCGAACTGAAAACGACGCACGCCCGCTTTATGCTTGACGACCCGCGCGTGTCCGGCACGGTCACGGCCCATCCCCGGTTTATCGCCTCGATCCAGGGCGTGCAGTTTCTCGGAGCTTCCAGGATGCTGGGAGGAGATGAGGACGATTTTGCCAGAAAGATGTATTACAAGAAATTCCCGATAGCCCGGCTCATCAAGGCTCCAGTCTGGGATATCCAACTGAATTACCTCAAGATGACCAATAACAAGCTCGGCTTTGCCCACAAAGAGGAATGGCGCCGGGGGGGCTTCTAGGCGCTCATATTGCTAAAGAATGCATGATGGCAAGAGGGACAGGCGCATTGAGATGCGCCCGGCTCAGGAGGCCTTTCCCCGGTCTTGCAAAATTCATCAGGCCGGGGTAGTCATATCAATTCAGTGAACCACCCAAGGAGGGCACCATGCGAAAAGCGCGTTTCACGCCGTCTCCCTGCATTTCAGTCTTTGTGGTTGCTTTATGCCTGCTTTTGTTCGGTCCTCAGGCGGGCGCCAGGGCTGACGGCGTATCCAAAGTTCCAGGTGTCCTTGTGGTGGAACCTGTGCCCAGGACTGAGGGAGACAACTATGTTATAAGCATTATTTTATTCAATAATACCAATCAACTGCTTACATATGTTGACAGTATGGCCGTTGAAATGACCTACGAGGACGGCAGCACCAAGCGGCAGGCCAGTAAAAATTTGAAACTCAAGACCCCGATCGTTCCCGACGGGTACGGGCGCATAGCTTATCGGTTCCCAAGCAAGGGCTGGACCGGCGAATACTACTCTTCCGTCCTTCACGCCGCCTCGTTCGAGCCGTACAGGCGTCCTGCATTTGACGCCGCCGATTCCGGAGCCAAAAAGGGCGGAACCTTGTGGACTTATCAAAAAGCTGAAAAGGTCACCGATAAAAAGCAGATCAGGCTACGCGGCACGCTTTTGAATAACACGGACGAAGACATCATCGCTGTGCAATCGAGCAGGCTGAGCTTTGATCATGACCACGGGAAACATGTCGCCTATTTCAACCCCGTTACTTTTAATTCTCCCATTAAAGCCTATGAACAGGGCGCATATAACTGCCTGATTGCCGACGGTGTCTTTTCGAACATAAGGAACGTGCAGGTAACCGAGTTGTACTACCTGTCGCGCCCGGTTTCGGCCAGGCCCAAGCCCCAGCCCAAGCCGCAGCCAAGACAGGGAAATAGGCCCGCTTCAGGGCCGGATGTCTCCTATCGGCTTCTTGGCACGAAATACAATAATAGCAATTACTGCCATTCTATGAAAGTCGAGTTCCTGAACAACTCCACCACCCGGCCTTTGGTGCGTCTGGACAACGTCGTTATAACCTACACGGACGGTCTGAAACGCTCGATAAAGTACAACACCCTGACCCCGAACCTGAAACCGCTTGGCACCAAAATTTACAACTTCCAGCTTGAACCGTTCGACAATTCTTTTGATGACCTGAAAGTCACGTTTACGCCGCGATTCGGAGAGCCTGTTGAGAGAAACACCAGCCCCACAGTGATTATTAAGAAGTAGGCTCTGCCCCCTGGCTGCGGATGATGCGAACAGCGCCCGGACGGCTTCAAGGCCGCACGGGCGCTGTTCGCATTTGGGCTATGCTTTTTCCCGGGTTTCGGATAAATAAGAAGATCGGCATCTCACATCTTGCGCTCATGCGCCGAGCGAACTGTTGTGGCGGTCCGGTTCAGCCCGCAATTTTTCGAATGAGACAAGAATAATTGCTTTTTAACCCCGGAAGCGTCAATAATTCAGATAGTTCGCTTTTTTGAAAAAAATGCAGATATGTCTTGCCAAACGTTTAGAAGTGAGGTACATAAACCCCCTTTGTCCAGAAACACATGCTATACAATGCGGACTATAGGTTGCTGGCACCCTTGGTACACAAGTCCACCTGCTGTAGGCTCGCCGGGTCCGGAACGAGGAGTCGTTCCCTGCCGGCTTTTTGGCGTTACGGTTTCTTGTGTGGCTGTTGGGGGTAGCCGGATGCGCCGTCCCGAGTACGGCATTCGGCCTTTGATGTTTTTCCGCCGTGATAATTCCACTGGTCCGGCATGCTCGCGCCATTTCGGCGCGCAGCGTCTGCGGGATACTGTCGCCCTGAACTTGAGGTAAACAAATGGTTCAACTCACCAAAAAATTTGGCAAAATTGACGTGGTTCTGCCCACGCCCCACCTGTTAAGCCTGCAAGTGGATTCCTACAAGAAATTTCTGCACCGGACCGGCGCGGAAGGCGCTGTAGATGAAGGCCTTGAGGGGGTGTTCAGAAGCGTTTTCCCCATAGAAGACTTTAATCGCTCAGCCAGTCTCGAATTCGTCAGCTACGAGGTTGGCGAGCCCAAGTACGATCAGGCCGAGTGCATCAACAAGGGGCTGACCTTTGAGGCGCCGATCCGCATCAAGGTCCGGCTTGTCGTGTATGATGTCGAGGAAGGCACGGGCAACCGGACCATCAGAGACATCAAGGAACAGGACATCTATTTCGGCACCCTTCCGCTGATGACCGAGAAAGGCACCTTCATCATCAACGGCACGGAGCGGGTCATCGTCAACCAGCTCCAGCGCTCGCCCGGCATCATTTTCGAACACGACGCCGGCAAGACCCACTCAAGCCACAAGGTGCTGTATTCCTGCCGCGTCATCCCGATGCGCGGCAGTTGGCTGGATTTTGACTTCGACCACAAGGACATCCTCTATGTCCGTATCGACCGCCGGCGCAAGATGCCCGCCACCGTGCTTTTCAAGGCCATGGGCATGAGCGGCGCCGACATCCTGCGCACCTTCTACAGGACCGAGGAATATGAGCTGGCCGATGGCGGGAGGCTGTTCAGGAAGCTCTCCCCGGATCTTTACCGCAAGGAAAACGCCTATACGGACATTTCCGGCAAAGACGGCAAAGTGATCGTTGCCGCCGGCAAGCCGATCAACAAGCGGATATTCCGCCTGATCAACGAGGCCGGTCTTGAGGCTATTGAGGTAGCCCCGGACGCCGTCATTGACCTCTTCCTGGCCGAGGACATCGTCAACGAGTCCACGGGCGAGGTTCTGGCCGTGGCCGCCGATCAGGTCACCGAGTCTGTGCTTGAGAGCTTGCGCGAAGCCGGCATCAAGCGCCTGCCGCTCTTGTATACGCGCGGCGCGGACACCTCCGCCTCCATCCGCGACACCCTGGTCATGGACAAAACAACTGACCAGGAAAGCGCTCAGGTTGAAATTTACCGCCGCCTGCGCCCCAGTTCGCCGCCCACGCCCGAGCTGGCCGCCGCCTTCTTCGAGAATTTGTTTCGCTCGCCGGACTATTACGACCTGTCAGCCGTTGGCCGCTACAAGCTCAACCAGCGCCTGGAGCTTGACGCGCCGCTTGACCTGCATGTGCTCTCCGACGAGGACATCATCAAGGCCATCAAGATCCTCACCTTCCTGAAGGACACCCACGGCCCGGCCGACGATATCGATCACCTCGGCAACCGTCGGGTGCGCCCGGTCGGCGAGCTGGTCGAGAACCAGTACCGCATCGGTCTGGTCCGCATGGAAAGGGCCATCAAGGAGCGCATGGGTCTGCAGGAAGTAGGCACCCTGATGCCGCACGATCTGATCAACCCCAAGCCGGTTACGGCCGTGCTCAAGGAATTCTTCGGAACGTCCCAGCTTTCGCAGTTCATGGACCAGACCAACGCCCTGTCTGAAGTTACCCACAAGCGCCGTCTCTCGGCCCTCGGGCCCGGCGGCCTGACCCGCGAGCGGGCCGGTTTTGAAGTGCGCGACGTACACACCTCCCACTACGGCCGGATCTGCCCCATTGAAACCCCGGAAGGCCCGAACATCGGACTTATCGTGTCTTTGACCACCTACGCCCAGGTCAACGACTACGGCTTTATCGAAACGCCGTATCGCATGGTCACGGACGGCAAGGTCACCAGGGACATCGTCTATCTGGACGCCTCGCGCGAGGCCTCCGAGGTCATCGCCCAGGCCAACGCGCCAATGGACGAGCAGGGCTGCCTGCTTGACGACTTCGTCACCTCCCGCTACCGCGGCGACGTGGCCTTGCACCCAAGGGAAGACGTCACCCTGATGGACATCTCGCCGAGCCAGATGGTCTCCATCTCGGCCGCGCTCATCCCCTTCCTTGAGCATGACGACGCCAACCGGGCGCTCATGGGCTCGAACATGCAACGCCAGGCCGTGCCGCTTTTGCGCAATGAAAAGCCCATCGTCGGCACCGGCATGGAAAGCGACGTGGCCCGGGACTCCGGCGCCTGCATCCTGGCCGAAGGCGATGGTTATGTGCGCTATGTCGACGCGGACCGCATCCTGGTCAGCTATGATAGTCAGGGCCTTTATCCTGAATCCGGCGGGGTGTGCGTATACAACCTGCAAAAATACCACAAGTCCAACCAGAACTCCTGCTTCGGTCAAAGGCCTCTGTGCCAGCCCGGCCAGATCGTCAAAAAGGGCGATATCCTGGCCGACGGCCCCGGCATCCAGGACGGCGAACTGGCGCTTGGCAAGAACCTGACCGTGGCCTTCATGCCCTGGTGCGGATTCAACTTCGAAGACTCCATCCTGATTTCCGAGCGCTGCGTCAAAGAAGACGTGTTCACCTCCGTGCATATCGAGGAATTTGAGGTCGTGGCCCGGGACACCAAGCTCGGCCCCGAGGAAATTACCCGCGATATCCCGAACGTCGGTGACGACATGCTGCGCAACCTCGATACAAGCGGGATCATCCGCATCGGGGCCAACGTAAAGCCCGACGACATCCTGGTGGGCAAGATCACCCCCAAGGGCGAAACCCAGCTCACCCCCGAGGAAAAGCTTTTGCGGGCAATCTTCGGCGACAAGGCCCGGGACGTGAAAAACACCTCCCTCAAGGTTCCGCCGGGGATCGAGGGCACGATCATCGAGGTCAAGGTTTTCAACCGCCGCTCCGGCGGCAAGGACGACCGCACCAAAGCCATTGAGGACTTTGAACTGGCCGAGCTCGACAAGAAGGAGGGCGATCACGCCAGAGCCCTGTCGGACACGGTTCGGGAGAAGTTCATGGCCCTGGTCGCCGGCAAGCAGATCTCCTCGAACATCGCCGGCAAGCAGAACGAGGTTCTGGCCGAGTCCGGCAGCGTTCCCTCAAAGGAAGCCCTGGACTCCCTGCCGATCAAGAAATTCGCGGGCCTGTTCAAGAACAAGGACGTCAACGAGGACATCGCTTCCGCCCTGGAGGATTACGACAGGCAGTTGCGGTTCATAAAGGAAATATACGACGCCAAGCGCGGCAAGGTGACCGAGGGCGACGACCTGCCCCCGGGCGTCATCCGCATGGTCAAGGTGTATGTGGCCGTCAAGCGCAAGCTCAACGTGGGCGACAAGATGGCCGGCCGTCACGGGAACAAGGGCGTAGTCTCATGCATCCTGCCGGTGGAGGACATGCCTTTCTTCGCCAACGGCACACCGGTTGACATCGTGCTGAACCCCCTGGGCGTTCCCTCACGGATGAACATCGGCCAGATTATGGAAACCCACCTCGGCTGGGCGGCCAAGGAAATGGGCCGTCAACTCGGCGAGATGGCCGCGAGCGGCGCTGCTCTCGCCCCCTTGCGCAAGCAGGTCAAGCAGGTTTTTGACTCGCCTGAGACGTCCGCCCTTGTCGACCAGTTGTCTGACGAGGATTTCGTCAAGGCGGTAAAATCCCTGCGCGACGGCATTGTCACCAAGACCCCGGTCTTTGACGGGGCCACGGAAGACGAGATTTGGTCCTGGCTTGACCGGGCCGGTCTGCCCGATGACGGCAAGACCGTGCTTTACGACGGCCGCACCGGCGAGGCGTTCAAAAACCGGGTGACCACGGGCGTGATGTACATGCTCAAACTGCACCACCTGGTTGACGAAAAGATCCACGCCCGCTCGACCGGACCATACTCCCTGGTTACTCAGCAGCCTCTTGGCGGCAAGGCCCAGTTCGGCGGCCAGCGCCTCGGGGAAATGGAAGTATGGGCGCTTGAAGCCTATGGCGCGGCCTATCTGTTGCAGGAATTCCTGACCGTCAAGTCCGACGACGTCATGGGCCGGGTGAAGATGTATGAGAAGATCGTCAAGGGAGAGAACTTCCTTGAAGCCGGCCTGCCCGAGTCCTTCAACGTTCTGGTCAAGGAATTGATGTCGCTTGGCCTTGATGTGACTTTGCACCAGGAAGAGGGCAAAAAGCGTCCCAAGCGCATGGGCACCTATGCTTCCATGCCCAGGGAAGAGCTGGCCGACGACGATTTCCTGCGCAACACCGCTCCTGAAATCGAAGACAGGATCAGCAGGGATGTGGCCGCAAAACTGGGCCCTGAACTGCTTGAAGAACTCGGAGCCGCCGGCATCATTTCGTCCATGGGCTCGGAGCTTGGCGCGCAGTTCTCTGAAAAACTCGCCACGTCTCTGGCCGGCGATATCGGCGCCGATGCGGATGACGATTCCGAAGAGGACGTCCAAAGCGCTTACGCCAAGCTGGCCGGTTCGGGCTACGACCTTGGCGACGACCTTGGTGACGGTCTGGGTACCCGCCTGGGCGACACCTCCGAGATTGACGATGACGACGCGCTCGACATGGGATTCGGCAAGGAGCAGGATTTCGCCAAGACGCTCGACATGGGCGGCAACGCTTTTGCCGACGAGGATCTTGAATCGGACGGCGGCTCTGACGACTATGACGACAACCTCCTGTCGAACCTGGAAGACGATGAAGAATACGAAGGCCGCGGACGGCGGAACTCGGACGATGAGGACGAGGACGACTTTTAGACGCGCCTTTGATAACTGACGCCCCTTGGCCAGGCCTTGCCCGTACCGGGTTTGGGCCTGCCGGGGACCGGCGCCGGTGCCGGACAAAATAGATTTAGAAACGTTCTCAAAAGAACTTATACATAAGCAGCAGGTATAATTATGACTCTGGACGATCTCTTTACCGTCAGAGCTTCCTCGGCCAATATTTCGAACATCAAGAACCTGAAATCAATCCAGGTTTCCATAGCCGCTCCGGAATCGATCCGGGAGTGGTCCTATGGCGAGGTGAAAAAGCCTGAGACCATCAACTACCGTACCTTCAAGCCGGAGCGGGACGGCCTTTTCTGCGCCAAGATCTTCGGACCGGTCAAAGATTATGAGTGCAACTGCGGAAAGTACAAACGCATGAAGCACCGCGGCATTGTTTGCGAAAAGTGCGGCGTTGAAGTCATTGCCTCCAAGGTGCGGCGCGAGCGCATGGGCCACATTGAACTGGCGGCGCCTGTCGCGCACATCTGGTTTTTAAAGACCCTGCCTTCCAAGATCGGCACCCTGCTCGACATCACCATGGCCGACCTGGAAAAGGTTCTTTATTTCGACTCCTTCATCGTGCTTGATCCCGGCAGCACCAACTTGACCAAGCTGCAGGTCATCTCCGAGGATCAATACTTCCAGGTCATCGACCACTACGGCGAAGAGGCCCTGGTTGTAGGCATGGGGGCCGAGGCCGTACGCAAACTGCTTGACGAGCTTGATCTTGAACAGCTCAAGGTGCAACTCAGGGATGAATCCCAGGCGACCCGCTCCCAGACCAAGAAGAAAAAACTTACCAAGCGCCTCAAGATAGTCGAGGCCTTCCTGGAATCCGGCAACAAGCCGGAGTGGATGATCCTTGAGGTCATTCCGGTCATTCCGCCCGAACTGCGCCCGTTGGTTCCGCTCGACGGCGGCCGTTTCGCCACGTCCGACTTGAACGACCTGTACCGCCGGGTGATCAACCGGAACAACCGCCTGAAGCGGCTCATGGAGCTTGGCGCGCCGGAGATCATCATCCGCAACGAAAAGCGCATGCTGCAAGAGGCGGTCGACGCCCTGTTCGACAACGGCCGCCGCGGCCGGGCCATCACCGGCACCAACGGCCGCCCCTTGAAGTCTCTTTCCGACATGATCAAGGGCAAGCAGGGCCGGTTCAGGCAAAACCTTTTGGGCAAGCGGGTCGACTATTCCGGCCGTTCGGTCATCGTGGTCGGTCCCAAGCTCAAGCTGCACCAGTGCGGGCTGCCGAAAAAGATGGCCCTTGAGCTGTTCAAGCCCTTTATCTACTCCAAGCTCGAAGAGAGAAACCTGGCCTCAACAATCAAGAGCGCCAAGAAGATGGTAGAGCGCGAAGATTTGGTGGTCTGGGACATCCTTGAAGACGTCGTGCGCGAATACCCGATCATGCTCAACCGCGCTCCGACCCTGCACCGCCTCGGCATCCAGGCCTTTGAGCCGCTCTTGGTCGAAGGCAAGGCCATCCAGCTCCACCCGCTGGTCTGCTCGGCCTACAACGCCGACTTTGACGGTGACCAGATGGCCGTGCACCTGCCGCTTTCCATTGAGGCGCAGATCGAGTGCCGCGTTCTCATGATGAGCACCAACAACATTCTCTCTCCGGCCAACGGTTCCCCGGTCATCGTGCCCAGCCAGGATATCGTTCTTGGCCTCTATTACATGACCGTGGAGCGCGACTTTGAAAAGGGCGAAGGCAAGATCTTCTGTGACCCCTGGGAAGTAATCGCCGCCTACGATGCCGGAAAGCTGGCGCTGCACGCCAAGATCAAGGTCCGCATCGACGGAAGGCTTGTCGACACCACCCCGGGCCGCGTCCTGGTCAGGGATATCCTGCCGACCGACATTCCCTTTGAGTTGGTCAACTGCGTGCTGACCAAGAAAAATATCGCCCGTCTGGTGAGCAGCGCCTACCGCGACGCCGGGTCCAAGGCCACGGTCATTCTCTGCGACCGCCTGAAAGACCTTGGCTATGAATACGCGACCAGGGCGGGCATCACCATCGGGGTCAAGGATCTGCAAATTCCCCCGGCTAAAAAGAAGCTCATTGAGACCGCCAAAAACGAGGTTGACGACATCGAGCGCCAATACCGCGACGGTATCATCACCCGTACGGAAAAGTACAACAAGGTCGTCGACGTTTGGACAAAGACCACTCAGGACGTCTCCGGCGAGATGATCCGCGAGATCTCCTATGAGGAAGTGGTCAATCCCAAGACCGGCGAGAAGCGGCTGAACCAGAGCTTCAACCCGATCTACATGATGTCCACATCCGGCGCCCGGGGCAACCAGGACCAGATGCGGCAGCTTGCCGGCATGCGGGGCCTGATGGCGAAGCCCTCCGGCGAAATCATCGAGACGCCTATTATCGCGAGCTTCCGCGAAGGTCTTGACGTCACCCAGTACTTCAACTCCACCCACGGCGCGCGCAAGGGTCTTGCCGACACCGCGCTCAAGACCGCCAACTCCGGTTACCTGACCCGCCGCCTGGTCGACGTTGTCCAGGATGTAATCATCAGCGAAACCGACTGCGGCACGGTGGACGGAATTGAAATGACCCACCTGGTCAAGGGCGGAGACATCAAAATGCGCCTTGCCGAGCGCGCGCTCGGCCGCGTGCTGCTCTATCCGGTCTACTCCGAGGACAATACGCTTCTCTTCCCGGAAAACACCCTCATAAACGAGCAGGTCGCCAAAAAGCTGGATCAGGCAGGGATCAACTCCCTGACCATCCGTTCGGCCCTGACCTGCCAGAGCGAACGCGGCGTTTGTTCCCTGTGCTACGGTCGCGACCTGGCCCGCGGGCACATGGTCAACATCGGCGAGACCGTGGGCACCATCGCGGCCCAGAGTATCGGCGAGCCTGGAACGCAGCTCACCATGAGAACCTTCCACATCGGCGGCACGGCCTCCAGGGAAATCGAACGCTCAAGCATCGTGGCCCAGCACCAGGGCCTTTCCGTGTTCTCGCGGGTCAAGTCTGTTCCCAGCCGGGACGGCCACCAGATGGTCCTTGGCAAGAGCGGCCAGGTGAGCATCATTGACGAGCAAGGCCGCGAGCGGGAAAAATACATCCTGCCCAACGGATCAAGGCTGGTAGTCAAGGAGGGAGCCGAAGTCAAGAAGGGCGATCTTATCGCTGAATGGGATCCTTTCAACGAGCCGTTCGTTTCTGAAGTCAACGGCGTGATCAAGTTCTCCGACATCCTTGAAGGCAAGACCTTCCAGGAAAAAGTCGACGAAGCCACCCAGGTGGCCTCGCAGTCGATTATTGAATACCGCACCACCAACCTGCGCCCGTCCATTTCGGTCTGTGACGATAACGGCGAAGTCAAAATGCGCCCGGGAACCTCCATACCGGCCACCTATTCCCTGCCGGTGGGCGCTCTTTTGATGGTCCGCGACGGGCAGGAAATCATGGCCGGCGACATCCTGGCCCGTAAGCCGCGCGAAGGTTCAAAGACCAAAGACATCGTCGGCGGTCTGCCCCGGGTCGCGGAGCTGTTTGAAGTACGCAAGCCCAAGGACATGGCTGTTGTCTCTGAAATCGACGGCACCGTATCCTTTGCCGGCGAAGCCAAAGGCAAGCGCAAGATCGTCGTCACCCCCGAAGCCGGCGAGGCCAAGGAATATCTGGTGCCCAAGGGCAAGCATATCACGGTCGGAGACGGCGACTTCGTCGAGGCCGGCGAACTGCTGACTGAAGGCCACCCGGAATTGCACGACATCCTGCGCACCAAGGGCGAAAAATTCCTGGCCGCCTACCTGGTCGAGGAAATTCAGGACGTTTACCGCTTCCAGGGCGTGGGCATTGACGACAAGCACATTGAAGTGATCGTCCGGCAGATGCTGCGTAAGGTCCAGGTTCTTGATCCGGGCCAAACCAGCTTCCTGGTTGGCGAACAGGTCGACAAGCAGGAGTTCAAGGTGGAAAACCAAAAGGCCCTGGCCGAAGGGCTCACCCCGGCCACGGCCGAGCCCCTAGTCCTTGGCATCACCCAGGCCTCTTTGACCACCTCTTCCTTCATCTCGGCCGCGTCCTTCCAGGAAACCACCAAGGTTCTCACCGAAGCGGCCCTGCGCGGCAAGTCTGACGCCCTGCGCGGCCTCAAGGAAAACGTCATTGTCGGCCGTCTCATCCCGGCCGGGACCGGATACCGCGAATACGTCCACTCCGAGATCCTGGTGCCGGAACAGAAGGAACGCTCCGACAAGTTCCTGGAAGACCTTGACGCCAACCCGCTGCTGGTCGAGTTCGAATAGCACCGACAAACACCATCCACAAAAAACTCCGGCCCGCAACGGCCGGAGTTTTTTTCCAGGCAACGCCGGGCGAAGAGCCGGGGGTTGCCTGGCGGCCTTGGACATGCGAAGATGCGTTGTGGCGGCTTTAATAACTATTGCTGGTGAAAATAATCAGATTATGAGTGTTCGACATACCAACGGCGCCAAACCGGAACAAGTGATTGCCGCCAATCAGGATGATGCAGGCAGTGCGGCGCAGAGCGGCGAATCTCGCGTCTCTGCGACGAACGTGCCGGAAAAGACCGCCTTTCGCGTCCTTGGGACCATCAGCCTGGCGCATTTCCTCAACGACACCACCCAGTCGCTGATTCTGGCCATCTACCCGTTGCTCAAGAGCAACTTCGCTTTGAGCTTCGTGCAGCTCGGACTTTTGACATTCGTCTACCAGATGAGCGCTTCGGTGTGCCAGCCGCTGGTCGGCAGGTATACGGACAAAAATCCAAAACCGTACTCCCTGCCCGTGGGCATGGGCTTTACCCTGTGCGGCCTTTTGCTGATGGCCTTTGCTCCGGCTTATGGCTGGCTCCTCTTGGCCGCGAGCATGGTCGGGCTCGGCTCCTCGGTATTCCATCCCGAGTCTTCGCGCGTGGCCCATACCGCGGCCGGTGGTCGTTTTGGCCTGGCCCAGTCAATCTTCCAGGTGGGCGGAAACGCCGGCACATCCGCCGGGCCTTTGCTTGCGGCGGCTATTGTCGTCCCGCTTGGGCAAAGGAGCTTGGCTCTTCTGGCGATTTTGCCTTTGGCGGCGATCATTTTCCTGCTCATGATCAGCCGTTGGGCGGCCGAGCGGCAGCGCCGGCCGAAAAAGGCGGCGAGCATAACCGCGCAGCCTCTGCCCCGCGCGGCCATCGTCCGCTCCATGCTCATATTGTTCATGCTTATGTTTTCAAAACATTTTTATATGTCCAGCATTTCCAACTATTTCACCTTTTACCTGATGCACAAGTTCCATGTTTCGACTGAAGTTTCCCAGCTCTACCTGTTTGTGTTCCTGTTCGCCGTGGCCGTGGGCACGGTCGCGGGCGGCCCGATTGGCGACAGGATTGGCCGCAAATATGTCATCTGGGTTTCCATCCTGGGCACGGCCCCGTTTTCACTGGCCCTGCCTTATCTCAATTTTTTCTGGACGGGCGTGTTCGCATTCATCATAGGCCTGATTCTGGCTTCGGCCTTTTCCGCCATTCTCGTCTTTGCGCAGGAACTGCTTCCGGGCAACGTGGGAACGATTGCCGGCCTGTTTTTCGGACTGGCCTTCGGTCTTGGGGGCATTGGCGCCGCGGTGCTTGGCAAGCTGGCCGACATGCGGGGAATCGAATTCGTTTACTCTTTGTGTTCCTGGCTTCCCCTCCTGGGCCTTTTGACCGTCTTTTTGCCGGACGTACGGAAACTGCGGCAAAAAGCAACGACTTCCTGACAGTTTTAATTCCCGAGCATGATTCCGAATATACCCGCGTCAAATACGGGTGAAGGAGGATGGGGAGCTGGGGGAAGGAATCATCAGGGCAATCGCCCTGTTGGCTCCTTCCCCCAGCTCTTAATGCGCGCCGTCGGATGTTGCGACTTGCCCTGATTTGTGGCGGGAGAACCATATCACGAAGATAAGGCACAGGAAGAGGATGGAAAAGAGCCAGTAAAGCTCGTTGGCGGACATTATGAATCCCTGACGGGTGATTTCGCGGGCCAATTTCGCCTGGGCCTGGTCCTGCGTGTAGCCGAGGTTCATGAGGCGCTGGTAGGCCTCGCTTGTAGCCTGGCTGAAGGGATTGATGAACTCGGTCAGGCGGGTGTGGTGAAGGGCTTCACGGCGTTCCCAGAAGGTTGTGGTAATTGATGCCCCGATTGATGCGCAGAGCATGCGGATGAAGTTGGACAGGCTGGCGGCGGCGGCGAGCTGATTGGGGCGCAGCTCTGAATATGCGATGCTGTTTAACGGCATAAAGAAGCAGGCCACTCCGATGCCTTGCAGGAATTGGAGCAGGGCTACGATGCCCATATTCATGTCCGGGGTGAAGAGAAAGGCGCGCGCGTGAAAGCATGCCGCGAAGATCGCGAAGCTGAAGGTGGCCAGAATGCGCATGTCGATGCGGTTGGCGAACCTGCCGATCACCGGCGACAGAAGAACAGGCAGAACTCCGACCGGGGCCGAGGCCAGACCGGAGAGGGAGGCAGTGTATCCGAAGTGCGTCTGAAGCAGCAGCGGGAGCAGGATTATGCTGCCGTAATAGACCAGCATGCCAAGGCCGATGCAGGTAACGCCGAGGGAGAAGTTGCGCGACTTGAACAGGGAGAGGTCTATGATGGGGTTTTCATCGGTCATTTCCCAGGCGACCAAAAACGTGATTCCAACAACGGCCATGATGGCGAAGATGATGATTTCGTTGGAGTTGAACCAGTCAAGCTCCTTGCCCCTGTCAAGCATGTATTGCAGAGCGCCGATGCCGATGACGAGAAGGGCCAAGCCGGTGTAGTTCATGGGCCTTGCGCTGGTGAGGGTTTCGCGTCCTTTGAGCAGGACGCGGGAAAGGATGGCGACAAAAATGCCTATGGGCACGTTGATGAAGAATATCCATCCCCATTGGTAATTGTCGCTGATATAGCCGCCCACGATGGGGCCGAAAATGGGGGCGACGATGACGGTCATGGTCCAGAGCGACAAGGCCATGCCCCTTCTCATGGCTGGATAGTTGGCCAGCAGCAGGCTGAGCGAAAGCGGGATCATCGGCCCGGCCACCGCGCCTTGCAGGACTCTGGACACGACCAGCATGCCCAGGCTGGTAGACACGCCGCACAAAAATGAGGCTATCGTGAACAGGATTGTCGACCATATAAACAGGCGTACTTCACCAAAGCGCTTGGCCATCCAGCCGGTTATGGGCAGGGCAATGGCGTTGGCCACGCTGAACGAGGTAATAACCCAGGTGCCCTGGGTGCTGGAGGCCCCGAGGTTGCCGGAGATTGTGGGGATGGCCACGTTGGCGATGGTTGAGTCAAGGATCTGCATGAAGGCCGCTGTGGCCAGGGCCAGAGTGAGCAGGGCGAGCCTGGACCCTTGCATGGGCTGAAACGCGCCGTAATCCGAGGCTTCGGCTGGTTTGCCGCCCTTTGCGTCCGATGCGGGGCCTTTTGGCTCAGATACGCCTGGCTCGCTCCCGGTTGGTTCGGGTGGGCCCGCGTCGTCTGGGGATATCGCGCCGTTGTTGTTTTCCGAGTCTTTCATGCCGGTTTCCTGCCTCAAGTTGTCAGGCGAAAGCGCAAATCAACGGTTTGTCTGTTCCTGGGCGCCGCTGGTCGCTTTTTCGTGGCCTAAGGAGTGGACGGCGATGATGGATTTGATCTCCTCCTCGACAGGGGAGAAGTCTCTTTTAAGTACACTGGTGGAGTAAACCGGAGGCGGGGGCGCGCCTTTCGCTGGCGCTGACTGTTCGGGGTGAGTGCCAGGTTCATTGATGTTGACGGACACGGCGCAAGACAGTCCGACAAAAAGCGGTCTGTCCGCCAGCTCTTTCGGGTCCAGATCTATTCGCACCGGAATGCGCTGCACGATCTTGATCCAGTTGCCGGTGGCGTTTTCAGGGGGCAACAGAGAGAACACGCTGCCGGTTCCAGGCTGAAAGCCCGCGATCGTGCCGGTGTAGGCAACCGAGCTGCCGTACATGTCAGCGACAACCGTGGCCTTTTGGCCTGTCTTCATGCGCCCCAACTGAACTTCCTTGAAATTGGCGTCAACCCAGACTTGATCAAGCGGCACCACAGCCAGAAGCGGGGCGCGCTCGGCAATTCTGGCCCCTACCTGCACAGTGCGTTTGGCGACATAGCCGTCGACCGGGCTTTTGATCGCGCAACGCTCAAGGCCAATCCAGGCTTGCCGCAGCTCGTTGGCCTTGACCAGAACCTGAGGCTGTTTGTCAAGGGTGGTGTCTTGAAGCAGAACTCCAAGGGAGTTCAAGCGCAATTTTGCTACGCTCAGGGCGGCCTTGGCTATGGTTACCATGTCCTGGGCGTGAAGCATTTCTTCTTCGCTGACAGCCATGGCGGTGCGGCGGCGGACGCGGCGTTCAAGGTCGCCCTCGGCCATGTCCAGTTCGGCCTTTCTTTGATGCACAAGAGCGCGCAGGCTGTCTCGCTCGAGCATCAAACTCCAGGTTTTGCGCACGGTATCGGCCAAGGCGTCGCGGGCCATTTGCAGGGCCAGTTCGGCATCTTTGGTATCCAGTCTGACAAGCACGTCCCCGGCCTTGACCAGATCCGTGTTGTCCGCATAGATGGCTTCCACGCTCCCGGCCGTCTCGGAAGAGACATAGACGAGGTTTCCTGCGACATAGGCGTCATCAGTGGTTTCATGGTGCCGCAGAACGAGCATCCACCACGCTCCCCAGGCAATGGCCGCCAGCACGCAAAGCGCGGCAAGCGCAGCCATGATCCGCGAACGCCTCCGCTTTCTGGTGACTTGGTTGTTTGTCGACGTCTCCATCCCCTCGCCCTCCAGGCATGCCCGCAAAAGCGGACTTTCAAGGTGTATTATATTATTATAATATGAAAATAATGTAATATTGTCAAGTCGAATATGGCTTTCCCACGGCAGCAGCTTTTCCTGTGAAGCTAAGCAGGGTAAGGCTTATCCCGGCCAAGGCGAAATAAGATCATTACAGGATGCGGCCGCGAACACTGCGTTGCCAGACTTGTTCGAATGCTTTTAATTTTAAAGTGGGCAGCGCGGGATGTTGCCTTTCAATGTTCACGCTCCATCCGAAAAGGGCTTGCCGGAAATATCACGGCAAGCCCTTTTCGGCAATATTTCACGAAGCCGGAGGACGGCGCAGGGATTTTAATTCTTCCATGGCATCCAGAATGTTCAGGGTCTGGTTGACCCTCCAGTAAAATTCCTCGGCCTCGAATGGTTTGGTCAAAAAATCATTTGCCCCGTATTTCAGGAACTTGGCAGTCAGCGTGCCTGACCCCAGAGACGACACGCCGATAATTCCCATGCTTGAAAGCCTGAACCGGGCGCGTATTTCCTGCACCAGTTCGATACCGTTAAGCCGGGGCATCTCAAAGTCGGTGATCACCAACCGGATGTCCGGTTCAGAATTGATAACCTCCAGGGCCTCGGCCCCGTCACAGGCCTGCAAAGCCGTGATGCACTGGACCGAGAGCAGCCGCTTGACGATGCCGCGCTGTGTGGCGCAGTCATCCACCACCAGGGCCTTGACTTTGCGGTTGGCGTGAAGGCGCTCTATGCAGGCGATCAGTGGGTCGAGATCATCAATGCTGCCCTTGAGGAAATAGTCCGCCACCCGCTTCTCGATAAAATTCTGGCGGAGGTTTTCGTCAAACGACGCAGTCAGGACCACGCAGGGCAACTTGTTTGCCAGGAAGATGTCGACGGCCTCGCCGTCCGGGGCGTCAGGGAGGTTGCGGTCGACAACTGCCGCGAAGATCTGATTTCTGTATTGCTCCACGGCTTCTTGCGTTTCAGCCATGGAGTGGGAGACGAGGATGTTGAAATTCGTCAGGGCTTCAAACTGCTTGCGAATAATCTTGGCCTGCACGAAGCTGTCTTCAACAATTAACAGGGTGTTGGCGTTCACATTAGCCTCCTGACTGGCCGGAATTTGCCTGTTTAACGCCTTGCTTCACTAAAAGGCAACCAACTTTTCAGGCCGCGCATGGCGCCGGGAGAGGAAGCCGCCAGGGCGATTGCCCTGCCGAATGCGGGCGCAGGCCCGTGCTTTCTCCCCCAGCCCCATTTACCCTTTTGAGGTGGAGCGCTTGCGTTTGGGATATGTGAGAGGCATGGCGCATCTTGCCAAATTGTTCAGATAAGCCATGTGTCTGTACTTATTTGCAGATTGTTTAATTCAAAAGTCCGTCCAGAGGAGTGTAGTCAAGACCCAGGGCTTCGGCCACCTTGTCATAGGTGCAATGCCCGCCGGCCGTGTTCACGCCAAGGGACAGGGGCTTGTTTTCGCGGCAAGCCTTTTTCCAGCCTTTGTCGGCAATTTGGAAGGCATAAGGGCTGGTTACGTTCAAAAGCGCGAAAGTGGCGGTGTGCGGGACAGCGCCGGGCATGTTGGGCACCGCGTAGTGCAAAACGCCGTGTTTCAGGAAGGTCGGCTCGGCATGGGAGGTCGGGCGCTCGATGGTTTCCACGCTGCCGCCCTGGTCGATGGCCACGTCCACGATGACGCTGCCGGGATTCATGGTTTTGACCATCTCCTCGGTGACCAGCTTGGGGGCGCGCGCGCCGGGAATGAGGACCGAACTGATCAGCAGATCCGATTTGGCCACTGACTCAGCTATGTTATGAGCGTTTGACGCCAGGGTCTGCATACGGGATTCATAGACTTCGTCCAGATGGCGCAGGCGATCTATATTTGTATCCAGGATGGTGACGTGCGCGCCAAGGCCCATGGCTATGCGCGCAGCGCCAGTGCCGACGATGCCGCCGCCGATGATGGACACCTGCGAGGCCCTGACGCCGGGCACGCCGCCGAGCAAAAGCCCGGCGCCGCCGGCGAGTTTGGTCAGCAGGTGCGCTCCGACTTGAGAGGCCATGCGCCCGGCCACTTCCGACATCGGAGCCAGAAGGGGAAGAGAGCCATTGGGCAACTGGACGGTTTCATAGGCGATGCCGACTGTTTTGCTGTCGAGCAGGGCCTTGGTCAGCTCAGGTTCCGGGGCCAGGTGCAGGTAGGTGAAAAGAATCAGGTCTTCTCTGAAATATTGAAATTCCTGCGGCTGCGGTTCCTTGATCTTCAAGATCATGTCGGCGACTTCCCAGACCTTGGCCGCGCTGTCGAGCATGGTGGCGCCGGCAGCGGTAAACTCCTGATCCTGGATGCGGCTGCCAATCCCGGCGCCGGATTCAATGTAAACCTTGTGGCCACGGTCACACAGCTCCTTTACCTTGGCCGGAATGATCGCCACCCGGTTTTCATAGGCCTTGATCTCTTTGGGTATCCCGATACGCATTGCTAACCTCCATGGGTTGGAGCATAATTTATGATAAAAAAGAAAAAATCGTACGTCACGCACGTAACGACTTAATCATTAAAGCGATTATATCATCGAAGCCATTATAAGCAAGTGCCATAAAGGCAGTATGCCCGGTTTATTTGGGCTGCCCCGGAGCCTTTGGGGAAAACAAGCTAATAACAACGCCGTGTTAACAAAGGGTGGGTGCGGGCGGAGCCTGTTCGGCTGCTGAAACGAATACAATCCTGCTCAGGCCGCGCGCCCGCAGAGCGATATTTTGGCAGGCCGCGTGGTCTAAGTCCACACGTCGCCCCCAAAAAAAACTCCTCCATCGCAAAACGGTGGAGGAGGGGGATTAGGGAGGAAGCACAGGCCTGTGCCCGCAGAAGTCAGGGCAATCGGCCTGTGGGCTCCCTCCCTTGGCAGTCTTGCATTTAACCTAGACCTGAGGCGCGGCGCGGCCGTCGTGGTCGAGTTTCTTGCGCTTTTTCTTGTCGTCGTCGCGGTGCAGCGAGATTGTCTCGTCGCCGAAGGCGAGCAGGACGGGGCTGGCGACAAAGATGGACGAGGCAGTGCCGATAAGCACGCCGATGAACATGATCAGGGCGAACTCAAAGATTGCGCCGCCGCCCCAGATGAGCAGGCAGGCGATGACGATGAGGGTGGTGCCCGAGGTCAGCACTGTCCGGGAAAGGGTCTGGTTGATGCTGCGGTTGACAATCACGGAAAAGGGAGTGTCCTTGTTGCCGTGCAGGTTTTCCCGGATGCGGTCATAGACGATGATGGTATCGTTTAAGGAGTAGCCGATGGTGGTCAGGAGGGCCGCGATGGTGGTCAGGTCGAACTCCCCGCCCATCAGCGCGAACAGGCCGACGGTGATCAAGACGTCATGCAGGATGCTGACGATGGCTCCCAGGGCGAAGACCAGCTTGAGTCTCCAGCAGATCAGGATGGTGAGGACGGCTGCCAGGGGGATCAGGTATGCCTTGCTGATCCCGGCGAAACGATCCAGCAGATACATGCCGCCCCCCAGGACCACAGCCATGCCGGCGGCCGCGAACCAGCGCCGCTCGAAGCGCCCGGAGACGTACACGGCGATGAGCAGGGTGGCGTAAAACATGGCCTCAAGGGCCTTTGCCCGCAGATCCGCGCCGACTTTGGCCCCGACCATTTCCAGGGTGAGTATCTTGAAGGATGCGTTGGGCAGGCTTTTCTCCAAAGCGCTCTCAATGGTCTCGCGAATGCCGGTGGAGGCTTCGTCGACCGCCGAGACGCGGATCAGATAGTCGGTATCGCCTTCCCCGTAGCGCTGCACGGTCAGCCCGGGCATATTCGTGCCGGACAAGGAGGCCTTCAGGGCCTCGTCGTCGACGTCTTTGGAGAACTGGATATGGGCCGTTGCTCCGCCGGCAAAGTCGATGCCGTATTTGAGCCCGCCGTCAAGGGCGATATAGGCGGCCCCGGCCAGGATCAGCACTACGGACAGGATATAGGAGATCTTTCGCCAGCCGACGAAGTTCAGATTCAGGTGGTTCGGGATTAGATGAAAGCCCATTTGAATACTCCCTATAAATAGAGCTTGCGGCCGGGCTTGCTCACCCAGGCCTCAAAGATGATCCTTGAGACAAAAATCGAGGTGAACATCGAGGCGACAATGCCGATGATCAGGGTGACCGCGAATCCGCGGATCGGTCCGGTGCCGAGCTCATAGAGGATGGCCGCCGCGATGACGGTCGTCAGGTTAGAGTCGGTAATGGCGAGCGTTGCGCGGGAAAAACCCTCATGAACGGCGGCCATCGGAGTGAGCCCTCGCGCCAGTTCCTCCCTCAGCCGCTCGTAAATGAGCACGTTCGCGTCAACGGCCATGCCCAGAGTGAGCACGATGCCCGCGATGCCCGGCAGGGTGAGGGTCGCGCCGAATCCGGCCATGGCGGCCAGGATGATGGCGATGTTGAATGCCAGCATGATATCGGCCACAATGCCGCCGATGCTGTAATAAATAATCATAAAGAGAATGACCAGGGCGCCGCCGACAAGGGCGGCCGTGACGCCGTTGTTGATTGACTCCTGCCCGAGGGAGGGGCCGACGGTGCGCTCCTCAAGGATGGTGACCGGCGCGGGAAGCGAGCCGGAGCGCAGCACCAGGGCCAGGTCGTAGGCTTCCTTGGCGGTGAACTGGCCGGTGATGCTGGCCTGGCCGCCGGAGATCTTGTCCTGGATTGTGGGCGCTGAATAGACCTTGCCGTCAAGGATGATGGCCAGACGGCGCTCCTTGTTCTCGCCCGTGACCGTGGAGAAGGTGTCGGCGCCGATGGGATCGAAGGAGAGAGAGACGGCGAAGTTGCCGGGGTTTTTATGGTCGGGTATGGCGTTGGCGTCGTCAATGTGTTCGCCGGTCAGGGCGACGTTTTTCTCAACCGGCAGCATGATGGCCTTGCCGTTTGACTCCATGTCTGCGCCCGTTGCGCGCATCATGGGCAAAAGCTCTACATCCGGCGGGATGATGCCGTTCGGGTCCACATCTCCCCTGACAAGGCGGAACTCAAGCTGCGCGGTCTTGCCGATGATCTGGACCGCCCGGCTGACATCCTGCATGCCGGGAAGCTGGATGATGAGACGGTGCCCGATGGATTGCTTGCGGATATCCGGCTCGGCCACGCCAAACTGGTCGATGCGGTTGCGAATGGTGTTCAAGGCCAGATCAAGCACCCGCTCGGCAAACTGCTCTTTGGCCGAGTCCGTGAATTCAGCCTGATAACGAAGCCTGCCGCCGGTCTCCTGGGGGGTGGTGACGCTCAAGGCGCTGAACTTTTCGGCCAGAAGTTCTTCAAAGGCGGCCCTGTTGGCCGGGTTGACCAGGAAGAAATCAAGGCGCTGGCCGGCGGCCATGCGCGGCCTGGTTGTGAGCAGCCCGCTGTCGGAAGCGGCCCTGGCCAGGTTATGGCCGGTTTGGGCCAGGTAAATTTCCAGGGCCTTGTCAACCTCGACGCCCAGGGTCAGGTTGATGCCGCCTTTCAAGTCAAGGCCAAGGCTGACCCGCGCGTCCGGCAGAAGGCGGCTCAAAAAACCGCGCTCTTCGGGCTTTTCCGCGGCACCGTCCGCCTGGGCGAATTCGCCGCCGGGCGCGCGCTCTTCAGCGGGCATGAAAGTGGGAATAATGTACAGGATGGTGATGACCAAGACGATGACGGCAACGATGCCGCGCCATAAGAGGCTGCGTTTCATTGTATCTCCTGAGGAAGTGCCATTGGATTGGGCAGCCGGAAGAATCCGGCTGCCGCGGCGTCAGGTGTGAGCTTTCATGGGAGGGCCGCTAGGCCCGGTAAATTTTTACTCTGACTTTTCCTGGTCCTTGGCAGACTCTTTTTTGGAGTCTTTCTTGGATTCTTTCTGGGGAGTGGGGTTGATGATGCCCTGGATGGCCGAGCGCTCGAAGGTGATTTTGCAGTTGCTGCCCAGGTCCACAACCACTGTGGTTTCCATGACTTCAGCGACCCGGCCGTGCATCCCGCCAGTGGTGACAACGCGATCGCCGGGTTTTACGGCGTCAAGCATGGCCTTGTGTTCTCTGCTTTTCTTTTGCTGCGGACGGATCAGCAGCAGGTAAAAGATGGCAATCATCAGAACGATAGGCAGGATACTAGTCAACATCTCAGTTGTGCCACCGCCGCCCTCAGCGGCTTTGCCGCCCATGGCGCCCATGGCGTAAGCTTTTTCTATCCAGAACATGGAACCTCCAAATTTTAACAACGCAAGGTCGCGTTTGAAATAACAGTTGCCTATATCCTCTGGAGCCATTTTTATCAATCGTTTTCTTTAACCCAATGGCGAAGGGCCGGGAGAGAGACAATTCTGCCATCCTGCGAAAGTGCCCCACCGGAGCCTCTCCCAGCTTTACGCATTTGCGCTGTTTTCCACATGTCGTGCGGAAGGGCGGGGCCGCGTTGTCAGCCTGTAAAAAAGAATTACCCGGATGCGTCCCGGCGGTAACGGCGGTACAGCGCATAGCCAAGGGCGGATGAAAGGATGAAGAGGCCCAGGGCGACTATTGTGCGCCAGAGCGGGTCAACGTTTATCCCGCTCCCTAGAAGGGCGAAGATGAGATTCTGGGGGACATAGCCTATAAACGAACCGGCGAAAAACGCCCAGGCCGGGATGGAGGTGATCCCGGCGAGCATGCTGTTGACGGTATTGATTCCGAAGGGGAAAAGGCGGACGGCGATTGTCATGGCCAGCGGGTTTTGGGACAAAAAGCGGTCAAAGCCGGCAATGCGCGGGCCGAACCGCTTTTGCAGGGATTTTCTGGCCAGAAAGCGGGCGTAGAAAAAGGAAATCATGCAGCCCATCGTAACGCCCAGGGTCGCCCAGGCGAGCCCGGATGCCGCGCCAAAGGCGTAACCGCCGATAAAGCTCATGGCCTGGCGGGGCAGGCCGACGCTTGACAATATCGCGCACAGGCCTATGAAAAGCGCCACCCCTGCTGACCCGTGACCGCGCAGATGGGCGTCGGCCCAGTCGTTCTGGAGGATGTTTTCAAGCTCAAGCAGCCTGGCCAGGACGACAATCGCTGCCAGCGGCAAAAAGAAGGCCAGGCCTTTTAAAAGGATGCGGAAAAACTGGCGCGCTGTCGTCGCCATGTCGGGAGAGGCGGGATGGCGGGAAGGCGCGCCCATTTCAGATTTTTTCCTTTATTCGGTAGGGCCGCCAGCGGCGTTGCATCCAGCGCACGGCCAGAAGGTCGAAAAAAGCGGAAAAGGCTCTGTCCCAGATCCCGTATTTTGACTTGCCGTGCATGCGGTAACGGTGGTTTACGGGAATTTCAGTCACCTTTGCCTGATGAAATTTCATCAGTGTGGGCAAAAAGCGATGCATCCCCTTGAACATTGGCAGCTTTCTTGCCATTTCGGCATTCAGGATTTTGAGGGAACAGCCGGTGTCTCTGACGCTTTCCCCGGTCAGGGCATTGCGGATGCTGTTGGCGATTTTGGATGCCAGCCGCTTGGCCAGGGTGTCGCGTCTTTTTTGTCTGTATCCGGCCACCACGTCGTAGCCTTGATCAAAGATGTCCAGCATGGCCGGGATGTCGGCCGGGTCGTTTTGCAAATCCGCGTCAAGGGTGACGATGGACCGGCCTTTGGCGGCCTGGAAACCGGCCGCGAAGGCAGCGCTCTGCCCCATGTTTTCTTCAAGAGACAGATAGCGCGCGTTGTGGTGGCGCCTGGCCAGATCGCGCAGGATGTCCAGGCTTTTGTCCGTGCTGCCGTCATCGATGAAGACGACCTCCCATATCCTGCTCTGCCTGGAGAGAGAGTTTTCGATCTCCGCCCACAGCGGCGGAAGATTTTCCTCCTCGTTAAACACCGGAATGACCAGACTGACGTCCGGCCGGGGACGCCTTTCTTGCTCTGCGGTGAGGTGGTTGCTGTCTGGCATGCGCGATACTGCTCCGCTTATCCTGAAACAAAACGGGTAAAGGAGGGGGAGGGGGGATGGAGAGGGGAACCAAACAGGCAATCGCCCCGATGGTTCCCCTCTCCCGGTTCTTCGTCAGATTCCGCAGGCGCAGACGGTGGTGCCGTTGTCGGCCGCGTCGTCCGGAAGGTTTCGGTAGGGCGATATTTCGCGCAGCTTGGCGATGATCGCGGGCAGCTTTTCGGCCACGAAATCCACTTCTTCCTGGGTGTTGTAGCGGGAGAGGGACAGGCGCACCGAGCCGTGCGAGTAAGTGAATGGAACGCCCATGGCCCGCAGGACGTGCGAAGGCTCCAGACTGCCTGAAGTGCAGGCCGAACCGGAACTGGCGCAGATGCCGTGCTGGTCGAGCAGCAGGAGGATGGCCTCTCCCTCGACGTATTTGAATGATATGTTCATGGTGTTGGCCAGGCGGTTTACGGTGTCGCCGTTGACCATGCTGTCGGGTATGGCGGCCATCAGCTTTGACTGCAGACAGTCGCGCATGGCCCTGACTTTGGTGTCTTCCTCACTCATGTGGGCCATGGCTAGCTCACAGGCCTGGCCCAGGGCCACGATGTTCGGCACGGCCTCTGTGCCCGCCCTGCGTCCATTTTCCTGGTGCCCGCCGCGCAGAAAGGATCTGAACGGCGTTCCCCGGCGCACATAGAGCGCGCCGACGCCTTTGGGGGCGTGGAGCTTGTGGCCGGAGAGGGACAGATAGCCGATAGGCACGGTGGCCATATCTATCGGGAGCTTGCCGACAGCCTGCACCGCGTCGCAGTGGAAGGGGATGTTTCTGGCCGCAGCCATTTCAGACGCCTGCCGGATGGGGAAGATCACGCCAGTCTCGTTGTTGGCGTACATCATGGAGACCAGGGCGGTGTCCTTTGTGAGGGCGGATTCATAGTCGGCCAGGTTGATTCTTCCCTTGGAATCGACCGCGAGCCAGGTTACCGTGTAGCCCTGCTTTTCCAGGTGCTGCATGACGGCCGTTACCGCCGGGTGTTCCACCCTGGTGGTAACGAGGTGTTTTTTTTCCGGCTGGGCCTGCAGGGCCGCCAAGATGGCGGTGGAGTCGCTTTCGGTGCCGCAGGATGTGAAGATGATTTCAGCCGGCTGAGCGCCGAGCAGGGCGGCCACCTGGGCCCTGGCCTTTTCCACCGCCCGCTCCGAGGCGCCCGCGAAGGAGTACATGCTGGATGGGTTTCCATACTCGCCGCAGAGGTAGGGCATCATGGCCTCCCGAACTTCGGGGGCAACGCCGGTGGTGGCGTTGTTGTCCATGTATATGATGCGTTTCATTCGGCGACCTCCCTGACTTCAATATCCGGCTCGACCTGATCCCGCAGGGTTTTTTCCACGAAGCCCTCAATGGTGAGGCGGCTTGAGGGGCAGTGCGTGCACATGCCGCGCAGGGCCACGCTGACCACCTTGCCGTTCACATCGATAAGCTCAATGTCGCCGCCGTCCTGCTGCAGCCTGGGGCGAACGATTTCATCAAGCGTGGACATGACCTTTTGCATGCGTTGAACATTTGTCAGGGTGGCGGCGCGGGCCGGCGCGGACGTTTTTTTTCCCCTGATGTCTTATATTCCGCGCGCCGGCTGGCGGGCCGAGCGCAAAAGCTCCTGAATCTCGGGCATGCAGTCCCCGCAGCCTCCGCCGGCCTTGGTAAAGTTGGTGACTTCCTCGGCTGTGGACAGGTTGTTTTCGCGGATCGCCTTGAGGATTTGCTGATCGGTCACGCCAAAGCACTTGCAGACGAGCTTGCCCTCATGGCTGTGCGGCATCGCCGGCTCACCGCGATAATTGCGGATGGCCGCTTCCAGGGCCTCCTGGCCCAGCACTGAGCAGTGCATTTTGGCCTTGGGCAGCCCGCCCAGGTATTCGGCGATGTCTTTGTTCGTTATTTTAAGAGCTTCCTCAACGGTCTTGCCGATGATCAGCTCGGTCAGGGCGGAGCTTGAGGCGATGGCGCTCGCGCAGCCAAAGGTCTGGAATTTGGCGTCGACGATGCGTTCGTTTTCTATTTTGAGAAAAAGCTTCAGGGCGTCGCCGCAAGCCAGACTGCCGACTTCCCCAACCGCATTCGCTCCCGGCAACTCTCCGGAGTTTCTCGGGTTGAGGAAGTGATCGCGCACCTTATCAGTATATCCCCACATTTGTACCTCGCTTATGATTGAGGAGTGCTCCCGTCGCGCTTAAATTCCACCCCGGTAAAAACTTTGGCTTTGCCCTCGTTTCTGCCGGGTTCTGCCATTTTTCAGGACGGCGGGACTCCATATTCCCTTACTGGCAACATCAATTGATATACAGCAGAAATTGGCGATGGCAAGCCTTTTTTGACGGACTGGAGTGATATAACAAGCCTTCCGGCAAGGCGCCCGGCAGGGGAACTCCCGGGTTTTCTTCCTGGCAGGCCCAGTTCCGGTTGCCGGTTATTATTTTTTACGTTTTGGCCTTTGGCTAAAAGGGGGCGCGCTTTTAATTATAAAGATGCAAGACCAGAGACGCAGCCATAATCCCTGCTCCGAAACTGCCGAAAAGGAATGAGGGCAGGGCTGGGGAAGAAATAGAGCGGATAAAGAGGAGACGCGTCCATGGCGAAATGCGCTTGCCAGCAAAACACGAAGATTCTCGCGGCCAGGCGAGACGAGGATATTATCACTCAAACTCTTGATAAGTTGAGCGATGCCGGCGAAATTTTAAGGAAACGGAAGCTCAAAAAGTGCCTTGAGGAAAAGCGCAAGGAAAAGGCGGCCAGCAAGGCTGACTATGCAAAGAGTCCCTCCGAGCGGATTGAAGAACAAAGGGAGTCTTTGGCCAAAAAAGCGGTCTTTTCCTCCACCTGCCTGGGCAAGGGCGCGATATTCTCTTCCGGAGCCTGAACCTTCGCCGTTCAGGTGTGTTTTCCGTGCCTTTTGCCTTTTGCGGTCTTACTTTTCCATTCCCTTTGCGTATTGCAACCATTTTCCTTTTCAGGCAGTATACCCTGTGGAAGCACTGATTAATGGTCTTTTTGTCCTTGGTTGGGAACAAAAAATCTCATTGGCCAGCGCTTCTCTATAATTTTGTATCTATCCCGGCTGGCTGCGCGCTTTTTTAGCGCGCCACAGGCAAACTGAGATCCCGCCAGCCGCCACAGGAGTCTTTTGATGCCTGCAGAGTTTTCTTCATTTGAGGCCATCGGCTTTAATCTTGTGACCTGCTTTTTGTTCTTCCTGCTTCTGGCAGGCCTTTGCGGCTCGATCATCGCCGTGGTCACAGAGCGCCTCTTCGCGGTCAGGGGCAAGGTGTTTTACGATAAATGCGCCCAGCAAATAGCCCGCATGACCCTGTGGCTCGTAGGCATCGCCTTTGCCCTGGGAGTCATCGCCACCTTGACGCTGGGGTTCAACCTGTCGCCGGAGCTGTTTGAGCCGCCGTTCGGGCGGGCCATGCCCTTTTTGCTGGTTCTGCCCGTTCTGTGTTTCATCTTGACCTTTATCTACTACCGCTCCTGGAAGGCCCTGAGGAAGGCCCGGATGCTTCACGTGCTGATCGGCCTTGCGGCTGGGGTGCTGGCTTTGGGAACGCTGTTCCAGTTGCTTCTCTTCGTGCGGGGGCTTTTGTTGCCCCTGCCCGGCCTTTCGGCTGACGCCGGGGTAGCCGAGGTGGGCCGGGCAATGATCCGCGATCTGGCCGAGGAGTCGTCCGTCTGGCTGTCCTTTATCCACTCGGCCGCCGTCGGCCTCGGCGCGGCCGGGGCCGCCTCCCTGGCCTGGCTGCTTTTAAGGCGCAAAAGGGATGTCTACGGGCGCGACTACTATGTGTTCGCCGTGCAGTACTGCGCCCGCTGGGCGTTTGTCAGCACGATCGCCGGGCTGATTATCTCAGCCGTACTCATTTGGAGAATCCTGGCAGGCAGCCCTCCAGGACTCACCCAGACGCCGCCTCTGGTCTCCTTCATCGTCGGATACGGCTTCCCGCTGCTCTGCTGTGTTATCTGGGGAGTCATCCTGCTCAGTACTGCTCCCCTGCGGCACAAGCCTGGCATGGTTGGGGCCTGCGTCCTTCTTTTGTGCGCCATTTACGCTCAAATAACGGCCTTTACCTTTATGCTCCCGATGCCGTAAGATAGAATAAAGCGGCACCCGCCCAAGCCTGCCCGGCCGATGTGGGCCGGGCCCTGATTCGGACCGCCCCGGCTGGCATTCTGCCCGGAGCCTTATTGGCCGCCCGGAGCCAGGCGCTTGTAATCGGCGCTGTGCGGCTCAACCCGGGCCAGGGCATTTTCGACAAGGAGTAAGCATATGTTTCCCACCCAGGCCGAGATAAACGGCTGCATAATCAGCACATGCATAAAGGCATTAGGGAGGTCATCTGTCGAATCGCCCCTGCCCTCTGCCAATTTCATAGAATCGGAACACGTTCCCCTCTTTCTTGACGAGGAGCACATCGAGGAATTGAGGGGCCACAGTCCGGTTCCCCTGAGTTTCGAGCAGGCCGGGCCGCGTAAATTCCTTTATTTCGACACGGCCAAGACCAAGTGCGCCATCGTTACCTGCGGCGGGCTGTGTCCCGGCGTGAACGACGTGATCCGGGCCATCGTCATGGCCTGCCACCACCATTATCAGGTTCCGGCGGTCCTTGGCATCCGCTACGGCCTTGAAGGCTTCATCCCCAAATACGGGCACGAGATCGAGGAATTGACTCCGGACAAGGTCACCGACATCCACAACTTTGGCGGCACCATCCTCGGTTCCTCCCGCGGTCCGCAGAGTGAGGCCGAAATCGTGGACGCCCTGGAGCGCCTCAACATCAGCGTTCTTTTCCTGATCGGCGGCGACGGCACCATGAAGGCCATGAACAGCATCTCAAAGGAAATTCAGGGCAGAAATCTGCGCATATCCCTTGTCGGCATTCCCAAGACTATCGACAATGACATAAACTTCATCACCCAGTCCTTCGGCTTTGAGACCGCCGTGTTCAAGGCGACCGAAGCTATATCCTGCGCCCACACCGAGGCCGTCGGTTTCAAGAACTGCATCGGCATAGTCAAGCTCATGGGCCGGGAATCAGGCTTTATCGCCGCCCACGCCACCATGGCCCTGAAAGAGGTCAATTTTTTGCTCATACCGGAAATCCCCTTTGCCATGGAAGGGCCCGGGGGGTTGCTTGAAGCCATAGGCAACCGGCTGAAAACGCGCCGCCACGTCGTGATCGTGGCCGCGGAAGGCGCCGGCCAGCATCTCATGGAGCATGTGGGCGATACCGACCCCTCCGGGAACAAAGTCCTTGGGGACGTTGCCGAACTTCTGCGCCGCGACATCAAGCGCCACTTCAAGGAAAGGTCCATCCCCGTCACCATCAAAACAATCGACCCGAGCTACATCATCCGCTCCATCCCGGCCAACGCCAACGATCGCGTCTATTGCGGCCTGCTTGGGCAAAATGCCGTCCATGCTGCTATGGCCGGGCGCACCGACATGGTCGTAGCCAAGCTCATGGACCGTTACGTCCACCTTCCCCTCAGCCTCATAATCAGAAAAAGACGTAAACTGAACATCCATTCCCAGTATTGGCGTTCAGTCCTTGAATCGACCGGACAGCCCCCGCTGGCAACTATAAACGGCGGGTAGGGCGAAGAGTTGGGGGAGGCAGCCCTCCCCTTGCCCTTTTGTGATCTTTTCGCGCGGCGCCGGCGGCGTGCCGGGCAGCGCCTGCCCCGCCCGATGCTGCCTCCTGTTGCTAAGTGCGGACAGTCCGGGTATTGTCCACGGATGATAACCCAGATCAGCGCGTCAGCCGGTTCCGGCAAGACCTATACGATTACCGAGCGGTTTTTGAAGCTGCTTCAGGGGGCCGGGCTGTTTCCTGATCTGGCCGCTTTTTCCGCGGACGGGCGCAAGGGGTTCACCCTGCAGGAAATTTTGGCCGCCACCTTCACCAACAAGGCCGCAGCCGAGATGAAATCCCGGATCATCGGCAGGCTGAAGGAAGACGCCCTGAAAGAGCTTGGGGGGCAAGGTTGCGCCGAGGGGGCGAGCGCTGATGAAGGCCGTCCGTCCGATAACTTTACGGACTTTCCGCCGGCTCGGCCCGCCGGGTATTGGGTCGCCGCCATCCTGCGCCATTACGACGCCCTGAACGTGCGCACCATAGACAGCCTGCTGAACAGCCTGGTCAGGCTGTCCGCTCTGGAGCTGAACCTGCCGCCTGATTTCAGCCCGTCCTTTTCCCTTGATGAATATTACACCCCGGTTTACGACGGCCTGATGGAAGAGTTGGCTCTTTATCAAAAGCAAAAAGCCTCCTCATCCGGGCAAAACTCTGTGCCTCGCCTTTTTGCCGACGGGCCGGCGGGCATGCCGGATGCCGTTGGACTCCAACCCCCTCCTGATTTTCGCGATTCCCCTTATTTTCCTGACACTGCCGGTTTTTCCAATGGAAAGGCTATCGGAAGCTTTCTGACCTCCGGTCCGGATGAGCTATGCGCCGCGCTTGGAAAAGCGGCCGAGAACATCGTGCATATGAACGACGCCAAAGGAATGAATCCAATCGGTCGCTTGCGGGATGCTGTCCGCGAGATGGCGGGCGTTCTGCTCAAGGGCGGGGAGATCCCGGAGATGGACGACCGGGAAATTATGGGACGGCTCAAAAGCCGGCACAGCGAACTTCGGAACGCGGCCGTTGATCTGCTGACAGCGCTTGAGGATGAGGGGCTTTCGGCCAATGCGAATTTTTTGAAATTTTTGGAAGCGTGCGTAAATTGCGCATTTTGGGCAAGCCCGCCAGACAGCGTCTATGCCGCGAAAGAGGATCTTGACGCCTGCCTGAACAAGTCATCCAGGGGGGCGGCTTCCGAATGCGCTTCCGGAACATATGCGCGGTTTTGCGCGGCGTTTTGCGCTTATGCCGGCTGTTTGGGCGTCTTCAAATCTGCCCTGCAACTGCTGCCTTTGACCCTGATCGCCAGGGAGACGCACGCAAGGATTGAGGCGAACGCGCTAAAAACCGGCATCCTGCCCGCCGACAGGCTGCACCGCCTGGCCGGAGAGGTGCTGGCCGAGCCGTTAGCCGTGTCCGAGGCCATGTGCCGGATGGGCGCGCGTCTGCGGCACATCATGCTGGACGAGTTCCAGGACACCAGCCGCGAACAGTGGCGGGCCATTCAGCCCCTGGCCCTGCAATGCCTTTCCCAGGGCGGCAGCCTCACCTATGTGGGCGACGTCAAGCAGGCCATCTACAACTGGCGCGGTGGAGACGCCAAGCTTTTTTTCGAGGTTCTGGAAGATGCGGAGCTTGCGGCGGTTGCGGACAAGGCGGTCAAGGCCCCGCTTGAGTTCAACTGGCGCAGCCGTTCGGCCATAATCATGCTCAACAACGCCTTTTTCGCGCAACTCGCCGATGAGAGGATCGCCGCCAGGGTTATGGCGGCCATGTTGCCGGGCCGCTGCCCGCCCGAATTTCAGGCCGAGGCGGCCGATCTGGTGCTAAAGACCTACGAGGCTGTCGGCCAGCGCATCCCGGCGAGCCGGGATGACGGCGGCTTTGCCGGCAGGGTGGTTCTTTACGAGGCCTTTGGCGAGGTAAAGGACGATGTGCAAAGAACGGTCAAAGACAGGTGCCGGGTTCTGTTCGACGAGCTTGCGGAAAAATATCGCCTTGGCGATATCGCCGTGCTTGTCCGCACTCATCCCGAGGGGCGGCTGGCCGCTGACTGGCTCACTGAATGGGGCTTTCCGGTTGTGGCCGAGGACAGCTTTTTGCTGGCGCGCCATCCGCTGATTCTGGGCGTTGTTGAACTTCTGCGCTTTCTGGATTACCCGCTGGACGATCAGGCTTTTTGGAACATCCTGTCTGCTCCGGGTTTTTTGCCTGACCTTGCGCATTTAGGGTGTGAACCGGGCATGGCGGCCGCGGATATCGTGGGCTGGGCCGCCTCGGCCAGGAAGAAGGAATCCGGAACGCCGTTTCATCAGCTTTTCATGAAAGAGCGCCAGAATGCCTGGCGGGCCTGGTTCGGGCCGTTTTTCACAGCCGGCGCGTCTGGCGCGGCCCCGTTCGGGACGTATGAAATATGCTGGACGGCCATAAGACGATTTGGGCTGCTGGAAAGGTTCCCGGACGAACGTCCTTTTATCGAGCGCTTTCTCGAAATTGCCCATCTGGCCGAGGAGCGCGGATTTACTTCGGTTTCAAGCTTCCTGCAATACTGGGATGCCGGCGGGAAGGAGGAAAAGCTCCCCCTGCCGGACAGCCTGGGCGCTGTCCGCATCTCCACTATTCACGCCGCAAAGGGATTGCAGTATCAAGTGGTTGTGCTTCCCTTCCACAATCCGGCCGATTCCACCGAGCAACCTCTTGTTTCCGCCATGTTTGACGGGCTGGACCTCTACGTCCGCTCGTCGCAGGCCTTGGGAGCCGCGCATTACCGCCCCAGGATTACCGCCTGTCTGGAGTCTCTGAATCTTGTCTATGTGGCCTGGACCAGGGCAGTATCCGAGATGCACGCCTTTATTACCTCGACCAGGCACGCCAGGACGAACTCGTCACTTTACCGGGGGCTGAAGGTGCTTGTCGAGGAATTCAGGGCCTCGGACAAGGCCGGCCTGTGCGAATGGGAGGACTTGGGCGGCGGGGATGAGCCGGAGCCGGGGGCGTCGGTTCAAGAAAACGAGGTAAACCGCGCGGAACCCGGCACGGATGCTGACGAAGGGCGCAGCGAGAGCTATGACGGCGGCGCCGGCAATGAACGCGTAGGGGAACCGGCTGGAAATCACGGCTCTTTCCTGAGCGCCCCGGCCATGCCCAGGCTCAGGATCTTCCGCTCGTCCCTGGCCGAGACCGCCTTGACCCCGAAGCGTCGCGGCACGCTTGCGCACCTTTGTCTTGAGCATCTCTGCTTTGGGCCGGATGTCGGCACGGAGAAGGCGGTGGACATGGCTGTCAGCGCGGCCATGAGGCTTTTCCCGTTGCCTTTGGCCAACCCTGGCGAGGCCGCTGCTGATATGCGCAAATGTCTGAATTGGGCCGCGGCTAATCCTGACGTCCGCCGGTGGATCTCCACGGGATGGCCCGAGAGGGGCATAATGGACGAAGACGGAAACATGCACCGCGTTGACCTTTTGGTGGATGAAGGAGAGAGGGGCTTGCTTGCCGTTGAGTATAAAACAGGCCAGCCTGCGCCGGAACACGCCGGGCAGGTCCGCCGTTATCTCGGGCTGCTCGGCCGGTCCGGGGCGTCCAATGTCCGGGGGATTCTTGTTTATCTGGACTGCCAATGCATTAGCGAGGTTTCGCCATGACGACGGGCGGCAAGAAAGAGAACCGGCACGGCGGGGCGTGCCGGCCGGGCGCGTCCGGGCGGCGGTCGAGCGATTTTGTTGTCGTGTCCTGGCGGGACAACCTCCTGTCGGCGGTCGTGGACATGGCCATTGAGACGACCGGCGCGTCTGGCGGTGATTTGTCAAAGGCCTGTTTCATTTTTCCGCACAAACGCCCGGCCCGTTATATTGCGGATGTTTTGCGCGGTCATCCGAAAGTGAAAAAGCCGCTGCTCATGCCGGAAATGTGGTCGGTGGGGCAATTGTTCGAGCTTCTGGCCAGAGCTATTTCCGGCCGCCCGTCCCTGAACGCCGGCCTGCTGGACCGAATCGGCCTTTTGCATGAGGTTGTGCGCAAGGTGGTGGAAGAGGACGGCCGCGGCGGAGCATTCGCGAAGATCGCCAAAGATGCGCAGAAGTTTTTTCCATGGGGGGTGCGCCTGGCCGGTCTTTTCGAAGAAAGCCTGAATCATGGCCGGGCTCCGTCCGACTTGCCCGACATCCAGGGCATGGCCCCGGAATTCGCCGTCATCCTGCTTGAGCGTCTGGGGCGGATTTTCGATTTGTATGTGGCCGGGCTGCGGGAGCGCTCCTGGAGCACTCCCGGGCTTGACGCCTTCATTGTGGCCAGAGCCGTGCGCGAGCGTGGTCTGCCCTTGAACAACCCGCTGGCGGGCAAGCAGATCTTCCTGGCCGGGTTCCACGCGCTGACCGGGGCGGAGGACGCGGTTTTCAGACGCCTGTGGGAAGAGCATTCGGCCTGCGTCATCCTGCACGCCGACCCGGCCATAGTCAGGGGCAAGGCCCACTGGAGCTGCGGCCTTCTGGCTGACTGGGCCAAAAACTGGAAGGCCGGCCTTTGCCTTGCCATGCCCGCAACAGCACTCGAGCGCCCGGCTGGCGGCAAGGGCGATGATTCTGCCGGGCGGGAGCGGCCCTGGGCGAATGTGCGCTACTATGAGGGCTATGATCTGCATTCGCAGTTGCGGGTTATCCGAGATGAGCTTCTGGCCGGGTCCGGCCTCGGGCCAACATCCTTGAACTGCCCTGCCGCTGATCGAGCCGGCGGCAAAGGCGGCGGAGTCTTTGACGGCAAGAATGGCGATGCCCAGGGAGAGGCGGAATGCCATAATTCGAACGGAAGCTGTCCGGCAAGTTGCCGCTATGATGCTGACACCGCCCTGGTTCTGCCTGACGCCGGTTTGCTTGTTCCGGTCCTGCATCACCTGCCGGATGTCAACGTCAACATTTCCATGGGCTATCCTCTGGCCCGGTCGTCGCTTTTTCGGCTGCTCGACAGCATATTCTCCCTGCACGAGAACGCCGGACCGGCCGGCTACTATTGGCGAGATTTCATCAACCTGCTCAGGCATCCGTATGCGCGCAAGCTCAAAACCTGTCCGGCGTCCGGCGATGACGGCGACAACGTGGCCTTGGCGCGGGGAGAAGCTCCGGCGGAGCAGGCGGGCGCGGAGTCCGCGGCGCTTGTCTTTCACGAACTGGAAAGGCAGGTCAGGAATAGCGGGCATAAATTTTTGCCCCGCTCCTTTGTCGAGGAGATGTTTGAAAAATTTTCAGCCGGCGGGTTAGACGCGGCTTCAGATCCGCCCCAAAGCGCGGCCGGGGGGCCCGGCGAGGGCAAAGCGCAACGGGATGCGCGCTCTGCCGCGGCGCTCGCGATGGCCTCGGACTTCCTTGGCTGCTGCCTGGACGGATTCAGTGCCCCTCAAACACCGGCCGCTCTGGCCGCCGCCCTTGAGCGGCTGTGCGTCCTGCTTATGGAAAACGGGGCCGAGTTGTGGGGAAGCTTCCCCATTGATTCCGAGTGCATGTATCGCCTTCAGCTTTCGATCATCCCGGAACTCGCCCACTCCTCCTTGTCCGGCGAGAATTTTGAGCCGCGCGTCATTTATGCCCTGGCCCGCAGCCTGGTCGAGCAAGAAAGGGTGCCTTTCGAGGCCGAACCGCTGGTAGGCACGCAAATAATGGGCATGCTCGAAACCAGGCTGCTGACTTTCCGGCGGCTTATAGTTCCGGACGTAAATGACGACGTTTTGCCCGGCAGCGCAAGCATTGACCCGTTGCTGCCGGAAATCCTGCGCCCGGTCATCGGCCTGCCGGACGCCGTTTCCCGTGGACAGACCATGGCCTACACCTTTTTCAGGCTGGTTGCCGGGGCGGGCGAGTGCAGCCTTTTTTGGCAGGAAGGGGCCACACCCAAGGGGCTTGACGATCGCCGGAAAAAAAAGAGCCGATTCGTTGAGGAACTCCTGTGGGAGGAGGAAAAACACCGCCGGGAGCTTTTCATGGAAAAGACATCGGCCGGGCCGCTGGAAATTTTGACCATGCAGGTTCACCCCCTTGCCACTGCAGCGAAAGTCCTGCCGTTTTCGCCGCGCGGCCGGGATCTGGTTGGCCAGTTTCTCAAACGTCCGATTTACGCCTCGGCCCTTGACGACTACCTGCAATGCCCGGCAAGGTTTTTTCAAGGGCGCATTCTTGCTCTGGGCGACGTCGAGGAACCGGTGGAAGGCTACGACGCCGGTAAAACCGGCGAGCTGATTCACGCGGTATTGAACGAATTTTACGAAGCCAGGCTCGGCCGTCTTTTGCCCGCCCCAATGGAACTCCCCAAGGCGGATTATGACAGCCTCATTTCCGAGTTGCACGAAATTTTCCTGTGCCGCCTTGAGGCGGAGCCCTTTGCCCACAACATGCCCGCAGACTCCCTGGCCATGGTCAAAGCCGCCGGCCAGGCGCGCCTGGAGGCATTCATCAGGCATCAGCCCGCGACCACGGTTCTCAACGTCGAGCAATCCTTGAGCGGCGCCATTGACCTTGGCGGCGCGCGTTACGTCCTGTCCGGACGGATCGACCGCATCGACCTGCGCGAAAACGGACCAGTCATCCTCGACTACAAAACAGGAAATTTTTCCATGCCGGCCAGCACCATATGGGAGGAAACCCGTTTTTGGGAAATGATTGCCTCCTGGAATCCGCAAACCCATTCTGAAAAAACTGGTGAAAATTTCACCAATGTGCCCGACAGGGTCTTTACATCTGTACGAGAACGTTTTAGCACTATGCAGTTGCCGTTTTACATGTTGTTGTACGAGGCGGCGAAAAAGGAGTCGGCCGCTGACGCAGCGTTGGTCGATCTGAAAAAAACCGGCCTGGAGCATTCTCTTTTCAGCCCGGACATTGACGACCTCACAGCCGCCCGCGCCCGGATTTCTCACATGCCGACCCTGCTCAAATTCCTTTTGCATTCAATGGCAAACGAAACTGTTTTTCATCCCATTGCGGGGCAGCACTGCGAATGGTGTCCATTCGCAGCCTCCTGCCGGACAGTTGTAAGGCGGAGAATCATTTCCGCACCATAGTCGTAACCATAGGAGCATCATACATTATGTCTTTCCCCCCACTCAAAATAGGTGATCTTGTCGCTGACATGCCAATTGTGCAGGGCGGCATGGGTGTTGGAATTTCCCTGCACCGCCTGGCCGCGGCAGTGGCCAACGAGGGAGGTATCGGGGTCATTGCCGGCGCCATGATCGGCATGCGTGAGCCTGATGTGGCCAAGGCGCCGACCGAGGCCAACCTGAGAGCCCTGCGTTACGAGATACGCGAGGCCAAGGCCCTGACGGATGGAATTATCGGGGCGAACATCATGGTGGCTCTGACCGACTTCGTTCAGATGGCGACCACCGCGATTGAGGAACACATCGACGTGATCTTTTCGGGCGCCGGCCTGCCGATGGATCTGCCCAAGCTCCTGCGTGACACCTGCGAGGCCAAAAAGGAAGAATTCAAAACCAAGCTTGTCCCGATCATCTCCTCGGCCAGGGCAGCGGGAGTTTTGTGCAAAAAGTGGTTCAAGAGCGCGGCCTACTATCCGGACGCCTTTGTGGTCGAAGGGCCGAAGGCCGGCGGGCATCTCGGCTTCAAACCCGAGGAACTGGACAGCCCGGAGCACTCCCTTGAAATAGTCATCCCTCAGGTGGTCGAGGCCGTAAAGCCGTTTGAAGACCTGGCCGGGCGCAGTATCCCGGTAATCGCCGCGGGCGGGGTGTTTACCGGCGAGGACATCAGAGACATCCTGGCGCTTGGCGCTTCCGGCGTGCAGATGGGAACTCGCTTCGTGGCCACTGAGGAATGCGATGCCGACATTCGCTTCAAGCAGGCCTTTGTCGATGCCACTGAAAAAGACGTGACCATCATCAAAAGCCCGGTGGGGATGCCTGGACGGGCCATAAAAAACAGTTTTATTGAAGCAATTGAGAGCAGCAAGCGCGGTTTTCGCTGCGTCTTTCAGTGCATCAAGACCTGCAACCCGGAAAAATCACCCTACTGCATAGCCATGGCCCTTTTGAACGCCATGCGGGGCAATTTGGAAAAAGGTTTTGCCTTCAGCGGCGCCAATGTTTTCAGGGTAAACTGCATCACCACGGTCAAGGAGCTTATGGCCAGCCTGCAAAGGGAGTTCGACGCCGCAGTGACCGCCATAAAGAACCACGGCGGCGGGGAATCGGCATAGCCTGGCATTTTGCAGGGCGGGTGAGGATTACGGGTGGAGAATGCCCAAGTCGCATGGAATCCGCGTGTGATGAAACGCAAAAAAAGGGCCTTCAGGCCCTTTTTTTGCGCGGATATGCAGCCGGCGCCTACACCCGCCCACGCCGGTCATGCCGTTGGTCGCCACCGGCAGACGCTTGCCGCGCTTATAATCCGTCCACGGTCACGAAGAACTGGTCGTCTTTGCCAGGGATTAACTCGGTGGTGTAGGTTATGGCCAGTTTGTTGGCGCCACGCGGACCCGTGAATACCAGTTCGGCCGAGCATCGATTGGCGCCTGTGGCCGGGTCGAGTTTATCGGTGTTGATGTTATTGAGTTCCAGAGTTATGCCGTCGAGGCCGTCAGGGCCGCGAATATCCAGGACATAGCGCTCGGTGATCTGGCGGACCATGCTGATGCTTCTCTCATCATCGCAGGCCGGGGCCATTTTCACGCGCTCTGCGCTGTTGCCGCAAGACTGCAGGCAAATGGAAAGCCCGAAAAGGAGGAGAGATATAATCTTATTTCGCATGGGGCCTCATGGGGGAAAGAGATGGTGCTGATGAAGCGTGATTGTGGCATCTGCTTATATGTTCATATGCCATAAAGGCGCAAAAGTCAAAACAGCGCGCCCGGAGGGTATCGCGCATGCAACTGCCCATTGCCAAAAATAAAGGAAGGGTATGGCCTGGCCGCGGATACGCCATTCGCGGGAGGATGCGCGGGCAATGTTCCGGATGGGGGCTGGACGGGCCGGGATGGCCTGAACTGGTTTTGTCCTGCTGCGCATGCCGCGCACACAACCGCCATGTGACCAACGGCCCCGCCCGGCCCTCTGGAGAGGCTCGCCGGGCTTACAAGGTATCCCGTCCGGGCGCGGCGTCTGGATGTTTGGACCAATTAGACACGGCCAGGAAGGCGGACAGCGCGTACATAATGACGTCGCCGGCGACGGTGACGGCGCGGCTGACGATGACAGCCAGGAGCAGCTCGGCTTCGGGCACTTTGCCCTTGAGGAAGAACAAAAGAACCAGTTCCCTCACACCGGCCCCGGCAGGGGCTCCGGGAACGACAAACCCGGCGAGCCATGCGATGACGAAGGCTCCGCACACGGTCAAGCGGTCAATGTTGTCCGGAAGGCTTCCCCCAAGGCTGAGTTGTAGCACGACAGTGAAGGCCAGCCCGGATATGAGCAGAAAGCCGATGTCGCTTAAGAAGGCAAAGACCATAAAGCGACCGAACAGTTTGCGAATCAGCAGGCAGGCGATGGCCGAGGCGATTATGAAGAGGAAAAGCGCCATCAGCGGGGATATCCATGCAAAGTATCCCGGCAGGGCCATAAAGGCGAAAAAGGCCCCGGCCGCCAGTTGAACGAACAGCTCGGTGACCGTGGACCGCAAAAGCGGCATGCCGGGCAGGCCCTTGGCCATCCCCAGGGCCTGCCTGCCGGCGAAGTGAAAGATGTTGCCCGGCACATATTTGGCGAGTTGGGAAGTCCCGTAGGTGTGCAGGGCCCAGACCGCGTTGACGTGGAGGTTGAGGAATTTCAGGACAAAGTGCCAGGATTTGGCCAAAAGAAATTCGGCCCCTCCGTAAACGAGGGCGCAGGCCGCCAGAATCATGTATGACGCGAAGCCGTAGACCGAGAGATCTATTGAATCCGCGTAGCTTCGCATCCTGAGCGCGACAAAGGCTATTCCGGCCACTGCCAGCAGCGAACCGCCCCAGTGCAGGATTTTCTTCATGAGCGCCTTGTTCATGCCTGGCCGGGACCGGACGGCTTTGCCGGCGATGCGCCAGCGGCCCGCGGCTCGAGCGTATCCGGAAGGAATGTCCGTTGCAAAACTCCGGCCAGATGTACGCAGAAAAAGGTCAGCAGTATGGCGTTCATAGGAACGGAGTAGCGTGGGATGAAGTGCGAAGCCAGCGCATAGGCGGCCATCGTCGCCAGGGGATACCACAAAATAATCAGGTTGTCCGGACGCCTGTAGATTAGCGCCCCGAAGAAGGCCACCGCGCAATAGACGAACATGAACAGCCCGGTCGAGCCGGTGCCCAGGCCGAATACCCCGCGATAGAGGAAAAGGGGGCTCATGGCCAGATGCAGGGGCAGATCCTGGAGGATCATGTCTTTGGCGTTATTGAGTATTTTGGGATCCTTGGCCAGAACGTAGTAGGTTCTGCATTCGTCAAATGGATACCACTTGCCCTGAAACAGTTTTTCCGCTGCCGGCTTTCCGTCCTTGCCTATAGGAACCTTGTCGGCTCCGCGGCTCAGGCGCTCAAGGCGGCCTCCTCTTTTCACGTCGTTCTCGTCAAGTCCCATGATGAGCCCTAAGAACGTGTTCACGCCGCCACGGGAATATGCGTACAGGGCGCCCAGGCGCTCGTCCGGGGTCATTCTGTTTTTCATGGCTCTGAAAGCCAGGACATCGTCTGTTCTTGCGCTGAAGAAAACATCCTTGACGCCGATCCCAGGATGCGAGGATATGATTATGCCGGTGTAAGCGCAAAGCAAGGCGGCGAAAGAGAGCAAGGGTATGAAGAATACTTGCGCGGCCTGTTTGAGGCTTTTATTGCCGCGCCACCATAGAGCAAGGGCCAGAAACGGCGAGCTGGCAAGAAAAACATACAGAAAAAGCATCTTGGTCAATGCCAGCAGGGCGGCGAGAATGCCTGCCAGGAACAGCCATTTTTTGGCCCCGGACTCAAGGCTCTTCAAATACGCCCAGGCCAGCCACACCATGAGGGCAGAGGCCGGGATCTCGGTGAACATCTTCCCGATTTCCTCCCTGAGCATATAGACGGTGACAAAACTCACGGCCAGCCAGACGGCGATGTAGTGCTTGCTCCTGAATGTCCCGAGTTTCCACATGCCCAGCACAAGCAGGGCTCCCCACAGGCCTGTGGCCATTTTCAGGTAGGGATGGACGCTGAGCCCATCCATGATTTTACCCGGGTCTTTCAGGTCTTCCAACTGGTTCAGGGCCAGGGCCGCGAAGGGCAGCATGGTCACGGGCAGCACCGGTTCCCTGAACGACGAGTAAGCTATATGTTCCCCGGGCTTGGTCTCGCGCGTGTCCTTGTGGGTATATGTGGAGTGGGTGAGGATATTGTAGGTTATGAATATATTGTTGCTGGCATCGCCCGGCCTGGTCACCACCTGGGTGAAAATAACGGAAAAAAGAATGGAAACCGCGGCGGCCAGGCATATGAAGGTTTTTTTCTCCCTGACGGGCAGAAACAGCAAAGCAGGCGCCGAGATGCAGGTGCAAACGACAAAAAGCGTCGACCGGTGCTTGTTTCCGGTCAGGCCGCTGGTGAGCAGGCCTACGGCCAGCGCCAGCAGGATGGTAGCTGCGGCGATCAGCCATTTGCCGCCCCGCCGGGCGTATGCGATTTCTATCTTTTTCTGCACCTTGCTGGTCAATGATACCAGCCGGCCTACTATGGAGTTGATTCTTTTTTTCATTTTGCCAGTCCTCTGGTGCGGGAAAATCAAAAAGACGCGAAAGGGCGCGGATTAGGGCATACTTCCCCTGGGGGCCTACGCCGGCGCCGCGCAAATTCCGCGGTCGCGGTCAGGGCGCGCTTATATCCATAGACAGCCCGTTGGCGCAGATCCATCTGTCCATGCTGGTAAATTTATAGTTGTTCAACAGCCAGACAAGCTTTTTATGGGCTGTTTTGACGCCGACCTTGCGCATCCATTTCAGGTAAAGCCCGGTGCCGGGCATGAGGTGGCAGTGAGGATTGAGGTCATATGGATGCAGGTAAAATACCGCCGGGACGCCGCGCCGCTCGCACTGGTCGAACATGGCCTGGGTCGCCTTGAGAGGGAGCAGCCTGAAGTAGGCCCCTCCGCACGGCACGGGCCGGTTGCCGATCCAAAAGGCCGTGGCCGGCACCTCTATGATTGTTTTCCCCGAGGCGAGCGCGCGCTTGTGCGGGCGCATCAGGCGCGTATTCAAAAGTCGCCGGGAGGGGAAGAAGCTGCTGTCATACGTCATGCCCAGTTCGAGCAGGGTTTCGAAAAGGGGCGCTTCCAGTTCAGGGGTCACGCTCCACTTCGGCGCGCGAAATCCTTTCGGGGTGTTGCCCGTGGCCTGGGCGATGCTATAGGCCGAGCAGGCCAGGTCGGCCTTTATGGCCTGGATGGAGTCAAAGCTCGTCAGCAGAAGGTGCTGATCCGAATGCGAGGCCACTTCGTGTCCGCGTTCAAAGCATGCTGCGGCTGTGCGCGGAAATTCGCGGGCAAAGGCGCCGGTGAAGAAGAACGTGGCCTTGTTTCCTGTTTCATCCAGCAAATCAAGGAGCTTGAGCACTATGGCCGTGTCGCAGTCCGGCAGATGCTCATGGCCGGAGGCAGCGCCCCGCATCTTCCATGATTCATACCAGTGTTCTATGTCAAAAGTGAGGATATGCATGAAGGCTATTCGCGTTTTGCGCCAAGCTGCTCGATGCGGATCCTGTTCAGAAGGTAGTCGCGCCTGAGGCTTGAGTTTTGGTCCGCAACCAGAGAAATTAGGAATATCTGCAGCCCGGACAGGAAAAGGAGCAGTATGGTGCGCGGCGCGGATATTCCGGAGAACAGAGAGACGCAGAACAGCAGAAAGCTCAACGCCATCAAGCCTATGCCGATCGGCAGAATCACCCGCAGGGGATGGAAAAGGAAGATCAGCCGGATTATGAGCAGGATGGTGTAAAGGCCGTCGCGCAGTTGCTTGACCGTGCTTTTGCCGACCCTGGCCTCAACCACGACCGGGACAAAATGCACGCGGCAGCCAAGCTGCAGAAGGACGATAGTCGTGCTGGTGGAAAACGAGAAGCGGTCGGAGGTAATGCTGAAAAGGTCCAGCATTATGTTGCGGCGCAGGACTCTCAGCCCGCAGTTGATGTCCGGGATATTATAGTTGGCCATGAAGTTGGCGGTGTGGCGCAGAACCCACTTGCCCGGCCGCCGGGCCAGCGGGGCGTGGGAATCTTTTGTGCGCGAACCCAGAAGGGCGTCGACGTCATCGCCGAGCATGTCGTACATCTTCAGCAGATCTTCAAGTCGGTGCTGACCGTCCGCGTCCATGGTGGCGACCCATTCGGTGCGCGCGTTCAGGATGCCCCGCTTGATTGAGGCCCCGTACCCCAGGTTGCGGTGGTTGGTAAGAACCTTGATTTGGGAGCCGTAAGATTTCAGAACCTCGGCTGTATGGTCCGTCGAGTAATCGTTTACTATGGTCACCTGCCACTGGTGCTTTTGAGCTTCAGGCAAGAGCTCGTCCAGAACTCGCCGCAGGCCTTCGGCATCATTATAAGCGGGGATGATTACTGTCATGCGCGATTGGTTGGCGGTATCCATTGAACCTCCGGGAATAGTGGCCAAAGGGCATCTGCCCTGAAAAGTCAGCGCCTGCAAGGACCGCCTTTTTACAGAGCGGTTGCATGCGCTACTATACTATTTAGCCGTAAAAGAAAACAGCGGATTTGCCGGAACTTCGGGACAAAGAGGGCAAGGCTGCTTTGCGTGGCGGGGTTTTGCCCCAAACTGCCTGTTCAAGAAGGCTTGCGGCGGGGAGGCCGTGCCTTGTGAGCTTGTAAGTGCTTGAATGGAAAAGTTGAGCGGCGTCCGGCCGTTTGCGGCATCAGGCGTACAATGCGCGCGTTGCAGATAATGCCTTGCCTTGGCGCGGCGGAAGGAAGATGGCGTCTCTTTTTGCTTGTCTGGCAATGCTGTGAAAAGCCTCCTGTCGCAATACATTGATATGACTGCATTTAAAAAATATAAAAAACTGTTGACACTTTGGGTGCGTTCGAGGCATAAGTCCCTTCGCCGCATCGAAGAGCCCTTCGATGTTTTTTTGAGGCAAGAAATTTTTTCTTGACAAAACTTGAAAAGCTGGCATTTTAAAAGACCACGCCCCAGAAATCGGGCTTGGCGGAAAGAGGCGCTGAGTTTCTTTCGAATCGGTTCTTTGACAAGTGAAGAGTGAGATTGAGGAGAGTGATAAAGAGAATCAGCTAGAGTTGATCTAGTTGAATCTTACTTTCTGTTTGAAACTTTTCGCGTTTGGCTTGCCTTTCGCGTTAAAGATATTTTAACTGGAGAGTTTGATTCTGGCTCAGATTGAACGCTGGCGGCGTGCCTAACACATGCAAGTCGAGCGAGGTTTGAAAGCTTGCTTTCAAGCCTAGCGGCGCACGGGTGAGTAACGCGTGGATAATCTACCCTCGAGTTCGGGATACCAGTTGGAAACGACTGTTAATACTGGATAATATTTATTTAATCGTAAGTCAAAGGCGGTGTGAGCTGTCGCTTGGGGATGAGTCCGCGTTTCATTAGGTAGTTGGTGAGGTAATGGCTCACCAAGCCTGCGATGAATAGCCGACCTGAGAGGGTAATCGGCCACACTGGGACTGGAACACGGCCCAGACTCCTACGGGAGGCAGCAGTGGGGAATATTGCGCAATGGGCGAAAGCCTGACGCAGCGACGCCGCGTGAGGGATGAAGG
>JAVBNM010000041.1:0-10242 GCA_031551565.1 Desulfovibrionaceae bacterium | reverse complement strand
CTGGTGGCCCGTTTTTTCCCCTTGGGGGGCGCTACCGCCCCCGTGATGCTCTGTGGGCGCCCTCGCGCGCCCTTTTTTGCGCTACACCCGCAACGGGGGCGGGGGCCGCGTATCACCCGGCCCCCCCGCCGCCAAAGCCTTGCCGAGCCCGGCATGCCGGAAGGGTCAGGCCTTTTTGAGCTTGTCCAGCTTTGTTTCAGGGCCGTCGCGCTGCACATTTTTCGCCTTTTCATAGCTCTCCATGAGCGCGCGATAGGGCAAAACGATGTGATCGACCATAATCGCCGCGAAATCCGCCGCATCCGCCCGGTTCCAGGTACTCATGATTTCGGCCAGAACGGCGTAGGTGTCGATGATCATGACCCCGGCCTGGGCCATGCGGGCTATGGTCAGATCCGTGGCCATGGAACTCCAGTTGCCGGAAGCGTCAATGACGCAGAAAACCCTGTACCCGGCCTGCACAGCGCTTAAGGCGGGAAAAGCCATGCACACGCTGGTGAGCGTGCCCGCGATAATCAGGGTTTTACGGCCGGTTTTTTCAATGGCCTGCACCCAGGCCGGGTTGTCCCAGGCGTTGATCTGCCCGGTGCGCGGAATATAGACCGCGCCGGGATTGCACTGGTGTATTTCAGGAATCAGCGGCCCGTTTGGCCCGTCCGGCACCGAGGCGGTGGTGAAGGTGGGCAGATTGGCCAGGCGGGAGACCTTGGCCAGCGCCGTGACGTTCGAGCGCAGCACCGGTTGTTCGATGTCGCGCACCAGTTGGAACAGGCCGCTTTGATGGTCGATCAGCAGCATGACCGCATCGTCCGGGTCGATCATCCATTTATTTTTGGTGACTTTTGCATGAGTGGACATACAATACTCCTTTTTCTCCACTCGAAAGCAAACAGAAAGAAAATCCAAGTATAATCATCGGCCTTGCGGACCATTCTCACGCTGCTCGACTGCCTCCATTTTGCGTCCTTTGAGGGCGGCTGCCGTAAAGAAATAAAATTCCTTGCCTCAATGCCGCCATCCTCTTGCGGCGTCTGCGGTTACGGGCTTTTTGCCTCGCCCATTGAAGGAAAAATTTGCGTTTTTCGGATTATTCTTATAATGATCTCGGTAAATTTTATTAAGCCTTTTCGGTTGTAAACATTTTCCACTAAGGATGTATTTATGGGACGATGGATAGCGGTGTTTGGCTTGCTGGCGACTGTCTTTTTTGCGTCCGGCTGCTCCATAAAATATAAGGCGGTAGGGGTATTTGATGATACCGGCGAAGTTTTTGTCGGGGATCTCGACCATAACCTGTGGTCAGGGCGCGCGCAGATCCTGGCGAAATCGCTCAGTTCCGACACGGTATGCCGTGGATATTCCTATGTAACCTATGCGCCAATTTCCTTTGGTTGCTCGGGGCAGCAGGGCAAAGCCCCCCTGCTTTGCTCCGACGGGCGGCAAGTGGTCGTCGACTGGACGGCCGAATCGTGCAGCTCGGGAACAGGATACGGCACGGATCAGTACGGCAACACCTTTTCCCTGGCTTTTGGGTTTGATGAGGCCGAAACCAGGACAACGCTCGCCACATTGACCGGAAAACCGATCAATGATGCCAACGCCGGAAACGCCGCCAATGACAGTGCCGGCGACGCCGCGCCCCAGAACAAGCAGTCGGGGGTGGCGACCGGGACCGGTTTTTTCATCACAAAGACCGGCGTTCTGGTGACCAATCACCATGTGGTTGAAGGCGCCGGCAAGATTTCGGTAATCCGTGAAGGCCAGCGCTATGCGGCTTCAGTCATGCAGGTTGACGCAAACAACGACCTGGCCCTTCTCCAGGTGGAGGGGCTGCGTCCCCAGCCGCTCGCGCTGGGGTCCGCTTCAAAGCTCAAGCGCGGAGACGAGATCCTTGTTCTCGGCTACCCGCTTCCAGATATGCAGGGGGATGAGCAGAAAGCAACAATGGGCAGGGTTAACGCCCTTTCCGGCGCTCAAGACGATATCCGCTTCATCCAAATGGATGCCCCGGTGCAGCCCGGCAATTCAGGGGGGCCGCTATTGAACGCCAAAGGCGAAGTGGTCGGGATTGTCAGCGCCGGGCTCGGCGTAAAAGCGCTCATGCTCTCCGGCGCCATTCCTCAAAATGTCGGATACGCCGTCAAAATAGACTATTTGCGGCCCCTGCTCCAAGCCGCGGCCATCGACAGCGGCTTGCCGCAGTCAAAAAACGGGCCGGCCGACATGCCTGAGGTCATTGCCAGATGCGAAGATGCGGTTATACAGATCGAAACTGTGCGCTAACATCCATCCAACACCAGGCTGATAACATGAAAAGTCGGAACATCCTCATCGCATTGCTCATCGGCCTGCACATGCTGGTTTCCCTCGCCGGCTGCTCAAAGATGACCGCCGAAAAAGCCGGGCTTTATTTGGGCAGGCCAAGCGGCAAACACCAAGGGCAAACGGGCGGCGCCCCGCGAAAAAAAAATACCCAGTACAGCATGAGCGCCGGAACCGGTTTTTTCATCACCTCCAACGGTGTTCTGGTCACGAACTACCATGTGGTTGAAAAGGCCAAAGCCATAGCCATCCACTATAACGGAAAAATGATCCCGGCAAAGCTGCTCAAGTTTGATGCGTTCAATGATCTGGCCATTCTCCAGGCTCAGGTCTCCAGCCGCCCCGCTCCTTTGGCAAGAACGTTCAAGGGCAACCGCGGCGAGGAAATCTTCACCCTTGGCTACCCCATATCAAACATTCAGGGCATCGAGCAAAAGGCCTCGTTCGGGCGCATTAACGCGACAACCGGGTTTCAGGATGATATCAGGTATGTGCAGATCGATGCCCCCATACACCCCGGCAACTCCGGCGGGCCTTTGTTCAACGCGCGCGGAGAGGCAATCGGCGTGATTTCGGCAATCTTGGGCCTTGGCACCCTCAAGCATGGCGTCATACCCCAAAACATAGCATATGCCGTAAAGGCGGACTACATATGGCCCCTTCTCGGACAGGCCGGCATAAGGCCGCCGGCGGGAACAGGGGGACAGGCCGCGAATATGCCCGCGCTTGTTTCCATGAGGGAGAAGTCTGTCGTGCAAATCTTCACGCTGCACTAGGGATGCCTGCTTTCGCATGCAAACAAGGCTCCCGCCCGCGCCTGCTTCGCAGGCATGGGCGGGAGCCTTGTTTGCATGTTCTTTTACGCGGCGGGGCCTGTGCGGCAATCAGCGCCGCTCCCTGCCGGTCTGCCCCGGGCCGCGTTCCGGGCGCAAGGCCCAAGCCGCGTTCCGGGAGCAAGGCCCGGGCCGAGGCCGGAGGATTTTGCCCGGCCTACGCGCGCGCGTTCTTACGGCTCAATCTTTGTGATTTTTTCGCCGCTAAGGCCAACCCCCGCCATCAATCCTTCCTGTCCGTAGATGAAGGTGTAAACGTCGGACCTGAGCGTCGTGGTCGACAAGTCGCCGGCCATTCCCTTGTCCATAACGACAACGGTAGGCCCGACGCCGATGGACCACCCGTTGCTGCTGTCAAGATATTCAAAGGCGGCGGGAGTCATCAGGAAGAAGGCCTGGGAATAGTCCTGGGCTCCGGCCTGCAGGCCGAAAGACAGCGACGCCGCCTCGTAATAGCCCATCACTTCCCCGCCGGGCGAGAACAATACACCCTTGCCCCCGGAAGCGCCCACAATCAGCCCGGCCCTCAATATGTCGGGAAACACCAGAATGGCGACCGATTTTTTCTGCAATTCTCTCGCCTGGGGCGTGGAGGCGTACAAAGACTCCAAAGAGGCCCTGGCCGCGTTCCGCAAGGCCTTTTTTGCATCCGCGGCATCATTGACCTGCTTGCCGGAGCTGTCCTTGCTGGCGCAGGCGGTTGTTCCCCCTATCAACATGAGCAAAAGGAGAACAATGCCTAAAGTTTTAGCTTTCATAGAGTAACCCCGCGTTATGTGTTGCGCTCCAATGGCGGGCGCGGCTTGTTCCGCTGTGGCTGACGGCCCGTGCCGCCTTCGCCGCGCCAGATTCAATGGGCGCTTTCAATGTAACACGCCAAAGCCGGGGTGCGCAAGAAGGCCTGGCGCGCCGCGGCTCGTGCGCGCGCCGCTCCTTGCACGCCATGCGCCCTCAAACGCCATGCGCCCTCGTCCCGGTCTGCTGGATATCTCTTTGTTCGCCATGCTGCCGCGCCTTGTGAAAGATTCTTCCGCAAGGCCATTGCGTCGGTGCGGCCGCTGGGGTATTGATACGCCTTTGCCGGCCAGGGCAATCGCCAGTTGCGCCAGGGCAATTTCGCAGGATGCGCAATTGGCGAAACAGCCGCCAAAAAGGCTGGACCGGGGCGGCCCGCGCCATCCGCCTTGCCCGGCAGAGCGCAAAAACACTCGCTGCGCATGGGAAGCGCCCTGGGGCTGCCTCCAAACCCTGCGCGAAATCATACCGTCTTGTTGGAGAAAATCGTGGCCTTTTTGAGCATGCAGGGCGTTACCCTGAACCTTGGCGGCAAACCGCTGCTGGACGCGGCGGACTTTTCCGTTGAAACCGGCGAGCGCCTCTGCCTCGTCGGCCGCAACGGCGCGGGCAAATCTTCGCTGCTCGCGCTTCTGGGCGGCCAGATGCAGCCGGATTCCGGCATCATCATCCAGCCCGGCACCTTGATCGGGCAAATGCCCCAGGACGTGCCCAAAGACTGGCGCGGTTCTGTCTTTTCCCTGGTTGCCGAAGCCCTTGGCGAAGAGGGCAAAGCCCTGGCCGCCGCGCATGCCGGAGCCCTGGCCGGAACCCTGGCCGCAGCGGAACACGGGCAGGAATCAGGAAGCGGCTGGGAGCGTTACGGCGATGTACTCGCCGTGATCAACCATCTGCAACTTGACCCGGAGGCCGACTTTGCCGCGCTTTCCGGCGGAACCAAACGGCGGGTCGCCCTGGCCCGGGCGCTCGTCTGCTCCGAAGACCTCATTTTGGATGAACCGACCAACCACCTGGATCTTGCGACCATCACCTGGCTTGAGGACTTTTTGCTGCGCAAGGCCCGCACCCTGATTTTCGTCAGCCATGACCGGGCCTTTGCCAAACGCCTGGCCACGCGGGTGGTGGAAATCGACCGGGGCAAGCTCCACAGCTATTCCTGCGGCTTTGACCGCTACCCGGAGCGGCGGGAGGAGCGCCTTGCCGTCGAGGAACGCGCCTTTGCGCTTTTCGACAAAAAGCTCGCCCAGGAAGAGGCCTGGATACGCCAGGGCATCAAGGCCCGGCGCACGCGCAACATGGGCCGGGTGCGCGCCCTTGAATCCATGCGCGCCGAACGGGCCGCGCGGCGCGACAAACAGGGGAACGTGCGCATGGCCGCGCAGGAGGCGGAGCGTTCGGGCAAGCTCGTCGTCGAAGCCACGGACATCGCCTTTGCCTATCCCGGCAAGCCGCCGCTTTTCAGCAAATTTTCCACTATCATCCAGCGTGGGGACCGCGTGGGCCTTATCGGCGACAACGGAACCGGCAAAACCACCCTGCTGCGCGTCCTGCTTGGCGAGTTGCCCCCCACAGAAGGCGCTGTGCGCCTGGGCACCAATCTGCAAATCAGCTACTTCGACCAGTTGCGCGAAACCCTGGACCCGGAAAAAAGCGTCATGCACAACGTGGCGGAAGGAAACGACGTGGTCACGGTGGGAGGAGGCACTCGCCATGTCGCCGGGTATTTGCAGGATTTTCTCTTTACCCCGGACCGCCTTCGCCTGCCTGTCAAGGCCCTGTCCGGCGGAGAGCGCAACCGCCTGCTTTTGGCGAAACTCTTCACCCGGCCGTCGAACGTGCTGGTGCTGGACGAGCCCACCAACGACCTTGACGCGGAAACGCTCGAGCTTCTGGAAGAATTGATCGCCGACTACTCCGGCACCGTGCTCATCGTCAGCCACGACCGCGTCTTTCTGGACAACCTTGTGACCAGCGTGCTCGCGCTTGAAGAAGACGGCACGGCGCATGAGTATGTCGGCGCGTATACCGACTGGCTGCGCCAACGCAGGCGTGGAGCCCCGCCAACGCAGGAAGCGAAGGGAAAAACCGCCCGGCCCGATCATCAACCGGACAATCCTTTGGGAGATCAGCCCACGCATCGGCCGGGACGCCAGCCCGCCCCGGACAAGCCCCGCAGGCGCGGCTTCAAGGAGCAGCGGGAGTTCGAGCAGTTGAGCCAGGAGCTGGCATCCCTGCCGGAACGCCTGGACGCCCTGGAGCAGGAGCAGAAAAATCTTGAAACAGCCCTTTCGGACCCCGACTTGTTCACCAGGGACCAGGCCGCATTCACCCGGACAACAGAACGCCTCGCCGCGCTGGAGGGAGAGCAGACAGAGCTTCTGCTGCGCTGGGAGTTTGTGGAGCAGCGGCTGCAGGAGCTTGCGTAGGGGCCTTTACACCCCAATGGCGCGGGCCGTCAATTTTTAGGAGTTGCGATTATGCTTAAACCGTTCTCCTTATGCCTTGCCTTGTGATTACTTCTTCTTGCTGCGGAAAACGCAACTGGGGAGCCAGCCGAAAGAGCAAGCGGAAAAAACGCGAGTATGCCGTCAACCTTCCAGAGCGAAAAAGGCTACGCGGTCAATCTGAATTCTTTTTTCGGCTGCAAGGATATGGAGCTTATAAGGGCTGATCATGCAGGCAAGCTGCTCATCTGGCGCTGCGAGGGCGAACTCTTGACATACGCTGTCTGGACGCCGGAAATGGGCAAGTGGACAATTAGATATCCAAATAAATTATGATGTATCCGAGATCCTCCCCAAGGGCTGCAAGTTTGGTTCCTATACTCTTCCCTGGCGGACAAGAATAATGCATTTGCTGCTTTCGGGGCTTAGTCATGATGGAAATTATGCGAGCGGCTCTGTGTTCTTTCAGGATGCTCTGTCAGCAGCTACTTGGCATAACACAAAAAGCATGGGAATGCCCGTCCGCTGGAATGTCATGACTGGCGAAGTGGAGTTTCTTTCTATCGGGCCAGTGGAGGACGCGAGCAGCAGCATCAGCGCGGATGGTAAAACAATGTTGTTCAGTCCCTCCGCTCCTGATGCCTTGTCCTGCAAAAATGTGCTTTGGAGGGAAGGCGCGGGGGCGATGGATCTCAAATCATATATCGCTGAACTGGAGCTGACAATTCCCGACATCTCTCTTGATTTGGCTGGTATGAGCCGCGACGGAAAATGTGTGGTGGCCACCTCAACGGAAAAAAATCTTTGGCTTGTTTGTTCGGGAACGGATAATCCATTCAAAAAAGATGAATAGCAACTGCCTTCCTGGGCGGAGGGGCAAGTCACAACTAAAGTCGCGAAAGAAACGAAATTCTTTTAAATACTTTATTTTGACAAGAACAGGCATCAGCAAACCCTGCTTATTTTTGGTATAACTTTGTGTAGCTTGAAAAAGCGGAAAAATCTAGCAGGGGGAGCATCCCTCTTCTTTTTCCAGCGGGATAATAGCGGGGCAAAATCACCAAAAAAGAAAAAGGACTTACGAATTGTCTTTGTAAGTCCTTGAAATTACTGGTGGGCAGTACAGGACTTGAACCTGTGGCCCCCGCCGTGTGAAGGCGGTGCTCTACCAACTGAGCTAACTGCCCATTAACTTCGCGTGTTGTATATAAGCCCGCTGAGCTTGTCAAAGCATTTTTGGGTCCGGGATGAAAAAATGAGCCTCTCAGCCCATCGTCCCGGGCATGCCCCGGGCCGATGGGCCATCCTGTAACCCTACTGGAAGTTTACACCAATCCCTGGCCCCGAAAACGGGGATTTTACAACCCGGCCGCGCCCCTGCAAAAGCCGCATCCCCAAACAGAATCCGCCGAAACTGCTGCCTAATCGCCCACTTTCTAACGCAATCTTTCGCAGCCTCCCTTTGCCTTCCTCCGGTTTCTCTGTTAATACTGCGGCATGGCTGAAAACGCGGCGCAATCAATCCCGGTCACGCCAAAAAAGACCGTATCCACCAGGGAAATCTGGTCCCTCACCTGGCCGCAGGCCCTGATGATGTTCTTCAACTTCCTGATCGGCTTCACCGACGTCTGGGTGGCCGGGCGCATCAACGAGCACGTCCAGGCGGCCTTTGGCATAGTCACCCAGTGCATGTTCTTCTTCATGGTCGTCAGCGCGGCGGTCGTCAGCGGCGGCATGGCCGCCATGAGCCAGGCCCTCGGCGCCAGGCTGCCCCTGCGCGCCCTGCGCTATGTCGGGCTCATCCTGAAAATCGGCCTTTCAATCTGCGTCCTGGCCATGACGGCCTGTTATTTCTTCCGCGAGCAAATCCTCGCCCTCATGCAGGTGCCGGACAAGCTCGCACCCGTGGCCACGCATATCTTCACCATCATGCTGCCGCTGATACCCGCGCAGTTTTTCATGTTCCTGACCCTGTCCATATTCAGATCCCGCAAAAACGTCTGGTTTCCGCTGGGCAGTTCCATGATCGTCTGCCTGGTGAATGGCGTTGCCGACTTCGGCTTTGGCCTGGGATATTTCGGACTGCCAAGCCTGGGCGCGAACGGCCTGGTCCTGGCCACGGTCTGCTCCGTCCTCGCCGGGGGGATTTTCACCGCCTTTTTCCTGATCCGCAGCAAATACGTCGGCGTCAAGTCATTCGGACCCTGGCGCTGGGAGAAAAAGGCCCTGCCCTATCTCATAAAAGTGGCCATTCCGGCGGGCGGCATGCAGGTGCTCTGGCAGCTTGGCTATGTGGTGCTCTTCGCCATCACCTCGGCCCTGCCCAAAGACCCGGTCTCGGCCGTGGGCGGCCTGACCACCGGCATGCGGGTGGAATCAATCCTCTTTCTGCCGGCAATCGCCTTTAACATGACCGCCTCAATCCTCATCGGCCATTGCCTGGGCTCCGGAGACAGGGCCGAGGCCAGGCGCGTCGCCCTGAAAATCATGATTTCAGGCGCGCTGATCATGTCCGCTGTCGGCGCCATGCTCTTCCCGTTCACCCAGAAAATCGCCCGGTTCATCGCCCCGGACCCGGGAATCAGCGCCGTGGCCGTCAGTTACATCCGCTTCAACATCTTCGCCACGCCCTTCACCGTCACCAGCATCATCATGAGCGGCATAATGATCGGCGCCGGCTCAACCGTGTACACATTTTTTATTTACAGCGGGGCAACATGGCTGATACGTCTACCAATCGCCTGGTACCTCGGACACCACCTGGAAATGGATGTCAGAGGCGTATTCACCTCCATGCTCGTATCGCAGATATTTCAATCCACAGCCGCCTTTTTCGTGCTGCTGCGCTGCGACTGGTACCGCTTCGCCTCAACGGCCAAACGGTTTCGATAGACAAAAAAACCGGGCCGCTCCTCCTTTGAAACGCCCGCAAGACACACCGCGCAACACGCTAAAATACTCACACCAATTTCGAGAGCCAGATGAATACAAAATATACACCGATCTCCCTAGAACTCATGGATGAATACAGAAAACTCCTGTCCGCCTGCACGATCCAGGCCTCGGATTACAGCATAGGAAACATCTGGGGATGGGCCGGACACTACGGCCTTGAATGGCGCTTTGACGGCGGACTGTGCTGGATTCGCCAAAATTCGCCCTTCCCCGCCTACTGGGCGCCGGTCGGATGCTGGGACAAAATCACCGACTGGAAAGCCTTCCCGGAAATCGCCCCCGGCTCCTTCTTCATACGCGTTCCCGACCGCCTTTGCGGCATCTGGCAAGAAAAACTGGAAGGCATGACCGAAATGGACGAAGCCAGGGGCCAGTGGGACTACGTCTACCTCTCCGCCGAACTGGCAAAACTTTCGGGCAACCGCTTTCACAAGAAGAAAAACCTCCTGCGCCAGTTCCAAAAGCTCTACGACTACGAATACCTCCAACTGACCGAAGCAACAGTCAAAGACGTCATCGCCATGCAGGAAGAATGGTGCCGCTGGCGCGACTGCGGCTCCTTCGACAACCTCGTGGCCGAAAGCGACGCCATCTTCCGCGTGCTCAGCCACTGGAACGATCTGCCGGAACTCACCGGCGGGCTCATACGCGTGGACGGACGGCCCATGGCCTACACAATAGGCGAAGGCTTCTCCCCAGACACCCTCGTCATCCACTTTGAAAAAGCCTGCGGAAAATACAAAGGTTCCTATCAGGCCATAAACTGGCTCTACGCCAACGACCAGGGCCCCAACTTCCAATACATCAACCGCGAGCAAGACCTCGACGACGAAGGCCTGCGCCAGGCCAAACTAAGCTACAACCCAACAGACTTCTTCAAAAAATGCGCGGTT